>JAJYLH010000031.1 GCA_021787845.1 Myxococcales bacterium | reverse complement strand
AGTCGCAGTCGGAGTCTCGTGGCACAGGCGTCCTCGCCTGTGAAAGCCACAACGAAGGCTACACGGGCGGGGACGCCCGTGCCACGACTGATGATGCGAGGTGCAGATACTTTCGCAACGATTAATATCTCTTGCGCGGACCGATCTCCAGCGCGCCCCTCGCCGAGCGGCTTGACGGGCTGCTCTCGTATCGGCTCGAGAAACCGGATCGCCACGGCGACACCGCTCTCGTGCTCATGCCGCAGAGCTGCTGATGCGTCTGGTCAGCCTCATCCCGGCCCGGGCCCCGCTCATCCTGAGCGACCGAAGGGAGTCGAAGGACCCGCAAGTACTTCGGGATTCTGGCGCCGGCGGCGAAATCCCGCTCATCCCGAGACGTCATGAGCCGATGGCTCAGCATGGGCGATGAAAGAGGGTCCAGGCGAAGTGCAGGACTTTCGCGGGGTTACGGGCCCTTTTTCATGGCAGCACAGTCGAGGGATCGTGGTGCCGGCGCCGACGAAGCGCCGGGGCTCGGCCTGCGAGCACCACCGCGACGAGGCGGCGGCGAGCGAGGCGCTGCTCCCCCGCCGCAGGCCGAGCGCCTCCTCTGGGCCGAGCTGTTCCGCCGGACCTGGGGCGGCGACGCGCTCGAATGTTCTCGCTGCAAGGGACGCCCGCGCCCGATCGCCGTGCTGCACCACCCGAACCGCTGACTCATGGTCAGCGACTGAGCCGCGAAGTCTTGTCGGCGAGCGCAGATTCTCGACGCACAGCGTCGCGATAGTAGTGCCGGATCTCTGGCCCGGCGTCGTCGTGCCCGGCCAGAGGGCGGGCACTACTGGTCGTGGCTCGTGCGATTGGGTGGCGGGCGTCAGCCCCGCGCAACGCTTGTCGAACCACGCCCGCGGCCCACCGCTGGTGGCGGCGTAGCTCCCATCGATCCTTCCGGCAGCTCCTCCTCGGGCGCTCAGGTGTCGGCCCGCCGGGAGAGGCTCATCTCGACGCCGGGCGAACGCGCTCGACTTGACGCTTTCGGACAGAAACATCTACCCTCCCTGCCCGTGAACGATGCCGGCGTGTTCGACCTGGGCATCCTGACCCGCAACACCAGCGACCTTCCGGTGGGGGTCTACGGCCTCGGGCTCGGCAGCATCGAGGCCGGTGGCACGTTCTGACGCCGATGCGGCCGGGAGCCGCGACGACTCCCGGCCATGATCGGAGACGAAAGCCCTCAGCCTTGCGGCCGTGGCGGCATGTGGTCGGGCATGCACGCGAGCGGCTTCCCCTGAGGTGCCCGGCAGGTTCCGGTCAGGGTCTGGCCCTCGAGCGTGAACGAGCACGAGGCGCCGCTCGACAGGTTCTGGCAGGCGTCGATGGCCGCCTGGGGCGGGCGCGGCGGACGCTGCTGGCCCTGCGGGCCCTGGCCATCGGGCCCGCCGGCCGGCCGGCACGCGAGCGGCTTGCCCTCGGGCGCGTCGCAGGTGCCCGCGAGGTCGTGGCCGCGGTCGGTGAACGAGCAGGCATCGCCCTGGGAGAGGTTGGCGCAAGCGTCGAGGGCGGCCTGCGGCGGCGGGCCCTGCGGAGCCTTGGCATCGCTCGCGCTCCCGCCGTTCTCGTTGCCGATGGCCAGCGCTGCCGAACCGCTGCCGCTCCCGGTCGCTTGCGAGTTCGGCGTGCCACAGGCGCCGACCGCCATCAGCGACACCGCGGCGCCGATTCCTGTTGCGAGCTTCGTTCTCCACGTCATGTCATGCCTCCGAAGGTGAAGGGTTTCACCGACGACCGGCCCGTCCATCGGGCCGGTCCGAGCTGATGACAGGACACCTCGCGAAAGCGTTAGGAGGTGTGGAGAGGACCGAACGTAAACAGATCGTGCCTCGCCGCCAGCGGCGACAGGGCGACAGACGGTAGGATGGGCAGGCCCGGAGCCCGCAGGGCTTCGGGCTGCCCGTCGTTCCAGAGCGAACGTGTGACGGCGGGCCGATGCCCATGAACCGTCAAGAAGATCCGGCACGATCGCTCTCGGACGAACAGCCCGCCGAGCGCGAAGAGCTGCGCTCGACGGGACTGTCCATCCTACTGGACTGGGCTCTGACCGATCTATCGGGGCGGTGGTGGCGGCCTGGGATTGACCCCGGGTCCAGGCGGAGGACCGTGGCGGGCGACGAACGCATCGAGCTTCTGCCGTTGTGATGGCGTCAGCACCTCGCGGATCTCGCGATGCATCTCGACTTCAATCGCGCGCACCTTGGGGAACGATGCTTCGACGATGGCTTCGAGCGCGGGGCGATGCTTCTCCTCGATGGCGCCGACGGCGGCGCGCTGGGAGGCAGAAAGATCGAGCAGCCCCGGTGGGAGCAGGGGCGCCCCCGGAGGGGGTGGCGGCGGGCGTCTGGCGAAGAGCCGATCGACAGCCGCGCCGGAAAGGCCTCCGAGGACGAAGGTCGCGAGGAGCACGAGCGCGGTGACGAGTTGCACCCGGCGCGACGTTTCACCGCTCATGGCCGCCTCCCAGGGTGTTCAGGAGCGACGCGGTGTCCGGCAGCTTGCCGGTCTCGGCCCACCTGACGAGCGCGCTCGCGGGGTCGCTTGCCGACTGCGAGCTCGACGCGGCCGGCGGCGCGGTGAAGTAGACGGTGCCCCAGGACACCAGCGCGAGCGAGGCGGCGGCGGCGAGAGCGGGGCGAGCCCAGCGGGCGACGAGCGCGGGAATGCTCGCGCGCCGGCGGACGGCGATGCTGCGCGCGACGGTGCGTCGAACGAGCGCTTCCCAGCGCGCCGGATCGCCGGCCGGATCGAGCGCCGACAGGTCGAGCTTGTCAGAATCCATGCTCCGCCTCCGCCTCGTCGGCGAGTCGCTCGCGCAACGTCCTTCGCGCTTGGAACAGGTGCTGGCGCGACATCACTTCGCTGATTCCCAGCGCCGCGGCGATTTCTCCGTGCTTCCAGCCTTCGAGGTCGTGCAGGAGCACCACCTCGCGCTGCGGCTGCGGCAGGCCTGCCAGCGCATTGAGCAGCCGCCGCCGCAGGTCGACGCGTGCGTCGTCCGGCGACGCGCTGCTGGGCGCGGCATCGACCAGCCGGAGCACACCGGCCTCGTGTACCCGCCCGCTCTGCAACCGGTTCAGCGCTCGCGTGCGGACGATCGCCAGCAGCCATCCGGCGAAGCGCGCGGGCTCCCGACAGTCCTCGAGCCGCTCCATCGCGACGACGAAAGCGTCCTGCGCCACGTCCTCGGCCAGGTCCACCTGGCGTACGACGCTCAGCGCAACCGCGTGTGCCGCGCGCAGATGCCGTCGGGCGAGGGCCTCCAGCGCTGGCGCGTCGCCTTGGCGGGCGCGCCGCACGAGGTCTGCTGTGTCGTCCGCCGGACCGCCAGCCATCGCCGGCAGCATGACAGGCGAGCGCGCAGAAGCGTTAGCAGATTCTCTTCCGAGGCGGGCGCAGGCTCGCGAGGAGGAGACGTGGCGGAGTGAAGAGATGACGAGACCTCGCATCGCGATCGCGTCCGACCACACCGGGTATCGGCTGAAGGAGGTGCTCGGGCGCCACCCGACCGCGAAGGGCTACGCGGTCGAGGACCTGGGGACCGATTCCGCCGCGCCGGTGGATCGATCCGAAGTTCGTAGGATGGGTGGAACGCAGCGAAACCCATCGTCACGGTGCTCTCGATGCCGGCCAACGGCGCTCGACTTGACGCTTTCGGACAGCACATGTACGTTCTGCGCCCGTGAACGATGCCGATCCCTGACGCCAGCGACCTCGACCACGACGCCACCAAGGCACGGGTTCGCACCCGTGGACCGCTTGGGCTTCTTGCGCGTGCCGGTCGGTGCGCAGCAGTTGAATCGCGATGAGCGTGCGCCGCCCGTAGCCGCCGTCGTCGAGGATGTCCTGGGCGATGTCGGCGGCGAGCTGCGCGTCGATGGTCGGACCGACCGCCGGGACGAGAAGCGGCTTCGTCGTCACGACCACCTCCGCAGCGGTCGCTTCGGTCGAGCGGCCCGCCGCCGATTGCGGCGTAGCACCTCTCCATCCTTCCGGCGGCTCTTCCTCGGGCGCTTTTCAGGCCGCCCGCCGGGAGAAGCTCGTCTCGAGCCCAGGCCCGAGCGCTCGACTTGACGCTTTCGGACAGAACTTGTATGCTCCCTCCGCGTGAACGACGCCGACCACGACCGCCAGCGACCCCGACCACGACGCCACCGAGGCACGGGTTCGTCCCCGCACGCCGCTTGGGCGCCTTACACGTTCATCGGCGCTGGGAGGAAAGTGAAGGTTCAGCGAGCACGTCAGAGAGGCGAGGGTCGGACAAGCCAACCCGAATATCCACCCCGGTGCTTGACGCTAGAATGTGACCTAAGCGAGGCCAGAACATGAGACTGGACAGTCTGGAAAGACTCGTGAGTTCAGCGGACTTCAGCACGTTTCGTCAAATCGCGCTAACCTGTCTGGAAGAGCGGGGGTTTATGCCCAGCCTGACCGACGGCCCACATGACGGGGGTGCTGACTTCCTGAGCTACGTCCTCGCTCCGGGCACCACGAAGTTTGTCGTTCAGATCTCCGTTGAGAAGAACTGGCAGAGCAAGCTACGGAAAGACGCCGCCAAGGCGAAGAGGAAGCTCGGGGCAGAGATCCTGCTGTTCGTCAGTACGCGAACCATCACTCAAGCCGCCTTCCAGGAGGTGGCCGACGACCTGCAACGAACGCTCAACGTGCAAGCCCAGAAGATGGACGCGAAGGACATTGCGAGCCTCGCCGAACGCAAGGGGTTCACCCCAAAAATCCTCGAAAGTCTTGGGATCAGCGTTCCTACTGTGACCCCCAAGCCGTTCGAGCGCCCCGATCTGCGGCGAAACCTGGCCTACGCCTGCGCTTTCTTCGGTACGGATGCACAGGCCTTTCGGGCGACTGTCATCGAAAATGCCGCCATCGCGGTCGTCTTCGCTGCGGGTGGATCGTCTTTACGAACGACGATCGCTGATCGTGTTTCCCTCAGTCTTGGGCTCGCCTCGAGCCAGGTCTCTCAAGTGAATTCGGCGATCGACAGAATGCTTCAGGATGGCCGTCTGAGCGGGAAGAACGGCATCGTCACCCTAGACGGGACGACGAAGAGTAACTGGGCAAGCATGTCGGCGATTCAGCAAAAGGATCGTTTCGACCTCGACCGCCAACTCGACGCGCTCCTCGCGCCCCACCTCGTGGATGCGGCGAGACGCAAAGACGTGTTGGGCGCCATCGTCGAGGATCTGGGAGCGCTCTGGCTCGATACGGGGCGCGCCACCAGCAACGCCCTGGGCGATGCCGAGTCGGCGTGGCTCAGCCACGACGGCCTACGAAGCCGTATCAGGCACCTCGATGCTCTTCTCGATACGCTGGGCGTCATCGACAGAGCTTCGAGAGAGAAGTTACTCGGCGATCTGTCAGGAATCGCCGCCGGGTCACCACTCGGTCGCGCACTCATTGCGGGAGAGGTGTTCATCAATCTCGTTAGCCTGAATACGCCTCATGTGCTCCAGGCCTTCGGCGGGGGCAAGCGGCTCGTGGCGCTCCTCGACACGTCGGTCGCCATGCCGCTGCTGTGCAGCCTGCTCTACACTGCGGCCGCGCAGCAGTTCTTTGTGGCTGCGAAACATGCGTACGAGCAGCTCGTCGCCCACCGCGCCTCAATGGTGCTTCCCAGGGATTACCTCGAGGAGGTGGCCAGCCACCTGCGTGAGGCATACGCGTACAAAGAAATCGTTGAACTCGACCCGGACCTTCGTGCCTCGCAGAACGCCTTCGTCGCGCATTACGCGGCGTTGAGAGCGGCCGAAGGAGAGAAGGCCGAGTCCTATTCCTCGTACCTCGCCGGCTTGGGGTTCGCGGAGGCGATGGCCAATAGCGACAGGGATGTCGTGCGCGACATCCTGATGAACAAGCTGCAGCGGCTCTTCACAGGCTACGGGATCGAAACGAACAACCTCCCGGCAAGCGCGTCCTCGCTGAAGAGGGCACAGGAGGCATTCGCTTTCGCGATGAAGGAACGAGGCGACGAGGGCCGACCCCCGATTCTCATTCGTCATGACGTCGTCACAGTTGGCTGGCTGCTCGATCGAGGCGCGGACGCCGATGCGACGTACCTTCTATGCACCTGGGACAAGCTCCATCCCTACGTCCAGGTCCATGAAGAGGCGAACTGGGACGTACTGGATCCGGTCGCGCTCGGCGACGTTCTGTCGCTCGCCGCCCCCGAAGGCGAGGAGGTCAAGATCGTCGCGCCCACCGTGGTGGCGCTCATGTTGTCGGTGGAAGCGGAGCAGAAAGGCGCTGCGGTCTGGGACGACCTTGTCCGAATCGAAAAGGAGGGCCTGCACGACGCCCGACTCCGGCATGCAGCTCGCGAATTTAAGAAGGATTGGGTTGAGAGGGCTGCGAAAGAGAAGAGATCGCGTGACCTTCAGAAGGAATGGGAAGCATGGAAGGTCGCTCATCTCCCCAAGTCGTCCGATTGATGCATCGACCACTGCCGACGGCCGTCCACGCGCGTTCCACTTTTCTGGATCAAGCCCAATTTCGGCGAGGGGACGCGGCGTACGAGGTGAAGCACGGGTTCGGGTATCGAACCACGCCCGCGGCCCGCCGCCGGTGGCCGCGTAGCTCCTCTCGATCTGCCCCTCCCACGCGCGCCCCTGCGGCAGTGGGTGGTGAGCTATCCGTTCGCGCTCGGCTCCGCGCGTCCCGCTGATCCTGAACTACTAACCCGAAAAGTCTTGTCGGCGCGCGCAGATTTTCTGGATCGTTCGTGAACCCCCGCGACGGAGAGCCTCGCGCGGGCGACAGCGACCCGGGGCCCGGAGGACACTGACAAAATGGCCACCATCCTCATCGTGGAGGATCACGCGATCAGCCGGCAGATGCTGAGCAACCTCCTCGGCTACAAGGGCCACCGGGTCCTGCACGCGGCGGACGGCGTGGAGGCGCTGGCCCAGGCCCGCGCCGAGCGCCCGGACCTCATCATCACCGACGTGGTCATGCCGGCGATGGACGGGCTCGAACTCGTCCGGCAGCTCCGCGGCGACCCCGCGCTCAGCAACACCCCGGCCATCTTCTACACCGCGGCCAGCCTGCGCACCGGCTCCCGCCAGATCGAAGAGGGATGCGGTAACTGCCGCATCCTCACGAAGCCGTCGGACCCGGGGCTCCTCGCCGTTGGCGCTCCCAACGCCAGGAGTCGTCCCGGTGCCCGCCGTCATGCCGAGTGGGCGTGAGACCCACATCGGCCCCCCCGGGGACCTCGATCGCTGTGCAGAGGTGTCCTCACGGCGTGCAGAGGTGTCCTCACGGCGTGCGGAGGTGTCCTCACGGCCTGCGGAAGTGACCGCAGGGTTGGTCGAGGGCGGACCTCTCGCGGGTCGATGAGCCGGTTCCGGGGTCGAGGCGGACCTCTCGCCGGTCGACGAGGCGGCTCCGGGGTCGAGACGGACCTCTCGCGGGTCGACGAGGCGGCTCCAGGGTCGAGGGCGGCTCCTCGCGGGTCGATGAGGCGGCTCCAGGGTCGAGGGCGACTCCTCGCGGGTCGACGAGGCGGCTCCAGGGTCGAAAAAGACTTCTTGAGGGTCGACGAAGACTTCTTGAGGGTCGATGAAGACTTCTTGAGGGTCGATGAAGACTTCTTGAGGGTCGAAAAAGACTTCTTGTGTTTCGTTCTCGACACCTTGAGCTCCGTTCGCCCGGGTCTGGGCGGGGTCGAGGCGGTGATGCCCCGCCCGGGCCGGGTCGGGGGTCGGCGCGGGTTCGCCGAGCCGGGGTGGTCTCGCCTCCTCGGCAGCCTGGGGCCGGACGCCGCCGCGAACGGATTCTTCTCGCCACGCCGACGCCCGCGCTCGACCTGCCCTTTCGATGGGCGGTCCGCGCCATCCTGCCCGCGCTGGCGGCGCACCTCCCGCGGAGACCGCTGACCCGGCCCATCGGCCGGGCGCCCCTCGTCGCGGCCCAGCCGGAGGCGGCGCCCGCCCCGTCGGGGACCGGTTCGCTCCGAACGGTCTCCTCGCGGAGGCGGCGCCGTCCTGTCGGGGGACCGGCTCTTGGATGGCGCCTTCGTGCAAGAGGGCGAGGCGCTGAGGGATCGTGGTGCCCGCGCCGACGAAGCGCCGGGGCTCGGCCTGCGAGCACCGCCGCGAAGAGCCGGCGGCGAGCGAGGCCGCACCGAGCGAAGCAACCACCCAGCCGCCGCAGGCCGAACGGCTCCTCTGGGCGGAGCTGTTCCGCCGGACCTGGGGCGGCGACGCGCTCGAATGTTCTCGCTGCAAGGGACGCCTGCGCCCGGCCGGGTGCTGCACGACCCCGATGTGATCGCCCGCTACTGGCGCACACCAGCGAAACCGCCACCTACGCCCGCAGCCCGCCGCTGATGGCGGCGTAGCTCCTCTCGATCTTCCCGGCGATCTCGAACGGGCGCTTTCAGGCAGCCCGCCGGGAGAGGTTCGTCTCCACGCCGGCCAGAGGCGCCGAACTTGACGCTTTCGGACAGCACCGGTACGCTCTTCGCCCATGAACGATGCCGGTCACCGACGCCAGCGAGGTCGACCACGACGCCACCGCGGCCCGCGCTCGCACCGGCGACCGCTCAGGCGTCCAACCCGTGAGCGACCGAGCGCAATCCTCCCTCTTTTTTCGGTGTTTTGACTCGACCGCCCGAAGCCTTCGCCGCTCTCCCGGAGAACCCATGGCATCCGCCGACCCCAGCTCGCGCACGCTCGCCGAAGGCGCGGAGCGTCTCGCGCGAGAGGTCGTGTCGCTCTGGTCTTCCGCCGACCGGGCGACCTTCGTGCGCTACCTCGGTGCCATCCTGCGTCACGTTCCCGAGCTCGCGCGCGAGCGGACCCTCGGCCCGGCCGACCGGGCGATGGGCGGGCGCATCCGCTTCCGGGCTCCGGGCGGCGAAATCGAGCTGCCGGGCAGCCTCATCGGCGCGGCGCGCGAGATGTACGGCCGCGGGGTCTACTTCGTCGAGCCCGCCTGCTGCCCGCGCCGCGGCGACGTGGTGGTCGACCTGGGCGCGAACATCGGACTCTTCAGCCTCGGCGTCGCGGGCCTGGCCGCGCGCGTGGTGGCGGTCGAGGCGCAATCGGGTTTCGTTCCGCGCATTATCGAGAACCTCGCGGCGAACCGGCTGCGGGAGAAAGTCTCCATCCTCTGCGCCTTCGTCGGAGCGGGCGGCAAGCTCGACCAGCCCGGCGAGTTGGAGCGCGCCTCGGCGTTCGAAGGCCAGCGGCCGGAGCGGCTCACCCTCGACGAGCTTTGCGCGCGGGAGAAGCTCGACCGCATCGATCTGCTGAAGCTGGACATCGAGGGCAGCGAGTTCGCCCTCTTCGAGGCTCCCGGCGCCTGGCTCGACCGCGTCGACCGCATCGTGATGGAGGTGCACGGCGGACCCGCGGGCGATCCGCAGGCCGTCGCCAGCACGCTGCGCCAACGCGGGTTCACCGTCGTCCTTCGCGGCCCCGACAGCCGGCCGTGCACCTCGCTGACCGGCGTCGGCTATCTCTTCGCCCATCGCTGACGCCCGACGGTCGAGTGACGAGTGGCACCTCACCCGCGCCGTCCGGGCCTGCGATCTCCGGTCTTCTGTTTGAACACCAATCGAACCGGCACCTCCAGCTCGAACGTCTCGCGCAGCCGGTTCATCAGATACCGGCGGTAGCTGTCGGTCACCGCCTGCGGCCGGTTCGCCTGCACCACGATGGTCACCGGCCGGGTACCCACTTGCGCGGCGTAGAAGAACTTGACCGGCAACCCTCGCCACAAGGGCGCCGGCTGAGAAGATTGCGCGTCTTGCAGCCAGGCGTTCAGCTTGCTCGTCGGCAGCCGCGTCGTCGCCTGCTCGTGGAGGCGAATCGCGAGGTCGAGGATGCGCCCCGTGTGCGCCCGCGTCAGCGCGCTCGCGAAGACCACCGGCGCCCAGGAGACGAAATCGAGCCGGTCGCGCAACAGCTCCTTGGCCTTCTTCTCCTTCTCCGCGTCGCCCTCGATCAGATCCCACTTGTTGACGACCAGCACCAGCGCCCGACCTTTCTCCAGCGCGATGCCGGCGATGTGCGCGTCCTGATCGACCGCGAGCTCGGTCGGGTCGACGAGCAGCGCCGCGACATCGGACTTCTCCAGCGCCTGAATCGCCCGCAGCACCGCGTAGCCCTCGATGCGCGCCGCGATGGACTTGCGCCGTCGGATGCCCGCGGTGTCCGTCAAGACGAACGCATGCCCCTTGTGCAAGAGCCGTTCGTCGATGGGGTCGTGCGTCGTTCCCGGCACCGGCGAGGCGATGAACCGTTCCGAGCCGAGGAGCGCGTTCAGCAGGGTGCTCTTGCCGACGTTCGGCCGTCCGACCACCGCGAGCCGGATGCCGCCCTCCTCCGCCGGGTCTTCCTCCGCCAGCCGGGGCGCCTCCGGCAACGCCGCGACCACGTCGTCCAGGAGCTCCGCGACCCCACGCCCGTGCTCCGCGCTGATCGGATAGACCTGTTCGATCCCCAGCCGGTACAGCTCGGAGATCGGTAGCTCCGCCTCGCGCCGGTCGCTGTCCACCTTGTTCGCGACGACGAAGAGCGGCTTGCCGCTCCGTCGCAAGAGCCGGCCGACCTCCTCGTCGCTGGGGACCAGCCCCTCGGTCGCGTCGCAGACGAGCACGATTGCCGCGGCTTCGTCGATGGCGAGTTGGGCCTGCGCGCGCATCGAGGCGAGGAGCGCCTGGTCTTCGAGCACGCTGGGCATCCCGCCGCCGACGCCGCCGCCCCTCGGCTGCTGGCGATCGCTCGCGCGGCCCGGCTCGGAGGCGGCCGCCATCCCTTCGGGCACGAACCCGCCGGTGTCGATGAACGAGAGCGCGCGGCCGGCCCAGTCGCCGTCGCCGTAGTGCCGGTCGCGGGTCACGCCGGGGACGTCCTCGACGAGCGCGATGCGCCCGCCGATCAGGCGGTTGAAGAGGGTGGACTTGCCTACGTTCGGTCGGCCGACGATGGCGATGAGCGGTCGCATGGCGAAGCGCGTCTTAACCCCAAACGACGGAAAAAGCCAGTGGGTATCGCCTTGGCATGGCGGGGGCTCACGTCAGCAACCCTGCTGTGGGATGGGTGGAGCGTAGCGCGGCCCATCGTCTGCAGCCGTCGCTGATGGGCTCCGCTGCGCTTCAGCCATCCTACGGCGCTACGGCATGGGGTCCGAACATCGCTCCGCGAGGTCACGCAACGCGGAGAGCAGCGGCTCCAGCCGGTACCCGTTCGCGGCGGCGAGGTCGATGAGCTCTTGCGCGCGGGCTTCGATGGCATCCATGGACGCGGACTCCGGCGCCGCCGCCGCCGCGGCGAGGCGCAGCCCGGCCACCAGGTCTTCAAAGCGCTCCTTGTCGAACCAGGCCACGGCCTCGTAGACGTTGACGCGCAGGAACGCCCGGGCCTCCGGTTCCGCGAGCAGGCGCAGCAGCGTGCGCGCCAGCCTGCCCAAATCCGGGTCCCCGCTGCGCACGAGGAGGTCGAGCAGATCCGTCGCGCGCGCCGCCGTGTCCTCGTCGGCCTCGGCCTCGCGCAACGCTCGGATCAACACGCGATCCAGATGCCACTCGCGGACCACCTTCGTGCCCAGCGAGGCGGGCTCCGCCAGCGGTTGCAGCTCGCGTGCGACGTGACAGAACAAGAGCGCGGTCGTCAGTTGCCAAGACGGCACGCCGGCTGCCGCGCTGAGAAGCGGCATCCGCTCCCAGGCGACCCGGAACCGGCGGACGAACTCGTCCTGCCGCTCGTCAGAAACCTCGACCCGCGGGTATCTCCACTTCAAGCCATCGATGAGGTCTTGCACCTTGCGCCGGAAGGACTCCTCGACCTCGACCGGCGGCAGCCATCGCGCCGGGGCGACCGTCTTCGTCCCTTTGGCCTCGGACTCGGTCTCGCGCGCGGCCGCGTGCGGCCTGCCCAGCAGCCACTCGGCGCTACCGACGTTGACGGCCTGGTAGAAGGGCGCGTGCAAGGCATTGAAGCGGTAGTCCACCATCGCGTCTTGCAGCGATGGGACGCCGGCGCCGCCGAGACTCCGGGCGAGATCGTCCCACGGCGCGGCGTCGGTGGCGCTGACCTCCTGCCAATCGACAAAGGCATGATACCGGAACGCGCCCAGCTCGGCGTACAGACCGTTCTGCACGAGCTCCGCGTTCTCGCGCACGTACTCGAGACCGCTGATGTGATCGCGGAACAGGGAGCACAGGCGCGGCTCGTCTCGCAGCCCGAGACCTTGCGCCAGCGTGCGTCGCTCGATGGCCCCCGACGGCCCAAGATACCCAACGCTCGTCCGCACGCGGCCTCGGGTCTGTTTGTACTTGTTGTGAAACAAGAGCAGCGCTCGCTCGTCTCCGCTCCGATTCGACCAGGCGAAGACGTCCTCGTCCACCGTGCCCGACGGCGTCTCGAAGTCGTAGAGGTGGAAGCTCTCCACGTCGCTGAAGAGATGCCGGCGCTCGAGCAGCGGGAAGATCTCGCGAGTGTGTCGATCGATGAGCCACTGATCGGGCTGTTCGTCGCGGTAGGCGCGCACGTACTCCATGCCATACTTTTCCGTGAAGCCCTCGACCTGGCCGTGGCCGAACATCGGCAGCCCGGGCATCGTGCTCATCATCAGGCAGACGCCGAAGTACTTGTCGTCCTTGCCGAACTGGGCGACCGCGCTCTCCTCGTCGGGGTTGTTCATGAAGTTCACATGGCGCTTGAGAATCTGCGGGTTGAACTCGAGCACGTTGCGGATGGACGAGCGGAAGCTCGCGTTCTCCTCGCGTTTGAGCATGTTCATGAAGGCGCTGTTGTAGACCCGGTGCATGCCCAGCGTGCGGACGAAGTAGCCTTCCATCAGCCAGAAGGCCTCCGCCAGGAGGAGCGTGTCGGGCGCCTCTTGCTGGACGCGGTCGACCACCTCGCGCCAGAACTCGACCGGGAACGCCTCCTCGAACTTCTCGCGCGGCATCGCGAACGCGGCGCGCGAAGGGATGTCGCCGCCGGCGCCGGGCTGCGGGAACCACAGTCGCTCGTAGTGGCGCTTGGCGAGGGTCATCGCGGCGTCGAAACGGATGATCGGAAAGTGCCGCGCGACGTGGAGGATGGTCTGGATGACCGCCTCGCGCACGTCGGAACGCAGGTAGTCGAGCTGCGCGGTGTCGTTCCACGGCATGCTGGTGCCATCGTTGCCGTGGTAGATGAAGCGGGTGTCGCCGGTGCGCCGATCGTACCGCTTGAAGACCACCGCCGCGTCGCTGCGACGCCAGTAGCCGTCCTCGATGTTGATGGCAATCCGGTCTTCCTCGCTCAGGTCCGGCCCGTCGAAGGTGTAGTTCGGGAACGGCGGCCGGTCGCTCTGGACGAACCAGTCGGGATGCTCGATCATCCAGTCGCTGTCGAGGCCGGTGTGGTTCGGGACCATGTCGCTCGCGAGCCGGATGCCCCGCCGCCACGCGCGGTCGTGCAGGTCGCGCCAGGCGTCCCAACCGCCCAGCTCCGGCGCGATGTCGTAGCTCTTGAGCGAATACGCGCTCGCGGCCGCATCGGGGTTGCCAGAGAGTTGCTTGAGGCGCCGGCTCGCCCCCGACCGCCGCCAGACGCCGATGAGCCACAGCGCCGTGAACCCCCGCCCGCGCAGCAGATCCAGCTCCTCGTCGGGGATGTCCGCGAGCGAGCGCACCGCGCGTCCGTACCGCTTCGAGAGCTGGTCCAGCCAGACGAAGGTGCTCTTCGCGATCATCACGACCTTCGGCATCCAGTCGAGGTCGGGGCTGAACTTCTCCGGCTCGCTCTCGTAGAGGTCGCCGCGGAACGTGCGCACCGCGGTGTCGCCGCCGACGCCGTGTCCCTTGCGCAGAAACCACTTGCCCTCCTCGCGGATGAAGTCGAGACCCATCAACAGCCGCATCAGCTCGTCGAGGCCTTCGAGTCCCCAGTGCGTGCGCATGAACTCGAGCTGCGCCTCGAGCGAGTCCGGATGGCGGCGGCTCGGCTCGAGCAACAGATCGATGAGGTTCATGCGACCGGGACCGAACCCGGGCTCGCTCTCGAAATGGGTCCGCGCGGTCTCGATGAAGTCGCGATAGCCGGGGTCGCTTTTCATCGGCTCGTCGCTGACCAGATCGCCGATGGGCGCGTAGCCGGGGTTCTGGTTGGTCAGCCAGAGGAGCAGCAGCTCTTCCATCACCCAGGAGCGGTTGGGCACACCGCCGGTCGTGCCTCCGAGGTACTCGCGCGCCGATTGCGTGCCGCGGTAGACGACCGGCGGCGGGAACGCGTCGAGGAAGCGCAGCAGCATCGCGTCGGCGCCTTCGCCCTGGCGCTCGCGCAGCTTGGCACCGAGCGTCTGGAGGGTCCGCGGGCGCACGCCGCGCCGGTAGGCCGCGAACACCGCGTGGAAGATCTCGTGTACGAGCCCCATCGCGTTGAGCTGGCTCGCGCGCACCGGCTCCTCGGCGGCGAGCGCCCGGACGCGGTTGAGCGCTTGGGCGAACTCGTGCGAGCGAAAGAGGTCGGCGAAGACCACGTCGCCGCGAAGGGAGAAGAACGAGTCGTCGAAGCCGAAGGTGTCGCGGGCGGCGCGCTGCAGATGGAACTCGCGGCGCGGACCGTCGAGCGGGCCGTCGTCGAGGCGTCGCAGCCGGACACGGAAGAGCGAGGTGGCGAGGCGGGGCCCGGTCATGGTGCCGCACCCTACTACAAGTCGGCGCCAGGGGATCGACGTGGCATTGATGCCACGCGATGACAATTTTTGATCGCCTGCGGACAACTCTTGCTCTGACTCGGCGTGTCGATCAGCGCCCGTGACGACCCGGCAAGGCAACAACTGTGCAAGATTCACGCCCAAGCCGTACAGCGGCAAACACTGTCGAAGTGTCCGCCTGCAGCCTCACGACCGCCCACCGATCCGGTCAGCCACTGACCACCGGGCCAGGTGGTCTGACCACCCGGCATGGACCTTGCTTAATATTTTCCGGCGTCTCTCTGGCGGCGGGCAAAGGATGGGTCTGACCAAGACGAGCACTCATGGTGGCGCCGCAACCGCACTCGCGGCGGGACCGGGTTTTACCCTGGTTGAGTTGGCGGTGGTGGTGGCGATTGTGGCGATTCTCGCCGCGTTGTCCTACACCACACTGAAGCGGGTCGGGGTGCAGGCCACCGGCAGCAACGGCCTGAGTCAGGTCGAGTCGCTGCTGCGCAACGCCCGTGAGGAGGCGTTCGACCGCGGTGCGCCGGTCGCCTTCTTCATGCATCCCGGACCGGGAGGCGCGCCCGAGATGGGCGTGCTCATCGACTTCAACTCGGACTTCAATCCAGGCCACATCGGCACCAGCATCATCGATCCGTCGGACCGCTTGCTCTACCGGGAATCCGTGCCCGCCGGGGTCGTGCTGGTCGACTCGTCTTCGTCCGCGCTCACCCAGCCGCTGCCCGCACCTTTCAGCGGAGTACCGGCCAACGCGCCGTGCACGTTCTGTCCCGGCAACGCGCTGCACGTCGTGGTGGTGTTCAATCCGGACGGAACGGCCGCGCTGGGGGAAACCCCGGCCAGCTTCCCCGACGGGGGCTCGTTCACGCTCGAGGCTCAGGACAACGGTCAGAAGTCTTTGGGGCGGCTGACGCTGGCGGTGCTCTCGCGCATCGGCACCGTCGCCGCGTTCGAGAGGTAGATGAGGGCACCGAGGGGACATCGCGGACCGCACGGGGTGACGCTCCTCGAAGCCGTCATCTCCATCGCCATCTTCACGATTGGGCTCGTCGGCATCGTGCAGTTGCAGCTCGTCGCGTCGCGCGCGACGGTGATGTCGCGCCGGTTGGACCAGGCCTCGGCGCTCGCGAGCGACCTCGTCGAGAACATCCATCTCTGGCCCTACGATGACCCGCGCCTGACGCCGGTGGCGACCGTCACCAACGCGAACGACCCGCTGGTGACGACACGAAACGCGGACACCCGCGCCGCTCAGATCACGAACAGCGCCGAGCAGCCGGAGTTCGCGGAGGGCCCGACTTCGAACGCCCTTCATCCGAACGCGCTCGTCGGCGCGACGCTGCCCTACGACGGCGACAGCGAGGGACCACATTTCGAACGCTACTGGAACGTCTTCGGCGTCGACAGCGACGGCGACGGGATCCTCGACGGCAAGGTGGTCGTGGTGATCGTCCGCTGGCACGAGGCGGGCCTGGGCTACCGGAGCATCCACCAAACGACCTTCGTCGCGAACCCGGAGGTCTTCGCGCTATGAAGCCGAGAGAGTCAGGGTTCACGCTGGTCGAGATGGCGGTTTCCCTCGCCGTGGTCGCCATCGTCATGACCCTGGTGATGGGCGTGGTCATCGCCCAGAAATCGGCGCTCCAAGGCTCCGAGTTCGTCCGCGCGATGAACGACACCGGCGCCGACGCGATGGTGCAAATCGAGCGGCACCTGCGCATGGCTGGCTTCGGCGTGGACCCGCGCGAGGCCTTCGATTTCTCCTGGTTCGACTGTCCGACGAGCGAGCTGGTTTCGGGACCCGGCGGTCGCAAGATCTGCCGCGACCGGCGCGACGCAGCGGACCGGCTGGTGTTCGTGTCCCGCAATCCCGACTATCGAATCGACCCCTTGGGGACCCCCGGCTGTACCGACGTCGATGGGTGTCCTCATGGCAAAGCATGGCGGCTGGGGCTGACGACCGCATCGCCGCCGCAACTGACGTTGACCGCTCACCTCGGCGACGTCTTCGTGCGCGGTCAGGTGCTGCTTTCCGTTTGCCCCTCCGCGTCCCGTTGGACCATGTCGACCGTCCTCGACACGGCGACGGCGACCTCTCCCGGGGACTTGACCCTGACCCTCTACCCGACCGACCCGACCGTTCCCTTCTTCGTGAACGATTTTTCGAACACCTGCTACCAGACCGGCGCCACCGTCTTCCAGATCGACCGCTACGAATACTCCATTCAGACGTTCAACGGCGTCCCTTGGCTGATGCTCGACACCGGGTTGGATCTCGACGGCGACGGGTCCGACCCCTGGACGACCCAGGACCCGGGCGACCTGCTGCCGATCGATCCGGACATCGAGGACCTGCAGGTCGCCTACGTCATGAATCGCCAAGCCGGCGGGACCGCGCCCGACCCGAGCGGGGACTGGGTCACGGGAGACGACAAGGCCGCGGGCGACCCGCCGGACGAGCCGGACGCGGCCGCGCCGGCGCCGCAGTACGACACTCCCATCGCCGACGCGACCCGGCAGAACCTGAACCCCGCGAACATCCAAGCCGTCCGGGTCTCGCTGGTGGTCCGCAGCGAAGAGCCGGACCCGTCCCAACCGAACGGCGCGCTCGGCGACCCGTTGCCGCTGCTCGAGAACTCGACGCGCGTCTTGACGCCCGCCCAACAGGGCGGCTACCGCCGGCTCGTGTTCACGACCACGGTCTCCATTCCCAACATGGACTCCCGGAGCATGTTCGCGTTCTGAGGTGCAGATGCGCTCTCTGGCTCGCGCGAGGTTCCCGACCGGCTCGACCGCCCGCGGCCAGACCCTGGTCGTCGTCATCGTGCTCGTCGCGGTTCTCACCATCGTGGCCGCCGGGCTCGTCGAACGCAGCGACACCTCGATGGCGACGGTCAACGCGGCGCGCCGGTACCAAGAGTCGGTGAGCTGCGCGGACGGCGCGCGGGCGTACCTGCTGAGCAAGTTCCGGGCCTTCAACGTGAACCCGGCGAGCCTCACCTTGGACCAGACGGTGGGCGACCAGCGGATGGCCTCCGGACACTACGACGACTTCGGCGTCGCGTCGGTGATACCGCTGGCCGACGTCAAGGCCATCCAGTCCGCCAGCGTGATGGGCATGGCGAACCGCAGCACCGCGTCCCCCTTGGGGGGGGTCCCCTACGTCTTCACCGTGGTCTGCAGCGACTCCACCGGTTCTGGACCGAACCGGGAAACGGAAGTCGAATTCCTGGTTCGGTTCGGCCTCTAGCCCGGGAGGATGGAGATGCGTCGGCTCGTGGTCCTGGTCGTGCTCGCCGTTCTCGCCCCCCCCGCAGTCCAGGCGGCGAGCGTCGACGACGCCTGCTGGTATCGGGACGTCGACCAGCTCGATGCGACGACCGACCCGCCCCAGGGCGGCGACAGCCAGTTCTTCACCTCGAGCCAGGTCTCGCCCAATCTGATCTGGGTCCTCGACGACTCGGGCTCCATGACGGAGCTCCCCTGCTCCACCGGCTCCGGATGCGGAGACTACTCCCTGTGCAACGGTGGCTTCTCGGGCCTGGGAAACCCGATCTTCACCGACATGGGCTACAAGGGCTACACGACCGACGCCGCCGCCTACGACGCCTTCGACCCGGACTACTGTTCGACGCCCGGGGACCCGCGGACATTTTCGGGAACCGACGGCTGCTATCTTCCCGGCGTCGTCTACCGGTCCCCGGGGTGCGGCTGGTCCGCCTCCGGAAACGTCTGGAAGATGGATGGCGCGACCGCCAGCGACGCCAGCATCCCCAACTGGTGCGCGAGCCATTTCACCTCCACCAATTACCCGCCCAACCCGGCGGTGACGCCCGCGACCTGCCAAACCGACGCCGACTGCCCGACCGGTTACGCCTGCCAGGATCCGACCGGATCCAGCGGCGTCTTCGGATGCTACCTGCCGGTGATCGACTGTACTACAGCGAGCTACACCTGCCCGACCGGATACACCTGCGACACGACGACCAAGAAGTGCACGAACAGCAGCGCCGTCGTCACGCCTCCCAATCCCTATCAACCATTCACGCGCTGCACGAGCACCAGTTGCCCGACCGGGTACCAGTGCAGCCGCTCGGATGGGAGCACCTGGGGGTGGCACTGGGCCTTCCGATGCTACCTGCAGTATTCCAGCCCCAAGTACCGTTTCCCGTACTCGAGCTGCACCGCCAGCGGCTACACCTGCCCGACCGGTTATTCCTGCGATGCCACGAGCGGCGCTTGCGAGAAGACCGTGGTCCAGACCGCGCCGCTCCAGGACGGTACCGCGACCTGCACCAGCAACGCCGGCTGCGCCACCGGCTACGTCTGCACGACCGACGCCGGGGGCACCGTGGGCTCGAACCTCCACTGCCGCTTGCCGCTCGCTCCCTGCACGACCTCGGGCTACATCTGCCCGGACGTGTTGCAGTACACCTGCAGCCCGACCGATCAGATCTGCGAGAGCTCGGCGGTCGCGCAGTGCGTCACCAACCTGGAGACGTACGGCTACGAGAGCACCGGCTGGTTCAACACGCCGGTCTTCACGGGAGACCTGCTCAACTTCTACCCGCCGAAGTTCGTCGTGGCGCGCAAGGTGCTCAAGGACCTGGTTCCGCAGGTCAAGAACACCCGGCAAGCGCTCATGACCTACGGATCGTCGGGCTGGGGCAAGGTCTTGACGGACCTCGGGCCGACCTGCGACCAATACCAGAACGCTCAAGGACAGCCGGTCTTGCCTCCGGCCAGCGACTACACGACCCAGGCGCAGGCCATCATCAACCAAGTCAACGGCATGTCCTTCAACGGCTACACGCCGCTCGCGGGTACCCTGACCACCGCCGCGCAGTATCTGACCAGCGACTACAGCAGGTTCTATAACCAGGTGATGGTCCACAGCACCGTCGGGGTCCACGGCGGCGACAGCGCCCTCCCCACCCGTAGCGGCGCGGACGACTCGATGTGCTGGAGCTGCCAGCAGAACTTCATCGTCCTGATCACCGACGGCGAGCCGGACGGCGACACTGCGGTGCCCTCCGAGCTGCGGACCTACGGCGGGCTCGACCCCACGTATGTCGACGACGTGGCGAACTTCGCGAACCACGAGGACCTGCGGCCGGACATCTCTGGCTTTCAAGACGCCACGGTCGACACCGTCGGCTTCGGCATCCACTCGCAGACTCTCGAGGACACCGCCGCCCTCGGCGGTGGCATCGCCCTGGCGGCCGACAACGCCTCCCAGTTGGAGAACGCGCTGGCGACGGTGGTCGCGGACGTGAACACCCGCGCGACCTCCTTTTCCGTCGCGTCGATCACCACCGTCGAGACCCGCGGCTCCGACTATGCCTTCGTCCCGCGGTTCAGCCCCTCGAAGGACAAGCTCTGGGAAGGTCACCTGTACCGCTTCAACGTCTTCAACGAGTTCGCCGAGGGCTGCACGCAGGCGGACACCATCCCGCCGATGACCCCGGCCAAGCTGGCCGTCAACCCGAACGGCGACGGCAGTTGCAACGACGTCTACTTGCAAGACGCCAACGGCAACTTCATCGAAGAAGATCCGAACGGAAACTACATGGTCGCCGACACGAGTCAGCCGTGGAACGCGACCACCGGCTGGCCGCTGAAGATTCCCTTGACCCCCGCGACACCGGTCTGGGACGCTGCGGACCAGTTGGAGAACCGAAATCAGACCACCGACCCGCGAAACATCTCCACCGTCACCGACACGAACGGGGACGGTGTCCTGAACAGCGCCGACGGCTCGACGCCCTTCGACGTGGCCCACGTCGCCACCTTGGAGCCGTACTTGGCGCTGGGCGGCGCCTCGTCCGATGCCTGCAACGCGATTGCGCAGAAGCTCGGGATGGCCGGCTCGTTCACCACCGAGCAGGACTGCGCGACCGCCCTCATCGACTTCGTTCGAGGGCTGGACGTCTTCGACGAGAACAAGAACGGCTCGACCACCGACCCGCGGCCGAAGATCCTGGGCGACATCTTCCACTCCTCGCCGGTTCTGGTGACCGCGCCGACGCCGCAGTACCTCTGCGACCTGGGCGTCACCACGCAATGCCTATTCTCGCTGTACGGGAGCCAACTGACCCCCAACGGCGTGACCGCCTACGACGCCTACGCCAAAGCTCAAGAGAACCGGCCGCAGTTCGTCCTGGTCGGCGCGAACGACGGGATGATTCACGCCTTCGACGCGGGAACGTGGAGCGGCGGCGTCCTGAGCAAGGGCACCGGCCGCGAGCTGTGGGCGTTCATTCCCCCCGACGTGCTACCCAAGCTCAAGCGGATGTTCATCCCCGACGGGCGGCACGAGCTCTACATCGACGGGACCGCGATGGTCCGCGACATCTGGGTCGACGGCGGCACGGCCTCGGGCGACCAAGCCGGCCAGAAGGACGCCGACGAGTTCCACACGATGGCCGTGGTCGGCGAACGGCAGGGCGGCCGCAACTGGATCGGGCTGGACGTCACCGATCCGACGACGCCGGTTTTCCGCTGGGAATGGCCGCCCCCCGGGAGCACCGAGGCGCTCGAGGAGGGCGAGTCGTGGGATGACTTCGCCCCCAGCGCGCCGCCGATCGGGCCGGTCGCGGTGGCCAGCCCCACGGGCCCCCTCACGGTCGACGGCAAGAAGGCCAGGGAGGACTGGGCGGTCTTCTTGAACGGCGGCTACGACCCGTCCTTGATGCGGGGCAGCGCGCTCGACGTCCTCGACGTCTGGACCGGCGCGCCCCTCTGGCGGTTCGACCGCACGAGCCCGAACGGTGCCACGCTCGGCCCGGTGGCGGCTCCCATTTCGCTGCTCGACCTCGGCGCCTCGGGCATCTCCCAAGGTGGGCAGGACGGACTCTTCGACACCGCGGTCTTCCCCGACATCTTCGGAAACGTCTGGACCGCGCGGTTCTACGATCCCGCGGACCTGAGCAGTGGGGTCGCCAGCAACTGGTTCGCCGCGCGGGCGTTCGTCCAGCACAAGGCCGCCTCGCTCTCCGAGCGCAACCCGTTCTTCCAGATGGCCCAGGCGAGCGTCGCGCCGGACAGCGGCGAGGTCCGCACCTACGTCGGCAGCGGCGATCGCGCGAACATCCGAGACCTGGACGGCGGCGAGTGCGCCTTGAACAACTTGACCGCCTGCATCCGCAAGGGCTGCACGGTGACGACGAATCCGAACCGCGACGATCAAGGCCCGCATTACGTCGAAAACACCTGGCAATATACTTCCGGAGGCACCAGCCTCGGCTCGGTCGTCTACCAGACCGACGCCGCCGCCGCGAGCACCGTCTGCACCGACCCGACGAGCGCGAACACCCAGGTCTCCGTCCAATGCACCGACGCGACCGGCACCCCGCTCAGCGCGACCTGGAGCGATTCGCTCTCTTGCGGCTGGGACCCGTCCAGTGGTGCCCTGTGCAGCACCGAGGTCGACAAGCCCGACCCGTTCTACTCGACCTTGAATTTCGCCGGCACCACCACCAACGCGACGTTCTACGCGTTCCGCCTGTTCGACTCGACGCGCACCGCCGCCCTCTTCGACAACGCGACCGACGCGGCCACCTACGACTCGGACGCGCTGACCGACACCGACCTCGGCGACGCGGACACGACGCCCGCCACCGGCACCACCGACCCGGACGGCTACTTCATCTCCTACCTGGACCAGAACGAGCGCTCGTCGAGCGCGGCCACCGTGCTGGGGGGGTGCGTGTACTGGAACACCCTCGAGCCCAACCCCGCGCCCAACGCTTGCGGCGCCCAGGTCGCGGATACCGCGCGGATGTACCATGCCGACTACGCGACGGGCTCGCTGACCTGCGGGAGCATCACCCAGGGGTCCCCGCGCTCGGTTTCGCGCACGGCGATCGTCCCTCCGCAACCCCCGACGCCGGTGGTCGCCGTCAACCCGAGCACCGGTGAAGTCCATTACTCGATGGTCTCGGTCGAGCCCGGCACCCTGCCCTCCCAGCAGACGGTCGGCGCCGGCCAGCTCGCCGGCACCGTCTACTGGCTCGACGTCCCGCGCGAGGTACATCAGTGCCGGCACACGACCACGGTGGGTGCGTGCAGCCCCTAGGCATTGATGAAATCTCTCCCCCGGGAGCACCGAACGCTGGCCGGCGAGCCGAAATCCCGGAGCGTGGCGCTTCTCGAACGTCTTCGGGTCTTTTCGGGACCGGGCCGTGCTAGCGAGCGCCGCCGTACACGCCGCGCCGGCTCGTGCGCCGGAGCCTCTTGCGTTCGCTTGCTTGCATCTCGGCGCTGGTTTAACCTCGCCGCCCGGTTCGCGAAACCCGTCCTGGGGGCATGCCGTGCTGGGTAGGGACATTCGGCTCGCGCTACTCCTCGCCGCCTTCGCCTTCGCCTGCGTCGAAAAGGCGAGCCCTCCGGTCGCGCAGATCGCGCTGCCCGCCGCGGCGCACGTCGGGGTACCTGTCCTTCTGGACGGGTCCCTCAGCCACTCGCAGGCGCGCCTCGACGGCCCGCCCCTCGCCCTCACCTTCCGGTGGACGCTCGAGTCCGCGCCTGACCACAGCCACGCGCTGCTCGAAAATCCCGGTCTTGTCAAGACCACGCTGGTTCCCGACGTTCCGGGGACCTACCGGGTGCGCCTCATCGTCTCGGACGGCGTGAACGACAGCGCCCCGGCGTCGGTCTCCTTCGCCGCCGACGACGCCTGCCGGCCCGCACCGACAGAGGTGATCGCCACCCCGACCGCTCCCGCCGTCGGCCAATCCGTCGCCCTCTCGCAAAACCGCGCGCCCTCCTGCGACGTCCCCGGCGCCGCCACGATCACCGCCTGGCGCTGGACCCTCGTCCAGAAGCCCCAGGGCAGCGCTGCCGCCCTCGATCACGACTCCACCGCCGAGACCTCGTTCTCGCCCGACAGGGCCGGTCAGTACCTCGTCCGAGTGCAGTTGACCAACGCCCTCGGGCTCACCACCCACGCCGACGACCCGAAGGCGCAGGTGCCCATCGTGGCCGGCCCCTGCGGCGCCAACCCGCCCGTCGTCACCGCCGTCGACTTCTCCCCCGCCAACCCCGGCGTCGGCTCCGAGGTCCTGCTGTCGAGCGAGGTGACCGACGCGGACACCGAACCGCCCTGCTCCCTCCACCGGCATCTATCCTATTCGTGGAGATTGTCTTCGCTCCCGCCGGGAAGCCACGTCGCGCTCTCGGGCGCCGACTGGCCGACGACGAGCTTTCGCCCGGACGTGTCCGGAGACTACGTGGTCGAGCTCGTGGTGCACGACGACGCGGGACACGTCTCCACCCCCGCGCGCCGGACCATCTTCGTCCTCGCCTGCGGCGCCGGGGTGCCGTCGGCCACCGTCGTCGCTCCGGCGACCGCCTTCGTCGGCGAGCCGGTCCCGCTCGAGGCCCCGGTCGCCGACCCCGACGCCGACCCGTGCGGGATGCCCATCACCTACGCGTTCGCCTGGTCCCTCGCGGTTCCCGGAGGAAGCCACGCGCACCTCGACGACCCCGCCCGGCCGGCGCCGTCTTTCGTCCCCGACATCCCCGGGACCTACCGCGCCTCGGTCGTCGTCACCGCTTCCACTGGCCTGAAGAGCTCTCCTGCCCTGGCAGCGGTCCTGGTCGGCGCGTGCGGGAGCCTCGCGCCCATCGCGACCATCGAGAGCCCCGCCGGCGCGGCGTCCGGAGTGCCGGTCCGCCTCCAGGCGAACGTCACCGACGCGAACGACGCTTGCGTCACGGTCGCGCCCTTCAGCTACGCTTGGACGTTCGCCTCTCGGCCCGCCGGCAGCCGCGCGAGCCTCTCGGGAGCGGACTCGGAAGGCGTGAGCCCCCAGGTCGCTCCGAGCTTCGTGCCCGACCTTCCCGGCGACTACCAGGTGAACCTGGTCGTGCGCGACCAGGCGGGGCTCGAAAGCCTCCCGGCGACGGCGACGGTCACCGTCGCGGCCTGTACGGCACCGCTCTCGGCGACCATCGTCGCCCCGGCCAGCGCGGTGAGCGGGACGCCGACGGTATTCGAGGCCACCGTCGCCGACCCGAACGCGCCCGGCCCCGGCTCCACCTGCACCCGCCCGGTCTCGCCCTACTCGTATTCGTGGCGCCTCGTCGGGGAGCCGGCCGGAAGCCGCGCCACCTTGGAGAATCCGATCGCGGCGGCGCCGACGCTGGTGCCGGACGTGGACGGGACCTACGAGGTGGAGCTCGTGGTCACCGACGCGGCCGGCAACCGGAGCCCGCCGGCGCGCGCCCAGCTCTCGGTCCAGAGCTGCCGGGCGCCGCTGTCGGTCGACGCTCACGCGGCGGCCACCGCCGGCACCGGCTCGCCGGTCGCCCTCTCGGCCACCGTCGACGATCCCAACGCTCCCTCTCCGGGGGGCTGCGCGGCGGCGGTCACGCCCTACTCGTACCAATGGGCGCTGGTCGCCAAGCCGGCGGGAAGCCTCGCCCAGCTCAACGACCCCACCGCCTCCAACCCGTCGTTCGTCGCCGACCAGCCGGGGACCTACGTCGCCCGCGTCGTCATCACCGATGCGGCGGGAAATCGCGGCGCGCCCGCGGACGCGACGGTGGACGTCGAGGACTGCACGGCACCGCTACAGGTGACCGCGAACGCCCCCGCGGGGGTCGCGACCGGCCAGGCGGCGGCGCTCTCGGTCCTCGTGGACGACCCGAACGCGCCGTCGGCGTCGAACCAATGCTCCGGTCCGGTCGCGCCCTATTCGTACCAGTGGTCGATGATCGCGCGCCCGCCAGGGAGCCGGGCGGCTCTCGACAGCCAGGTCGCGGCGTCGCCGAGCTTCACCCCCGACCTGGAAGGGACCTACGCCTTCGAGGTGGCGGTCGACGACGCCAAGGGGAACGAGAGCGCTCCGGTGACCTTCGAGGTGACCGCGGCGAACTGTACGGCACCGCTGACGGCGACCATCGTGATGCCCGCGGGAGCGGAGACGGGGTCGCCGGTGGCCGTGTCGGCGCAGGTGGCGGACCCGAACGATCCGTCGTCGAACGACGCCTGCAGGGCGGCGGTGACGCCGTACGCCTACGCGTGGACGCTGGTGGCGAAGCCGGCGGGGAGCGCGACGTCTCTCGACCAGACCGGCGTCCAGAGCCCGGTGTTCACGCCGGACCTGGCGGGGAGCTATACGGTGGCGCTCCAGGTCACCGACGCGGCCGGGAACCAGAGTCCGGTCGCGCAGAAGCAGGTCACGGCGGCGAGCTGCACGGCGCCGCTGACGGTGAGCAGCATCACGTCGTCGCCGACTTTGGCTGGGACCCGGCAGCCGGTGACGCTGGCGGCCACGGTCACCGATCCGAACGAGGGGGGCGCGTGCCCGAGCGCGACCAAGCCGTACCAGTACGCCTGGTCGCTCGTGGGCCGGCCGGCGGGTAGCGCGGCGACCCTCGGCGCGCCGCAATCGCCCGCGCCCTCGTTCACGCCGGACCTTCCGGGCACCTACGTCGTCTCGCTGGAGGTGGCGGATGCCGCGGGGAACCGGGCGCCGACGGCGACGGCGAGCGTTCCGGTGACCGACTGCAACCAGCCACTGACGGTGTCGATCCAGGCGCCGGCGGGGCTGGCGACGGGCCTCGCGGCCGCGTTCACCGCCAGCGTGGCCGACCCGAACACCGGCGAGGGCTGTCCGGCAGCGGTGATGCCCTATACGTACCGGTGGCAGCTCGTCAGCCGGCCCGAAGGCAGCCGGGCGGCCCTGAACGACGGCGCGGCGGCGAGCCCCAGCCTGACGGCGGACCAAGCGGGCGACTACGAGGTGGGACTGACGGTGACGGACGCGGCGGGAAACCAGAGCGCGCCGGCGACGACCCCGCCGATCACCGCCGTGAACTGTACGGCAGCGCCGCAGGTGTCCATCGACGCGGTCACCGGCGCCGAGACGGGCCTGGCGGTACCGCTCTCGGCGACCGTGACCGACGCGAACGGCTCGGCGGCGTGCGGGGCGGCGACGGCGCCGTACTCGTACCGCTGGTCGCTTGCGGCGCCGGCCGGGAGTAGGGCGACGCTCAACAGCGCAACCGCCGCGAACCCGGCGTTCGTTCCGGACGTCCCGGGCGACTACGGTGTCTCGGTCGTCGTCACCGACTCGGCGGGAAACGTGAGCCAGACCGCCGAGAGTACGTTCACCGCCGGGTCGTGCACGTCGGCGCCGGTCGCGACCATCGCCCCGGTCACCGGCGCGCAGACGAGCGTCCCCATCGCGCTGACGGCGACGGTGAACGACCCGAACGACCCCACCAATAACTCGAGCTGCCCGACCCCGACGACGCCGGACAATTTCCTCTGGAGCTTGACCGACGCGCCGAAAGGCAGCCAGGCGAGCTTGAGCTCGATGGTCGCGAGCTCGCCGACGCTCGTTCCCGACCTCGGCGGCGACTACACGGTCTCGCTGGTCGTGACGGACGCGCTGGGCGTGAAGAGCAGCGTGGCGAGCACGACGTTCACGGTCCTCGGTTGCAACGCGGCCCCGACGGTGAGCCTCGCCTCCAGCGTTTCCAGCGCCATCGCCACCATCACCGCGACGCCGGCCGACCCGAACCCGGCGGCCTGCGCGGCGGCGAGCTCGTTCAAGTACGCTTGGAAGCTCATCAGCACCCCTCCCGGTTACCAGACGTCGTTCGACCAGCCGGACCAGTCGGCGGTGCGCTTCCAGGCGGCGGCCGCGGGCACCTACGTCGTCCAGGCGAGCGTCACCGACGCGCTCGGGAACGTGGGAACGGCGACGACGAGCCTCACGGTCGGCCCCTGCTCGACCGGCCCACAGGTGGCGGCCTCGGGCGTCCCGAGCGCCATCGTCGGCCAACAGGTCTCCTTGAGCGCGGCGGTGGCCGACAACAGCGCCCCGGACTGCGGGGGCCAGACGGCGGCGCCATTCTCCTATGCCTGGAGCATCGATGCTCCGGCGGGGTCGCTCGCGACGGTCGGCGGTGGCGACGAGGCGTCGTTCGTGGCGGACGTGCCGGGCACCTACGCCTGGACGGTGGTGGTGACGGACGCTTTTGGTCTCACCGGGACGGCGTCGGGCGTGGTGACGGTGCGCGACTGCACGTTGACGCCGCACATCGGGATTTCGGGAACCTCTCCGTACCTGACGTACCAGCCGGTGGCGGTGAGCGGCTGGGTCACTCGGGCGGGCCTCGCTTGCACCAACTCGGCGACGCTACGCTGGCAGGTGACGAGCGCGCCGCCGGGCAGCCGGGCCTCGTTCGCGAGCCCGACCGCCGCGTCCACCTGGATGGCGCCGGACGTGCCGAACGGCACCTGGCAGATCGAGCTGACGGCGACCGACGAGGTGACGGGCGCGAAGACGAGCACGACGGCGAGCGTGACCAGCAACGCCTGCGGTTCGCAGATGCCCTTTGCGGCCGCGGGGATTTCCTTGCCGTTCCCGATCGCGATGACGACTCCGCAGCCGAACCCGGCCGCCGGAGCGCTGGCCGCCTACCTCCAGAATTTCACCGGAACGACGACCACCTTGCAGCTCGACGCCAGCGGTTCCGGGGACCCGAGCGCGGCCTGTGCGGGACCGCTCACGTACTACTGGAGCACTTACGCCCTGCCTGCGGGCAGCAGATCCTTCTGGCCGACGCCGCCCGACGCTGCCAAGCCCTCGTTCGCGCTCGACCAGGTCGGCGATTACGTCTTGAGGCTGCGGGTCACGGACGGCCGGTTCACCAGCGCGCCGAGCTTCCTGCATATCGTGGTGCAGAACCCATTGCAAGACAAGATTCCCAGCGTCAACCTCGGGACCGTCGTCCGGTGGAACGACTCCGCCGTGGACCCGGCCGATGGCCACCCCTCCGTCGCGTACTACCAGCTCAACTCGGGCGGGCGCTACTACGATCTCTATTTCACCCACTGCCTCAGCAACTGTTCGGCCGAGGGAATCGGCTCGACTTGGACGGCGCCGCAGGCCATCGACACGAACATCCTCGATGCCAACAACGATGCAGGGATCGGAGTCAACACCGCGCAGGTATCGATGGTTTACCTCGGCCCTGGCATGCCAGCAGTGGCCTATCACGAAATCCAGGGCTCTCATCCTTGCTCCATGATGTACGCGGTCTATTCTAGCGGGGGGTGGAATCTGACCCAGGTCGACACCACCGACGTTGCGGGCTGGTGCGACGGCGTCAACGGGCAAGTCGAGATGCACCTCATGAACGGGACGCCAGCGGTCGCGTACCATTCGCACTCGAACGGGTCGGACTTGGGCGACAAGTTCGCCGTTTGTCTCGCGAACTGCACGGGCGGCAGCGCCCAGTGGGTAACGCAATGGGTTGAGCACTCCAGCAACTGGGGGAACGTTTCGTTCAACGCGGGCCACTTCACGACGATGTACGTGGACCCGACGACGCAGCTCCCACGGATGGCTTATGAACAAGGCGGCCAGGGTTCCGGTGACGGTCCTTTGCGTTACGCGACCTGCGCGGACGCCTCGCCGATGCAGACGTGTGCGAAAGCGCAGGGCGTCTGGTCGTTCAAGACCCTCGACCTACCGGGAGCGGTCGACTACTGGAACCAACTCGCGGTGTCGCCGAAAGGAACGCCCTCGATCGTCTCTGACGACACCCAGACGCACCAAGTCAATCTGTGGACGTGCACGTCGAATTGTGACAACGCGCCGGGCTCGAACTGGACTTCGCAGCTCGTGCAGGCCGGCGTCGGCGTCGGCGGCGGGAACGCCGTCACCCGGCTGCAGTACGATCAGGCGGGGCTCACGCACATCACGTTCATCGACCCCGACACGCAGACCCTGGAGTACGCGATCCAGACCAGCCCGGGCTGCACCGGCGGGCCGAGCTGCTTCAGTTTCTACAACATCGACACCCAAGTCGATGAGGGGCACAGCTCTTTCATCCTCACTCCTGCGGGGAGCACGCATGTCACTTACTCGCTCACAACGGGTCTCAAGTACTACCCCTTCGGCGACTAGCCTCGCCCGGCTAGTCCCCTTCGTCGCGCTCGCGGGGGTCCTCGCGTGCACGCCGAAGCTCAAGCCGCCGACCGCGGTGGCGGCGGGGCCATCGACCGTGCACGTCGGGGTGCCGGTCCTGCTCGACGGGACCAAGAGCACGCCGGCGACGCCCCCCAAGGGCAGCGAGCTCCTACCCATCAGCTACTCGTGGTCGTTCCTGGGAGTGCCGGCGGGAAGCCACGCGGCGCTGAACGACACGACCCTCGCCCAGCCCTCGTTCACGCCCGACCTCGTCGGCTCCTACGAGGTGCAGCTCGTGGTTTCCGACGGCGTCTTCTCCAGCGCTCCGTCGGACATCACCCTCCAGGCGACCGACGACTGCCGGCCGGCGGTGGCCTCGGTGACCGCGACCCCCTCGTCGCCGGCCGTCGGCCAGCCGGTCGCGCTGACCTTCCAGGCGGCCCCGGCCTGCCAGGCCGCCGGCCAGGACGGCGCCATCGTCGGCTGGAAGTGGACGATGGTGGCGGCGCCCGCCGGAAGCCACGCCGAGCTGACCCAGGCGCACAGCCCGCAGGCGTCCCTCGTTCCCGACCTGCGCGGCGACTACCAGGTGGCGCTCGTCGTCACGAACGGCCTCGGCCTGTCGAGCGACCCCACCGACCCGAATGCGCTCGTCAAGGTGAGCCCGCTCGCCTGCGGCGACAACCCGCCCGAGGTCGATGAGATCTCCCCCCAGCCGGCCGCGCCCGATGTCGGCGAAACCGTGCAGCTCACCGCCCACGTCTCGGACGCGGACACCGTCAGTCCCTGCACCTTCTCGCGGACGTACTCCTATGCGTGGGATATCGTGAGCCTGCCGGCCGGTTCGAAGGCGAGCTTGAACGACCGCGCGGCGACGAACCCGAGCTTCACGCCCGACCTGCCGGGGCAGTACGTGGTGGCGTTGGTGGTGACGGACGACCTGGGGCGGTCGAGCGCGCGGCTGACGTTCGTCATCGATGCGAGCGTGTGCGGCTCGGCGACGCCGGTGGTGACGGCGGTCGCGCCGGCGACGGCGTACGTGGGAGAGGGAATCCAGCTCGGCGCCAAGGTCGAGGACTCGGACAACCCGGCCGCGAATGGCTTGAACTCCCTGGGCGCGCCCGGAGCGAACGCCGGAGGCGCCCCCGGCGACAGCGATGGCGGGACCGTCGATGGCGGCCTGCCTGATGGCGGCGATTCGGACGCGGGCCTCTCCGACGCCGGCTCGGCCGACGCGGGCGGGACCGACGCGGGCCTTTCCGACGGCGGATCGGCCGATGCGGGCGAGACCGACGCGGGCCTTTCCGACGGCGGATCGACCGACGCAGGCGAGGCCGACGGGGGCCTCTCCGACGGCGGATCGACCGACGCGGGAGTGACCGACGGGGGAGTCCCGGACGGGGGCGTTCCCGCGGCCTGCTCGATCGGGCTGACGTTCTCGTATCACTGGCAGCTCCTCACGATTCCCCTCGGCAGCAAGGCGACGCTCAACGATCCGAACCTCGCGAATCCGTCGGTCACCGTGGACGAGCCAGGCGACTACACGTTGTCGGTCGTCGTCACCGCTTCCACCGGTAAGGCCAGCGCTCCGAGCCTGGCGACCATCCACGTCGCCGAGTGCGGGAGCATTCCGCCGGTCGCGACGATCCAGGCGCCCGCCGGGGCGATCACCCAGGCCCCGGTCCAGCTCGCGGCGACGGTGACCGACCAGAACAGCGATTGCGACACGGTCGAGCCCTACTCCTATGCGTGGATCATCGTCTCGGCGCCCGCGGGCAGCAGCGCCTCGCTCAGCGGCACGACGAGCGGCGGCACCAGCGCCGAGAGCGCGCCCAGCTTCGTCCCCGACCTCGCCGGCAGCTACCTCGTCCGCCTCGTGGTGACCGACCAGGTCGGCCTGGAGAGCGTGCCGGTGTTCGCCACGGTGGTCGCGGGCGGGTGCAACGTGCCGCTCAACGTCGCCATCCAAGCGCCGGCGGGAGCGGTGACCGGTTCCCAGGTCGCGCTCTCGGCCACGGTCGACGATCCGAACGCGCCGCCCGATCCGGTCGCCGGAGACGGAGGCGAAACCGACGCGGGGAGCGGGACCGATGCCGGCACCCAGGGCGCCAGCACCTGTTCGGCGGCGGTCCTGCCCTACGAGTATCAGTGGTCGATCGTCGGTCAGCCGGTCGGAAGCCATGCCTCCCTCAACAACCCCGGCGCGGCCGCGCCCAGCTTCAGCGCCGACACCGACGGCACCTACACCCTCCAGCTCGTCGTCACCGACGCCGCCGGCAACCGCAGCCCGCAGGTGACCGCCCAGGTCGTGGTCGCGAACTGCACGGCACCGCTGACGGTGGCCATCGACCCCATCAGCGCTGCGGCGACCGGCGTCGGCGTCCAGCTCGCCGCCCAGGTGACCGACCCCAACGCGCCCGACCCGAGCAACTCCTGCACTGTCGCGGTCCTGCCCTACGCCTACCTCTGGGCCATCGTCGGGCTGCCGACCGGGAGCCACGCGAGCTTGAACGACCCGACCAGCGTCTCGCCGAGCTTCACCCCCGACGTCGACGGCCAGTACCAGGTCTCGCTCCAGGTCACCGACGCGGCCGGGAACAAGAGCCCGACCGAGGTGATGAGCTTCTCGACCACCGGCGCCTGCGACGCGCCGCCGGTCGTCACGATTGCGGCGGCCACCGGGGCGACAGGGGTACCGCTCCAGCTCTTGGCGACGGTCGACGACCCGAACGCGCCGTCTGACTCGAACCTCTGCACCCGCGCGGTGACCCCGGACTCCTACCAGTGGAGCCTCGTCGGCCTGCCGGCGGGAAGCCACGCGACCCTGAACGATCCGGCGAGCCAGTCGCCCAGCTTCACCCCCGACGTCGCCGGCACCTACACCGCCGAGCTCGTCGTCACCGACGCCCTCGGCATCCAGAGCGCGGCGGCGACGAAGGACATCGACATCCAGGCCGTCTGCAACGCCCCGCCCGAGGTCGTAATCGTCGCGCCGGCGGGCGGAGCGGCCGGCGTTCCCCTCGCGCTGAGCGCGACGGTGACCGACCCGAACGACCCGAACACCAACGCCGCCTGCGTCGCCGCGACCACGCCCTACGCCTACCGGTGGAGCCTCGTCGGCCTGCCCCCGGGTAGCCACGCGATGCTCAACGAGCCCGCCGGGTCGGCCCCGAGCTTCACCCCGGACCTCGCCGGAACGTACCGGGCGCGGCTCGTCGTGACCGACGCCGCCGGCAACACGAGCGCGCCGGTCGAGCAGGACATCGACGTCTCGAGCGACTGCACGGCTCCGCTCTCGGTCACCATCAACGCGCCGGCCGGCACTCCGGTAGGGCTTGCGGCCACCTTCTCGGCGACGGTGACCGACTCGAACGACCCTTCCGTCACCAAGGCCTGCGTGGCCAACGTCGCGCCCTACGCCTACCAGTGGAGCCTCGTCGGCCTGCCGCCGGCGAGCCACGCGACCCTGAACAATCCGGTCAGCTCGGCGCCGACCCTGGTGCCCGACGCGCTCGGCAGCTACACCGTGCGCCTCGTCGTCACCGACGCCGTGGGCAATCAGAGCCCGCCCGAGGAGAAGACGGTGGACGTGACCGCCTCCTGCGTCGCTCCCCTCACCGCCTCCATCGACACGGTGACCGGCGCCGCTTCCGGAGTGCCGGTCCAACTGACGGCGACGGTCCAGGACCCCGATACCCCTGACAGCACGAAGAACAACTGCACGGCGGCGACGGCGCCGTACGCCTACGTCTGGTCGCTCGTCGCGCTGCCGGCGGGGAGCCATGCGACGCTGGACAATGCGGCGAGCTCCGCGCCGACCTTGACCCCGGACGAAACGGGCAGCTACACGGTCGAGCTCGCGGTCGAGGATGCGGCGGGCAACGAGAGCCCGATCGTGACCCGGGACATCGACGTGACGGCGAGTTGCAACGCCGCGCTGACCGCGACGATCGATCCGTCCGCCGGGCCGATTTCCGGAACGGCCGCGGTGCCCGTCGTGCTGGGCGCGACGGTGACCGACCCGAACGACCACGCGAACGACTCGCTCTGCCCGGCGACGCTGGCGACGACGCCGTACTCCTACGCCTGGTCGCTCATCGCCCTGCCGGCGACGAGCCGCGCGCAGCTCCTCCATCCGACGAGCGCGGCTCCGGTCCTGGTGCCCGACGTGGCGGGCACCGCCAACAACCCGGCGGTCTACACGGTAGCGCTCCAGGTGACCGACGCGCTGGGCTACAAGAGCACGGTCGTGAACAAGGACATCGACGTCGCCTCGGCCTGCAACAGTCGGCCGTCGGTCACGACGATCGCGCCGGACGGGGGAACGACCATCGCTCCGATCCAGGTGAGCGCGACCGTGAGCGACACCAACACGGGCGCGAGCTGCGCGCCGATCCTGCCTTACACCTATCAATGGAGCCTGGTCGGCCTGCCGACCGGAAGCCGAGCAGCCTTGAACGACCCGAGCGCGCAAGAGCCCAGCTTCATGCCCGACGTCTACGGTACCTACACCGTGCAGCTCGTGGTGACGGACGCCGCCGGCAACCAGAGCGCCGCGGTGACCCATGACGTCGTGGTCTCCCAGTGCAACGCCCCGCTCACCGGCGGTTCGATCGGCGTGACCGGAACGGCTTCGACCCACAGCCTGTTGACGTTCAGCGCCTCCGGCAGCGACCCCAACGTCCTGAACCCGGACTGCGGCTTGACGAGCACCAGCCCGATCGCTCTCCAATGGTGGCTGGTGTCTCGGCCGCCCGGCTCGAACGCCGGGCTCAGCGCGACCACGATCGACAATCCGACCCTGGTGCCGGACGTGGTGGGTACCTACGTCGTCGCGGTGCGGGCAACCGACGCCCTGGGCAACACGGGCTCGACCTCGCTCGACGTCGCCGTGGACGACTGCGGCTCGAACCCGACCGCGACCGTGGGTGCGAACCCCTCACACGCGGAAACCGGACAGAAGGTGCAGCTCTCGGCCGCCGCGGAAGCGAACGACGTCAACTGCGCGATGCCGACGGCGGCGCCGTTCTCCTATGCGTGGACACTGACGCCTCCGGCCGGCACCACTTCCAGCGCGGCGCTCGACAATGCGAGGTCGGCCACGCCGGCGTTCGTTCCCGACGTCGCCGGGACCTACTTGTACGCGGTGACCGTCACCGACGCGCTCGGCTATAGCGCCACGACGACCGGCAGCGTTTCCGCCTTCGCCTGTCCGATGACCTTGACGCCGTCGTCCAACCCGGCGAACCCCGTCGAGACCTACTCGGACGTCAGCGTCAGCGCCCAGGTCAGCTTCCCGAATAGCTGTGTCATCAGAAACCTGATTCCGGTTTCGTTCCAGTTCGGGTTCAACGGGTTGCCCCCAGGGAGCAAGGCAAGAATGTCGCCCAGCAACGTCGATCTCGTCGGCGTTCCCATGACGGCCGTGTCCTCATTCAACGCGGATACGCCCGGGGGAACCTGGGAGGTCGCCGTCACCGCGACCGATCAGCTCACCGGGGCGACCGCGACGCGGACGGTGCAGGTCGACAACACCGATTTGTGCGGCTTGACACCTCCCACCGCCGAGATCGGAGCGACCGACCCGAACACGGGCACGAGCTACGGACCCACCATACACACGGCGCCGAACTGCGGGGGCGCCTGGATCCCGTTCAATCGGACCGAGAAGACGCCCATCAACGACTGGTGGACGCTCGACGGCTCGCAAAGCAACGACCCGAACACCGCGTGCATCTCGAACCCACTGACCTACCGGTGGCAGTTCTACCAGGTTCCACCCCAAACCAGCGCCATCCTGCAACCGTGGAATGCCGCCATCCCGACCGTCGATTTCGACCAGGACGGCGACTATGTGGTCGAGCTCAGCGTGAGCGACGGCAAGCTCACTTCCGACCCGTCCTATCTCTGCTTCAGGGTGAGAAACTAGGAGCCGCCGATGCGTCCGATCAACCTGATGCCGGCACGTTGGGCCGCGGCGCTCATCGCCGTCGCCCTGGCCACGAGCGCGCGCGCGACCCCGCGCGCGAAGGCGGTCATCGCCTCGGCCGCGGGAAAGCTGACCGTCGAAGGGACGAAGTTCTCCGAGCTCAACGCCCGGCATCCGCTCCTCGTCCTCGTCAGCGGACCGGGCCAGCTCACGCTCGGTCTCAGGGCGGTGGGACCGGCGCGGCGGGTGCGCTACGAGATCTTCCTCGACGGGAGGCGGCACAAGGTCGGCTGGGTCGAGCGCAGCCGCGCCTCGCACGAGCTCGCGGGACCGGAGCGCACCGTTTCCCTGGACATCGCGCGAGGCAACCACAAGCTCAAGGTCACCGCGCGCGGGGGTGACGCGGCGGTGCGCGTGGTCGAGCCGGCGGCCGCCGAGTTGGCGTTGAGCGCCCCCCCGCCGCCGCCCGACCTGCCGCCCATCGTCGCGCCGGCGGTGCCTCCGCCCGCGCCGAAGTCGCCTCCCGCTTCGCGGTTCGAGACGATCACGGCGCAGGGCCTCGAAACGCCACCCGCGACGAAGAAGGCCGCGAGCGCGGCTCCCGCGCCGATGGAGGGCAGCAGCCCTTCCGAGTGGCACGTTCATGTCGACCCGTTCGCGGCGATGGGCGAGGTGAACGAGAGCGGCTTTTCGTCGCCGTACCTGCCCGGCCTCGGGGCGGGCAGCTCGCAGTTCGAGCTGGGCGCCTCGGCCCTGGCCACCCACGGCGCGCTCTCCCTTCTGGGCGAGGTCCGCGACGGCTTCTATCACCGGCAGTACGTCACGCGCTGGGGCGGCCCTTCCGGGGACCTGCCCAAGCTGGACCTCGACGAGCAGAACCTCGCCTTCGGGGCGACGGTCGGCTACGAGGTCCTCCACACGTTCGCGCCGAAGCTCGCCGAGGTGTTTCGCATCTCGCCTTTCGCCGGACCGGCCGCGCGGATGCTCTTGAACGACGCGGTGCCCCAGAACATCGTTGGCATCCAGGTGGGCGCCCGCGGCGAGTGGGACGCCTCGCGGTCGTTGCGGCTGAGCGCGAGCGCCGGATGGCTCGGGAACTGGTCGTTCATCCAGGGGCTCAAATACCAAGGGGTACCGCTCCTGCTCGGCGCGCCGACGAGCGCGACGGACTGGGAGGTCGCCGCGCTGATCAAGCTTTCGGGGCCGGCGAACCTGCGCGTCGCCTGGGACGGCGAGCTGATGACTTTGCAGCTCGCCTACCGCTGGTACCAGTCGATGTCGGTCGCGTTCGATTACGGGTTCATGTGAGGATGAGCGGCAGAGTTGCCGGCGCAAGGGAGCCCCAAAGGTCGTGACGACGGACGCAGGCGGGAACCTGGCGGGTGGGCTCGGCGCTTCGCCCGAGCGGGCGCGACCGCCCTCACCGCCCTCGCGCTGATCGGACTGATCGGACCGATCCGTCGGATCGGACGGATCGGGTCCGGCAGAGGATGCCGCCGACGCTCGCGCAGTTGCCTCCGATGGTTGTCGCGCTCATCGCGCTGGCGGCGGCGCTCGGGTGGCAGTCGCTCGGCGCGCTCGCCCTGATGCGGCTCGTGCCCGCAACGTTCGGACCCTCCTGGCGCCTGATGCTCGCCTGGTTCCTGTGGCTTCCCGCGAGCGGCGCGGTCACGCTGGGCCTGGTCCTCCTGGGAGTCGCCGGGCCCGCGATGTTCGTTGCCGGCGCGGTCGTCGCCTCCGCTCTCGCGCTCGCCGCGCTGCCCCTCTTGCGTCCTGTGGTGGCCGACGCGCGCGCCCGCTGGAGCCGGTGGTTCGCCGAAGCACGGCCGTACGAACGATGGCTCTGGCGCCTCGGCCTCCTGATGCAGGGCATCGCCTGGCTCTTCGCGGCGCACCCGCAACGCCTCTACGACCAACTCAACTACCATCTGGTGGTCGGCCAGCTCGTCGTGCGCGACGGCCAGCCGTTCACCGGCGCGTTCGACCCGCACGTCGGGTTCGCCGGGCTCATCGAGTACGCGCTCGCCTGGCATCGCGCCATCGCGGGCTCGCGCCTCCTCTTCAACGGGATGGCTCAGGTCGCGGTGATGCTCGCCACCGTGCCGATTCTGATCGCCTGCGGGATGAAGCTCGGACGCGCGTCGCTCGGGCTGCTCGGACTGCTCTTCGTGGCGCTGCCGGGCCTGATTCCCGAGGCAACGATCCTGCGGATGGCGAAGCCAGACGGCATCCTCCTGACCGGCGCGGTGCTGCTCCTGACGTTGCTCGCGCGGGCGCCCCAGGGTTGGGCTTACGCGGCGATGGCGCTCAGCGCCTTGATGCTCGGGTGCAAGCTCACCTTCGGGCATGCGATGATCGGTCTCGCCCTGGCCTTGGTCATCGTGCGGCCGCCGGTCGGGAAGGTGCGGCCGTGGCTCCCGCTGCTGGGCATCGGTTTCTCCGGGCTGGCGTTGCAGCTCGCGAAGAACGCGAAGCTCTTCGGCAACCCGGTCTACCCCGTGGCCGCGTCGCTCTTTCCGTCGTCCTATTCCGACGCGACGACCCGAGCCTACTGGAAACACATCGCCTTTGGCGGTCACGCGCGGCTGACCGGATGGCTCGGACCTTTTCTGTTCGGCCGCGACGCCGGCGGGCTCTGGTTCGTCCTCGCCCTGGCGATCGCGCTCATCGTCTGGCGCCGCCCCACGCGTCGAGAATCGTTTGGCCAGATCGAGACCCCGCGCGCGCTCGCGGGCGTCATCGGATTCATCGCCGCCGTCTGGGCGACCTGGCCGATATTCTATGGAGGTTATATTCCCGCGCGGTTCGTCGGCCCCTTCACCGGAGCGCTGTTCGTCCTCTTTCTCTTGTTGCAGTCGCGGGTTGGCACGGCAGATCGGCGGTGGTTCACGCTTGCTTGCGCCTGCGCGGCGCTCCTGTCTTCGCAGCTCGATCGATCGATTCCGGGCCTGCTGCGCGGGAACACGCGGTCGGCCGAGCGCGCTTTCGCCCGAGTGGCGCCGCGGTCGGAAACGGCGCGCCGCCTGGATGCGATGCACTTGTTCCTTCCTGGGGACACGGTGGTCGCCGACGCGCCGGACAAGCTGTACTTCGATGCCCGGCTACTCTTCGAGGCCCCCTTGTCGCCGCAAGAACGCGCGATGCTCCGGGAGCTGCGGCGAACGCCGGTCGCGGCGGCGGAGCGCTATCGCGTGGCGGCGGTCGTGGCGGTGCGCGGCCACGCGATGAGCCGGACGCTCGCCGACATCTGGCGCGGGCTCGCCCCGCGCGGCCAGGTGCTCGAGTTGGGACGCGACGAAGTCCTCGTCAGTCGCTGCTACTTTCGGGCGCGCTGCCGCGGATCCTGAGCCCAGCCGAAGAGGTCCAGCGGGCTCGCCGCGGTTCGTGATAACTGGCGGGGGAAAAGAACATGATCGTGCTCGGGCGCGGTCTCGATTTCGCTCGTTCTGAACTACTAACCCCAAGGATCTTGTCGCCGCGCGCAGATTCTCGACGCACAGCGTCGCGATAGTAGTGCTGGTCCAAGTCCGATCGATTAGGGTGCGGGCGAAAGCCCGGGCCATGTGCCGTCGAAGGATGGTCCGCCGGTCGCCCGGTCTCGCTCGCCTTGACGCCACGCTGAGATCGCGCCAGCCTGCACCTGCCTGTCGACCGGCTCGAGCCGGACCCGCACGCGACCGAGGCTTCGATGCAGAGCTCGTCCCGGAAGTCGCTCTTGGGCCTTGCTGCGATGGTCGCCTCCGCGATGGCGTCGTGCGGCTCGCCCGCGAAGGCCCCGGCCGTGCTGGCGGACCCGGCGTCGCACGTCGACCCGCTCGTCGGCACCAGCGCCACCGGCAACATGTTCCCCGGCGCCGATTATCCTTTCGGGATGATTCAGTGGAGCCCCGACACGTCTCCCTACCGTCCGCCGGGCGGCGGTTATGACTACAGCGAATGGAAGCTCATCGGCTTCAGCCTCACGCACGTCAGCGGCCCGGGCTGCAATGCCTTTGGCGACATCCCGATTCTGCCGGCGACCGGCGACCTGCCTGCGAGCGGGGATCCGAGCGCGCTCGTCGAACCGTTCTCGCATCAGGGCGAGGTCGCGCAAGCCGGTTACTACTCGGTCCAGAGCGGCTCGCCCGCCGTCAAGACCGAGCTGACCGTGACCCTCCATAGCGGGATGGCGCGGTTCACGTTCCCCTCGACCGCCAAGGCCGACCTTCTGATCAAGCTTCTCGGTAGCGCGGCGGGAAGCACGGACGGCTCCGCGACGATCGTCGGTGCCGACGAAGTTCGAGGCTCCACCACGAGCGGCTCTTTCTGCGGCGCGAGCGACAAGTACACCGTCTACTTCGACCTGGTGTTCGACCATCCCTTCACCTCTTCAAAGATCATCGACGCGCCGGGCGGCTCGATGCCCAGCGTCGTCACGCTCACCTTCGATGCGAGCGCGAGTCCGGTCTTGCAGGCGAAGGTCGGCATCTCCTACGTCAGCGCCGCCAACGCGCGCGCGAACTGGACGGCGGACAACCCGGGCTGGCATTTCGACGCCGTGCGCGCCCAGACGCACCAGGCTTGGAACGACATCCTCGGGCGAATCGGCATCGATGGCACCGATCCGGTCGCGGAACAGCTCTTCTACACCTCGCTCTACCACGCGCTGCTCCATCCGAATGTCTTCAGCGACGTCAACGGCCAGTACGCCGGTTTCGACAACCAGGTGCACCAGGTCGCGCCGGGCCAGAGAGATCAGTACGCCAACTACTCCGGATGGGATATCCTGCACGGGCAGGCGCAGCTCAGCGCGCTCGTCGCGCCGAGGCAGATGAGCGACTCGGCGCAGTCGATGGTGAACGACGCCGCGCGGAACCACGGCCGGCTTCCCAAATGGGCGCTCGCCAACGCGGAAACGTACATCATGGTCGGCGACCCGGCCGATGCGATCCTCGCCGGGTACTACGCGTTCGGCGCCCGCCAGTTCGACACCCGCACCGCGCTGAAGGACATGCTCGCCGAGGCGATGAGGCCCAACGACATCCGGCCCGGGCTCGGCTACTACGAACAGCTCGGCTACCTGCCGGACGATGGCGCCTACGGCTGCTGCAATTTCTACGGCTCGGTCTCGACGCTGCTCGAGTACGTCCAGGCGGACTTCGCGCTGGCGCAGCTAGCGAAGACGCTCGGAGACGACACCGACGCAAACGCGCTCTCGAGACGCGCGCAGGACTGGCGCAATGTCTTCAATCCGGCCACGCAGATGTTCGCTCCGAAGTCGCTCGACGGATCTTTCGTGCCGGGCCTCGGCCTCGCCAGCGGCCAGGGCATGGTGGAGGGCACCGCGGGCCAGTACCGCTGGGTCCTGCCGTTCAACCGGCGCGGTCTCCTCGCGGCGATGGGAGGACCCAAGACCGTCAATCCGATGCTCGACCGGTTCTTCACCGAGCTCGACGACCGGACCGGCACCTACGCGCTCTTGACCAACGAGTTCGAAATCGGTGCGCCCTACTGGTACGACTACACCGGCGAGCCGTGGAAGGCGCAGGAAGTCTTCAATCGCCTGCGCACCGAAGTCTACCGGGACCAACCGGCGCTCATCGACAACAACGACGACCTCGGCACCATGTCGGCGCAGCTCGTCTGGTCGATGCTGGGAATCTTCCCCGACCAGCCGGGAAGCGGCTTGCTGACCATCAACGGGCCGGAGTTCCCGGTCGAAATCGTCCATCTGCCGAACGGGAAGACGCTCTCCATCCTGTCGCCGACCGGCACCCTTGGGGCTCCCTACATCCAATCGCTCGAGGTCGATGGCAAGACCTCGACCCGCCCGTGGCTCGACGCGTCCGTGCTCGAAAAGGGGGCGACGCTCGCCTTCGTCATGAGCGCCGAGCCCAACACCGCCTGGGGCACCGCTTCAAGAGATGCGCCGCCGTCGACCGGCTACGGCGAGACCGCGGCGCTCGGCTTCGCCGGGCCGAATCGAGCCTTGACCCTGGCGCCCGGCGGGACGGCCAGCGCGGTCATCGGCGCGCAGTCGGCGCTCGACGACCGGTCGCAGACGGTCACCTGGAAGGCGGCGAAGAGCGGCGTGTCGGTCAGTCCCGACCACGGAACGCTCACCCTCGGGCCGTCACAGCAGGATGAGCAATCGATAACCCTGCAAGCGTCGATGGATGTTGGCAGTGATACAATCACCTTCGAGCTGACCTCCTCGACCGGCGCCGCCGTTCCCGACGTGGTCCTGCCTGTGACCGTGGCGCCCGACTGACGCGCCTTCGAGGCCGAAGATGAGCGGTGTCCTCGCGTTCTTTTCGGATTTCGTCGTGGCGATCCTGGCGGTCGGTGCGACATTGTTGGCGATCTTCGCAGCGTCCAGCCTACGCGAGAAGGAGACGCGGGCGGCCGCGCGCGGCTCCATCGCCACACTGATTCTCCTGGCGGTCATGGCTGTGGCGATTCTTCTGTTCCGCTGGATCCCCGACGCGCGCCTCGGCGCCGGCGTCCTGGGCATCGCTCTGGTTCTCGGCGCCCTCTACCTCCTCGCTCCGGCACGCCAGACCGCCAAAGGCACTCGACCGCCGATTCGCGGCGAAGTCCGTCGCTTCGACGAACGCGACAACATCTGGGCGCGCGCCCGCACGCTCCATCCCAACCGCGAGGACCTCCCCGAGTATCAGTCCTACTACCGGGCGCACCCCGGGCGCCGCGCCTTCGACGACCGGACGTTCACCCATGCCGTCGGCGAGCGCGGGTGCATGGACAAAGCGAACTTTCACAACAAGCTGGTCGGGGGCGTCGGCCTCAATCCCTTCCTGACGCGGCTCGGAGCGCCGGAAATGGCCACGCCGGCGGTGAAGCCACCCGACGAGAAGTACTTTCACGCGCCCGATCCCGAACGGCTGACGCTCCTGGTCAAAGGGCTTTGCCGGCGTCTGGGCGCGGACGTCGTCGGCGTCGCCGACCTCGACCCGTCTTGGGTCTACTCGCACCGCGGCCAGATTCATCGTGGCGATTGGGAAGACTGGGGAAAGGAAATCTCCTTGCCGCATCCGCGCGTCGTCGTGTTCGGCATGGGCATGGACCCGGAGCTCGTTCGAACCGCGCCGTACTCTCCTTGCGACGTCGAGGTCTACCAACAGTACGTCAAAGCCGCGGTCGTGTCGGTCGAGTTGGCGCACGTGCTGGCCGCGATGGGGTACTCGGCCAAGGCGCACCACCTGCGCGGCCAGGACCTCTTGATGGTTCCGGCGGCGGTGGACGCGGGCCTCGGCGAGCTCGGCCGGTGCGGGGGAGTCGTCACTCGTCGCTTCGGAACGCGCATTCGACTCGGCGCCGTGACGACCGACGCCCCGCTGGTGGCCGACGAGCCGGTCGCTCTCGGCGTCGCCGAGTTCTGCGACCGTTGCCAGAGATGTGCTCGGCAATGCCCCTCGGGCGCGATTTCTCGCCTCGAGCGCCAGACCGTCAACGGCTCGCTGCGGTGGGCGGTCGATGCCGAGAAATGTTACGAATACTGGATGAAGTCCGGAACCCATTGCTCGCTGTGCCTCGCTTCGTGTCCGTGGAGCCATGGAGACACCTTCGTGCATCGCGCGTTGAAGGCGGCGGCCATCCATTTCCGTCGCCTGCACCCGCTGATGGTTTGGGCCGATGATGTCTTCTATGGAAGTAAGATCAACCCGCGCCTCGGCCCGGAATGGATCGATTTCCGACGGCCCAGGCGCCCGCCCGCGACGGCTGATCGCCCCTAGCGAAACCCACCAGAAGCCCGCCCCGGCGGGGGAAAAGCCCCCGGACAAGGCCCCGCCCTGCGATCCGGTTTCGAACGTCTCGGTGGAGACTTCGGGCGGGTTGCCCTGGCTCGAGCTACTTGAGCCGCACGGTCGCGATGGATCCGAACGTCTTCGCGTCGAGGGTCAGCGCCGCTCCTGCCTTGCCCAGCGACGCGAGGTCGCGCTCCGACGTGTCGCAGCGTTCGACCGACTTGCCGATGAGCGACGGCGACAGGTGGAGCGTCACCGGCCCGGGCATCAAGAGGGCGCGGATGATGGTCCCGCCGCCGCGGTCGGCCGGCTTGACCGCCGTGATAAGGCCCGGACCGTCCACGGTCACGAGCGGCGTGTCGCTCGCGAGATCGGCGGCGGTCGCCTGGGGACCGACCGCGATGGCAGAAACCGGTCGGTTGAAGCGCTGCGCCTCGACAGAAGCGCTGGCGGGAGACGTTGCGCGCGCGAGGCGCAGCTCGACGCGCTGGACCGCGTCGTCGGTGCCGTTCTCGCCTTCCTGGTCGCACTGCTCCTGGTGGGCGTTGCGCATCGCCATCAGCTCGACTCGGCCGTCGTCCCGGAACGTGACCCCCGTCGATTGGCGAAGCAGGAGCGCTGCCGAACCCGCCGTCGCCCACTCCACCGCCGGCCAGTAGGTCGGCGTGAAGACGTGCTGCACCGGCCGCACCGCGTAGCCGCCGGGGAGCGAGGTCGCGAAGGTCTCCGGCGTGTCGACCGTGAACGCGAACGCCAACGAGCGCATCGTCCCGGCGGCGGCGCCGCTCGTCAGCGCGAGCGAGAGCGCGTCGGAATCGGCGTCGAGCCAGACTTCACGCGTCTCGTCCTTCCCCACGAACGCGACCCGCGCGCGCAGGCCGTCGTCGTCGAGGACCTGGACGGCATCGGTGCTGTCACCCGGCGGCGCAATCGGAGAGAGCGAACAGCCCGCCATCTCGCTGCCGACCCGGTAGAGCCCACCCATGTCGTGGTCGTCGGCGATGGCGAAGGACGGCCCAGCGAGCATCTCGTGCCCGTCGATCTCGAGCGAGGTGAGCGCGAAGCCTTCGTCGCGTTCGAGCTTCGCCGTGACGTGCGCGTTCGAGAGCACCACCCGCTCGACGGCGTCGCCCGTCGCCGGGGCGCCGTCCTGGTCCTCCAGGGAGAGCTGAACCGCCGCCGCCGGGCTCGGCTCGTTCCCGGGAACCAGATCGACCACGCGCCAGGAAACGGGCGGCAGCTTCTCCGCCTCGAGCCGCACGTGGACCGAATGGTGCCCTCCCGCGTCGCCCGCGTCCGGCGTCAGGAGGGCGGGAACGGTGCCGCTTCCCACGCGGGCGATGAGCGACGCGTCCGACCGCGGCGGATTGAGCGGCACGTCCGCATCGACGATCGAGGTGCGGGTCGATTGCGAATCGTTGACGAGCACGATCCGCGCGACCGCTCCCTTCGCCGGCGCGATCCTCGCGGCGAGCGACTGCGCTTCCGTGGAGAGGGTCTTCTCTCCCGCGGCCTCCGCCTCGTCGAGCAGCGGCATCTGCTCGGTCGCGACCACCTCGTCCGCCGAGGTGCCCGGGATGAAGTCGTGGTGGTCGGAGCGCACGAGCTTCTCGAACTCCGGCTGGAGCGCCTGCATCGACGCGCGACCTTGGTCGCCCAGCGCGTTCGCCAGCAGCTCGGCCGCGAAGAACGGCCGCGCCGCCTCCCGGATCTTCCGCTTGAGCTCGCCGTGCGAGCCGTAGAAGCCCATGAAGTAAGGCGTGAGGCTCCCGTGCACCGTCGGGAGCGCCTCGCCGTGGGCCTCGACGAGCTTCGCGTAGAGGTCGAACGGCGCCGCGACCGCGTAGACCCCGCTCTGGGCGAAGTGGCGCTCGTCGTAGCCGTCGAGGTAGGCGACGAGCTGGGGCTTGGGGAACTGGAAATCGCAGCCGACCGGCACGAAGAGGTACGGCGTCTTCGACAGCGGCATCAGCTCCCTGATGTACGTCTCGATGCGGCCGTCGGTGTAGGCCGGGTCGTCGCCCTGGTAGCGCGCGACGTGCTTGCCGGGAATGAGAATCGGCTCGTCGTAGTCGATGTCGTCGCCGAGGCAGTAGAGCTTCTGGTCCATCCAGTGCGCGAGCACCCGCCCGCCGCCGGCGCCCACCCACCAGAAGTCGCTCGACCCTGCGCTCACCAGGAGCGCCGCCGTCGAGCCGGCTGGCGGCTTCGCGTCGGGATGCGCCATCTGGTCGAGAATCGTCTGCGACCCGTCGATGCGCGAAAACGCCACCGCGCTCAAGCCCGCCGCCTCGAGGACGTCGGGAGCGGTCGCGCCCTGCCCGAAGGAATCCGGCAGCCACCCCGCGGTCGGCCGGACGCCCAGCTCCCCTTCGGAAAACTCCGCGCCAAAGAGGTAATCACGAAAGAGCATCTCGGTTTCCGGCAGGAGCGTGTCGGGGCTCGTCAGCCCGCCGCCGACGACGCGCCACTGACCGCGCTTCGCGAGCGCCACGAGCGCTTGGCGCTCTTCCGGGTGCACCTTCAGATGGTGCTCGAGATACGCCATCTCGGCGACGCTGTAGAACGCCCGCGGCTGCTGTTGGAGAATCTGGCGCGCCGAGAGGAAGATGTCGCCGACGAAGGCGTCGTAGTAGCCGTCGAAGGTCTTCTGCCAGTCGATGTCCAGGTGCGAGGTCTGGTCGAAGACGATGACGTGCTTCGCGTTCGCCGGAATCCCGAGCTGGGCCCGGAGCGCCGCCTCGCCGACCAGGTGCGGTGCCGCCTTCCCGCAAGCCGCCACCGCCAGCGCGCACGCCAGGAGCAAGCGGCGAGCGGCAGCGCTCAAGACCTGCGTCCGCCCGGCTGGAAGTGGACGGTGCCCCGCTTCATCCGCGCCGCCTCCCGCAGGATTTCCTCGAAGTCCTCGTCGTTCTCCACGAAGTCGATCTCCGAGGTGTCGACCACCAGCAGCGGCGTCTCCTCGTAGTGGAAGAAGAAGTCGTTGTACGTGTGGCAGAGCTCTTCCAGGTACTCGGCGTCGAACCGGCGCTCGAACTCGCGCCCGCGCTTCTTGATGCGGCCGAGGAGCACGTCGATGCGCGCGCGCAGGTAGACGACGAGGTCGGGCTTGCGCACCCTCGGCCCCAGGTTCTCGTAGATCCGCTCGTAGAGAGCCATCTCGTTCTGGTCGAGCGTCGCCGTCGCGAAGATGCGGTCCTTCGCGAACAGGTAGTCGCTGACCAGCACCTGCTGGAAGAGCTCGTCCTGGAAGAGCTCCTGCTGCTGCTTGAACCGGGAGAGCAGAAAGAAGAGCTGCGTCTGGAACGCGTACTTCGCGCGGTCGGAGTAGAACGAGGCGAGAAACGGGTTCTCCTCGACCACCTCGTACACCGCGCGCCCGCCGAACCGCTTGGTCAACCGCTCGGTGAGCGACGATTTCCCGACCCCGATCGGCCCTTCGACGACGACGTAGCGCAACCGTTCGAGCAGGTTGGAGGGCGCGTTCTCGGGCATGGGCGGCAGGCTCGTCAAGCGGGGTGCGGGTGAACGGCGGGGGCGCTCCCTCTGCATCCAACCACAGCCGTCGCCTCGCGTCCATGCCGAGACCCAATGCCTTGTGCGCGAGAAGCGAAAGCGCCGCCCGGACAAGCCGGGGGCGCCGCCAGTGCCCGTTCGGCTGCCGCCTAGCGGGCGCGGAACGTGATGAGCCCGTGCGAAGGGTCGTAGGGCGACACGCCGACGGTCACCCGGTCGCCGAGCACCACGCGGATGCGGTTCGTGCGCATGCGGCCACACAGCCGGGCGGTGAACTCCAGGTTGTTGTCGCCCTTGACCGTGTAGAGGCCGCCCGCGTGGATCTGGGTGACCACCCCTTGCACTTCGATGAGATCCTCTCGCGCCATGCCCTCGATTTCCTCGCTTCCGGTCGTCCGCCGTCCTTCCGCCGGGGCGGAATAGGCGAACCGTGAGCGAAAGTCTAGTCTCGCCTCGCCCGGCGCGCGAATCGACCATCTGACCGAGGACGATCTCCCGGCGGCTTGCGGCGCTTGGCTCCCGGCCCGACCAGTCGCCGCCGGGGCCTTCCATGTGCTGGGCAGCAGCGCTGGAGAATCCCAGACGCGCTCCAGCAGTGCTCGGCGACCACCGCGGCGGGTCACCGAGGGGGGCGGGAGCGGCGCCGGGTGGCGCGCCGCCGGCTGGCCGAGATGGCACCGAGGCGCGCCGTGCGGCGGCCCTTGACCCGGCGGCACGATCCGAACCAGGATGCAGGCGGCTTGGAGACTGCTCTGAAAGGGGTGGTGTCGGGCCGCTTGCCCGACGCCACGCCGGCGGCCTGTCCTGAGCCCGCGTCGGATCCCGCGCGACCGTCGGAGCGGATGACCGTGATCGAACCGAGGGCCAGAACGGCGAGCGACCGGCCGCGACCGATCTTCCTCCTCGTCGTGGCAGCCGTCGGAATTCCGCTTGCGCTCCCCTGCGCGCCGACTCGAGATCCATCCTCGAGACCGTCGCGGACCCCTGTTCCTGCACGAGGCGCGTCCGAGCCTGCGACAGCCTCGCCATCGACTGCCACAGCAACCACACCCGTTACGGCCGCGAGCCGATCTCCAGGAGGAACGACGCGATGAGCGAGGTTTTCAAGGGCACGACCGCGCTGGTGACCGGCGCCTCTTCCGGCCTGGGCGAAGAGTTTGCGCGGCAGATCGCCGGGCGCGGCGCCAACGTCGTCCTGGTCGCGCGCACGGCGTCGAAGCTCGAGGCGCTCGCGGCGGAGCTGGCGCAGGCCCAGGGCGTCCGCGCGCAAGCGCTGCCGATGGACTTGAGCGCGGCTGATGCCGGGCGCGCGCTGTGCGAAGAGCTCGCCTCGCGGGGGCTGGTCATCGACCATCTGATCAACAACGCCGGGTTCGGGCTCCACGGGCGGTTCGTCAAGCTCGATCCGGCGCGCGAGTCGGAGATGCTCCGGCTCAACATGGAGCTGCCGACCGCGCTCGCGCACGCGCTCTTGCCGGGCATGGTCGAGCGGCGGCGCGGCGGAATCCTCAACGTCGCGTCGACGGGCGCGTTCCAGCCGGTGCCGGGCATGGCCACCTACGCGGCGACCAAGGCCTACGTGTTGTCACTGACCATCGGCCTTTCCGTCGAGCTGCGCGGAACCGGCGTGCGGGCGCTGGCGCTGTGTCCGGGACCGGTGCCGACGGGGTTCCAGAACGTGGCCGGCATCGACATCGCGCCGCAGCATCGAATGGCCGTGCTCACCGCCGCCGAGACGGTTCGCCGCGGGCTGCGGGCCTACGAGAAGGGCCGCGCGGTGATCGTTCCGGGCACGCTCAACAGCTTGGGCGCCTTGGGGACTCGGCTCGTGTCGCAACGGATGTCGGCGCGCATCGCCGCCCGCGTGATGGGAGCCCGGCTGACCTGATGGCGTCGGCGCGCAGCAGGCCGGTTTCGCGGCATTGCCTCGTGGCAGTGGCAGTCGGGGTGTCGTGGCATGGGCGCCCCCGCCCGTGTAGCCTTCGCTGTGGCTGTCACAGGAGAGGACGCCTGTGCCACGGATGACGAGCCATGGTGCAGATACTTTCGCGACGACTGATAGGGTGCCGTCGAAGGAGCTTGCCGTGAATGCGCGTCTTCTCTTCGTGCTCGGACTGCTCGCGGCGGGTTGCACCCGGCATCCGACCCCGCCGGCGGGACCGTTCCAGGACGACTTCGACCGCGCCGAGCTCGGACCGAACTGGCACAGCCACAACCCGGGCGCGTACCGGATCATCGACGGCGAGCTCGACATCAAGCTGGCGCACAACCAACCGCTGTGGCTCGCCCGGCCGATTCCCCGCGACGTGCGCATCGACTTCGACTGCACGCCGCTCGACCCGGCGGTGGACATGAAGGTGGAGGTCTTCGGCGACGGCGAGCGGCACGAGAGCGCAGCGGACATCGCCCGCGACGCGCAGTACACCGCGAGCGGCTATGTCTTCATCTTTGGCGGCTGGCACAACCAACTTTCGACCTTGGTGCGGAAGCTCGAGCACCAGTGGCAATATCAGCGCGGGGTGCCGACCAGGCGCGACGTCCGCGGCGTTCCCGGCCGGCGATACCATTGGACCATCGTCCGCAGAGGGCAGCACGTCGAGTGGGACATCGACGGGCAGCCGTTTCTCCAGCTCACCGATCCGCACCCGCTCGCCGGCCCGGGACACGACCGCTTCGGCTTCGACGGATGGGAGTCCGAAGTGCGCTGCGACAATCTGAAGATCGTGGCGCTAAAATAACGTTCCGCGCTGGCTGTCATGGGCGGCGCAGAGCGGGCGGTGCCTTCGTCAGAGTTGGAGCCGGACGGTCAGTGTCCGGGTTCAGGCGCGGCCTGGAATGCAATCGGTACTGCTTATCGGGTTCACCATACCAGGCCACGGGGGCATTGCCGCTCATCCCGAGCGCAGTCGAGGGACGAGCGCAGTCGAGGGACGAGCGGCCGGGAATTGGAGGGAGGTGCGGTCAACCCGATAAGCAAGTCGATTGCATTGCCTGCCCCGGACACGGACGTGTCCGGCTCCAACTGCGATTTCCCCATCCGACCACTTCGCTTGCCTCAGTGGAACTGCGCGGCCTCGGTCGACTCCCGCAGCGCGGCGGTGCTGGAGAGGCCGCCGGAGATCACCCGGCTGACCTCGTCGAAGTAGCCGGTGCCGACCTCGTGCTGATGCTTGGTCGCGGTGTACCCGTCCTTCTCCGCGGCCAATTCGGCTTCCTGCAGCTTCGAATACGCAGCCATGCCGTGATCTTTGTAGTCCCGCGCCAGCTCGAAGGTGGCATGATTGATCAGATGGAACCCGGCCAGGGTGACGAACTGGAACTTATACCCCATCGCGCCGAGCTCGCGCTGGAACTTGGCGATGGTCGCGTCGTCCAGGTGCCGCTTCCAGTTGAACGACGGCGAGCAGTTGTAGGTCAAGAGCTTGCCAGGGTGCTCGCGGTGGACGCCCTCGGCGAAGCGCCTGGCCTCGTCGAGGCTCGGAGTCGAGGTCTCGCACCAGACCATGTCCGCGTAGGGCGCGTAGGCGCAGGCGCGCGCGATCGACGCTTCGACGCCGCCACTGACACGGTAGAAGCCTTCGCCGGTGCGCTCGCCGGTGCAGAAGGCGCGGTCGCGCGGGTCGATGTCGCTCGTCAGTAGCCTCGCCGAGTCGGCGTCGGTGCGGGCGATGACCAGGGTCGGAACGTCGAGCACGTCCGACGCGAGCCGCGCGGCGACGAGCGTGCGAATGAAGTGCGAGGTGGGGATGAGCACCTTGCCGCCCAGGTGCCCGCACTTCTTTTCGCTGGAGAGCTGGTCCTCGAAATGAACGCCCGCCGCGCCCGCTTCGATCATCGCTTTCATCAGCTCGAAGGCGTTGAGCGGCCCGCCGAAGCCGGCCTCGGCGTCGGCGACGATCGGCGCGAACCACCAGGTCTCGTGTTTGCCTTCGGCGTGGTCGATCTGGTCGGCGCGTTGGAGGGCCTGGTTCAAGCGCTTGACGAGCTGTGGCACCGAGTTGGCCGGATAGAGGGACTGGTCCGGATACGTCTGACCGGCGAGGTTCCCGTCCGCGGCGACCTGCCAGCCGGAGCAGTAGATCGCTTTGAGCCCGGCGCGAACCATCTGCGTCGCCTGCTGCCCCGTCAGCGCGCCCAGCGCATGGACGTAGGGCTCCGACTGCATCAGGTTCCACAGCCGCCGCGCGCCCAGGTCCGCCAGCGTGTGGTCGACATGAACCGATCCGCGCAGCCGCGCGACATCCGCCTCGGAATACGGCCGGGTCACGTCGGCCCACCGCTTCGAGCGCCAGTCCGCGTCGGTCAGGCTGCCGTTGTGGCCGTTGCCGTTCCCGTTGCCGTTCTTGGTCTCGGTCATGTTGACACCCTTGGTCGTGCGTTGGGCTGGTTACGCGAGCAGTGCGGACTTGCCCCGCTGTCCGCGCGCCCGTTGGATCCGCCGTGCCGACGCGAGGGGATTGCCCGGGAATCGAAAGCATCTGATCGGACCGATCCGACCGATCCGACCGATCGGTCTGATCGGTCTGAGCGGCGGCGCGGCAACGGGGGGTGAGGGCGTTTCCGCGTTCCTGCCGCGACGTCTGTTCTCATCACCGCTCGCCCTCGAGCAGGTCGTACGCCGGAATCGTCAAGAAGTCCGGCAGCTCCTCGGCGGTCGAGAGGTGCTCGAACAACTTCGCGGCGTCGGTGAACCGGCTGCGCGCGAACGCGTCCTCGCCGATGCGCGCCCGCACCTTGTCGAGCTCCTCGTTCACGACCTGCCGGAAGAGCGCCGCGGTCACCGGGCGGCCGTCTTCCAGTCGCGCTTGGTGGTGAATCCACTGCCACACCTGCGTCCGCGAGATCTCGGCGGTGGCGGCGTCCTCCATCAGGTTGTGAATCGGCACGCACCCGGACCCGCGCAGCCACGACTCCAGGTACTGCACTCCGACGTCGACGTTCTGCCGCAGGCCCGCCTCGGTCCGCGTGCCCGCCGGAACCTGCAACAGCTCCGCCGCGGTCGTGTGAAAGTCGGCGCGCTTGTTGTCGATCTGGTTCGGCGTCTTCAGATGCGCGTCGAAGACCTCCTTGGCGACCGGCACCAGGCCCGGATGTGCGACCCAGGTCCCGTCGTGGCCGTCGGTCACCTCACGCACCTTGTCGGCCCGCACCTTGTCCAGCGCCACCTGGTTCAGCTCGGGATCCTTCAGCGGAATCTGCGCGGCCATCCCGCCCATCGCGTGGATGCCGCGGCGATGGCAGGTCTGAATCACGAGCTGCGTGTACGCCCGCATGAACGGCTGGGTCATCGACACCTGCGCGCGGTCGGGGGTCAGGAAGCGCGGGTCGTTTCGGAACTTCTTGATGAAGCTGAAGATGTAATCCCAGCGCCCGCAGTTGAGGCCCGCCGAGTGGTCGCGCAGCTCCCAGAGGATTTCGTCGAGCTCGAACGTCGCCGGGATGGTCTCGATGAGCACCGTCGCCCGGATGGTGCCCTGCGGGATGCCCAGCGCGTCCTGCGCCATCCGGAACGCGTCGTTCCACAGTCGCGCCTCGCGGTGGCTCTCCATCTTCGGCAGATAGAAGTAGGGCGCGGTGCCGCGTTCGAGGAGCGCTCTGGCGTTGTGGAAGAAGTAGAGGCCGAAGTCGAAGAGCCCGGCGGGAATCGGCCGGCCGGCCTGGGTGACGTGCTTCTCGACGAGGTGCCAGCCGCGCGGGCGCACGAAGAGGACCGCGGTCTCGTCGCGCAGCCGGTACTCCCTTCCCGTGTCCGGCGCGGTGTAGGTGATGGTCTTGCGAACCGCGTCGATGAGGTTTCGCTGTCCCTGGACGCAGTTGTCCCAGGTCGGCGAGCTCGAGTCCTCGAAGTCGGCCATGAAGACGTTGGCGCCGGAGTTGAGCGCGTTGATGATCATCTTCCGATCGACCGGGCCGGTGATTTCGACGCGGCGGTCGCGCAGGTCGGCGGGAATCGGCGCCACCGTCCACTCGCGCTGGCGCAGGTGCTCGGTCTCCGGGAGGAAATCCGGCCGCTCGCCGGCGTCGAAGCGCCGCTGCCGAGCTTGCCGCGCAGCGAGCGCGTCCGCGATGCGCCCCCGCAGCTCCGCCACCAGGCCGCCCACGAACTCCAGCGCCGGCGCCGAAAGCACCGTCTCGTACCCCGGCCGCATCGGGCCGCGCACCGAGAGCTTGCTCAGATCGGCCACCTGTGATCTCCTCGCGCGAGAGCGCCTCAACAACCTTTGCAGTCGATGCCTCGGAGGCAATTCGAGCGCACGCTCGGGCAGAAAATCCGCACGCGGCCGGTCAATGACAACCGGTCGGTCGGTCAAAGACGTCAATCCCGTGCCTGGCTGGTTGACACCGGGAGGCTGCCCGGACGATCACCCGCCGAGATGGCCATCGAATCGCCCGCTTCCCGTCCAGCGAGCGTGCTTGGTCCGCTGGCACCGCGCGGCGCGGAGCTGATCCTCCGCTCCTTGCGCCGGGCGGACTTCGCACGATTTGCAGGCGCCCCTGCGGCGCATCGAGGGGTTCAGCCAGGCGCTCTTCGAGGAGGCAGGTGAGAAGCTCGAAGGCAAGCCGCGCGATTATCTCTTGCGCCTGCGCGCGGGAACGCAAGCCATGACGCGGCTGGTCACCGATCTGCTGGAGCTGTCGCGCGCGGGCCGCGCCGACCTGCATCTGGAGCTGGTGGACCTGGCGGTGATGGCCCGGGCCATCGCCTCGGACCTCAAGGCCAAGAGCCCCGATCGCCGGGTGCAACTGATCATTCCGGAGCGCCTGCCGGCGACGGGCGACCCGGGGCTCTTGCGCGCGGTGCTGGACAACCTTCTCTCCAACGCCTGGAAGTTCACGAGCAAGAAGTCCGACGCCCGCATCGAGTTGGGAACGACGCGCGAGAAGGAGCGGACGACCTATTTCGTCAAGGACGACGGCGCGGGCTTCGACCCGGCCTATGCCCGCCTGCTCTTCGCGCCCTTCCAGCGGCTGCACAAGGAGAGCGACTTTCCTGGCACCGGCGTGGGGCTCGCGGTCGTGCAGCGGATCGTCCATCGCCATGGCGGCCAGGTCTGGGCGCAGGGAGCGGTCGACCAGGGCGCGACGTTCTCGTTCACCCTCGGGACCGAGGTCGCCGAGCGCAAGACGTGACCATCCGGGCGCACCGCCTACGATTTCGGCTTCGTCTCCGCCGGCTCGGCCTGTTTCTCGTGCGCCATCTGACAGGGCGGACAGGACGAACCGCTACGATGCCCATCCGCGAGGTGCGCGAGCCGCTCAGGCGGGAGAGGCGCCGGAGCTTCAGGATCCCGGCGCGGCGGATCCCGGAGCGGCGCCGCGTCTGGCGGATCGTCACCGAGCCGATCCGCCAAAGGCGCCGTCTTTCCCGGATCGATGAGGCGCAGATCTCGCCCGGACGCCATCTTTCGCGGATCGTCACCGAGCCGATCCGGCCAAGGCGCCATCTTTCCCGGATCGACGAGGCGCGCCCCCTCTCTCCCCTCACAAGGCGCGGATGGAGCCGGACACGCGAGTGTCCGGGTTTGCCCGGCACGTCGTGCCCTATCCGGACACTCCCGTGGCTGGGTATCCAGACATCTCAGGTTGTCGTTCCCGCTCGCCCTGAGGCGGCCGGGCCCACGGACCTCGCTCGTTGCCACCGCCCTCGTGCCCGGCCCTCGAAGGGCCGTGAGGGCTCGGCACAGCCTGTGCCACCCTCGCGCTCGCCCTTCGAGGCCCGCGCATGCTTGCCGTGCTCCATTCATGCTCCGTGGGCGCGGGCACCTCAGGGTGAGCGGATCGGGGACCAAGACACCTGAGGTGTCTGGATACCCAGTCTCCCGTGTGCGGGTATCGGCTTCGTTCAGGTTGCACCCCCGCTCATCCTGAGGGGAGCGAGCGCTCTTTGCGAGCGGACTCGAAGGACGAGCGGGGCGCGGGAATATCCGCCCGCCCTTCGAGTCCGGCCGACCAAGAACCGTCCGTCGGTCTCCACTGGAGACCTCCGCCCCTCAGATGGGATGAAGCGGATATTCCCTGAAAGCGCCAACCTGAACGAAGGAGATACCCCCGCCTCCCTTGTCCGGCTCCAAGTGCGTCAACCGGGCAGGATGGTTCGTTCAGGTTGAGCACCTTGAACCACGAAGGTTTTCATCTGGCCGTCATGCCATGGGTCTTAGCCGCAAACCCGACCGCGAAGACATCAAACACCACCGCGAAGACACCAAACACCACCGCGAAGCCCTGCGCCGCACGCGCGCGATCGCGCGCCAGGTCAGACGTGCCGGTATCCGAGGTGGCGATGGTACCGCCATCCGGGTTGGTGACGCTTCCGCCGTCCGAGTTGGTCATGCTTCCGCCGTCCGAGTTGGTCATGCTTCCGCCATCCGGGTTTGGGGGCGTTCCGCTGCCGGAGTTGCCGCCTGATGCAGGGAGAATCCAGATTTTTGCGAGGTCGGTCCCGCAAACGGCCCACGGGTCGCAGACTTTGAGCTGCACGACCATGGGCGCATCGGGCGGCGTCGGCGCAGTCGGAACGAACCTCGGGTCGGCGGTGTCGGCCGATACGATTATCCCTTCGGTTCCCGAGACGATGCTCCATTCGTACGTGAGCGGTTCGTATTCGTCCTGCGGCGACAAATTTTCGCCCCACAGAGTGATCGGAACACCCACCGTTGTCGTGTAGTACACGCCCGCGGACGCAATAGGCGGCTTGTCGCCAGGCGGCACCTTGTCCGCCGCATACACGTTCTCTCTCGCTTCCGAGCAGGCACCTCGCACGTCGCACACGCGGACCACGAACCGATAGTCGGAGGTATCCTCGCCGACAAGGTCCAGCCACACGAAGAACAGGCCGGAAGGCCCGGGTTCCGGCGAAGAGAGGTAAGGCAGCGGCGGGCCTGAGATCTCTTCCCACTCGAAAGACGAGATTGCATCGTCCGGATCGTACGAGTCCGTCGCGTCGAGCGTGAACGCCGAATCCGAATACGTGTAGGTGATATCGCCCTTGGTCATCGCCACCGGCGGAATGTTCTGGCCGGGAGCGGCGACCACGACCAGAACCTCGATCCGTCCCGTGAGCCCTTCGGGGTCCGCGACCTTCAGCTCGAAGACGAGAGTGCCCGGCGTGTCCGGCGCATCGCCGGCCAAGACCGGCCCTGCCGTCGAGCTTTCGATCGGCGCGGGCGTGCCGGAGAGCTGCTTCCACGCAAACGAGATCGGCTCGCCATCGGGATCGTAGGACGCCGAGGCGTCGAGGAAGAACGGTTGACCGGTTTCGACGGCCGTGCCCTTGACGACGGCGACCGGAGCCTGGTCGGTCGTCGGTGCCTTCGAGCCGACGACGGCATGGGCGCTCGAACACGCCCCCGTTAGATCACAGGCCGTCACCTCCGCAGTGGCCTCGACCGCGAGGAACGGCTGCTGAGCCCAGATCACGGTGGTCTGTGCCTTGTTGGGCGAACCGAACTGGAGGCCGTCGTCCCCCGGATCGCTCCAAGAAAACGAAACCGGCAGTCCGGCAAGGTCGGTCGCGGTCGCGGTCAACGTACCGACCTGACCCGTGGACAGTGTCATCATCGTCGGCTGGACAGAAACGCGCGGCCCCTTGGTCAAGACGGGCGCCGCGCCGTCATCGAACACCAGTAGCGCCCCGAAGTCGCCAAACGCCATCGGAGCTGGATGGGGGTTCCCCCAGGGGTCCACGGTCTTACGAGCGACGAGTCCGTTCAGCTTGGAGCCAGTGCCAAGGGAGTTCGTCTCGGTCCCGTCGGCCAGCAACTCGGAGACGTGACCATCCGCGAAGAGCGCAAACAGACGCTTTCCGACCGCCGCAAGCGAATGGATAGCCTTTGGGTTCTGGATCGTGGTTGAGGAACCTGCGTTCGAAACCTCTTCGACGCAACCCCCGTTGCCGCTGCTTCCTCCGGCCACGATCGTGCCATCCGCTTCGAACGCGATCGTGGCGAGCTGGCACACACTGGAGGTCGATTTGACGGACGTCCACGCCCCGCGGTCGAATGTCCAGATGGAGCCCGCTGTCGTCGCCGCCACCGCGCCACTTGGTCCGCGGGCGAGCGCAACGAACCGCGCGGTCCCCACCGCACTCACTGCTTGCCATGTCGCGCCGCCGTCCGTCGATTGCAAGATGCCATCGCCTGCCACAAAGCCCGTGGTCGGGGATGTGAACACGACCGCCGCCGGGTGATTCGCGACCGTGCTCTCGCGCGTCCACGTCGTGCCGCCGTCCTCGGTCGCATAGAGGCCGCCGTCGCTGACCAGAGCAAACACATGCAGCGCGTCCACCGCGTCGATGCTCACCACTGGTGACGTCACGGTCTCCACGGGCTTGAACGTGTTGCCTCCGTCCGCCGTGATGAGCAGGCGCGTGGTCGGCCCGTCCGTGGCTCCCACGAATCCCAGCTCGCCATCGCCCGTGGGAAACGCCGCGGCCGTGTACGACTGCGTCTGCCCGCCATTGATGATCGTTGGCGCGCCCGTGTGGTACATCGCGTCGTAGATCGAGCCGCCCTCGCCGAAAGCAAGGACCTGAGGCTCCGCCGTGTCTTTGGGGCTCTGCACGATCGCGAAGACCCGAGGGCTGGGACCGAGCTGTCGCTCGAAGTTCGTGTCTCCGATCCGGTAGTCCCAAAGGCCGGTGTCGGTGCCGAACCACATCTCCGTGTAGGCCTCCGGGTCCCAGTCGGAGTAGTTGTTGTAATAGAAGATCAACGCGCCTTGGACACCAGTCGCAGGCAGTGGGATGTCCGTCCACGTCTCTGTCGACGAGCTCGGAGCCGCGTAGACCGCGGGCGGCGACGTCGTGCCCGCCGCAAGGACAAACGGCGTCTTCGTTCCGTCAGGACCGAATGAGCCGCTTACCGCCTGATAGACCCCGCCTGACGCGGTGTGGACGACGTTGAACCCTCGGTCCGCTCTGGGGGGCCACATCGCGGCGTCCTCCGCGATGATCCCCGTGTCTCCGTCCCCTCCCACGATGAATCCCTCACGACCGGAATACCAGGCCGCCCTCGGAGTGAAACCATCAACGCTCCCCAACACCCGAAGTTGGTAGGCACTGCTCAGCCCGTAGAGGGTGCCATCGGATGCGACGATCGGCCCGCCCGGAGAACAAATGAGATCGGGAGGAACCCCCAGCGGAAGCAGACGCGGGACTGACACGCCGACAAAGTCACAGAACTCCGGTCCATTGTTGGCAGATCGGATTATCGTTCCGTGTCGGCCGCAAGCGATGAAAATTCCCGTATCATACATCACCGAGTCGAGCTCGCCCGTGCCCGGCGGCACGTTGCAAAGCTTCCAGGTCTTCGCCCCGTTCATGGTCAAGAGCACCGTTCCGCCCGAGCCAACCGCAAGAGCCGAGAAATCGTTACCCATGCCTTGAACCGTGATCGCCTTCAGCGTCGGCGCGCCGAACGCAGGGTGCAGCCAGCGCCAGGCACCGGTGGGAGGGGGCAGGGGAACGCCGGATGCAATAGCTCTTGGGGCCGCGACGGCAAGTCCGCATAGCAACGCACATGCAAGCGATGCACTCGGAAGCCAGCGCACGGCGGGTTTCTTTGGCTCTGCACACATCGTCGTCCTTCCCGCCTCACCCGCCACGAACCAATGCATCCTGCATCCGAGTCTGTTGCGCACCAGTTCGTTCGCGCCAATCCGCCGCTTCCTTGCCAAGGTAGGCATTCAACCCCGCATCCCGCAGTAGTACCTTTCGCACCGTCCTGAAGATGCCGTCGGCCCACTTGATGAACGCCGGAGACTTCTCGATCCATTGGCGCTCCGAACTATAGTAGCCCGGTTCGTAGTACACTCTTCCCTTGCTGAGCCGTTCCCCATCGAAATACGATCGATCCAGCTCAACGACGGGGGATCTCGGCTCGTCAACCGCCCACCCGCGGCCGCTTCGAAGCTGCCGTGTTACCACTGCCAGCTTGTCAGACGGACGAACCATGTAAAGCCTCAGACTCTCCCTACCCATCGCATTAACGCACATACCCTCGACGATCCCCGGCTCTGGCGACTCCGACAGAGCGGTCAACAGCAGCAGCGGACGGGAGCGCCGTACTTCTGCCTCCACTCCACTCAGGTCCTTGGGTGTTGCGAAGAAACTAATTTGGCGACCCATGCTGCTCGTGCCCCTAGTTCATGTTGTAAGGGTGAAAGGTCGGAGTCACACCCGAAGCCTTCTTGATGTCGTCAAGCGCCCTGCGCTCGCGTGCCACGGGCAGCCCACCCTTCGTTTGGCGACCGACCTGGTGCATTTCCACCACGTCGCCGTTCCCATTCTTGGCGGCAACGTCCACGGAGCGGTAGCTCTTCGTTCCGCCTGGCGTATCAACTCGGTGCTCCCTCACCGGCTCCAGTCCACGATCCTTCACATCCCTTGCAACGTCCTCAACCTTCGCACGGTGTTCGGGGCCGCCAAGCTTCCCACCAGGATTGGGGGGGGCCTTGGATGTGCCATTACCATTGTCCGGTTCCGTGGTTGCTGGACTTGAAGCCTTCGACATTTCACCAGTTGCTTCGGACTGCAAATCAGCGCCAACGCTTCCGATCAGTTCTCCAGTTGTGTTGAAGCTCGTTCGCACCAATCGTTGGCGCGCGGACTCCAGGCGATCGGTCCACGTAAAGCCGCCGAACGAACGGTTCTCCGCGTCGTAGACCGGATCGCCATAGCGGTAGTCGGTCTCTTCGTACTGCCCCGCTTTGGGCTCGACAAACGTCCGCGCGAGCGGGGTACGTGGTCCCTGCAGGGCGGTCCCGGTCCAGAATTGCGGCTGCAGAGTACCGGTCAGGTAGGACGGAAACACCGCATAGTCGTCCCCGCAGGTTGCCGCGCTACAGTAGTCGAACCATTTGGCACCGTAGGGTTCGAGAACGCTTGCTAAAGCGCCGACAGGGTAGGCAACTCCCGGCGCAGCGTCGGTGCTAGCCGTCGTGAATGCTACCATCGTGGGCATGTAGGTCTCGGTGGCAGACGAGAACTGTGGCCCCTCATACTCAAGCCAATCTGCCGCACCGTCCCCGTCGAGGTCAATAACCTCTTCCTGCGCTGTGTCGGTAATGTCCCCGTAACTGTCAACGCTGCACGACGTCACGTTGATGGCCGAGGTCCCGTAGCCCTTGCCGTCGTCCTGCCATTCGGTCCGAAATGGGTCGAAGCCACTTCCCGTGTTCAGAGCAACCTCGAACGCTCTGCCGGTACTAGTGCTCGTGTCCATCACCATGTCCGGTAGCCCATCACCGTTGATGTCGACCAGCTCAGTATCAACCTGCCTGCGGCCAGTAAGGGCTTGATCCTGCACCGAGCATGGCGGGCCCGTCATAACCTGGAGCGTGGTCAGCGTGTTGGTTCCACCGGCGGGATCTGGTACCGTGCTCCAATCATATGACGGCGTCGCGTCGAATCCGCCATTCCCATCGTTCAAGAAGACCATCATCTCACCAAATTCGTCCGGAGCATAGACGATGAGATCCGGGAGATGATCCCCGTTGATGTCCTCAACGCGGATCGTTTCGAGGCTAATGTTGCTTCCAGTCGCGTTCGAGGTGCTACTGTGGGTGCAGGACGTGGTGAGGTCTGGACAGGCGTAGTAGGCTTCCCATGGAATCTGAACAGTGTGGGGTCCGTCGAGGCTGAAGCCACGGTTGTAGTAGACCATCCATGTGCCATCACCCTTCGGTACGACGAGATCGGGGCGCCCATCCCCGTTCATGTCGATAAGGTCGATCGACGTGTACTCAGGCCCCACCCCCGCGACCTCTTGGCGCATCGTTGGCGGAAAGTCGTTACTGAAGGGGATGCTCAAGAAGTGGGGACCATCAGCGAAGAGATGAAGCCCGTTCGCGTCCTGCGGCTCCGAAAGGTCAACCTCGAATTCTAGCGCGCCGGTAGCCGGGTCATTCACGGTCAGTACGCGATCGACGAGGCCGTCACCGTTCCAATCGACCAGTATACTATCGTAGTCGGCCACGCTTCCCTTTCCGAGCGCGTGATTGAGACAGCCGTGGCCCAAAGAGACTGAAATCGGCGAACCTCCCAGGTACGGTGCTGACGTCAGGCCTGGATAGACCTCAGCGCGGTTCTCGCGGTTCTGATCCAAGGGAATCACCGAGCAAGAGGGATTGTCCAGGACCACCAGGTCGGGAATTCCGTCTCCTGTCACGTCGACATACGCGGCCTCCTGCGTAACACCACCAGTGGTGTCATAGGTGGTTTGTTCAAGACCTTGTGTTGGTAGCAAGTAGGGGTCGCCCGCTACTACAGGCGCGGCTGGATCATCGTAAGAAAAGATGTAGCCCAACACATGCGCAGGATCGTTGTCGGATGAATCTGGAAAGAGGGTAACCTGTGTTGGCCGGCTATCGTCCAGCGGATTCCCGCTCCCATCGTATTGTAGTGTCGTCTTGCCGATCAGTCGGCCCGTTGTGACATCGCCATCGTAGGCGTCGATCTCGCGCAGACGATTCGCCCGCGGCGTCACTCCTGATGTCCCGCTGCGATAGTCCTCTCGTTGGTTGTCTCCAGTGTCGTAGTGGAGGACCACGTTCACGCCCCACGAGCTGTTGCCAGGCGTGTAGCCCGGAGCCGAGGGGACCTGGGTTGGATCGGTCTGGAGGTTAAGGTAGTGCACCTGGTCCAGCTCGTACCAGCCGCCATGTTTGCTCCAGTCGTACTTCACTCTGTTCAGCGCGCCGGTTCCTCCAACGTACGGCGCATCGTCCGCATAGTTGATGCACCAAGCGTCGGTCTGTCCGTAGGCGTCGGCCTGCACAGCATCGTAGACGCTACGGGTGCCATCGAGTGGTTTGACCTCCCACTCTCCCGTGCAGTGAGGCGGACTGGAATTGTCGCATGCGCCCCGGGTCGGGTAGTAGTCGTATCGAACTGTGCCCTCCCGTTGCCCGAGGTAGCGGTGAACAGGCTCACCCGCGCCGTCAGTGATGAATCCTTCGTCGATGAGACGCGTGACGTGGTTGTCGCGAACGTAGACAAACGACTCGAAGGACTGGAGGTCGACCGCGCCTTCGTCTTTGGCGTGCGAGATGCATGAGGTGCCCAGCCCCCAGCCGTCAGCGATGCCGTAGACACCCGGCTCGTAGTCGAGGCGGAGCTCCGGCTGGACGCGGCCTCTGTTCCGGGGGAGGTGCAGGTCGATGTGGTATTTCAGGGTTCCGGAGAACTCGTCGACCGACGGCCGGCCGAACCGGTACGGCGACTGGGCTCGCTCGAGCCCGACCCGACGGAAGTGCGGGTCGATGGCCCAGGATGCGCTGGTCGCGCGCGCCGCGCCGGAAGTCCCGACCGTCAGGCCGAGCGCGATGAGGATGGCGAGGCAGCGCGAGACGAGGAGGATGGGTTTACCCCCACGGCCCATCGACGAAATGGCCTCGTTCGCAGTCGCCGGGGCCGCGTCGGCCGGCAGGAGGCCACCAGCCAGGCGGATATGGCAGGGGGGGGCAGTCGTGGTGCGGCTACTTGCCGCAATGAGAGCACGAGCAGAGGCGGTCATCGGGAGTCTCCTCAGGATGCGCGACCCTCGCCCACGTTGGGGCGGCGCGGGCGGACGTCGATGGGATTGGCGGGGGCGGAAGACAAAGTGAGCTGATCTCGGTGTCTGATGGATGTTCGGCTCGCCAGGGAAGACCAGACCTGCGCTGCGTTTTCTTTCTTGCAACGTTCGTGCCGGCCGGCCGTGCCCCCGGCTGTCGTGGGTGGAGGCGTTGCATCTACGACACCTTGCGGGTCGTGGTTGTCATGGTGCCTACCTCGCTATGCGCGCGTTGTGCCTGGATGCGAGGGACGTTGCACCTCCAACTCCTTGCTCATCGCAGAAGTCGCGGGTGCATACTTCGCTATGCGCGCGCCACGCCGGATGCACATGATGCCGGCGGCCTGCCTTCGTCCCTGCGGAGGTGGCCAGGGGCCGAAGACGGCTTTCAGGAGGCGAGTTCGCGTGGCCAAAGCCATGCGCTATCCGGGCACTACGGTGCCCGGATAGGCTGGAGGCCGTGCACGCGCGAATTTCGTCGGGCGTTCCTACTTCTTATCGTGCTTCTCGGTCTCGGCCGTATCGTGGGGCTCCGTCTTGGCCTCCGCCGCGGCTTCGGTCTCCGCCTTGGTCTCGGTCTTGGCACCGCTCGAAGATTGCTGCGACGCGGGCTTGGCCGCCGTGTGCCGCTTGGGGAGCTTGTCGCGCAGCTTCTGGGCGTTGTCGGGGGCGCCATGGTCCTGGAGAAACTGGGCGGCGCGCTCGACGGCGATCTCGATGCACTGGAGCGTGTAGGTGATCTTGTCGCTCACGTCGCCGGTGCGCTCGTACTTGACGCCCTTCTTCAACTCGGCCTTGAGCGCGTCGTACTTCGGCTGGAGCCGGGCGGCGTACATCTTGTTGCTGAGCTGGTAGAAGTCGAAGGTCGGCTGGTTCTCGGGGTCCTCGAGCGCCACGATCTGCCGCCCGGCACGGTTGCGCTGGTCGAAGCCGGAGTCCGGGTTCAGGTACGCTTCGTTGACGCCGCAGGCCTTTCGAATCTCGCGCTCGATGGGATCGTCCTTGGTCAACCGCCTGCGCATCGTGTCCTGCACGTCGCCGGCGACCACCGCGAGCTCTTCCGACAGCTTCTTCTGCATCGGCGTGTAGATGATGCTGCCGGTCACCGCGTGGGTGTTCATCTGCTCGTCGAGCGTCGCGAAGAGGCTGCTGATGACCTCCCCGCAGACGGCGCCGTGCGCCTGCGCCTCGGCGTTCGTCTTGGCGACCGCACTGTTCGGGTCGCCCTGGAGGTGCGGGATGGCATCGCCGATCGCCTTGCCGACCTCCGTCTCCACGGCCGCCATCTCGGTGCGGTCGAGGGTCGTCGTCATTCGACCGCGGTGCTTCACCTCCGCCTGGACGCTGGCGAGTTCCACCTCGGCCGGCGTCGGCGCTGGCGTCGGCGCGCGCTCCTCGGCGGTTTCGGGCGCCACCGGCGCCGCCGTCTTCGCGCTCTCATCCGTATCGTGCTTTCTCGGCCCGCCCATGATTTCCCTGCCTTTCGCAGTTTTGGCCGCCCCGAACCGCTGAGAGTGGCCACATGCCGCCGAGCGTCGGGGTTGAAATCTCCCGATGCATTTCTCCTGCCACGGCCGCGCGGGGCCGTGACGCCTCGTGCCAGTGCCTCGCCGGCCGGGGCCCGGCGGTTTCGGGGACGAGCCGAAGTGCCTCGAAAACCGGGCTTGCACCGAGAGAATCACCGCTCATCGCGACCACAGTCGAGGGACCGCCGGCTCCCATCCAGGCACCGGCGACCTGTCCGCGAGACCGGGTGCCGCGCAGATTCTGCGCCCGGCTTCGCCGTTGGAAAAAAATTGCGCCGGCGGTCGGAGCGGACCCGAAAGGCATGATTGTCGACGAGGACGCAGCGGTCGGTGGAGAATTCCGCCCCGGCTTGATGTCTTCGCGGTGGTGTTTGGTGTGTTCGCGGTGGTGTTTGGTGTGTTCGCGGTGGTGTTTGATGTCTTCGCGGTGGTGTTTGGTGTCTTCGCGGTGGCGTTTGGTGTCTTCGCGGTGGTGTTTGATGTCTTCGCGGTGGTGTTTGATGTCTTGGGGGTCGTG
>JAJYLH010000145.1 GCA_021787845.1 Myxococcales bacterium | reverse complement strand
GCCACCCTCGCGCTCGCCCTTCGAGGCCCGCGCATGCTTGCCGTGCTCCATTCATGCTCCGTGGGCGCGGGCACCTCAGGGTGAGCGGATCGGGGACCAAGACACCTGAGGTGTCTGGATACCCAGATAATAGAGAGCTGGTCGTCGAATCGGAGCGTCGGGAGCGACCAAGATGCCAAGCGTTCCGTGGAGGGGCTGGCCCGCGGCCGGCTCGGACTTGCCCGGCCGGTGGAGCGCGAGCACGTTGATCGGCGGCGCGGGCGCTCGGCCCGCCTGGTTCTCGACGCAAGGGGGAAAGCGGATGAACGCTCTGGCTCGGAAGGCCGCGACCACGGGGCCGCTCGCGGACGCGTTGGAGCCGAGGCCGCCGCGGGCAGCGGTCGCGCTCGACGTCGAGGATCTGGCCTCTTTCGACCATGGCGGCGCGGAGAACGAACGTTTCTGGGAACGCCTGGGCGGGCAGCCGGCGCTCGAGGGCAAGAGCGTTCTCGACGTCGGAAGCGGCTGGGGCCGGATGGCGACCGATCTCGCCAAGGCCGGCGCCCGGAGCGTGCTCGGGCTCGACATCGTCCCGAGGCTCGTCGAGTTCGCGACCGCGAACGTCGCCGCGAGACACCCGCTCCTCGCCGGCCGGGTGGAGTTTCGTTGCCTCGACCTGGGGGACCTCGACCCCGCCGCGCGGTTCGACGTCATCGTCTCCAAGGACACCTTCGAGCACATTCTCGACCTCGAAGGGATGCTCGAGGCGATGAAGCGGCATCTCAATCCCGGCGGCCGCATCTACGCCGGCTGGGGCCCGCTCTACAAGAGTCCGTACGGCGACCACGACCGGCGCCGGACCGCGTTCGCGACGTTCGGCCTGGGCGGGAGGCTCCTCGCGGCGGTCCCTTGGGGGCACCTCGCGCTGGAGCCGCTGGTCGTGAGCCTGCATGCCGAGCGCGGCCGCCACGGCGCACGCTCCATCCGGGACCTGTGCCTCAACGGCCTCGGCTACTCCCAGTACCGGCGGCTCATCTTCCGCTCGGGGCTCTCCATCTCCCGCCTGCGCGTCAACCAGAGCCAGAGCCCGCTGTCGCGCGGATTGTCGCTCCTCGCCAAGGTTCCAGGGCTCGACGACTACTGCATCCACAACGTGTACTGCGTGATGGAGCGAAGGTAGTGGTCGACGGTCCTCCGCGAGGCGGCATCGCGGCTCTCGGTCCAGCGGCCCCCGCGGGCGCGGCGAAAAGATCCGCCCAGGGCGAGCCGGCGCCGGAGAGCCACAACGATGACTGGATATTAATCGTTGCGAAAGTAGTTGCGGTCGGGGTCTCGTGGCACGGGCGTCCCCGCCCGTGTAGCCTTCGTTGTGGCTTTCACAGGCGAGGACGCCTGTGCCACGACTGATGATGCGAGGTACAGATACTTTCGCAACGATTAATATCCACGCCTCTTGGCGCGGGCCGGCGCCCGCAACCCAGACCGTAGGGTGGGCGGAGCGGAGCCCATCGGCGAGCGCCGCAATGATGGGCTTCGCTGCGCTCTGCCCATCCTACGAGTTGGCGCCGCGTCGAGAACCTGCGCGCCGCGCGAGCCTTTCGAGGCTTGGTAGATCAGGTCGATGGCGGGCGGAACGCCCGTGCCACGAGGTCCCGATGCGGCGCCCACGCATGCGGCCGAGGAAAGTGTGTGAACCGGATAGCCATGCCTTGAACGATGGCGACATCCCCTCTACCCTGTGTCGCGTGCGCGCCGCGCCTTTCGCGATGTCGTTGGTCCTCGCCGCCTGCGCGTCGGCGTCCTCGTCGTCGCCGGGCACCGGAGTGAGCTGGCCCGCCGCCGACCGACTCTTCCATCAGGACCCGCGGTGGCTCGGCGCCGACGGCGCGTTCTCGGTCGACTTGGGCGCCGGCCGCGTGCTCTGGCTCTTCGGCGACTCCTTCGTCGGCAAGGCCGCGCCCTGGAGCCGGTCGGACTCGGTGATGGTGCGCAACTCGGTCGCCATCGAGTCCGGCCACGACCCGACCACCGCGCCGATGAAGTTCTACTGGAAGAACGGTCCGTCGTCGTTCCATCCCGAGGACGGCGCGGACTGGTTCTGGCCGATGCACGGCGCGATGGTCGGCTCGTCGCTCGTCCTGTTCTGGTCGAAGGTCGAGGCCGTGACCGGCGGGCTCGGGTTTCAGGCGGTGGGCTGGACGGCCGAGCGCATCGACGATCCCGCGGATCCGCCGAGCGCGTGGCAGCCGGTCGAGCTGAAGGTGCCGGCGAACCAGCTCGGCGTCAGCGTCGGCGTCTCGGTGCGCGTCGAGGGCGGCGAGCTCTACGCGTTCGGCGAGCGCGAGCCCGGCAACCACGACGTCTTTCTCTTGCGTTGGCCGACCTCGGCGGTGGCGGGCGGCGACCTGTCCTCGCCCGAGTGGTTTGAGAGCGGCACCTGGAAGCCCCAGGCGTCGCTCGCCACGGCCCCGGCGCCGCTCTTCTCCGGCGCGCCCGAGTTCTCGGTGCAGCCGAATCCGAAGGGGAGCGGATACATCTACGTCGAGAGCACCGGGTTCGGCGCGACGCCGATCTCGATCCGCCGGGCGAGCGCGCTCGCCGGCCCCTGGAGCCCCGCGGAAGAGGTGTTCCGGCCGCCGGAGGACGACCTCCCGAACGTCTTCGTCTACGCCGGCAAGTCGCACCCCGAGCAGGAGGGCGCCGATCTCGTCGTCACCTACGCGGCCAACTCCACCGACTTCGCGACCGTCGTCCGCGACGACTCGCTCTACTACCCGCGGTTCGTGAAGGTCACGTTGCGTTAGGCTTTGGCGGCCGGACGACCCCGGAGACCGGCGCCCCCTATCCCGATAGGCTGAATCACCAACGACCTGAGCGAACCGGATAGTCCCTTATTAGGCTCTGCGCCGTTTCGCGTGGCTGGGTATCCAGACATCTCAGGTTGTCGTTCCCGCTCGCCCTGAGGCGGCCGGGCCCACGGACCTCGCTCGTTGCCACCGCCCTCGTGCCCGGCCCTCGAAGGGC
>JAJYLH010000097.1 GCA_021787845.1 Myxococcales bacterium | reverse complement strand
AATCCTCATTCGCGTTGCCGTGCCTGCACCCGGACACTGACGTGTCCGGCTCCAATTTCGGCCGAGAAAGAGCATGATCATGAACGTCATCTCGTTCCCCGCCACCCACGCGAAACGGCGCAGAGCCTAATAAAAGATGCCGACGGTGGAGAAAGGTAGGTTCGGCGACCACGTGTAAAGTACAGACGGTGGAGAACGGTAGGTTCGGCGACCACGTGTAAAGTACAGACGGTGGAGAAAGGCGGGATCGGCGACCGTGTGTAAAGTACAGACGGTGGAGAAAGGCGGGATCGGCGACCGTGTGTAAAGTACAGACGGTGGAGAAAGGCGGGATCGGCGACCGTGTGTAAAGTACAGACGGTGGAGAAAGACGGGATCGGCGACCGTGTGTAAAGTACAGACGGTCGGGAAACACGGGATCGGCGACCGTGTGTAAAGTACAGACGGCGGAGAAAGGCGGGATCGGCGCCACGCGCAAGGTCAAGCCTTCGCCGGAGAAGCACGAGACCACGCCCGACTCGACCATCGAGACCCCGCCCGAGGCGCTGTAGGTCGCTGAGAGCGTCCCGGAGGCGAACGCCCGACGTGGACGCGGCGCCCTCGGGTCGAGGCCGAATGCCACACGGAAAGCCGATGCCTTGCGCTGGTCGCGCCCACCGTCACCAGGTGACGCCCAGCCGCGCGCTTCGCCCCCAAACGTGCTTGCGCGTGCATCCTGCGTCCGCGCGCGTACCTCGCTTCGCCTCCGGGTCGTTTCCGACGAGAAGCCCGGAGCACTCCTGGCGTCCGGGCGAGGGCGGGTGCTCGCAGGAACGTGTCATCGCGTCACCGCGACGGTGACTCGCGGTCAAGTCCCGGCTCGGCTTCTGCTCGCGGTTGCAGCCCTCTCGGGGCCGGGCGAGATGATCGACCGGTCAGCTCGGCTCGTGTGCCGACTTTCCTTCGCAACGCCTTCTGGCGGCGCGCAGGCTGCTTCGCAAGGCGGCTCTGCTGAGGAAGACGCCGCGTTGGGCGAGCCAGGCCAATGCCTCCTGCCAGGGCAGAGCCGCGACCTGAAGGAGCAGTGCATCTCGCTGGAGGGCGGCGACGCACCTCCGGGTGTTCCCCGACTGCTGGAGGCGCGATGCCGCCGCCGGGCGCTCGGCCAGAAGGAGGGCTTGCGCCACCGAAAGCGCGGTCCGTCCGCGCAGCCGCGAGCCATCGGAGCTCTCGAGGACCAGCCACTCCAGGTTCGCCTCACACCAGCAGCGGTCCGGCAGCGCCACCTGCGAGCCATCGCAGAACTGTCGGACCGGAGGCATCGAGGCCTCTTCGCTCACCTCATCCAGCAGCCAACCGCCGCCGACCCCGATATCGGGAAGGTACCCGCCCAGGATCTCCCTCCGGGCAGCGAAGGCGGCCGCGTGCCGACGGGCAGTGCGCGTCACGACCGCGACCAGCGTCATCGGTCGCACGCGGAGCGATTTCTCGACGATGATCAGGAGCGACTCGGCCGCGATGTCAGCAGCGGCCTCCGGCTCCCCCAGCCGCAACCGATGCACCGCCGCGCGCGCGAGCCCGTTGGCCATATGCAACACCTGCGCCCAGGAGAGCCGCGCCTCCTCCATCGCCGGCACTCCGGCCGCGCCTCGGGCTCCGGCAGAACCGAGGCCCTCGCACCGAGTCGCCTCGATCCGCTCGTCGTCGAGGGAGCTCGCGCCCTCCGACCGCCCGACCCACCCGCGGGCGCTGGCGGGTCGGTCCAGGGCGAAGGCCGCCGAGACGATTGCGTGGGGAACGTGGGGCAGACGCATGCACGCTCACCTCTCCAGAACGAGAGAGGGAGAGGGACCGAGCAACCTTCGTGCCGGGTGCCCTCGATCTCGGCTTCATCGAAGAATCACCGCGCGACGGCGATTCTCGCCGGTGTCGGCCGGCGGTCCCGGAAGCGTGCGCGCAAGCTTGCGCGAAAATCTTGCGGGGTGGACGCCGTCCGAATCACGCTCCATGCGCTGGAATCACGCGCGTCCGGCGAAAGCATCGTCACGTCCCGGCGCAATATTTTCGTTCGCGCCGTCGTGCCATGTTTCCCCTGTTCGCCGGCCCTGTCCGGGCCGGCTTTCGTCTCGCGCGTCGTGGCCCAGGAAGGGTCAGCCCAGGCCAAGCCTCCGTGGACGCCCGAGGTTCCACGCGCGGTTCGATCCGTGCCTGTCCGGTTCACACACTTGCCGGACGTTGGAGCCGGGCACGTCAGTGCCCGGGTTGGCTCGGGACGCCGCATCCGACCCGGACACTGATGTGTCCGGCTCCAAGTGTGTCAACCGGATAGGCATGGTTCGATCCATGCCTATTGGATCGACCTACTTGCCTCGGCCCCATGCGTCAGCTCCGGATCGGAGTTCCGTGGCACGTCCTCGCAACAGCCGCTCCTCGCGCAACCGTTTCGGCCTCGTCAGGACGCTGCTCGCTCGCGCGTTCACCCCAGCGTTCACCTACCGCCAACTCGTCGGAAAGGGGCTCGCTGCATGCCATTACCCCTGGGGGTTCCCTGATCTATCAATCGTTGCGAAAGTAGTCGCAGTCGGAGTCTCGTGGCACAGGCGTCCTCGCCCGTGAAAGCCACAACGAAGGCTACACGGGCGGGGACGCCCGTGCCACGACTGATGATGCGAGGTGCAGATACTTTCGCAACGATTAATACGTCGACGCCTATCGCCGGTACTGCTGGCCGGTGAGGTCGCTGGAAGATCTGCGGATCGCGCCGTTTCACCTGCTCGCGAGCGAGGGCAAGGTCCACCTCGACCGGACCAACGCCTGGCATCTGGAAACGCTGGCGCGGCTCGCGTCGTCCGGAGACTCGCTGCTGATGGCGACCGCGAACCAGATCGTCGACGTCACCGATTCCGAGTCGGAAGCGGCGGGCACGCGCTGGTGGGAAGCGCTGACCGGCCGCGGCGGCGAGGGCATGGTGGTCAAGCCGCTGGACTTCGTCGCGCGAGGACGGCGTGGCCTCGTGCAGCCGGCGGTGAAGGTCCGCGGACGGGAGTACCTGCGCATCATCTACGGGATGGAGTACACGCTGCCGGAGAACCTCGAGCGCCTGCGCGCGCGCGGGCTGTCGGTCAAGCGCTCCCTGGCCTTGCGCGAGCTCGCCCTGGGCATCGAGGCGCTGGAACGGTTCGTCCGCAATGAGCCGCTGCGGCGCGTCCACGAGTGCGTCTTCGGCGTTCTCGCGATGGAGTCCGAGCCCGTCGACCCGCGCCTGTAGCGGCCGGGCGTCGACGCCGGTAGCGAGAGGTGCGTCGTCGGATGGGTGGAGCGCAGCGCAGCCCATCGTCTCCAGCGGTCGCCCCGCTGATGGGCTCCGCTCCGCTTCACCCATCCTACGGTGGTTGTGGGCGAAAGCCCGCGAGGCGGGAGCCGGCGCCCGCCGACGGCGAACATCGGGCCGGGCTTGCCCTGCGACGACGCGATCGAGGGATGCGGTGCTCCGGCACCCGGGAGCGCAAGCGGGCAGCGTCGGCATCGAGCGCGGCGCAGGGCGTCGCCCGCGCGATGGAGGGCAGGAGCGGTCACGATCCCTGGCGTTCGCGGTGGTGACGCCGCGCGCTGACTCGTTCGCGGGTCCGCCATCCGTCGCCGCTGCCGCCCTGCCGGAGCCCTGCCGCGGTCCGCCTCGGCGTCACCGGAGCCTCGCGCCTCCCCGCGGTGCATCCGGGGCGTTGCCGCGCGGGCGCCGGGCCGTATGCAGCGGCGCGGCACGTCGCTTGACCGAGCACACGACCCGTGCCTAGAGTCGCCCACCGGAAAAGGCCGGTTGCGCGGAGCGCTCAAGTGCGGACCTGTCCCAAATGCGATCGCGAGTTCGGCAACGACGTCACCGCGTGCCCGGACGACGGGACGGCGACGCTCCTCATCACCTCGGCCGACGACGAGTTGGTGGGCCAGCAGCTCGGCAGCTACCAGATCGTCCGTCGCATCGGCGGCGGCGGGATGGGGAGCGTCTTCGAGGCGGTCCATCCGGTCATCCTGACCCGGGTGGCGATCAAGGTTCTCAAGGCGCACGCCTCGCAGCACCCGAAGACCGTGGAGCGCTTCTTCAACGAGGCGCGGGCGGTGAACCTGGTCGCGCACGACAACCTGGTCAAGATCCTCGACATGGCCCAGACGCCGGGAGGGCGTCACTACATCGTGATGGAATACCTGCGGGGGCAGACCCTGGCCTCGCTGATGAAGCAAGGACCGCTGCCCCTGAGCGTCTGCGGCCCCATCGTCCTCCAGATCTGCGACGCTCTCGGAGCGACCCACCAGAAGGGCATCGTCCACCGCGACTTGAAGCCCGACAACGTCTTCCTCATCACCAACAACCACCGGAAGAACTTCGTCAAGGTGGTGGACTTCGGCATCGCCAAGCTCCAGGGCATCTCCAGCGCGATGACGCAGGCCGGCACGATCATGGGGACGCCCGACTACATGTCGCCGGAGCAGGCGCGGGGCGACACCAACCTCATCGGGCCGGCCTCGGACATCTACTCGCTCGGGGTCATCCTCTACGAGCTCTTCGCGGGAAAGGTTCCGTTCAAGGGCGACAGCTTCGCCGACACCCTGGTCAAGCACCTGATGGAGCCGCCCGCGCCGCTGACCGAGGTGGCGCTGGCGCTCGACCCGGGCCTCGCGGCGATCGTCCACCGGGCGCTCGCCAAGGAGCCGGCCGGCCGCCAGCAGTCGATGGGCGAGCTCGCCGCCGAGCTCTCGGAGGCGATGTCGCGCCTGGGCGTCGCCAACGAGCTGCCGGTGGCCAGCGAGGCCGAAGAGGAGACGGAGGCCGGAGGCACCATCTACCAGAGCCCGATGCCCACCCCGTCGGGCTCGGCGGACGACTTCAACGCGCGCAAGACCGAAGCCGACCAGCGCCGCCTCGCCGCCGCGAGCGCGGGTTCCCGCGCGACGCCGACCGGGTCGACCGAGGCGCCAGCGCCCTCCGCTGGGAAGCGGCCGGTCTTTCTGTGGGCGGCGGTCGCGGGCGGGATCGCGGTCGTGGCGGCGCTGGCGTTCATCCTCTGGCCGGCGGCGCACGCGCATGTTCCCGCTCCCGTCACCCCGGCTCGCCACGCGACGCTCGAGCCCGAGACGACCCTTGTCCACAAGGCGCCCGCGCCGGCGCCGCGGCCGACCCGGACGCTGTCGATCGTCACCACGCCGTTGGGCGCGAAAGTGGTCGCGGCCTGGGCTGGAACCGCGCCCTCGACCTTGACCACGCCAGCGATGGTGACGGTCCCGCAGGGCGCGAAGGTGTCCCTGGCGTTCGCTCTGGACGGCTACCAGCCCGCGACCGAGCAGGTGGTCGCCGACGCCTCGCGGGTGGTGACGGTGCAGCTCGAGCCGGTGCCCCGTCCCGCGAGCCGACCGGCACGTTCGACCTCTCGCTCCCGGTCGCACGAGCACTCCGGGAAGGTGACCGACACCAACGACACGATGGAGGTGAAATTCTGATCCCCATCCCACATCGCCGCGCGCTGTCGATGCTCGTGGCTGCCCTCGTGCTCGCCAACCCCTGGACGCTCGTCGCCCGGGCCGACACCAACTCCGACGCCAGCGCCGCCGAGGCCAAGGCCCACTACAAGAAGGGACAAGCGCACTACGAGCTCGGCGAATGGACCGCGGCCGCCGACGAGTACAAAGCGGCGTTCCGCCTGGCGCAGAAGCCGGCGCTGCTCTTCAACATCGCCCAAGCCTATCGCCAGGCGCAGGATTGGAAGCACGCGGCCTTCTTCTATCGCAAGTTCCTCGAGCTCTCGCCGCGCCGCGAGCCCAACCGCGGCCTGGCGAGAAAGCTCCTGAAGAAGAGCGAGAAGGAGCTGATGAACGAGGAGGTCCCGTCTGCGCCGCCGGTCCCCCCGCCAGCTCCGCCGAAACCCGCGCCGCCGGTCCAGGTCGCTCCCGTCCGGGCGCCGGCGCTGCATCCGGTCGAGGAACCGACGCCGCTGCCGCCGGTGCCGGACATCATCGTTCCGGCGCGGCCGGTGGCTCCGGTGAAGCCCGCCGGTTCGCCGCCGTTCCACGTGATCCTCGCCCATCCCGAGGCGACGCCGGGTGAGGGCACGGCGGAAACCAAGCCCGAGCTGCCGCCGGCGGCGCTCGCGCCGACGCCGCCAAAGCGGTCTCCCGCCGGGCTGATCATCGGATGGAGCGCGACCGCTCTGCTCGCGGTCGGATCGCTCGTCGCCTATCTCTCGGCCAACCAGCAGCTCGACGCGATGACCGCGAGCCAGCACACGCGCGCGCAGGCGGACTCGCTGCTCCAGTCGGCGGGAAGTCGGCAGACCCTTTCGCTCTCGCTGGGCATCGCCGCTTTCGCCGGGGCGGCGGTGAGCACCATCCTCACCGCGAGCGGCTCGGAGCCCCCATCGCCATGACGGTCGCCCGTAGCTCTCTCGGCCTCGCGCTGGCCGCCCTGGTCGTCGCCTGCCAACCCCCCGTGCCGCCGAACGTGCCTTGTCACGACGACTTCTCCTGTCCCTCGGGCTTCCATTGCGCGAAAGGAGTCTGCGTCGCCGGGGAGAACGGTCCGTCCATCGCCATCGAGGCGCCCAAGGACGGCGCTCTGGTTCGCGGGTCGATCCCGGTCACCGTCATCGCGAAGGATCCGGACGGAGTGCAGAAGGTCGACCTCATCGCCAACGGCGAGGTGAAGCCGGTCGCGACGATGACCAAGGCGCCCTACACGACGTCCCTGGACACGACCGCCTATCCCGACGGACCGCTGGTGGCGGAAGCCTCGGCGACCGACGCCAAGGGAAACGTCTCCACCGCCTCGGTTCGGATCGACGTTGACAACACCAAGCCCAGCTTCACGGACCTGAAGGTGACGCCGGCGACAGCGCACTTCGCGGATCTCATCAGCATCACCTTTACCTCGTCGGAGGCGCTGCACACGCTGACGGCGACGGTCGGAGGCTTCGCCGCGACGCTCGCGAACGTGAACGGTCTCGACTACACGCTCACCTACCGGGTCAGCGGGCGGGAGACGCCGGGGCCGGAGGTGCCGATCCATCTCGACGCGACCGACCCGGCGGGAAACGAAGCGACCGCGGACACGACCGTCGCGATCGATCTGACTTGCGCTCCGGGAACCGCCGACTGCGATCACGACCCGACGAACGGCTGCGAGGTGACGCTGGGCACGACCGCCAATTGCAATGGCTGTGGCGACGCCTGCGACCTGCCTCACGCCGAGGCGGCCTGCACCGGGGGCCAATGCGTGGTGGCCGGATGCGATCCCGGCTGGGGCGACTGCACCGACGCCCCCGGATGCGAGACCGACCTGACCACGGTCGACCACTGCGGCTCCTGCTCCAACGCCTGCCAGCTTCCGCACGCCGCCAGCGCCTGCGACGCCGCCTCGGGCCGGTGCGTGGTCGCCGCTTGCGATCCGGGCTGGGGCGACTGCACCGACGCTCCCGGATGCGAGACCGATCTGACCACCGCGGCCCACTGCGGCTCCTGCTCCAACGCCTGTCAACTCCCCCACGCGACGAGCGCCTGCAGCGCCACCGGCCAGTGCGTCATCGCCGCGTGCGCTCCCGGATTTGCTGACTGCGACGGGAACAACGACAACGGCTGCGAGACCCCGCTCGACACCATTGCGCACTGCGGCGGTTGCGGCGTTTCCTGCCAAGCCCCGAACGCGACCTCGGTCTGCCAGGCGGGCGGAACGGGATGCGCCATCGGCCAGTGCGCTCCCGGATTCGCCGACTGCGACGGCCAGTGCGCGAACGGCTGCGAGACCCAGCTCGGCACGCTCACCGATTGCACCGCCTGCGGCGACGCCTGCTCCGCCCCGCACGCCAAGGAGAGTTGCCAGCCCACCGGAGGCTGCCACCTCGACTCCTGCGACTCGGGTTGGGCCGACTGCACTTCCGCGCCGGGATGCGAGACCCAGCTCGGCACGGTCGCCAACTGCCTGCGCTGCGGAGATGCCTGCACCCAGCCGGTCCACGGCAGCGCCTCCTGCACCGCAAGCGGCTGCGCCATCACGTGCGACACGGGTTACTGCCTCGAGTCGGGCCAGTGCGTGAGCGATCAGACCGCGGCCAGCGACTGCGGCACCTGCGGTCACGCTTGCAATGCTCCGAAGCCGGGAACGGCCTCGTGCGTGTCCGCGAGGTGCGTCGGGGTCTGCACCGGCGGCGCCAGCGTCTGCGGAGCCAACACCTTTGGCGGAGGATACTGCGTCGATCTGACCTCGGACCCGGTCGACTGCGGCGCTTGCAATCATGTTTGCAACGCCCCCGCGTCGGGAACCGCCTCGTGCGCGGCCAGCGCGTGCGCCGGCATCTGCCAGGGCACCGATTCGGTCTGCGGCGCGACGGCCGACGGCGGGGGAAGCTGCGTCGATCTCACCAGCGACACGAGCAACTGCGGAAGCTGCGCCCACGCCTGCACCGCACCGACAGGCGGAACCGCTTCGTGCAGTAACAGCGTTTGCGCCGGAACGTGCTCGGGCCAGAACGCGGTCTGCGGCGCGACGGCCGACGGCGGAGGAAGCTGCGTCGATCTCACCTCGGACGCGAACAACTGCGGCAAGTGCAGCCACGCTTGCGCCGCGCCGACAGGCGGCACCGCCGCGTGCGGCAACAGCGCTTGCGCCGGAAGCTGCTCAGGCCAGGATATGGTCTGCGGCGCCACCGTGGATGGAGGAGGCACCTGTGTCGACACCTTCACCGATTCAAACAACTGCGGACAGTGCAATCACCCATGCACCGGGAGCCAGACCTGTGCCGGCGGCCAATGCGTCACCGGCCCCAGCCCGTACAAGGTGGACAGCAACACCATCGCTCTCTTCCACTTCGACGGCAATCTCGACGACGCCGTCACCGGCGGCCCGACCGCGTCGATGCAGGCGTACAACGCCAATAGCTCTCAGTGCCCGAGCCCTCAGTACCCTTCAGGTACCCCGACCTACCAGTATGTCACGGGAGCCATGGGACAGGCACTGCAGATCGGACCCGCGCAGAACTACTCGGGATGCTCGGGCAGCTACCTATTCTTGAACGCGCCCGACATCCTTGCGATACCCAGTGGCACTATCGAGCTCTGGGTGTATGCTCCGGACGAGACGACCGGTGTCAATCTCGGCAACCAGGGGTGGTACTGGGGTGCTGGCGGCGGGTGGACGTTCGGTTGGGGTCTGGCGGGGTCCGGCGGCACCGCGCCCATGGGACAGCTCTCGGCTTCAGATTGGAACAACTCCACTGGTTTTGGCATGAATTCGGGGGCTTCGACAGTTCCCCAGGGGCAGTGGACTCACGTGGCGGCGACCTGGGGCAGCCAGGGACCGCTGCTCTATATTGGCAACACGGTCGTAGGCTCCAGCCCCTCCCCGAACACGTCGCCGCCCCAAAGCGGATGGAATTCAAACGTCATGATTCCTCTCGCGAGCCAGAACAACAAGGTGGCGGCGATCGACGAGCTGCGCATCTCCAACGTTCAGCGGACGTTCCCCTGAGGTGACCCCGATGCGCATCGCAACTTTAGCGGTGATCGCGGTCTCGGTTCTCGCCGCCTGCTCCGGCTCCGACCAGCTCCAGCACCGGCAGTGCTTCGGCCTGACCGCGTGCGGAGACGAGTGCGTCGACCTGAAGACCGACCCGGCCAACTGCGGCACCTGCGGAAAGGTGTGTCCGGGGAGCGGCTCCGAGGCGCCGGTGTGCCAGGGCGGCCAGTGCGCGACCCAGTGCGTCGACCCCTTCGGCACCCAGTGCGGCAGCGACTGCGTCGACCTCCAGACCGACGCCAACCACTGCGGGACCTGCGCCAACAAGTGCACCGCTCCGGTCGGCGGCCAGGCGACCTGCTCGGCCAGCAAATGCGGCAAGAGCTGCGGGACCGGACTGACCCTGTGCGGCGACGCCTGCGTCGATCTCACGAGCGACCCCAATCACTGCAAGACTTGCGACAACGCCTGCCCGGCGGTGGCGAACGCGGTGGCGACCTGCTCTCAAAGCTCCTGCGGCCACACCTGCGAGACCCCCTGGACCCAGTGCCCCGGGGTCGACGCCTGCGTCGATGTCCAGAACGATCCGAATCACTGCGGCAAGTGCGACCGCGCGTGCCCGTCGGTCGCCGGCGGGCAGGCGGTGTGCCAACAAGGCTCTTGCGGCGTGGTGTGCGACTCCCTCCACGTGCTCTCGGGCGACGTCTGCGTCGACCTCACTTCGAACCTCGCGAACTGCGGCAACCTCGGACAGTCCTGCGCGGCACCCCTGGGAGGGACGGCGTCGTGCGTCCAGGGCGGATGCGTCGGCGTCTGCGCGAGCGGCAAGAGCTGGTGCGGCGGGAGCGCGACCGCCGGTGGCGGCGAGTGCGTCGACTTGACGAGCGACCCCAACCACTGCAGCCGCTGCGATCATGTCTGCGCGACGCCGACCGGCGGGACCGCGGCCTGCGTTCAAGCCAACTGCCAAGAGGTGTGCGCCGACGGCAAGTCGCTCTGTCCGGGCACGAACGGCGGCGCCGACGCCTGCGTCGACCTCTCTCGCGACCCGCTCAACTGTCATGCGTGCGGTCATGCCTGCGGGGCGCCGGCAGGCGGCAGGGCCGGCTGCGAGGCCGGCGCGTGCGACGGCGTCTGTCCCGCGGGCGAGACGGTGTGCCGGGCGACGGCCGATGGCGGGGGCGCCTGCGCGAGCCTGCTCACCGACGTCCAGAACTGCGGAAGCTGCGGCCACGTCTGCGCCGCGCCGGCGGGCGGCACGGCGGCGTGCGTGCTCGGAAGATGCGCCGGCCAGTGCTCGGGCACGCAATCGGTCTGCGGAGCGACGGCCGACGGCGGGGGAACCTGCGTCGATCTGACGACCAGCCTCGGCAACTGCGGCGGCTGCGGTCACGCTTGCACCAGCGCCAGCGGCGGGAGCGAGACGTGCTCCGCCGGAGCGTGCGTCGGCGCCTGTACCGATCAAAGCCGGACCCTCTGCGCCTCGACCGACGACGGAGGCGGCACCTGTCGCGCTCTCCAGTCGGATCCGGTCGCCTGCGGGAGCTGCAATCGCACCTGCGCCGCCCCCACCGGCGGGACCGCGGCCTGCGCGTCCGGAGAGTGCGCCGGCACCTGCACCAACAACAGAACGGTCTGCGGCCTCGCCCCCCTCCACGGCGGTGGCCAATGCGTCGATCTCACGAGCGACCCCAACAACTGCCAGCTCTGCGGACACGACTGCCCGGTCCCCACCGGCGGAAGCGCGACCTGCACCAACGGGGTCTGCGGCGGCGCCTGTGCCACCGGCGGCACCGTGTGCGATGCGGACGCGACCACGAACAACGGCGGCGCCTGCCGCTCGCTCGGCACCGACCCCGCGAACTGCGGGACGTGCGACAACGTTTGCGCCACCCCGACCGGAGGGACAGCCGGGTGCGCCAACGGGAGCTGCACTGGCACCTGCCCGTCGAGCGAGCAGCTTTGTGGCGCATCGCCGACGACCGGCGGCGGCAGGTGCGCGGTGAGCTGCGGGGGGGTGATCGCCACCTCGGTCGGCGGCGGTCCGGGAGATCAGTTCGCCACCGGCATCGTCTTCGCCGACAACGCGCTCTGGGTCTCCGGCAATCAGAACAACGCGACCGGCGGGGTCCTCGCCCACTTCCCGCTCCCGTTACCGGCGGCCCCCGACTTCGTCAACGTCTGGCCGGCCAGCCCCCAGAACGGGGACTACTTCACCGGCATCGCCGCGGGGCCGAGCGCGGTCTACGTCACCGGCGACAGCTACTCGATGACGACCGACTGCGCCGGCGGCAAGGAAGGCAAGATGATCTTCCTCGAGTACCCGTTCACCGATAGCCCGTCGAACCCCACCCCGTCGGCCTACGAGTGGTTCGCCAACGTCGGCGGCAGTTGCGCCATCGAGAATCTCAACGGCATCGCCGTCGGCACAGAGGTGGATTCCAGCGGCAACTCTGTGCCGATGATGTACGGCGTCGGCGAGGCACAGTACCCGAACCGCGACACTCTCATCAAGGCGAGCGAGCCCGCTGGCAGTCCGACCACCATGCCGAGCGGGTCGAGCACAGTGTGGACCCAGTTCTACGCCTCAAACGGCAGCGCCAACGGCGTCGTTGTCGGGACGAACGGGTCTTCGCCTCCCTCGACCGCGCTCTACGTGGTCGGCTCCACCAATGACTACGGCGGATCGCTTCCGATCATCGCGGCGTACAACACTGCCGGAAATCAGACCTGGGTGAGCACGGCGACGAGCTTCACGTACCAAGGTTCTTTCCAGGCGGTCACGACGTTCGGCGGCTACATCTACGCCGCCGGGGTGGCCTTCGGCTCGGGCAACACGACGAGCGACGCTGTCGTCGAGAAGTACGACACCAGCGGCCACCGGGTGTGGACGCACAGCTATGACTTCAACTCGAACGACGTGCTCACGGGCATCCTCGGTCTCGGCAACTACATCTTCGCGGTCGGCTACACCGGCAAGAGTACCCCGTTCAACTGCTCCGCCACGAACCCCTGCGCTGGCCTGGCGCTCGAGATCAATCCCACCGACGGAACGCTGAAGGACACGTTCAATTACGGGACGCCGTCGACCGACACGACGTTCCGCGGCATCACCACCGACGGCACCAACGGCTTCGTTGTCGGCGACGAGCAGACCTCGTCGTCCGGCTACGATCTCTTCGTCATCGAGTTCGCGCCATAGGTGGGGAGTCAGAGTCAGGGCTTTCAAGGTGCGGCCTGAGCCGGAATTGCCGCTCATCCCGAGCGCAGTCGAGGGACGAGCGCCCTCGCGAAAATCCGCCCGCCCTTCGACTGCGCTCAGGACGAGCGGTTTTTCGCTCGTTGGCACCTTGAAAGTCCTGGGACTCAGAGTCAAGGAGTGTCCGCTTCGCGTTGCGCGGGGCCCCGTCCGCAACCCAAACCGTACGCTGGGTAACGCGGAGCGGAGCCCGTCAACTGGGCGAGCGCGGGAGACGATGGGCTCCGCTTCGCTCCACCCATCCTACGGGTTGGCGCACCGGGTCGAGAATCTCCCGCGCGGCGCGAAGACGGGGTAAGCTGGCGCCCGGTTCGCGGTGGGACGAAGCGAGGTGAGCGAGCGATGGCAACGGGCGAACCTTCGACGGCGGTACCGCTTCCCCAGGAGGGCGCGCCGAAGAAGCCATCGGGGTCGTGGCTGCCCTCGTGGCTCGTCGGGTACGACCGCCGCTGGCTCGCCGCGGACGTGATCGCCGGCATCACCCTGGCCGCGGTCTCCATTCCGGAGTGCATGGGCTACACCAAGATCGCAGGCACGCCGGTGATCACCGGGCTCTACACCATCCTCCTGCCGATCAGCGTCTTCGCGCTCCTGGGCTCCTCCCGGCACCTGGTCGTCGGCGCCGACTCCGCCACCGCGGCCATGCTCTTCGCCGCCTTGAGCGCGGTCGCCCTACCCTATTCGGCGCACTGGCTCGCCTTGACCGAGGTCGCAGCGCTCATCACCGCGGCGATGCTGTTGCTCGCGACCGTCTTGCGCCTGGGCTTTCTCGCCGACTTCCTCTCGCGGACGGTGCTGGTCGGCTTCCTCAGCGGCGTCGGGGTCTCGCTGATCTTCGGGCAACTGCCGGACATGCTCGGCGTGACGGCGAAAGGACATGGCTTCTTCGGGCAGCTCTGGGGCGTCGTGCGCGCTACGCCTCATGCCCGCCTGCCGACCTTCGGAGTCGCCGTCGGCGTGGTCGTCGTCATCGCCGCCGCCGAACGCTGGTCGCACAAGGCGCCCGGAGCGCTCATCGCCGTCGGCCTCGCGATCGTCGCGACCTTTGCCTTCCGCCTCGACCATCACGGCGTCGCCGTCGTCGGCCAGGTGGCGGCGGGCCTGCCGTCGTTCGGCCTCCCGCGGGTGTCGCTGCACGAGGCCGCCACCCTGGTCCCGCTATGCGCGTCGATGTTCCTAGTCATCGTGGCGCAGAGCGCGGCCACCTCCCGCAGCTTCGCCCAGAAGCGCAACGAGCCCTTGAACGAGAACCGGGATCTGCTGGCGCTCGGCCTCGCCAACGCCGCCGCCGGGCTCTCCGGGACCTTCGTCGTCAACGGTAGCCCGACGAAGACCGCAGTGGTCGACTCCGCTGGCGGGCGCACCCAGGTCTCGCAGCTCACCACCGCCGCCGCGACGCTCGCCGTCCTGCTCTTCGCCACCCGGCTCATCGCCTGGCTCCCGGTGGCCGCGCTCGCCGCGATGGTCTTCCTCATCGGCGTGAAGCTGGTCGACGTCGAGTCGCTCCGGCGCATCTACCGCTTTCGCAAGGCGACCTTCCTCGTCGCGCTCGGGACGATGGCCGCCGTGGTGCTCCTCGGGGTCGAGCGCGGAATCTTCCTTGCCGTCGCCCTTTCCATCCTCGACCACATGCAGCAGGAGTATCGGCCGAAGGACGTGGTCCTCGTCCAGCGCGACGGACACTGGAAAGCGGTCCGCGCGGAGCCGGGCGCCCATACCGAGCCCGGGCTCATCCTCTACCGCTTCCAGGCGCCGCTGTTCTTCGCCAACGTCGACCACTTCGTCGCCCAGGTCTGGGCTCTGATCCGTCAGGCGCCGCACCCGGTCGAGTGGCTCGTCCTCGACCTCGTCAGCATGAGCGACATCGACTACACCGCCGGCCTCGCCCTGGAAACGGTCGTGCGCCAGGTGCGCGAGGAGGGGATCACCGTGGCGCTCGCCGAGATCGACGACGTCTCGCCGCAGCTCGAGCAGTTCGGCGTCGCTCGGCACATCGGGCCAGAGCGAACGTTCGAGTCGACCCAGGCCGCGGTGCATGCCTTCCACGAGCGGATCGACCCCGGAGCCGACGCCGCGCCACCCGCCGCCCGGGCCTGACGGGCCGGGCGTGACACTCCATAAGCTGGGTATCCAGACATCTCAGGTTGTCGTTCCCGCTCGCCCTGAGGCGGCCGGGCCCACGGACCTCGCTCGTTGCCACCGCCCTCGTGCCCGGCCC
>JAJYLH010000030.1 GCA_021787845.1 Myxococcales bacterium | reverse complement strand
GACATCGTGCAGCCTCCCGAGGACCTCGTGCAGCCTCCCGAGGACCTCGTGCAGCCTCCCGAGGACCTCCCGCAGCCTCCCAGGGACCTGCAACTGGGGAAGACATCCCGCGGCGTCGGGGAAGTCCTCCGCGGACCTCGGATGAGAGCGCACAGCCTGGCGAAGACACCCGTCGGGGTGGTCCGGCCCGTCGAAGCCGACTCGTGCCCATCGGAGGCGTCGACGCCCCGCATGGCCCGGGTTCGGAGAGCGCGGCCACGAGCCGACGCGTCCTACCTCTCCCGAGCTCGAGGACCCTGGCCCGCGCCCGCCGCCAGCGCGACCGGAGCTCGCGCCCTGGGCTTCGGCGCCGCTTGACCGCGAAGACGAACCGTGCTTGCGTCTTCGTTCGAGCTGTGTTCCGGCGGCAGGGCGGGTCTCCAGCGGGTCGTCCGAGGAGGGTCGATGAAGGCCATCGTGGTCACGAACCGCTGGACGGGGACGCTCACGCTGAGCGAGCGACCGGCGCCGCGCCCGGGTCCGGGTGAGCTGCTCGTGCGCGTGCGCGCGGCCGGGGTCAATCCGGTCGATTGGAAGATGCGGTCGGGCCTGCTGGGCGCGACGGTCGGCCGCGGGCTTCCCGAGGTGCCCGGGATCGACGTCGCGGGGCGGATCGAGGCGGTCGGTCCGCGAGCGCGGCCGGACGATGCCAACGCGTTCGCCTCCGGCATGCGCATCGTCGGCTTCGCCAACCGCGGCGGCGCCTGGGCCGAGCTGGTGGTCGTCGCGCGCTCGCGGGCCGCTCGGCTCCCGGACGAGGTGGGCTTCGTCGAGGCGGCGGCGATGCCGGTGGCGGGCCTGACCGCGCTGCAAGCGTTGCGAAATCGCGCGGGGCTCGCGGCGGGCGCGCGGCTTCTCGTCAATGGCGCCTCGGGCGGCGTCGGCACTTTCGCGGTGCAGCTCGGGCGCATCCTGGGCGCGCACGTGACCGCGGTGACGAGCGGCCCCAACGCCGACCTCGTCAAGCGCCTGGGCGCAGAGCGGGTCGTCGACTACACCCGCGAGGACTTCACGCGCTCGCCGGACCAGTACGACGTCATCCTCGATGCGGTCGCGAGCCGCACCTTCGCGCAGTGTCGCCCGTGCCTCGCGCCCAAGGGCACGTACATCACAACGCTCCCGGGAGGGTCGAATCTCGCTTGGAGTGCTCTTGCCCGGCTCGGTGCCGCTGGAGGACGGCAGGTCGTGCTCGCCAGCGTCCAGCCCGAAAGCGCCGATCTCGCCTATCTCGCCAAGCTCGTCGCCCAAGGCGAGCTCCGCCCGACGATCGAAGGGGAGCTCCCGCTTGCGGAAGCGAGCGATGCCGTTGCGCAGAGCCGCGGCGGGCACGTCCATGGCAAGCTCGTGCTGACGGTCGGCGGCGACTGAATGTCCATGGCACGCGGCCGCACGGGTTCCATCCATCCCCTTGAACGCGGCCCGGCCTGTCCCTCGGCTCGCACCCGATGGAACTTCGGCTCCGCGCTGTTTCAAATGGGAATCGGAATTGGAGTTGGAGCCGGACACGCCAGTGTCCGGCTCCAATTTCGGCCGAGAAAGAGCATGATCATGAACGTCATCTCGTTCCCCGCCACCCACGCGAAACGGCGCAGAGCCCAATCCTCCGGCTTTCGATTCTTGCGTTCGTCCACACCGACACGAAGCAGCGCAGAACCACTTCTTACCCGCTCGAGCGGATGTAGACATGGCCCCCAACGCCCACCGTCCGAGGCCCGGCCTCTTTCACGCCTTGCTCGTCGCGTTCCTCGTCGTCGGCGCGGCGATGCTCTGGCTGGTGAAGACCCAGCCCGCGCGTTCGCTCCGGCATCGCGAGGCCGCCTGGCACGTTCGCATCGAGCCCGGCGACATCGTCTTCCAGGACCTCGACTGTGGTCTGCGCTGTGACCTCATTCGCGACCTGACGCGCAGCCCGTACACGCACGTGGGCATCGTGCTCGCCGACGCGAAGGGCCGGCGGATGGTCTGGGAGGCGTACAACGCGGTCGGGCCCGTGCCGCTCGCCGACTGGGTCGAGCGCGGCTGCGGCCGGCGGGTGGCCGTCTACCGGCTCGAGCCCGCTCTCTTGGCCAAGCTGCCGGCCATCGCGGCGCAGGTGCGCGCCCTGCGCGGCAAGCCCTACGACGCCGACTACCAGTGGGACGACGACCGCATCTACTGCAGCGAGCTGGTGGAGAAGGCGGTCGAGCGCGGGGCAGGGGTGGCGCTCTTTGCGCCGCACCCGATGGGACCAGGGAGCTTCGGGCGCCACGCGGCCATCATCGCGCGCATGACCCAGGACAAGCTCACCGAACAGACGCCGCTCACCTCGCCGGCCGATCTCACCCGCTCGCCACACCTCAGGAGGATGGTCGACGAATTGGCGGGGACCGGCGATCGCGCGCGGAATCACTCGGTCTCGAAGGAGAACGGGTAGGTCCGCGAGAGTTCGCGATCAGTGCGGACGGAGCGCCAGGGCGATGAGCCGTACCGGTCGTGGCGCAGGCCGCCAGCGCCAACATGATCGCGCCGAGCTGAGACGTCTTGCCCATGAAGTCCTCCGCGACGACCCGGGGGCGCGACCGAAGTGGCTTTGAGCGTGCCCGCGATGCGCGACCGAAGGGAGGGAGAGGGCGCTACGCCCTTCGCAGCGCCTCTTCGCGGGACCCGGGGGCCGGTCCGGGGCGGAGCTCGTCATAGATCCGCCGGACCAGCGCTTCGAACGCGACGCGCTGGAAGGCCGCCTCATGCATGTACTTCGCGACGATCTCGGCGTTGGTGTCGATGCGCTCGATGAACGCGTCGCGCAGCTTGTCCTTCATCGCTAGGGCGAAGTTGTCAAAAGCGTTCGCCGCGGCACGCTTCTGAACCTCCTCGTCGGCCTTCGCCTGCTCGATCACCGACTCGAAGAACAGCGCGTCGGCCTTGGTGAACTCGGTCCCGAAGCGCTCGTTGAGCAGGTCGATGATCTCCGACAGCTTGACCTGTTTCTCTTCGGCCTTGCGTGTGCCGAGGTCGCTCGGCCCCTTCACGCCCGCGGCATCGCCCGGCTCCAAGTCGATGCGCCCTTCGGAAATCTTGTCCAGCCGGTAGAACGCCAGCGCCACGTCGTCATCGAGCTTCAGCGGTGCTCGCCGGGGATCCTGCGGGCGCTTCAGCTCGAGGAATCGCCCGAAGGTGTAGAGCTTCTCGAGATCCGGATCGGTGAAGGGCATCACCTGGGCGAGAAACGAGTAGAGCCTGTCGAACGCCGACAGGCGCTCCCGGAACTCTTCCTGCTTGTCGAGGCTCAGCGCCTTGAACCTGTCGACCGCGGGCGCGAGGTGCCGGTACATCTCGGCGTTGTCGGCCACGGTCCGCTTCTGCTTGGGGGCGAAGAAGACCTTGCAGAACGCCTCGACCTCGCTCTGGGAATAGACCTGCGCCGCATCGAGCTGGTGCTCCAGCTCGTAGAGCTGGTTCGGGTCCGCGGTCTCCGCCACAGTGGTCTGCTCGTAGTAGGGCTGGAACGACCGGCGGATCTCCTCCGCCTCGTTCACGAAGTCGAGTACGAACGTATCATCCTTGCCGGGCGCGGTCCGATTCAAACCGGAGAGCGTCTGAACCGCCCGCACGCCGGAGAGCCGCTTGTCGACGTACATCGTGTGCAGCGCCGGCTGGTCGAAGCCCGTCTGGTACTTGTTGGCGACAAGGAGCAGCCGGTAGGCGTCGGTGTCGAACTTGTCCGGCAGCTCCTTCTCGCCGATGCGCTGGTTCATGCGCTGGTTCATCCCGACTTCGGTGTAGAGAAAGCCGGGAATCTCCGGATCCTCGACCTCGCCCGAGAACGCGACGAGGACCCCGATATCCTGATACCCCTTCTCGGCGAGGTACTTCTCGAACGCTTGCTTGTATCGGATCGCGTGGAGGCGCGAGCTGGTGACCACCATCGCCTTGGCGCGTCCGCCCAGCTTGTGTTTCACCTTGGTCCGGAAGTGCTCGATCATCACCTCGGTCTTCTGCGCGATGTTGTGCGGATGGAGGGATACAAACCTGGCGAGCTGCACCGCCGCCTGCTTCTTCGGAACAATGGGATCATCGGTGGTGGCGTTGACGAGCCGCCAGTAGGTCTTGTACGTCGTGTAGTTCTTCAGGACGTCGAGGATGAAGTGCTCCTCGATCGCCTGCCGCATCGAGTAGAGATGAAACGGATACGGCTTTCCGTCGGGTCCCCGCCGGCCGAAGACCTCAAGCGTCTTCGCCTTGGGCGTCGCGGTGAATGCGAAGAAGCTCAGGTTCGGCTGCCGGCCGCGCGACTCCATCACTTTTCGTAGCTCGTCCTCGGCGTCCTCGCCGGTGTCGTCCGCGTCCTCGGTGGCGGCGGCGACGAGATCCTTGGCCCGGAGGATCTCCTTCATCTTGGTGGAAGCCTCGCCGCCTTGCGACGAATGCGCCTCGTCCACGATGACCGCGTAGGCGCGGTTGGGAAGCTCGCCCACCTTCTTGGCGACGAAGGGGAACTTCTGCAACGTGGTGATGATGATCGGCGTGCCGTTCGTCAGCGCCTCGGCAAGCTGGTTCGAGTCTTCATCGATGCGCGCGACGACGCCGGTTTTGTGGTCGAACTGGTAGATGGTCTTCTGTAGCTGGTTGTCCAGCACGGTTCGGTCGGTGACGACGACGACCGAGTGGAAGACCTTCTTGTCGTCACGGTGCAGCTCGCTCAGCCGGTAGGCGAGCCACGCGATGCTGTTCGACTTCCCGGACCCGGCGCTGTGTTGGATGAGGTAGCTCGCTCCCGGACCCTCTTCGCGCGCGGCGGCCTCCAGCTTGCGCACCGAGTCGAGCTGGTGGTAGCGCGGGAAGATGACGGTCTCCTTAATCACCTTCTTCCCGGCGACCTGCTTCTCCTCGACGGCCACGTGCATGAACCGCCCGAGGATGTCGAGGAAGCTGTCGCGCTGCCAGACCTCCTGCCAGAGGTAGCCGGTGCGATAGCCGCTCGGATGTTCGGGGTTGCCGGCGCCGTTCGCATGGCCGCGGTTGAACGGCAGGAATACCGTGTCCTTTCCGGCGAGCCGCGTCGTCATGTAGGCGACGTCGGGATCGACCGCGAAGTGGACCAGCGCGCGCTCCTTGAACCGCAAGAGCGGCGCGTTGGGATCTCGGTCCTTGTACTGGGTAATCGCATGCTGGACGTTCTGACCGGTCAGCGGGTTCTTCAGCTCGACCGTCGCGACCGGTAGCCCGTTGAGCGAGAGCACCGTGTCGACCGACTGCTCGCTGTGCGGATCGAACCGGACCTGACGGGTGGCTGGGTATCCAGACATCTCAGGTTGTCGTTCCCGCTCGCCCTGAGGCGGCCGGGCCCACGGACCTCGCTCGTTGCCACCGCCCTCGTGCCCGGCCCTCGAAGGGCCGTGAGGGCTCGGCACAGCCTGTGCCACCCTCGCGCTCGCCCTTCGAGGCCCGCGCATGCTTGCCGTGCTCCATTCATGCTCCGTGGGCGCGGGCACCTCAGGGTGAGCGGATCGGGGACCAAGACACCTGAGGTGTCTGGATACCCAGTGACGGGTGATGATCAGCCGGTTCCTTTCGTAGCTCTTGAGCACGTCGGGGTTCAGATCGTGCGCCGGCTTGAAGGTCGCGACCCGAAGCTGCCTCCCGAAGAACTTGAAACCCCGCCGCAGGACGTGGAGAGTCCCGAAGGAGTCGAGCGCCTTGGTCAACGCGTCGAGGACTGCCGGCTCCAGCGTCGCCCGGTGCTGCCGGCCGAGCTCCGCCCACAACTCCGGCTGTGTCTCGGCGATGTACTCCAAGACCTGACGCGGGAAGATCGCAAGCGAGCGGTTGAAGCGCTCCGACAGCTCCCGCTCCCACCCGTTCGCGAGAAGATGGGCCTCGATGGCGGCCTCGAACGCGAATTCGTTGTAGGTGCTCATTCGGATCCCTGGAGATCTGCCGGGTCTGGCCGAAGGGCAGCCGTCCTCCCCAGGAGCTGCGCGACATCGCGTACCAGCTTGTCGAAGGAGTCCGAGCGACGGGCCGCGGACAGGTCGAGCTCGGCTGCGAACGCGGCTTGGTCGAGGGTCTCCGCATACCCTTCGGCCATGCGGGCATCGAACCAACCCTTGGCATCGCGCAGACTCTCAGGATTTGGCGGCCGCTCGACATCATCGAGCAGCCCACGCTTCCCACGCAGCGACTCGACCGCTTCCAGGTACCATCCTTCCCATTCGCGCTGGGCAACGACGACACCGTGTCTCCGGTCTGGCCGCTTCGAGCGAGCCCAGCCGAGAAGCTTCGGACCAAGCAAGCACGGTGCATCGTCGTCGGCATCCAGGATGACCAGCACACCACCATCGGACCCGACGCGCCGGGCCATCGCCTCCAGTGCCCGTTCGAATTCCTCCTCCTTCACGAGGAGGTTGCGCTTCTTGCGATCGGGCTTCAGGATGTCGACCCACAGGTTTGGATCGATCAACTCGGTGATGATGCGGCGCACGAGAACTGGTGCGGCGCTGACCTCTCCGTGGCCTTCGACGATGATTCCCAGCTTCATTAGGGCACCACGTCGAAGAGCCGCAACTGAGCGGCATCCGGGATGGAGCCGAGGTCGGCTCCAAGCTGGTCGGTCCGCAGAAGCTCGCCCGGCGTGTAGAGCTGGTCTCGCAGAATCGAACGCGTCGGCTCGTCGAGCGGGGCGATAGCGGTCGTCCCATCGCGGGCGGTCACCGAAAGGATCTCGGCCTCGTTGATTCGCGGATCGTCCAGCAGCTCAGGGCTGTGGCTGGTCAGGATGACCTGCATCTGCCGCGCGCCGTCGCGGAGCGCATCGCGCAGGTACGCCTCGGCCGCCGGATGGAGCGCAATTTCCGGCTCCTCGATTCCGATGAGGCGAACCCGACGCTCGCCGCGAGACTGGAAAACTGCGACCAATATCGCCAGCGCTCGCAGGGTTCCGTCCGACATGTTGATCGCCGGGAACCGCCAGGGATGCGCCGCTCCCTGCACGCGCTGCCTGAATTCCAGCGTCTCCATGTGACCAACATCCTTTCGGTCGACCCCTTCGATGCCGGGCACAATGCGACCGAGATACTCCTCGATACGCTTTCTTGCATTGGGAGCGCTCTTGGCGAGGCGCTCCAGGACGCTTGCGAGATTCCTGCCATCGCGCGCGAGCAGGTCGCCCTTGTCAGGGGGCTGCAACTCGCGGATGGCGGCGGGGCTGATGTTGTAGAAGCCGAGGCTCGAAAGCAGATCGAAGACCGGCCGGAATTCAGGAAGTCCCGCCGCGTTGACGAGATAAAGTCGATCGTCGGCTGCCGGGGGAGCAACCCCGACCGTCGCGACGGCTTGACCTTCCAACACGATGTAACGCGCGTTGCCAAGCATGCACTCTTCGCGCTTGACCACGAAGTCCCCACCGGCGCGGGCCCCGACGTCGAACGCGAGATGCCCGGTTTCGCTTCCGATCTGGAACTCCACTCGAATCCCGAAGTCCATCGGATGGCCGCTCGAACGCCGGCGCACCTCGTTGATGCCGCCGCGTTCGCGAAGGGCATGGTCGAGCGAGGTCCTCAGGGCATCGGTAACCAGACGCAGCGCATCGAGGAAGTTGCTCTTCCCGGACCCGTTCGGACCGACGAGGTACGTCATTGGTCCCAGCGTGACATCGCATGCGGCGATGCTCCGGTAGTTGCGCAGGACCACCCGATGCACGACAGCCGAGCCTACTGGTGCCGCCTTCCCATCTCTGTTCTCAGTCATGTTCCTGCCTCCGGTCGGCTCCAGCGCTCGCCGACGTAGCGGAAGATGGACAGCGCCACGGGGTCCCGCCTCGCTCGCCCTTCGAGGGCCGCGCACAAGGCACTGCCAAAGAGTCCTGTCCGAGGGCGCGGCCACCTCAGGGCGAGCGGGGTCCGGACCTGTGACGAAGCGCGATGTCTCGGTCGCATAATCTCCAATCCGGTTTCCGAATTGGCGCTGCCGCCAATCCGCAAACCTGCTCGCCCTGAGGAGGCCACGCCCTCCGCCGTTTCTCTTTGACGGGCCATGGTGCGTGGCCCTCGAAGGGCCGGTAGTATATGGCACCGGCGGCTCGTTGCGGAGCGCGCGAGGAGAGAGCCATGGCGTTTTACGTATACATCCTTCGCTGCGTGGATTCCACCTACTACGTCGATCACACGGATGATCTGGACCGGCGCTTCGCGCAGCATCAGTCCGGGGAGCTCGGCGGCTATACTTCGAAACGGCTTCCCGTCGAACTCGTCTACAGCTCCGATTTCCCCACGCGCGAAGAAGCCTTCGGCGCCGAGCAGCGAATAAAGGGCTGGAGCCGCGCGAAGAAAGAAGCGCTGATCAACGGAGACTGGAACGCTCTCCGGCGCCTCGCCAGCCGCCGCGGCGGGCGCTCTGCTTGATGCAACCGGCCCTTCGAGGGCCGCGCACATGGCACTGCCAAAGAGCCAAGCCCGAGAGCGCGGCCACCTCAGGGCGAGCGGAGACTGGGCCCGTGACGAAGCCGGGGGTCTCGGTCGCACGATCTCGAAGCCGATTTTCGAACTGGCACTGCCACGGATCCCGGACCCGCTCACCCTGAGGTGCCCGCGCCCACCGGGCATCGGTTCGAGCGCAGACTCCATGCGCGGGCCTCGAAGGGCGAGCGCATCGTCGGCCGCGCTGAAGCGCCTCATGCTGCCTCCTGTGCCGTGGCTACATCGAGCTTCCCGGTGACCGCGGCCGTGATGACTGCCTGGCGGTACTCACGAAGCAAGCCGAGAACGCCACCGCTTTGTCCGATCGCACCGACATTGGCGTCGCCTCCAGACATCTTCCCGATGAGCGCGTCGATGGCGGCGGTCTTGCGGTCGAGGAAGTCCGCGTTGGCGTGCTGCGTGCGGATTCCAGGGACCGAAAGGACGAGGTTGTAGATGTCGGATGGGTTGGCGCGCTGGTGGCTCTTGGTGACTGACTGAACGACCGCGGACAGGCGGTCACGCACAGCCGGAGACTCAATGAGGTACGAGATGAACCGAACATCCCATTTCCTCGGCCTGAGGACGACAAACTCTGTAGAACAGATCTTGGGGCGCGGGTCCGCGCCAACGATTGCCTGACAGCCCTTGCGTGGGTTGAACTTCGAGACAAGCCAGTCTCCTTCTGCGACCACGAACTTGTTCGACTGTATCTCTTCCGGTGCTTGCACAGACGGTCTCTGGAACGTCTGTATCGTCGGGATGTCGTAGTGGACGACCTCGGCGGCCGCCAGTGAGCGAGGATCGACTTGCGTGCGGATGACACGGCAGTCTGCGATGAGCCGTCGTTCGACCCAGTCGGCGCTCATCCCAGCACCTCGCCCAGCATCCCCTGAATCTGCTGCTCAAGCGTGTGGATGTCGGCCTCGATCTCGGCGAGCGGGCGGAGAGGCTTGTACTTGTAGAAGTGCCGCGTGAACGGAATCTCGTAGCCGATCTTGGTCTTGGTTTCATCGATCCGCGCGTCGGGGACGTGCGGCAGGACCTCGCGCTCGACGTAGGTGTGGATGTCCTCTTTGAGCGGAACATTCTCGTAGTCGCGCAGGTCGGAGTCGGGCTCAGGCTGGCCCTTGGCGTCGAGGCAGACCTCGGCCCTCTCGTCGCGCTCGCCGAGGGCGTCGACGAAGGCATCGACCGTCGCTGCCGGCGGAGCGTACTCGTCCTGTCCGAAGATGCCGTCTCGCAGGAAGCTTCGGAACTCGTCTCGGTTCTTCCAGATGCCGCCGGACTCGACCTTCGAAGCCTCGGTCAGGAACTGACGCTGGACGTTTCCCCAATCGTCCTCGTTCCACCTCTTCGGCGTCAGCCAGGCTTTGCTCTCCTTCAGCCGCTCAATGCGCTCGGGCGCGAGGGAGAAGTTCAGCCGCAGCGGACGCTCGACCACGATGCGCCGGAAGCCAAAGTCCTCGTTGTCGAAAATTTTCGAGTTGTCGCCGGCCGCGAAGTCGCCGAAGAGCCGGACGATCTCGACGATGTTCTCGGGCGACAGCTCGTTGCGCTTGTTGCCGAGGGACTTGCGCATCTTGACGAAGAGGTCGACGGCGTTGATCAACTGCACCTTGCCTCTCCGCTTGGCGGGCTTGCGGTTGGTGAGGACCCAGATGTAGGTGCTGATGCCGGTGTTGTAGAAGAGCTGGTCCGGCAGCCCGATGATCGCCTCCAGCCAGTCGTTCTCGATGACCCATCGGCGAATTTCGCTCTCGCCCGAGCCGGCGTCGCCGCTGAAGAGCGGTGAGCCGTTGAAGACGATGGCGAGTCGGCTGCCGCCGGTCCCGTCGCGCGCGACCGGCTTCATCTTGGCGATCTTGTGGAGCAGGAACAGGAGCGACCCGTCGCTGATGCGCGGCAGCCCGGGGCCGAACCGGCCCGAATGGCCCTGCTGCTCGTGCTCGTCGCGGATGACCTTCTCGACTTTTTTCCACTCGACCCCGAACGGCGGATTGGAGAGGAGGTAGTCGAATTTCTGCCCGATGTGGCCGTCGTCGCTGAAGCTGTTGCCGAAGGCGATGTTCGAGGGGTTCTGGCCCTTGAGCATCATGTCCGACTTGCAGATGGCGTACGACTCCGGGTTCAGCTCCTGCCCGAACACCGCGAGTCGGGCGTCGGGGTTCAGCTCGCGCAGGTATTCCTCGGCGACCGAGAGCATCCCGCCGGTGCCGCAGGCCGGATCGTAGAGCGACCGGACGATGCCCGGCCGGCGCAGCGCGTCCCCGTCGTCGTCGAAGAGAAGGTCGACCATCAGCCGGATGACCTCGCGCGGCGTGAAGTGCTCTCCGGCGGTTTCGTTCGACTGCTCGGCGAAGCGCCGAATCAGCTCCTCGAAGACCAGGCCCATCACGTGGTTCGGCACCGCGTTCGGATGCAGGTCCACCGCCGCGAACTTCTGCAGCACGAGGTAGAGCAGGTCCGCGCTGTCGAGCCGGCTGATGTGGTCCACGAACTTGAAGTGTTCGATGAAGATGTCGCGGGCCTCCTTGGAGAACGCCTTGATGTAGCTCGTCAGGTTCGCGCCGAGGTGGCTGGGGTCTCCCAGCATCGAGGCGAAGTCGAGCCGCGACGTGTTGTGGAAGGGAACGCCGGTCACCTTGTTCAGCGCGGCGTCGATGATCTCCGGCGACTGGCCTTTCAGTGCCTCCTTCCGCGCGAGCACCTTCGCCTTGGTGTCCGCGAGCACGCAGTCGAGCCGGCGGAGCACGGTCAGCGGCAGGATGACCTTCCCGTAGTCGGCCTGCTTGTAGTCGCGCAGGAGGTCCGCGACCGACCAGAGAAAGTTCGCGATCTCCGAGAAGCTGCCGAACGTGCGCGGCGCCGATGGGGGCGTCGCGCGGGTGGTCGCGGCGTCGGCTCTGGCAGGGGCCGGAACATCGGGCTGAGCAGGAGATTTCGGGTCTCGCTTGGACGACGGACGGGGCAAGGCCGGTCTCCACAGGCCAGGGTTTTCATCGGGCGCGAGCCTAGGCATGGTTCGTGCCGGCGGTCAAGCAGAGGTTCTGGCGGTCCGGCAGAGGCTGTGACGGATCCGGCAGAGTCTGTTACGGGTCCGGCAACGGGCTCGGATGGTCCGGCAGAGTGCTCGGATGGGTTGGTGCCGGACTCGGATGGTGCGTCGGGCTGGACGGCCTCTGCGGTGGTCTTACGTGCCGTCGTCCCTGAGAATCACGCCCTCGCGGGTGTGTCCGTTCATCAGGGCGGTCAGGGGCCGGTCGAGGCGGAGGTGCCGGGCGAAGCGCTTGTCGTCGTTGGCGGTCTGCGCCCGCAGCCAGGGCCAGTCGATGAACGTTTGCTCATCGCGCGCGCGGACGGTGAAGTAACCCACTTCGGACGAGGTGAGGTTCTGGAAGAAGTGGCTTCCCTGCGACGGCTCGACGTCGAGGTCGCGAAAGCCGGCCTCGACGATCACCCGCGCGCCGGCGATTTGATCCCAGCGCACCGGAATGCCGAGCCACGGGTCCGCCGAGCCCCAGCGCCCGACGCCGACGAGCAGGTACGGCCGCGACTCGGCGACGAGCGCCGCGTTGAGCTGCGCCACCTCGAGCGCCGCCTCCGCCGCGTGCGCGCGATCGAACCGCTCCGGGTCGACCATCACGACATCGCGCAGGTCCTCGATGCGGCCGTTCCCCAGTACCTTGGTCGACCGGCAGATCACCGACGCCGGGTCGACCTCGTCCAGCGCCAGCGCCTCGGCTTCCCGGCCGACCGCCAGCGGACGCAACTGCAGAAACCCGAACTCCGACGGCGCCTCCTTCGACGGCGACAGGTTGACCGCGAACTCGATTTCCACCGGCCCGCCCATGCCTTCGCGGCCAATGATCATCAGCCGCTCCAGGATCTGCGTCAGCGGGAACGTTCCGTACTTCAAGACCGACGCGAAGCTGACGAGCCGCACGCCCGGACGCGACAGGCCGTCGTAGACCGCATCGTTCTCGGCGACGTAGGTGGAACCGAGTTGGGCGAGCGTCCCATCGGCTGCGGCGTCCGCGAGATCATACTCGCTCTCGCGCATCGCCGAGGCCGCAAGGTCCGCCTGGGCGGCCGCCTCCAGGTCGAGCGCCCAGAAGGCGTTCTGCGAATGGTCGAGCTTCTCCGCGACGGTCGAGAACTGCACCGGATGCTGCGGGTACTTCGGACAGAACCGCACGCACCGGCCGCCTTCGACGACCATCCGCCCGAGCCCCAGCGCCACCGCGACGATGCCATCCTCGGACTGCGCCGGCGGCGTCGGATAGTAGTTCCACGTCCGCGCGACGCCGGAAAAGTCCGGATAGAACCGGTGGCCGTGCGCGGTCCCGACGATGTGCTGGATGACGACCGCCATCTTCTCTTCTTCGAGGCGATAGCGGGTGCCGCGGATGTAGCCTTTGGCCTGTTCGGAGAAGGTCGAAGCGTAGACCGCCTTGACCGCCGTCAGGAGCTGCGCGAGCCGCACCGCCGGATCGGGGTGGTGGTTCGCGAGCATGAATGTTTCGTAGACGCCGCTGAAGGGCTGGTTCTGCGCGTCCTCCAAGAGGCTCGACGAGCGCGCCGCGAGGGGACAACGCACCTGTTTCACGAAGGCTTCGAGGTCGCGCCGGGCCTCCTCCGGGAACTTCGCCTGCGCGAACCGGCGCTGGATGGTCGCGAAATCGGTCTCGCCCAGCGCCAGCTCCCGCAGGCCGTTGTCATCGAGGAACTGATCGAAGACGTCGGTGCCGATGACCAGAGCCGACGGGACGGTCACCCGCACGCCGTCGAAAGCGTCCTCGAGCGCGTGCTCCGCGAAGAGCCGGCCGGCGAACGCGAGCCCTCTGGCCTTGCCGCCGAGCGACCCGCCGCCGAGCCGATAGAAGCCGGGCGAGCCGTCGAAACGCGCGCGATCGAAGTCGACCACCACGCCGGCCTTGCGCTCCTCGCGCTGCCGGGCGATGGACCCGATGAGGTCATGCCGCAGCGCTTCGATGTTCGGATAATCGGAGATCTGCCGCGGTCTGAGCTCGTGCGCCAAGGCGAACTCGGCGCGCGCCTTGAGCCACTTGGAGAAATGGTTGCGCTCGGCGTGATAGGCGATCGACTCGGCCGGCACCTTGCGCAAGGTCGCCTCGAGCGATTGCATGTCCGAGGCGCGCCCGACCTCGCGGCCGTCGGGCACGCGGAAGACGAAGTCGCCAAAGCCGAAGAACTCGAGCATCAGCCGCCGCAGGTCGTGCAGGAGCGTGTCCGACCCCTTCAAGACGAACGGCGCGCCCTCCGCCTGGGCGACGGCGCGGTTACGCTCCCGCGAGGATTGCAGGACGATCGGCAGGTCCGGGGACAGCGTTCGCACCGCGCGCACGAGCTCGATGCCAGCCCGCGGGTCGAGCGCGCCCGCGTGTGGAAACTCGAAATCCGAGAGCACCCCCAGCATCACGTCGTGGTACGCGGTACAGACCTCCCATGCTTGCTCGTAGGTGCGCGCGAGCAGGAGCTTGGGCCGCGCCCGCATCCTGAGGATCTTCGCCGAGCGGTTCACCTCCTCCCACAGGAGCCGCTGCGAATGCTCCATCAGCTCGGCGTAGATCACCGGCAAGAAAGAGGACATGTAGCGGACCGAGTCCTCGACGAGGAGCACCAGCGGCACCCCGCGGACCGCGCAATCGTAGGGCGCGTTGACCTGGTCCTCGACGATCTTGACGACGCCGAGGAGGATGCGGAAATCGCCCTGCCAGACGAACGCCCCGTCGATGGAGGCGGCGTTGCGCCGAAAGAAGGTCTCGAGCTCGATTTCGTCGTAGGCGAGCAGGACGATCGGCAGCTTCGGTCGCAGGCTGCGCAGGCGCCGGGCCATCTCGGCGAAGGGCATCTGGCCGACGTGCATCGAGCTGATGACGAGCTGCACCCGAGAATCGCGCGCCACCCGCGCCACCGCCTCTTCGCCGGTCGTCACATGGGTCAAGAGCGGCGTCTGACGCAGGTTCAGGTCGAGGTAGGTCCCCACCATCCGCTCGGTGACCCGGCCGTCCTCCTCGAGCATGAAGAAGTCGTACGGACTGCACACGAGGAGGATGTTCTGGACCTGGAAGCGCATCAGGTCCTGGAAATCCTCCGGCCGATGGGGGCCAGGATGCGCCGCGCGCGTGGGTTCGGGTTGAGGCATGGCGTCAGAAGCTCCGTGCGCATGGCCAGTACCGACGGCCCGGCCGTACGCCAGTAGGTTGGACGGTCCGGCCGTGCGCCGTCAGGCGTCGCGGGCGGCGTCCGACATTCCAGCGCCTGGCCGTACCGACGGTCCGGCCGTGCGCCAGTAGGTTGGACGGTCCGGCCGTGCGCCAGTAGGTTGGACGGTCCGGCCGTGCGCCAGTAGGTTGGACGGTCCGGCCGAGCGCCAGTAGGTTGGACGGCCCGGCCGAGCGCCAGTAGGTTGGACGGTCCGGCCGTGCGCCAGTAGGTTGGACGGTCCGGCCGTGCGCCAGTAGGTTGGACGGTCCGGCCGTGCGCCAGTAGGTTGGACGGTCCGGCCGTGCGCCGATAGGCGCCGCGGGCGGCCGTCCGACATTCCAGAGCGCTCGCGCATCACGACGCTTCCCCAGCGATCGCTCTGGAACGACGGACAGCCGGTCGCGCGAGCCCCTTGCTACTGTACGCGTTCAAGACGCGACCGGACTGTCCATCCTACTGACTTTCGCGCCTCCCGCCGCCCAGCACTCACGTTCGAGAAGAAGCAGTGCAGGATGGGTGAAGCGAAAGCGGAGCCCATCATTCTCGGCGGCCGCTGCGCACGATGGGCTGCGCTTTCGCTCCACCCATCCTACCGGCTCCACCCATCCTACGGGTCGAGAAGAAGCGAGCGCTAGACGAGGCCCTGGTCGAGCATCGCGTCGGCGACCTTGAGGAAGCCGGCGATGTTGGCTCCGTTGACGTAGTTGCCGGGCGTCCCGAACCGTTCCGCCGTCTGCATGCAGTTGTCGTGGATGCGCTTCATGATCTCGTGCAGCCGCCGATCGACCTCCTCGGTGCCCCACGACAGGCGCATGCTGTTCTGGCTCATCTCGAGACCGCTCGTCGCCACCCCGCCGGCGTTCGAGGCCTTGCCCGGCGCGTAGAGGATGCCCGCGTCGCGGAAGACCTTGTATCCCGCGAGGGTGGTCGGCATGTTCGCGCCCTCGACGACACAGGTGCAGCCGTTCTTCACCAGCGCCCGCGCGTCCGCCTCGTCGAGCTCGTTCTGGGTGGCGCAGGGCATCGCCACGTCGACCGGCGTTCCCCACGGCCGCATCCCCGCGTAGAACGGCACGTTGAACTCGCGCGCGTAGGGCTCGACCACGTCCCGGTTGCTCGCGCGCAGCTTCAGCATGTACTCGATCCGCTCGCCCTTGACACCGTTCTCGTCGTAGATGAACCCGTCCGGCCCGGAGAGCGTGACCACCTTGCCGCCGATCTGGGTGACCTTGAGCGCGGCGCCCCAGGCGACGTTCCCGAAACCGGAGATCGCGACCTTCATCCCCTCGATGGTCTTTTTCTTGGTCCGCAGCATCTCCTCGGCGAAGTACACCGCGCCGTAGCCGGTGGCCTCCGGCCGGACGAGCGAGCCGCCCCAGTTCAAGCCCTTGCCGGTCAGGACGCCGGTGAACTCGTTCTTCAGCCGCTTGTACTGGCCGAAGAGGAACCCGATTTCCCGCCCGCCAACCCCGATGTCGCCCGCCGGCACGTCGGTGTCGGGGCCGATGTGGCGGGACAGCTCGGTCATGAAGCTCTGGCAGAAGCGCATCACCTCGTTGTCGCTCTTGCCCTTCGGGTCGAAGTCGCTGCCGCCCTTGCCGCCGCCCATCGGGAGCGTGGTCAGGCTGTTCTTGAAGACCTGCTCGAAAGCGAGGAACTTCAGGATGCCCAAGTTCACCGACGGGTGGAAGCGCAGGCCGCCCTTGTAGGGCCCGATGGCGCTGTTCATCTCGATGCGGAAGCCGCGGTTGATCTGGATGCGCCCCTGGTCGTCCTGCCAGGGAACGCGGAACATCACCACCCGCTCCGGCTCGACCAGCCGGTCGAGGATGCGGGCCTCGCGGTACTCCGGGTGTCGTTCGAGGACGACCTCGACCGACTCGGTGAACTCCTGCACCGCCTGATGGAACTCCGGTTCGTTCGGGTTCTTGGCTTTCACGTTCGCCAGCAACGTCTCGACGATCGAGCTCATGACGACCTCCTTTAGGGCGCCGTTCTCGGCGTCTGTCGCACGCCTTCGCGGGCGGGGGCGCCCGCGGCGGGCGGGAACCTAGGCACGGTTCACTGGCGGAATCAAGCGACGCACGGCCCGCGTCGGCCGAAGCGCGGGGCGCCGAAAAATCAAAGCGTTTCGCGCGCCCGGCGGCCATGCGCTCGGCCGGGTCGGTCCCGCATCGACACCGCCGCTGGCCTCACGGCGGCGTCATCGTTGATCGAGTGCGCTCCTGCTCCCATCCCGACCTCGGCCCGGCCTGGTCACCGGGAGGGGTGCCGCTCACCGGCGGCGGATGCGCCTTCCGGTTCCCCTCGGGGCCCCTCGGGGAGAGCGGTGGCAACCGGTAGGATGGGTGGAGCGACCGCGGAGCCCATCGACGACGGCCACAGATGGGCTACGCTCCGCTTCACCCATCCTACACGTCGCCGCACGCTGGAAAGGCATCGGCTTGCTTATCGGGTTGACCCCACCTCCCTCGAATTCCCGGCCGCTCGTCCTGAGCGCAGTCGAAGGACGGGCGGTTTCGGCTTCACCGCGCTCGTCCCTCGACTGCGCTCGGGATGAGCGGCATTGCCCCCGTGGCATTGTGGTGAACCCGATAAGCAGTAGGCATCGGAAGAGCCGGCGCGACACCGTTCGCCAAGCGCTACCAGCTCTTCGTCAGGACGAAGATGAGGCCCACCTGGATCGTCGACGTGCAGCCGTCGATTCCCTTGCCGTCGGCCGATGCCTCGAACGCCTGGCAGGCGGCGTCGTCCGCGAGCTTGTAGGACAGCGACTCCTGCAAGGTCCCGTCCTCACCGTGGTCGGTGACCGTGTAGACGTCTCTCCAGGTCATCTGGCAATCGTCGCCGACGACCCCCGCGCCGGACTGATCGGACAGGGTGATCGTGTGGCCCGAGATCGGAAGCTTCCCCGTACCCGGCCGGCACTGGTTCCAGTCGGTCATCGGCTCCGGGCAGTCGGAGTCGGTGGCCGTCTTCTTGCCCGGGTCGGCGGCGTAGATGACGTAGTAGACGATGCCGGTGTCGTCGAAGGTCGGCATCTGAGGCTCGTAGTTCGCCATCGCGGCGGAGCTGGAGCACAGATGGGAGGTGCGGCGGCTGGGGATGATCTGCCAGACGATTTCCTGGCCGATCTCGTCGTCGTTGGGACCGGCATCGCGGCCGCAACCGGCGAGCGGCAGGGTGAAGGCGACGAGGACCAGCGCGACCAAAGCCCGCATCGGAACCTCCGAGCCACGGCCATCCGGGTCGAGCGCGCCCACCCGCCCGGGAGGCGCTGTCGCGTCGAAAAGGATGGCCGGTCGACGCTCAGCGCCACGATGGACCCGATCCGCTCCGGGCGTCAAGCGGGAATCAGCGTCGCTCCTGCTCGGCGATCTGCTCGATGCGCCGCCGATGGCGACCGCCCTCGAACTCGGCCTCGAGCCAGGCATCGACGATGGCGGTGGCCGCCTCCTCGGACACCATCCGCGCGCCGAGGGCGATGACGTTCGCGTCGTTGTGCGCCTTCGCGAGCGCGGCCGACTCGACGCTCCAACAGACGGCACAGCGGATGGAGCGCACCTTGTTCGCGACGATCGCCTCTCCGTTGCCCGAACCGCCCAGGACGATGCCGAGATCGCAGCGCCCCTCGGCCACCGCCTCTGCCGCCGGCCGGATGACGAGCGGATAGTCCACCGGCGCGCCGGAATCGGTCCCCAGGTCCTCGACCGGGTAGCCCTTCGCGGCCAGGTGGCGGCCGAGAGCCTCCTTCAGCCGGACCCCGGCGTGGTCGGACGCGATGGCGATGCGAGGTCTCGTCATATCTCTTCGCTCCGCCGGGTCTCGTCTTCACGAGCCCGTGCCCGCCTCGGAGGAATCTGCCAACGCTTCTGCGCGCTCGCCTGCCATCCTGCCGGCGCCAGCATCCGGGCCATCAGCCAGTCGGACGGACAGTCTCGTCGAGCGCGGCTCTTCGTGGCCGGCGGGCCGTCCGTCCGAGAGCGATCGCTCCGGATGACTGGAACCGCACCGCCTCGTCGGAGCGATGCTTCAGTCCGACTCCGGGCCGCGTCGGGCACGCATCTCGGCGCGGATTTCCCCCAAGGTCTCGCGCGACAGCAGCCTCGGCATTTGGGGGAACACCGCTTCCTCTTCCTGCGCCAGATGCGCGAGGAGCATCGATTCCAGGGTCAAGGTGTCCCGGCCCATCGATTCGAGAATCGGACGCGCCTCGATCGGCGTGCCGAGAGCCTTCCACCCGGGCAACAGCCGCGCGACGATCGGTTCCATCGACCGGTGCTGCCGCGTGAGGTCGTCCAGGGTCCTGCGCAGGTTCGCGTCGGCTCGCGGCGCGAGGCGCGGGCTCAGGGAATCGTCTTCGTCGTCGACGTGCAGGCCGAGCCCGACCGCGAAGTACCGGTGCACCCGGGTCGCCGCGTCGGCGCGATCCGCGGCGGGCGCGTCCGGGAGCTCGACGAGCCGCCGCGCCATCGCGCTGAAGTGGCGGATGCGCGCGTGGCAGTCGAGCAGCGCGGCGATCGGATCGTCCTCGCGGGCAGCCGCGGCCATGCTGCCTCGAAGCGCGATCATGCGACGGCTCCAAAGAAGATGACGGACACCACAACCGCCGTGACGAGGCTCGCGGCGACCACGCTCCAGCCGATCTCGCGCAGCCGCTGCGGCCGCGGATGCGCCAGCGCGACCGTGACGCTCAAGAGGCCGGCGGGCACCAGCGCCAGCGCCGCGAGCGGGCGAGGCGAGAAGGCCAGGGCCGCCGCCCCGCCGACGAAGACCGCCAGCGAGGCGAGCCGCAGCGCTCCCGCCGGCCGGCGCTTCGCCCGGGCGATCACCACGCGCACCGCCAGGGTCGCGGAGGCGAAGGCCGCCGCAAAGACCGCCGCGACCAGCGCCCCCGAGGCGGAGGCGAGGCCACCCGCGACGCTGATGGGCCACGCCCAAGCCGCGAGCGCCGAAGCGGCGAGGATCTCTCCGGCGGTCGTCTTCTCCTGGCGCCGCAAAAGCAAGACGACGACGGGCGCGCCCAGCGCGACCGGCGCGAGGAGAGCCTCCCTCAGAGGCCGCGAACCCAGCAGGACCGCCGCCGCTCCGGCCGCGAGACCGAGCGCGCCCAGGAGCGTGAACCGGCGCCAGGCGCGCGAGCGGTTCTCGGCGAGGGCCCGCGCGCCGCGATGGCCGAGCAGGACGAGCGCCGGCTCGTGCGCGAAGAAGAGCGCCGACGCCGACGCCGCGACGGTCAGGGCGAGCGGCGAGAACCGGGCGAGCACCAGCCCCGCCGCCAGAGGCACGAAGAGCTGCCCGTACGCGCCATGCTCGTGCGGCACGAGCGACCGCGCGGGCGCGCGCGCCGGAGTGGGATGGGTCATCGCGAGAAGAGACATGGGCGACCATCCTCGATAACACACCAGAGCCGATGCTGGCGGCCGCGCACCGAGCCATGCCGATCCGGTTGACGCGCTCCTTTCATCCCTGCCTATCCGGTTCGCGCGCCGCGAACGGTCCATGGAGCCGGACACGTCAGTGTCCGGGTTCTGCTACGGCCCCGGAAAACCCGGACACTGACGTGTCCGGCTCCAAGTGTGTCAACCGGATAGGCATGGTTCCCATTGGCCGTACCCGGACTTGTCCGGTTGCCGGTCTCGGCCCGCGCGTCGACCGGACCGCCAGGCCTCTGACCTTCAGAACGCCTGGATGCGCCGGACCAGCTCGTCCTGCTCGCCCGGCGAGCCCATCGCTTCGTCCGCCATCGGGTAGAGCATGTGCTCTTCCTTCATGTTGTGCGCCGCCAGGACCTCCCGCAGCTCGTCGATCGCCGGTCCGATTTCGTCCGCCCGGCCCTCCGCCAGCGCCCGCGAGATTCCCTCCATCCGCCGGCGGATTTCGATGTGCTCGCCGCGCATCACCATCGTCGGTCCGCCGATCATGTGGCTCGCTTTCTCGAACGCCGGAAACAAGACGTGCTCCTCGGCGCCGATGTGCCAGTCGAGCCCGCAGGCGAATTCCGAGAAGCTCTCGCTCGCCTCGGCGAACGCCCCGGCCTCGGACGACTGCTGGACCCGGTCGAGCAGCGCGTCCAGCCGCTGGTGATCGCCTTCGAGGTACTCGGTCACGTTGCGCGTGCCGTCCTGCGCCCGCCGCCGGATCGCGACCCGAAACCGTTCCGGTCCCCGCTCGAGGACGCTCCAGTCGAACAGGTCGGAGCGCTGCGTCTGGAAGTGCTTGAGCAAGGGCTTGGGCTCGTGGTCGTTCACGAGGAGCATCGCTTGGCCGGGCAGGAGCGCGTCGAACATTCGAAAGACCTCCGCATGGCGCTGCGGCGGGGCCAGCGGTCGCACGTCCATCTCTCGGGCGAACTCGGTCATCAGAACCTCCTCCGGCGGATCAACCGTCGCCGCCTGCGCAAAGGTCTTGAGCATCCCCCGTGCCAACCATGACGGCCCTCGAGGCGCATCGGGCGTCGGTGCTGACCGAGCCCCCGGCGACGCGGCGAGCGTCCGGCATGTGCTCCATGGGATCCGAAATGGAACAGCCGCGGTCCTCGCCGGGTGCCGCGCGGCGCCGCCTCGGCCGGGCGCGAAGACCGGCACGCGCGCTGCATCGCGAGACAGGCGGGAGGGACGCCACGATGCTCGAATCGACCCGGACCGTCGCCGAGATCGTGCTCGACCACCCCGAGCTGGCGGAGGTGTTCCAGCGGCACCACATCGACTTCTGCTGCCACGGCGACGTTCCGCTCGACGAGGCGGTGCGCGCCCGCGGGATCGATCCCGGCGTCGTGCAGGACGAGCTCTCGCGGGCCATCGGTCAGGCTCCCCGCGCCAAGACCGATCCGCGCGCGCTCGACAACGAGGCGCTCGTCGCGCTGATCATCGACCGGTTTCACAAGCCCTTGCGAAAGCTCCTCGGGCTGCTTCCAGGGCTCTCGAACAAGGTCGCCGAGGTTCACGCCGACCACGATCCGAGGCTGCGCCAGGTCGCGCGGTTGATCGACCGCGCCGCCGACCAGCTCATCCCCCATCTCGCCGAAGAGGAGAACGGCCTGTTCCCCCTCCTGCTCTCGGCGAGCCCCGACTCCCTCGACGTCGAAGAACGCCTGCGGAACATGGTCGCCGACCACCTCGCGCTGGCTCCGCTCCTCGAGATGCTGCGCGCGCTGACCGACGACTTCTCCGCGCCCGACTGGGCCTGCTCCAGCCTCGAGCTCACCTACCGCAAGTCCGCCGAGCTCGTGTCCGAGACGCTTCAGCACGTGCACCTGGAGAACCACCTGCTCGCACCCCGCTTCCGGCCAGGGGGAGCCCTTTTCGGGCGCTGATTCGCGGGTGGCAGTATGCTGCAAGTCAACGCGGAGCTCGTGCCGATCATGCAGTAAACTGCGACCCCCAGGGAGCCCTCTTCGAGCGCTGATTCGCGGGAGGCAGTATACTGCGAGTCCTGGCGGAGCCCGTGCCGATCACGCAGTAAACTGCGACACCCCGGGGGAGCCCTCTTCGCCGCTGATTCGCGGGTGGCAGTATACTGCCGGTTGCGGCGTGGCGGGGGCCGACCATGCAGTAAAGTGCGACTCGTGAAATCCGGTTCGAAAAAGAGCCCCCGGGGGGCTCGACGGTGGTGGTCGGTCAGCGGCCGGCGAGGCGGCGGACCACCTCGCTGGCGGCGGCGAGGCCGAAGACGCCGGTGACGAACCCGGCGGTGCCGTCGATGCGCGCGCGCTTGTCGCAGGTATGGAAGTCGTTCTGCTTGCCGGGGCAGACGCAAGCGGCGCCGTCGGGGGTGTCGTAGGAGAGCGGGTGCGGATCCGTCCGCCGTTCCGGGGAGAAGACGACGCGCACGCCGCAGGGGCGCGAGGTGTCGATGCCGTGCTTGAGGCGCAGGAGCTTGCGGACGTCCTTGGCGAAGGGGTCGTTGAAGGTCTCGCACAGCTCGGCCAGGCGCACCCGGGTCGGGTCGAGGCGGCCGCCGGCGCCCATCGAGCTGATCACCGGGAGGCGGCGGGCGACGCAGGTCGCGAGCAGGTGGAGCTTCGCCTTGACGTTGTCGATGGCGTCGACCACGAAGTCGGGGGGAGCGCTCTCGGAGAGCAGCTCGGCGCTCGACTCGGCGTCGTAGAACCGGACCCGCGCCTCGACCCGCGCCTCGGGGCTGATGAGCCGGCAGCGCTCGGCCACGAGCTCGGCTTTCGGCTTGCCGATGGTGCCTTTCATCGCGTGGAGCTGGCGGTTGACGTTGGTGACGCAGACCGAGTCGAAGTCGACGAGCGTCAGGCGGCCGATGCCGCTGCGCAGGAGCCCTTCGGCGGCGAAGGAGCCGACGCCCCCGAGGCCGAAGACGGCGACGTGCGCGCGCCAGAGGCGGGCCATCGCCTCCTCGCCGAAGAGCCTCGCCGCACGGTCGAAGCGGCGTTGGAGGGGGAGAGCGCTCTCGACCCCAGCGGGAGCACGCCGGCCGCCGGGCACCAGGACGTCGACAATTTCGAGCATCCGACCTCCTCGCGGGAGCATCGCAGAAATCCGCGCCATCCATATTCTAACGAAGCGCGCTCGCTCCTCGCTTGAGCACGGCGCGGGCTGACGCCCGCAACCCAGACCGTAGGATCGGTGAAGCGGAGCGGAACCCACCGGCTTTGCGCCGCGATGATGGTTTCGCTTCCGTTCCACCCATCCTACGAGTAGGCGCACCGGGTCGAGAATCGGTGCGCGGCGCAAGTCTTTCGCGGCTCGCCGGATCAGGGCGCGCGGCGATATCCCCGCCAGCGGAACGAAGCATGCCCATCCGGTCGACGCGCTGGCCCGATGTCGGAGCCGGACACGCAAGGGTCCGGGTCGGGCACGACGTCCCGGGAAAACCCGGACACTCACGTGTCCGGCTCCAGGTCCAATTCCAAGTGCGTCAACCGGATAGGCATGGAACGAAGGCGAGCCCGCTTCTCCGTTGCTAGCCCAGGCGAAAGAGCCTCCGGGCGTTCTGGGCGGTCACCTGGGCGACCCCCACCGGGTCCTCCCCGCGAGCGGCGGCGAGGCCGGCGATCACCTCGGCGACGAAGGCCGGCTCGTTGCGGCCCGGCCGATGCGGCTCGGGCGTCTGGTCGGGGGCATCGGTCTCGGCAAGCAGCAGCGCCGCAGGGACCATCCGGATGCTCGAGCGCACCTTGTGGGCGGTGACGTAGGTCGCGGGACCGGCGAAGCCGAACGAGAGCGGAAGCTCCAGGTAGCGCCGCAACAGCTCGGCTCCGCCGCCGTAGGAATGGAGGACCCCTCCCGCCGGGCCGATCGGGCGCGCCTCAAGGAAGTCGAGCAGCCTGACGTAGCAGCCCGGTCCACGGGCGTGCAGGACCAGCGGCAGACCGAGCGCGCGCGCGAGGTCGAGCTGCGCCGAGAGGATCCGCTCCTGCCGGGCGAGAGGGGCGCGGCCAAGGTCGACGGTGGTGTCGAGCCCGCACTCGCCGATGCCGACCGTCCCGGGCCGCCGGGCCTCGGTGTCGAGCGCGTCGAGCAGGGCTTCATCGCTCCCGCCCGGCGCATCGACGAGGGCGACCGGATGGACGCCGACGGCCGGGTGGCACCACGGCGCCCCGGTCGCGCAAAGCTCGCGCAGGCGCGCCCACGACGCGCGGTCGACCGCCGGGACGACGATGTCGGTCACCCCGCGGGCGCGCGCCCGCCAGAGCACCTGCGCGCGGTCGGCCGCGAGCCGCGGGTCGTCGAGATGGCAGTGCGAGTCGATCAACCGCGTCTCCCCGCCGGCCGATCTTAAGCTGTGAGGCCGAGCAGCGGGTGGCTTCGAAGCCCTCGTTCCGACTATCCTGCCGCGCCCGTTTTCGGGCGGAGGCATCATGCAGAGGTCGGTCGGGATGGTCGTGGCGATGGTCGTGGCGGTGGGCTCCAGCGGTTGCGGGAACCCCTGCGGGAGCGGAACCGTCGACCAGAACGGCAAGTGCGTGGCGTCCTGCGGCCCCGGGACGGCGCTGTCGGGGGGCAAGTGCGTTCTCGCTCCCGACGTCTGCGGGGCCGGCACCGTCCTCTCCGAAGCCCAGCACGCCTGCGTCTCCGAGGCCGCGGCGTTCGACGAGTCGCCCACCCCCTGGAGCCAGAACGTGCGGGTGAGCCCGTCCGGCGTCTGGGCCGCCGAGCCCTCGATGGCGGTCGATCGGGAGGGGCGCCTCTTCGTCGCCGCGATGTACCAGGCGGACTCGGCCGTCTCGGCGGTGGTCGCGACGCTCGACGAGAGCGACGACGGCGGCAAGACCTGGAAGACGGCCCTGAGCGAGCAGAGCAAACACGACGGAGGCTTCACCGGCGACGTCTCGGTGGCCGTCGACGCCTCCGACAACGTCTACTTCGCCTACATCGACTACGCGAGCTCGAGCTCGCAGGGCCAGTACCCGCCGGGCGACATCTGGGTCCAGGTGAGCGACGACCACGGCCAGACCTTCACCGGCGTCAAGGTGAACCAGGACAACGGCAACTACTTCTGCGACCGGCCCTGGCTCGCCCAGGGGCCGAACGGGGAGATGGTCGTCTCCTTCACCTACCAGGACAACGGTTCCAACGCCTCGCTCTACGGGTTCTCGGTGTTCGACTCGACCGACCAGGGCGCCGACTGGCAGTTCCTGGGCGACGTCGAAAAGACACTATATCAGCAGAATATCTATACCGACGGCCAGTTCCCGACCGCCCGGAGCAAGAACGGCTACCTGATTCCGCGGCTGACGTACGAGAACGTGATGCAGGGGACGCCCGACATGTACCTCGACGTCTATCGGACGACCGACTTCAACAACTACGACCGCGCGCGCATCGCCAAGATCTTCTATGACCCGCGGACTCTGACGGTCGACGCGATGGCGGTGCCGGCGGTGGCGCCGAACCAGAACGTCTATCTCGCCTACCTGAACGCGGTGAGCCGGAACATCGACCTGTCGGTGGTCACCTCGACCGACGGGGGGGCGACCTTTTCGCCGCCGGTCGACGTCGACCGTCTTCCGGGGGCCGCGACCGAGGCGATGCCGTGGCTTTCGATCGATCCGAGCACCGGGGCGCTCAATCTGATCTTCATCGACAACCACACCGGCGAGTGGATGGTGGTGGGCGCGCGCTCGACCGACGGGGGCAAGAGCTTCGAGCTGACCCGGGTGAGCGACAAGACCTTCGTCGAAGACTCGAGCCAGACCAAGTGGCTGGGCGACTTCAACGCAGTGGCGATCGGCGATGGCAAGACGTGCGCGGTCTGGACCGACACCCGCGACGGCAAGTCGGCGATCTATCTCTCGTGCCGGCAGGGGTGAGGATCGAGACATCGAGGCTTCTCGATAGCAACTGGCTCTTCGCTGCTGGCGCGGCGCAGAGCCGACAGTGCCTTCGTGATCCGCTCGAACCTTCGCGAGCGTAGGAGCCGGACACGTCGGTGTCCGGGCTCATGCACGGCGTGGAACGCCGTCGGTGGTGCTGGGCCGCTGGCCCGGCGCCCAGCCAGCGCCCCGCACCATCGGGAATCTGTCGAGGGCATTGCCGGCACTCGGACACCGGCGTGTCCGGCTCCAACTCGACTCTCCTGCCAGGCAGCGCCGAACCCTGAAGCCCGGCCTGATGCGCTCCTGCCCGGGAGTGGTCGAGCGCCTCCAAGCGCGCCACCTCCCTCCCATCGCCTGACGCGGCCAACGCGAGCTTGACCCTCGCGGGGGTCCATGTTCCGGTGGAGTCGATGCCGGGCCCGCGACGAGCCGAACGCCTGAGCCGCTGGGCGGGGCCGATCGGGCTCGCGGCGCTCTTCGTGTGGCTCGTCGCGCGAGACTGGCGGCGCACCGGCGACCCGCTGATCGATTTCGGCCGGGAGCTCTACGAGGCATGGCGGGTCGCGCGCGGCGGGCTCATCGGACGCGACGTCGTCACGCTCTTCGGACCCTGGTCGGCGGCGTTCAACGGGCTCGTCTTTCGCGTCTTCGGGTCGTCGCTCGGGACGATGCTCTGGACCAACGCCCTGCTCGCCGCCGCCGCGACCTGGATGCTGTTCGCGCTCTTCTCGCGCCTGTTCGACCGCGGGAGCGCCTTTCTCGCGACCGCCGCTTTTCTCTCGCTTTCCGCCTTCGCCGACGTGGGCCCGGTTTCGAACTACAACTTCCTGACGCCCTACGCCACGTCGGCGACCCACGGGTTCATCGTCCTCGTCGCCCTCCTCTTCGCGCTGGAGCGATGGCTCCAGACCTCGCGCGACCGGTGGGCGGCGATGGCCGGTCTGGCGCTCGGCGTTCTCGTCCTGATCAAGCCCGAGACGCTCTTCGCCGGCGCTCTCGCCCTGGGTCTCGCGGTCGCGCTCACCGATCGGACCCGCCGCTGGCGCGCTCTCGTCCTCGCGGCGGCGGGTGCGGTCGTTCCGGTGCTGGTCTCGGTCGGGCTGCTCGCCCGGACGCTCCCCCTATCCTCGGCCCTGGCGACCTCGTTGGGTGCCCTCGGCTCCCTGAAGGCTCCCGCGGTCGGGCAGCCCTTCTACGCGCACGTCGCGGGTCTGGACGCCCCCGGGCCGAACCTCCTGCGGCTCGTCTTCGCGACCGTCGAGGTCGTCGCCGCGTTCGGCGCCGTCGCGTGGGTCGACCTGAAGCTCGCGCGGTCCGGCCGCAGGAAGCTCCTGGACCCGGTCGTCGCCGTCTCGGTCGCGGCGCTCTTCGGCGCCTTCGTCACCGCCCGCTACGCCTTCGACGGCTGGAGCCGGGCCTTGCCGCTCGTCGTGCTCGCGAGCGGCGCCGACGCCTTTCGCCAGCGCGATCGCCCGCGAATGGTGGTCGCGCTCGCGGCGCTCGCGATGCTCGCGAAGATTCCGCTGCACACCGGGCTCGCGTTCTACGGCTTCGTGCTGACGCCGCTCGCGCTCATGCTGGTCGTCGCGACGCTCGCCCACACGGTCCCGGCCCGGCTCTCGACCCGGGGCGCCGGGCCGCTCGTGCGGTGGTGCACGTGGACGATGACAGCGGCCCTCTGCATCATCGGTGCGCGCCAGACCGCGCGTGTCTTGGCGACGCACACGGTGCAGCTCGCCGAGGGCGGTGACGCCTGGCTGGTCGAGCCCGCGCGGGGGAGGGTGGCGCTGGCCCTGGAGCACGAGCTGGCCCACCGGATGCGCTCCAGTGACACGCTTGCGGTCCTGCCAGCCGGCGCGGCGGTGAACTTCCTGCTCCGCCGCCTCAACCCGACGCCGTACGTCTCTCTCGCTCCGAGCGAGATCGCTTGCTTTGGCCAACGCCGAATCGTCGGGGCGTTCGCCGCGCGCCCCCCGGAGCTGGTCGTCCTGGTCGGCGCGAACTACGCGCAGTTCGGTCTGGGCGCGTTCGGCACCGAGCCCGCGAGCGGCGAGGCGTTGATGCGATGGCTGGAGCAGCACTACCGCCAGACGGATGCGGTGCTGTCCCCCAACGGCGCTTTCGTACAGGCTCGCATCCTGCGGCGGAAGTGACGGGGCGTCCGGACGGCTTGGGGCTTCACGGCAGGCACGAGCTGTCGTGGACGATGAGCCGCGAGTAGGGCGGGCAACCGTGTCCGGACGAGGTGTACCAGCCCTGCGCGGACCCTCCGACGTATTCGCACTTGGGCGCCGAAAGGCCCGCGCAGGAGGCGTCGCACAGGAGCGTGCCGTCGCTGGTGTACCAGCCCTCGGTCGCCGTTCCCTGCTGTTGGCAGGAGGGCGTCAGGGCCGAGCCGGGCAGGCAACATTCGAGGCCGAGCCCTTCGCCGCAGGTGTAGCGGGCGGCGTCGCCCACGACCGACGGCGATGGGCAGCTCGTGGGCGTCAGCGCGACGCAGGTGCCGCCGGCGGACTGGCAGGTCACGGGCGCTGGCGGCGGCAGGCAGCACTCGACGCCCATACCTCCACCACAAGAATATTGCCGGGCGTCGCCGACGGTGGACGGCGCGGGGCAGGCGGAGGGGTTCAAGCCGACGCAGGTGCCGCCGGCGGACTGGCAGGTCACGGGCGCTGGCGGCGGCAGGCAGCACTCGACGCCCAGACCTCCACCGCAAGAATACTGGCTCGCGTCGCCGACGGTGGACGGCGCGGGGCAGGCGGAGGGGTTCAAGCCGACGCAGGTGCCGCCGGCGGACTCGCAGGTCACCTGGCCATTGCCGGCATCGGGCGAGCTGGCGTCCCCCGGCCCGGCGTCGGGCATGCCCTGGTCGACCGAGCCGGCGTCCGATGAGCCTGCGTCGGTCCATCCCGCATCGGACCCGCCGGCGTCGGCGGGGCCCGCGTCGCCCTCCTCCTGGCTGGCGTCGGAGCCAGAAGCGCCCGCGTCGGTCGTGCCGGGGCCGCCCGCGTCGGTCGGGGTGGGCGCGCCGCAGGCGGCGAGGAGAAGAGCAGCGAAGAAAGCGCATGTCCGCATGTCGTTGAGCTAGCACGATCGAACGACGCGAATCAACGATCCGGCGGCTGCGGCGCTGGCCTTCCGAGCTGGCCCCGTCTCACGCTCCGGCGCAGCGAACCGACGCGTTGACGCTCTGGTCTGTTGGCACCTACTCTCGCGCGCCCCGGGGCTTCGGGTCCGGCTTGGAGAGGCGACGCTTGGCCATGCGCAAGGTGCTCATCGCGAACCGCGGAGAGATTGCCGTCCGGGTGACCCGCACCTGCCGGGAGGCAGGGCTCGAGACGGTCGCCGTCTACAGCGAGGCCGACCGCGCCGCGCCGCACGTGCGCCTGGCCGACGAGGCCTATCCCCTCGGCCCTTCGCCTAGCCGCGACAGCTACCTGCGCATCGACAAGATCCTCGACGTCGCGAAGAAGTCCGGCGCGGACGCGGTGCATCCGGGTTACGGATTTCTCTCCGAGCGGCCGGACTTCGCGCGCGCGTGCGAGGACGCGAGGCTCATCTTCATCGGGCCGCCCGCGAGCTCGATGGAGGCGATGGGCGTCAAGACGAGCGCGCGGCAGCGGATGGAGAGGGCGGGAGTGCCGGTGGTGCCGGGCACGCAGGAGCCGATCGCCGACGCGGTGGAGGCGCTCGAGGTCGCGCGGGGCATCGGCTTTCCGGTGATGCTCAAGGCGGCGGCCGGCGGCGGCGGCAAGGGGATGAAGCGGATCGAGCGCGAGGAGGACTTCCCTGGCGCCTTTGCGGCAGCGAAGCGGGAGAGCTTGTCCGCTTTCGGCGACGATCGGGTCTACCTGGAGAAGTTCGTCACCAAGCCGCGGCACATCGAGATTCAGATCTTCGCCGACGCGCACGGCCACTGCGTCTATCTCGGCGAGCGCGAGTGCTCGGTCCAGCGGCGGCAACAGAAGGTGATCGAGGAGAGCCCGAGCGCGCTCGTCGACGAGCCGATGCGCCGGAAGATGGGCCAGATGGCGGTTCGGGCGGCGCTCGCGGTCGGCTACGTCGGCGCGGGGACCGTCGAGTGCCTGGTCGACGCCGACCGCAACTTCTACTTCCTCGAGATGAACACGAGGCTCCAGGTCGAGCACCCGGTGACCGAGCTCGTCACCGGCCTGGACCTCGTGCGCTGGCAGCTCCTCGTCGCGCAGGGCGAGAGCCTTCCTGCCGAGCAGGAGCAGATCGTCCGGCGCGGGCACGCCATCGAAGCGCGTGTCTACGCCGAGGACCCGACGAGAAACTTCCTGCCCGCGCCGGGCCGCATCGAGCACCTGCGCCTGCCCGGCGGTCCCGGCGTCCGCAACGATTCCGGTGTCGCGCAGGGCTTCACGGTGCCGATTTTCTATGACCCGATGATCTCCAAGCTGTGCGCCTGGCACGAGACGCGCGAGCTGGCGATTCGGCGGCTGCGCTACGCGCTCAGCGAATACGTGGTCAAGGGCATCACGACGAACGTGACGTACCTGAAGCGGGTGCTGGACCTGCCGGAGTTTCGCGCGGGCGATTACGACACGTCGCTTCTGGCGCGAAACCACGAGCAGCTCACCCGGCCGCCGGGCGACGGGCTCGACGAGCTGGCGCTCGCGGCGGCGGCGATATTCCAGCTCCGGCAGGACGAGCAGCGCTCGCGTCAGGTGGCGCTGTCGGGTGCGTCAGCGTCGGGCGAGCGTTCGCCGTGGCGCGAGCTCGGGCGGCAAGCGGCGCTCAGGCGCGGGGGACTCTGAAGAGGAGCGCTCTATCGATGCGCTACTACGCGAGCTTGCACGGCCAGGAACGGGTGATCGACGTCGAGAAGCTGGAGGGCTCGCGGTTTCGACTCCGCATCGACGGCGGCGAGGCGCGCGTCGTCGACGCCGAGCGGCTCGATGGCCACGTCGTCCACCTCCTCGTCGACGGGAAGAGCCACGAAATCGACCTGGAGCCGGACGGCGACGCTCTCGCCCTGCTCGTCGAGGACGAGCTGTTCCACCTGGAGATGATCGACGAGCGCAAGAAGCGGCTTCTCGCCGCGCGCGGAAAGTTCACCGTCGAGGGCAAGGTGGTGGTGCGCGCCCCGATGCCGGGCAAGGTGGTGAAAGTGCTTGTGCAGCCCGGCAGCGCTGTCGCCGAGCACCAGGGCCTCATCGTCATCGAAGCGATGAAGATGGAGAACGAGCTCTTCTCGCCCCGCGCGGGAAAGGTGACCGGCGTCTTCGTCCAGGAAGGCCAGACGGTGGAGGGGAGAGCGGAGCTGGTGAGCGTGGAGTAGGAGCACTCTTGCTTTCCAACACCGCCACGGAATGTCGCGCGCGCCCGATGCACGGTGTAGGCCTGAACCGCTCATCTCGAGCGCAGTCGAGGGACGAGCGGCTCAGGCCGGGCACCGCGATGGCTAATCTCGAGCGCACGGCGAACAATCGCTCGCCCTTCGACTGCGCTCAGGACGAGCGGTTATTCGCTCAGCCGGAAGTGGCCTCGACCGTGCTCCCTACAGCGACGTCCAGCGCAGACCGATCAGGAGACCGACTGTGACCGACATCCAGCGCTACGCCGAGGCGCTCGCGCGGTGGGAGCACGACGCCTACGCGCCGCAGGCGAGGAAGGGCGGCCTCGACGACGCGCGGTTCACGACCTCGAGCGGCGTCCGGCTGAGGCCGACCTACGGTCCGGATGGCGGCAGCGCTCTCGAGAAGCTCGGACTTCCGGGCGAGTACCCGTTCACCCGCGGCGTCCAACCGACGATGTACCGCGGCCGCTTCTGGACCATGCGCCAGTACGCCGGCTTCGGCACCGCCGAGGAGACGAACGCGCGCTTCCACCGCCTCCTCGCCGCCGGGCAGATGGGCTTGTCCACCGCGTTCGACCTACCGACGCAGATGGGCCGCGATTCCGACCACCCGCGCGCCTTGGGCGAGGTCGGTCGGGTCGGCGTCGCCATCGACACCTTGGACGACATGGAGCGGCTCTTCCAGGGGATTCCGCTCGACCGGGTCTCGACGTCGATGACCATCAACTCGACGGCGGCGACCGTGCTCGCGCTGTATCAGGCGGTCGGCGAGCGGCACGGCGTGCCAGCGAAAGCGCTCTCGGGGACCGTGCAGAACGACGTGCTCAAGGAGTACATGGCGCGCGGGACGTACATCTACCCTCCGGCGCCGGCGCTGAGGCTCATCGCGGACACCATCGTATACGCGGCCGAGCGTCTTCCGCGGTTCAACCCGATTTCGATCAGCGGCTACCACGTGCGCGAGGCCGGCTCCACCGCGGCGCAGGAAATCGCCTTCACCCTCGCCGACGGCATCGCCTACGTCGACCAGGTGCGCGCGCGCGGCCTCGAGGTCGACCGTTTCGCCGGCCGGCTGTCGTTCTTCTTCAACGTCCACAACCATTTCCTCGAGGAGGTCGCCAAGTTCCGGGCGGCCCGGCGGATGTGGGCGCGGCTGATGAAGGACCGGTTCGGCGCGAAGGACCCGCGGTCGATGGCGCTCAGGTTCCACGCCCAGACCGCCGGGTCGACCCTGACCGCGCAGCAGCCGGACAACAACGTGGTCCGGGTCACCCTCCAGGCGCTGGCGGCGGTCCTGGGCGGCTGCCAGTCCCTGCACACGAACGGCCGCGACGAAGCGCTGAGCCTGCCCACCGAGGCGAGCGCGATTCTCGCTTTGCGCACGCAGCAGATCATCGCGCACGAAAGCGGCGTCACCGACGTCGTCGATCCGTTCGGCGGCGCCTTCGCCTTGGAGAAGCTGACCGACGAGCTGGAGGAGAGGGCTCAAGCCTACCTCGACCGCATCGACCAGATGGGCGGGATGGTCGAGGCGATTTCGCGCGGCTATCCGCAGCGGGAGATCGAGGAGGCCGCCTTCCTCGCCCAGCGGGCTCTGGAGGACAAGCGGCAGGTCATCGTCGGCGTCAACGAGTTCGTCGCCCCATCGGAGGCGCCGTTCGAGACGATGCGGGTCGATCCGGAGCTCGAGGCCCAACAAGCCGAGCGGGTGCGCTCCTACCGAGCGACGCGCGACTCGGAAGCGGCGCGGCGCGCGCTGGACGCGGTGCGCGAGGGCGCGAAAGGCTCGGCGAACCTGATGCCGCGGATCGTCGACGCGGTGAAGGCGAGCGCGACGCTGGGCGAAATCGCGGATGCCTTGCGCGACGTGTTCGGCGAATACCGTGCGGCCGTATGAGAGGCGTCAGGGCTGCTGGTCGGCGGGCGGCCTGGGCTCGTCGCGGTCGCCTTGGAGATAGGAGCGCCGCCATTCCTGCAGGAGCTCCGACTTCGGCTCGCGCGCGAACACCCGGTCGTCGGCGACTTCGAGCACCTCTTCGTAGCGGACGAGGAAATCGCGCGGAAAGAAGAAGCCGTGCTCGACCTCGAACACCTCCGGCGCGCAGCGAACGACGCGGCCCATCCGGTGGCCGTCCGAGCTGAAGAGCGTCTGGCCTCGGCGAACGCCGCGCGTATCCATCGCTGAACCTCTACAACACGCTGCGGTCCGGCGGCGGGTCGCGCCAAGCCTCGTGGCGCGCGCTCGGCGCGGCATTGATCGTTCCGAAAGCAGCGGCACTCCTGGTGACGATGCGAGCGCTCTTGCGACGAGCGATACGGTCGAGGTGAAGAGATTGTCGAAGGCTCGGTAGAACCGCTTTCGCTCAGTGCGATTCCGACTCGAGCCCCAGGTGCTTCTCGATGCGCTCGACGCGCTGGCGCAGCTCGCCGTGTTCGGCCCGGTGCTCGCCCGTGAGCAGGTTGTCGATTCGACCTCCGAGCACGTGAATATCGCGGCGCATCTCCGTAACGTCGGTGCGCAAGCGAATCATCTCGCCCTTGAGCTCGGTCCGAAGCGTATCGACGCGCACGTTGGTCTGGTCGAGGCGGGCGTTGGTCTGGTCGATGCGCTCCGAGAGATCAGTGCGCACCGCGTCAAGCCGACCAGAAAGCTCCGTGCGCACGGTGTCGATGCGCCCATTCAGGGCCTTCATCTCGTTCCAGATGTTGCGCAGGAGCTCGGTTTGTTCGGCTGAGGCGTCCATGCGGTGATGGTGCCGAGCTTTTCGGCGCCGGTCAAGCCGGCGAAAGGCCACGACCGCCGGATCGATGCTTGTTTCGCGCATCGTGCCAGGCGCGGAAGGCGAGCTACAGAGGAGCGCTGCCGCTCGACGCATCAGTGCCCGTCCAGCCAGTCGCCGATGGTCGGCCAGACCAGCTTCGGTGCTGCTCTCCCGATGACCAGGTCGACGTGGCCGAACTCGACTCCGTCCCGGCACCGCCCGAACATCCGGAACGAGCGGTCGCCGGTGGCGGCCTCGAACGCCGGCCGGACGTCGGCCTCGGCGTCCGCGAGCCGGTCCCGGTCGCCCGCGATGACGAGCGACGGCACCCCGCACCGCGCCCAGCGCGCCGCGTAGTCGCAGCGCGACTCGCTGTCAGTGAACTCTCCCGTCCAGGCCCAGCGGCCCATCGTGGCGAGGATGGCGGCGCTCGTGCGGTCGAGCGCGCGCTTGAGCCATTCGCGCAGCACCGGCTGCTCGATCGAATGCGGGGCCCAGCCCTCGGCCGGGATCTTCACGATTCCCGCCTCGATCGCCCACAGGTTCAGCGCCACCACCTCTCCGACCAGGTTCGCGTAGAGGGGAAGCCCGGCGCCGGCGCCGACCGCGCGGTGGAGGCGCTCGACGGCGTGTAGCAGGGGGGTAGCGGCGCGGATGAGCAGCGCCCCTCCTCCCCAGCGAAAGACGCCCGAGAGGGTGACCACGCCGCGCGCCCGCAAGCCCAGGTCCGGCGCGGCGGCGTAGGCGAGGGCGCCGCCCATCGAGTGGCCGAGGAGGAAGAACCGCCGGTGGCCGGCTTCCGCCAAGGCCTTCGCCACCGCCGGCACGTCCTCGTTGACGTAGTCCTCGAACCGCTTGGGCAGCCTCGACCCGTAGGCGCGGCTCAGGCCGTGGCCGCGCAGCTCGAGGTTCCACACGTCGTAGCCGCGGGAAGCGAGATAGGCCGAGAACGAGCGGCGCGACAGGTGCCAGGCGTACCTAGTGCAAGCGAAGCCGTGGAGCAGGAGCACTGCCCCTCGGATGGAGCCCGACAGCGGCCGCTTGCGGGTGACCAGGACCGAGCCGCCATGCGGGAGCGGTGCCGCTATCCTTTCCTTCTCGACCAGCACCCACTGGTCGCCGTCGACCACCTGCTCGGCGACGGCGCTGCCGCTCCCCAGCGGCACCTCTAGACCGGCATGATGCCGTGCTTGCGCCAAGGTCTCTCCACCCGGCGATTCCAGCTCATCTCCACCGCGCGGCAGAGGACCGGCCGCGTCTCGCGCGGGTCGATCACGTCGTCCACGAGACCCCAGCCGGCGACCTTGTTGATGTCGATGAGCTGCTGAATCGTCTCCACCACCTGTTTCTTGGTTTCGGGGTCGGGCTCGGCGCCGCCGAAGAGCTTCTTCGCCGCGATGCCGACCATGCCCTCGGCCCCCATCACGCTGATTTCCGCGCCCGGCCAAGCGACCAACAGGTCGGGCTCGTAGGCCCTCCCCGCCATCACGTAGTAGCCGGCGCCGTAACCCTTGCGCACCACCACGGTTAGCTTAGGCACGGTCGCGCTCGCCATCGCGTGGAGCATCTTCGCGCCGTGGCGGATGATGCCCGCCTGTTCGACCTGGGCGCCGACCATGAAGCCCGGCACGTCCATCAGGAAGACGAGGGGGAGCCCGAAGGCGTCGCAGATCTGGATGAAGTGCGCGGCCTTGTCCGACGAGTCGTTGGTGAGGACGCCGCCCATCTGCTTCGGGTTGTTGGCGACGATGCCGACCGGCCGCCCGCCGAACCGGGCGAGGCAGGTGATGACCGACCGGGCCCAGCGCGGCTTGATGTCGAGGATCTTTCCGTCGTCGACGACGTGCGAAATCACCTCGTACATGTCGTACGGCTGCCGCTGGAGGTCGGGAACGACGTCGAGGAGCGCCTCGTCGCGCCGGTCGATCGGATCGCTCGTGGGGACGACCGGCGGCTTCTCTTCGCAGTGCGACGGGAAGAACGAGAGGTAGTCCTTGATCACCGCGATGCAGGCGTCGTCGTCGGGCACCTCGAGGTCGCCGACGCCGCTCTTCTCGCAGTGGATCTTCGAGCCGCCGAGGTCCTGCTCGGTGACCTCCTGCCCGGTTACCGCCTTGACGAGCGGCGGACCGCCCAACGCCATCGAGCCGATGCTCTTCACCATCGGGACGAAGTCCGCGAGCCCCGGGATGTAGGCGGTGCCCGCCGCGCCGGGGCCGACCATCGCCGACACCAGGGGGACGACACCGCTCATGACCACCTCCTCGCGAAAGAGGTAGCCGGTGCCGGCGAAGAGGCTGACGAAATCGCCGTGGATGACGCTCGACGGGTCGATGCGGGCGCCGGCCGAGTCGATGAACCAGACCATGGGCATCCGGGAGCGCAAGCTCAGCTCGCGCAGCCTCGTCACCTTGGTCTCGCCGGTCTGCCCGATGGAGCCGCCCTTGACCGTGAAGTCGTAAGCCGCGGCGGCGACCAGCCGGCCGTCGACCTTGCCCCAGCCGCAGACCACGGCGTCCGCCGGCGGCTTCTCCGACTCGTCGCCGCCCATCTGGGTGCCCTGGAGGCCGATTTCGAAATAGGCGCCGCCGTCGAAGAACTTCGCCAGCCGCTCCCGCGCGGTCAGCTTCCCCCGCGAATGCTGCTTGGCGATCTTCGCCTCGCCGCCCATCTGCCGTGCCGCTTGGCGGCGGCGCTCCAGCTCTTCGACTCGCTCACGCATCGTTGCCACCACGTCTCCTTGGCCGGGAGCGGATCAGACCGATCGGTCGGATCGGTCCGATCGGTCTGATCGACGCTTCCCAAGCAACACTTACGGCGAACGTTCCACCTGCCGTCACTTCCCGCCGGGCCACAGAATCTGCTTCGCCTCGTCCACCGTCGCGACCCCGCGGCCGCTGAGCCCCACCAGCTTCACCGCCTGCTCCACGAGAGCGCCATTGGAGGGCGCCATGTCGCCGTTCGGGAGGTAGAAGTTGTCCTCCAGCCCCACCCGGATGTCGCCGCCCAGCGAGAGCGCTGCCATGCAGAGCGACCACTGCTCGCGGGAGATGCCGATGACCTTCCACCGCGAGCCGGCTGGGATGTTCTGCGCCTGGAAGGCGAGGTGCCGCGCCGTCGCCGGGATGCCGCCCAACACGCCCATGATGAACGAGTAGTGGTGCGGCGCGTCGACCAGCCCCAGGTCTTGGAGCACCTCTGCCGAGGCGACGTGGCCGGTGTCGAAGCACTCCATCTCCGGCTTGGCGCCCGATTTCCGGATCGCGGTCGCGAAGGCGATGATGTCGTCGAAGCTGTTGGCGAAGACGAAGTTGAACGCGAAGGACTTTCGCTCCGGCCGCCACTTCGCGTAGTTCATCGAGCCCATGTTGAGCGCGGCGATGTCCGGCGGAACCTGCAGGACGTGCTGGACCCGGTCTTCCATCGCGCCCGCGCCGCCGGTGGACCAGTTGACGAGCACCTCTGGGCAGCGCCGCTTCAGCTCGGCGTGAATCCGCCGGAACGTCTCCACCTCCCAGGAGGGGAAGCCGTCGTCGGTCCGCGCGTGGATGTGGACGATGGCGGCGCCGGCGTCGTAGGCGCGCTTCGCCTCCTCGGCGATTTCCGCCGGCGTGTACGGAATCCCGGGACAGTGCTTCTTGGTGGTGACCGCGCCGGTCAGCGCGCACGAAACGATGACCTTGTCGCTGAGGCTCATCTTCGCTCCTTCGACGCGGCGAACGCGTCACAATCCCATCTTGCACCCGTGGCGATCGCCGGACCAGTACGGCCGCGTGGCTCGCGCTCACCCGGAGCGGTCCTCCCGAGCGCCAGTCGAAGGCGAAGGGCGAGCGTCAGGGCTTCGCCTCGGCGCGGCGCTTGATGGCCTTCACCACCGCCAGCGCGGCCGCCACGTTGACGCCGACGGTGATCGTCTGCTGGCTGTCCTCCAACGCCTGCAGAATCGAGCTGAAGTGCAGGGAAGAGGTGGTGTAGTACAAGAGCGATCCCGCCTTGCCCAAGGGCTCGATGCGCCACTCGACGTAGCTGTCCTTGAGGTCCCCTCCGATCCAGCGGCCGCTCATGGTGAACGTCGCCGGGTGGAGGTCGTAGCGGTAGGTATACTCCGGGTCGGGGCCGGGCACGTCGAGCTCCATCGTCACCTGGAGCTGGTTCGGACCCTTGCGCACGACCTTGCTCTCCTCGACCTTGGGCATGAACTTCGTGTACTGAGCGAAATCGGTCGCGATCGCCCAGACCGCCGCCGGAGGGCGCGCGACCTCGATCACCGCGGTGGCCGCCTGGAACCGGCCCTTCTGGTTCACGGTCACCGAAACCACCGGGCCCGCCTTGAGAAGCTGGGAGAGGTCCTGGGCCTTGGCGGTGGTGGCGAGAAGGACGGCGGCGAGGGCCGCGGGAGTGCGCATGGGACGGGCCTCCTCCTGGCCGAGCGCTAGCGAACGAGAACGCGCGATTCTAGCCGAGAACGCGGGAGAGGGGCAGCCTGCCGTCGGCCCGAGGCGGCGAGAGAGGGGCCTTCGATGACCGAAGTGCGCACGTTGCCAGCGCTGCTCGACGAGCGGGCCCGACTGACCCCGAATCGCCTCGCCTTCGCGAGCGACCGCGAACGGGTGACCTGGCGCGAGCTCTCCGACCGCGCGGGCGCGCTCGCGATGGGCCTGACGGAGGTGGGGCTCTCGCCAGGCGACAGCGCCGCCGTCATGGGCCAGACCACGGGCGAGTGGGCCCTCGCGGATCTCGGCATCCTCTGCGCCGGCGGCGTCAGCGTCGGCGTCTACCCGAACCTCACCCCGAAGCAGGTCGCGCACCTCGTGAACGACTCGGGCGCCAAGGTCGCCTTCGCGGGCTCCCAGGAAGAGCTCGCCGTCCTCGTCGAGGCGAAGCGCGAGTGCCCGAGGCTCGAGACGCTCATCGGCTGGGGAACCGCCGAGCATTTGGGCTCCCAGGTGCTCGATTATTCGACGCTGCTCGACCGTGGCCGAGTGCTCGAGAGCGCCCATCCGGACAAGCTGGAGCGCCTGAAGAAGAGCCGGGGACCGGACGACGTGGCGCTCGTCATCTACACCTCCGGCACCACGGGGGTCCCCAAAGGGGCGATGCTCTCGCACTGGAACTGCGTCTTCGAGGTGCGGTCAGCGACACCGCTCCTGCCCCCAGGAATGGAGCGCGAAGAGACGGTCTCCTTCCTGCCGATGGCGCACGTCGCCGAGCACGTGATCAGCCACTACGGCCGCATCAGCACCGGGACCGGGACCCGCTACGTCGGCTCGCTCGCGAGCGAGAAGGTGCTGGCGGCGCTGGCGAAGTCGCGGCCGACGATGTTCGGCAGCGTCCCGCGCATCTTCGAGAAGGCCTACGCGACCGTGCGCTCCCGGGTGGCCGAGGCGAGCCCCGCAAAGCGGGCCGTCTTCGGCTGGGCGGAGCGGGTGGGGCGGCAGGTCTCCCGCTCGGCGCGGGAAGGCCAACCGGCACCGCTGCCGCTTCTCGCGCAGCGCTTTGTCGCCGACAAGCTGGTCCTCAAGCGGGTGCGCCAGGCGTTCGGCGGGCGGGTGAAGCTGTTCATCAGCGGCGCCGCCCGCATCGAGCCGGAAATCCTGGAGTTCTTCCACGCCGCCGGGATGCTGGTGCTGGAGGTCTACGGCCAGACCGAGTGCACGGGGGTCTGCACCGCGAACAGCGCCGAGCGGTTCCGCTTCGGCACGGTAGGACTGCCGCTACCCGGCGTCGAGGTCCGGCTCGCGTCCGACGGCGAGGTGCTGGTCCACGGCGACAACGTCTTCCAAGGGTACTTGAACCTGCCCGAGGCGACGAAGGAGGCGCTCGACGCCGGCGCCTGGCTGCACACGGGCGACGTGGGCGAGATCGATCGCGACGGCTTTCTCACCATCACCGACCGGAAGAAGAACCTCATCGTCACCGCGGGCGGGAAGAAGGTCGCCCCGGCGGCGATCGAGACCTTGGTCGCGACCGAGCCGGCGGTCGCGGCGACGCTGGTCGTCGGGGAGGGGCGGCCGTACATCACCGCGCTGATCGCGCTCGACCTCGAGGAAGCCAGGAGCGCTGCCGGGCTGCCAGATGCGCCCGTCGACGTCCTCGCCCGCCACGGGGCGATCCGCGAGCGCGTCCGCCAGGCCATCGAGCGGGCGAACTCGAACCTGGCGCGGTTCGAACGCGTCCGCCGCTACCTGATCCTCCCGACGGAGCTCAGCATCGCTCGAGGAGAGCTGACGCCGACGCTCAAGGTGCGCCGGAGGGCCGTCGAGGAGCGCCTGGGCGCCGAAATCGAAGCGCTCTACGCGAACCCAGCGGGAGCGGAAGTGGAGAACGTGGCGAGCGCCGACCGGTGAGCCGGGTCCATTGGCCGAGGAGCGCCGAGGGAGGCCCGAGCTTGACGGCGCCGGCGAGGAGCCTTGCCGGCCGGGCCTTCCCCGGAGCCACCGAGACAAAGCCTCGGCCGGCCGTCGAAACGCGCTTGACTCGCTCGGGCAAGGGTGCTCAGCATCGGTCACGCCGGCGACGCGAGCCTACGGCCGCGGATTCCACCCGACCGCGCGCCGGCGACGCCCCGAGCGCGGGGCGGCTTCGTTTTCCCATCGGCGGAGGGCTTCGAACTCCGCTTCGCGTCGAACGAGGAGGCAGGACTTCGATGAGACCGCTCGCCGCACTGGTCGCTTCCGCGCTCTTGGCCGCCTGTGGCTCGAACCCCCAGCAGCTCACCGCGGCCGAGGCGATGTCGCCGGTCAGCCCGGAGGGAACGGTTTCCGGCGCGGTGCTCGACAGCGCTCTCACTCCCCTGAGCGGGGTCGACGTCGAGCTCTTGGCAGGATCCAAGGCGATGAGCGCCACGAGCGGCGCCGACGGCTCGTTCACCTTCGCGAGCGTTCCGGCGGGCGCCGAGGGGCTTCTGACGCTGAAGAAGGGCGGCTACGCGCAGGCGCGCACCGACGTCACCGTGCCCGACGCGGCGGGCCAGTTTCCCCTCGCGCACGGCAACGCGCGGGTCGGCCCGGTCGAGCTCGCGAAGCTCGACGGGAAGGTGTCGTTTCTGGTCATCGACTCGACCGGCCGGCCGGTGACCGGCGCTCCGGCGGTGCTCGACGCGAGCCCGACGGCGAAGGTCTTCGACGGCACGGTCTTGAGCGCGGTGTCGGTGACGGCCAGCGTCGGGAACGATGGCAGCCTCGATTTCGCGGGGGTTCCGTCGCCGGTCGAGCTGTCGCGCTTCCAGGGGACCTACACCCTGTCGATCGGCCCGGTCGACACCAACGGCGACGGCGTGCCCGACCTGGGCGGCTACCAGCAGCAGTTCCAGGCGTCGACCCTGGTCGCGGACAGCTCGCCCAGGGTGGTGACGCTGACGCCGACCATCGCCGGCAGCGGCAGCGGCCTGAACGTCGTCGCGGGGAATGCGGGCTCGATGTTCGGCTCCACCGCGCCCAACTCGAACCTCATCCCGCCGAGCGACCCGGTGCGGCTGGTGTTCAACAAGCCTTTGCGCGCGCAGAGCGTGCTCGCGCAGCTCACCGACGAGAATGGCGACGCCCTGCTCGAGAACACGGTGACGGTGACGGGTGGGGGCACCATTCTGGAGATCGCGCCGAACAAGGCGACGACGCCGGGGCAGGAGTACAACCTGCGGCTGCGGGTGTCGGCGTTGACCGGGGAGACGTTCTCGAAGACGGGGTTCTTCTTCGCCGGCGATCCGGCCCAGCCGGTCGCGATCGGGATCAACCAGGGCCTCTATCAAGTGACGGCCGACGAGGCGGCGAACCCGCCCCCGTATCTCTTGCAGCCCGGCGACGTGGTCTACGTCCAGTTCAACCAGGTGATTGCGGAGACGAGCTCGGAGACCCCGGTCGAGGTCTTCTTCAACAACGACATCAACCTCGACGGGAAGGTGGGAGGCGACACGGTCGGCGAGGTGGGCAACAGTACCGGGCGTGGCTTCCCGTTGCAGCCGGCCGAGCCTACGGCGCCGATCCCGACCACGGTTCCGCCGGCGACTCCGGTGTTCCCGCTGACCATGTCCGGCTGGACCACGCGTTACTCGTTCGTGTACCCCCAGAGCTGCGGAGCGACCAACGGACCTTGCGAGGCGCTCGACCCGAGCAAGATTCAGCTCACCGTGAAGTTCAGTGATCTCGCGCAGCGCACGAGCGACATCTACCAGACCGCGTGGGCGGTACCGATCACCACCGACCTGCTCGTGCCGAGCTGGACGCCGCTTCTGCCGCCGAGCTCCGGGAACGGTTCGTGAACCGACTCCGGTCGAGGGCTCGCGGGCGAGCGCCGCCATGGCGGAGCGCGGTCGTACTCGCGGCGCTCTTGGCGTTCGGTCGGGTCGCGCTGGCGGCGGATACGACGCCGCCGACCATCGACGAGGTCAAGGCGGCGGCGCAGGGCGACCAGCTCGTCGTCTCGGCGCACATCGTCGACGAGAGCGGGGTCTTCGCGCCGACGCTGTACTATCGGAAACGATCTCACGGCCATTTCGACAGCGTGTCGATGACGCTGCACGGCGGTCGTTATCAGGCGTCCGTTCCGTTGCACGACCGCGTCGACTATTGGATCGAGGCCTACGACATCTTCGGCAACGGCCCGACCCGCTCTGGTGGTCCGAAGGCGCCGCGACGATGGACTCGACGCAAGGCCGCGCGAGAGGCGAAAACGAGGCTGGAAGAGGACAAGACGCCTCCGACGCTCCAGTTCACGCCGCCTCAAGGTGCCCACCCGGGGGCGACGGTGACGTTCGCCGCCACGGCGGAAGATCCGAGCGGCCTCTTTGGGCCGACCCTCTACTGGCGAAAGGCCGGCGCAAAGAAGTACGAAGCGATCGAGATGAGCCAGTCGGGTGATCGCATCTCGGCAAGCCTGAAGGTGACCGGCGACGTGGAGTACTTCATCGACGTCTACGACACCGCGGGCAACGGTCCGGCGCACGCGGGCTCGGAGTCGAAGCCCTTGCGGTTGCCAGTCGAGGCGGCGCGGCCGGCCATCACCAGAACGGAGCCGGTGGTGAAGCCGGTGGCCGTCAAGAAGCCTGCTGCGGTCGCCAAGTCGGCAGTCGTCACGACGCCGGCGACCTCAACGGAGATCGAGCCACCGGGCCTGTGGGCTCGGATCGAGACCAGCGTGCTTCCAAACCGGAGCAATCGGAAGGCGTGGGTGATCGCCGGCGGCGCCGTCGGGACCGCGGCGGTCGTCGCGGGCGTCGTGGCCATCGTGCTCGCCGGTCAGCGCAATCAGAGCTACGGATCGACCTGGCTCGTGATTCAGCACGGACATCTCTAGTAAGCGGGGACCGCAGCCGTGCTCGACTTGGCTTGCGCGTGGCAGTGGATGCCAGAGGGTCAAACGAGTTCGCACAGATTGATGGAGGTTACTGATGCCGCGGCAGACCGCTTACGAGGAACTTCTTCGTCTCGCCCGCACCGGCGCGGCGGTGATCCAGGTGACGAGCCACGAGTGGGAGCGGATCCAGGGACTTGCAATCCAAATCGGCCAAGATCTGAGCTTCCCGGTCGAGGTGTGGAGCCGCCCGCGGGGGCTCTGGAAGCTGAAAGAGGAGCAGTTGCGCGAGGATGGGCTCAACGATCCGCTGGAGTTGTTGCGCTGGCTCGAGGGCCGGGAGGACGAGGCGTTGGTGGTGATGGAGGACTTCCATCCGTTTCTCGCGCCGGATCGGGGAAACGACGAGCAAATCCGGCGGCTGCGGGAACTTGCGCGTCCGGGGCGCACTCCGCGCCTCCTGCTGCTGCTCTCGACGCCGATACCGGGACTCCCGATCGAGCTGCGCAAGGAAATTCCCGAGGTCGAGCTGCCGCTTCCCGGTCCGGAGGACCTGGAGCAGGTGTGCCAACGCGTCGGGCATCGGCTCGGCAAGAAGGCCCAGCCCGTCCCGGCGCTCCTCGATGCTGCTCGCGGGCTCACGGTGATGGAGGCGGACCTCGCTTTCGGGCAGGCGGCGGTCGAGTTGGGACGGCTCGACGCCAGCGCGGTGGGTTTTGTGGCACGGGAGAAGAAGCGGGTCATCCGTCAGAGCGAGGTGCTGGAGTATTTCGAACCGGATCGGACGCTCGAAGATGTCGGTGGCCTCGATCGACTGAAGCAATGGCTCGAGCAGCGCGGGCGTGCGTACACACCGGGTGCTCGCGAGTACGGCCTCGACACCCCCAAGGGCGTGCTGCTCCTCGGTGTGCAGGGCTGCGGCAAGAGCCTCATCGCGAAGTCCATCGCCAGTACCTGGCAGTTTCCGTTGCTGCGGTTTGACGTCGGCAAGGTCTACGGGAGCCTCATCGGACAATCCGAGGCTTCGATGCGTGAAGCGCTGAAGGTCACCGAAGCTATCGCCCCCTGCGTCCTGTGGATCGACGAAATCGAGAAGGGACTGTCGGGGCTCGGTAGCTCCGGACAGACGGACGGCGGGACCTCGGCCCGAGTCGTGGGGAGTCTCCTCACTTGGATGCAGGAGCGCTCGGCGCCAGTGTTCGTCGTGGCCACGGCGAACCGTGTCGATCAACTCCCGCCAGAGCTCATGCGCAAAGGCCGCTTCGATGAAATCTTCTTCGTCGACCTCCCGTCGCGCAACGCCCGTGAGGCCATCCTCGGAATCCACCTCAAACGAAAGGGACGCAAGCCAGAGGATTTCGACCTTGCTCGGCTCGCCTCTGCCTCGCTCGGCTACTCGGGCGCCGAGCTCGAGGAGGCCGTCCGGGAGGGACTCTTCCGGGCCTTCGCCGAGAGCGTCGAGGTAAAGGATGAGCACATCGAGTCGGCGCTGAAGGACACCTATCCGCTCTCGCGAACCATGCGCGAGGAGATCGAGGCGCTGCGCAAGTGGGCGCGGGTGCGGGCCCGGTCGGCGTCCGCGGACGAGGCCGAGGCGTTGCCGGAAGCGGACAAGTCCACTCCCCGCCTCAGGCAGGAGTGGCACAATCCCTTCGTGCCGGCGTCCGAGGGCAAGTAGCCGATGGGAGCGAGCGACCTTCATTTTCTGGCGCTCGAGCCCGAAATTCGAGCACGCGCGGTGCAGCAACAGGTCGCGTCGGCCTTCCGGCCCTATCGGGTTTTCCTGGAGCAGGCGCTCAAGGGAGCCGAAAAGCACCAAGTCAGCGCAGTCGTCGCGTGGAGCCCGGCGACGGCGCGCCGGTTCCGGCTGAAGGCGACGACGACCGATGTCGAATTGGCGCGTGAAGCCGGATGGATTGTCGATGGACTTCCGCCCGAGGAGCCGATCGATTCCGACGAGGAGTTCTATCGCCCGGCCGACAGGCGATACTTTCGTCCGGAGCGGATCGAGCGGCACGGCGAGCAGTTTCGAGTCGTCTTCGGTGACGACGCTCCGATCTTGGCGGGCCGCCTGAAGTGGAAAGGGTTTGTGGTCACGCTTCGGGAGGCCGATCCTAGTGCCGTGCCGGCGTCGCTCGTCATCCAGGGGCGCCCGCAGCCGGTCTCGCCAGTCCCGTCGGACGAAGACGATGAGAACATCGCGTGCCTACGTGTCAAAGTCCTATGCCGGGAGGGCGAAGTGGTTGTCCCGGATGGCTGGCGCATTCGCACGGTGCAGCCGTCGCAGCCGGTAGGCCGACACGTTACCGACGAGAAGGGCAAGCGCTACGAGTTGCACGAGGGTGGCGTCATCACGTCGGACCGGGGCAAGCCCGCCGGCAGTGTGCGCGACGACCAGCAGTGTGTGTTCAAATGCGATGAAGACAACTCCGGAGGCCGGAAAGGCTGGATACGTCTCGAGCTCGACGAAGAAGCGGACCGCGATAGCGGGGTCGACCCGCGCATGGCCTTCTTCGACACAGACGAGAACGAGGTCTGGGCGATCAAACGCGAACAGATCGGGCGGTACACTATTCGCAAGCCGAAGATGGCCGATAACATCCTCACGGTGAAGGACCGCGACCGTGAGCTGTTCGAGCTTCGCGTCAAAGAGATGCCGCCGGATGACCAGCCGTTCCTGTGCCTGCCGCTCGACACGCGCCAGTTGCGGATGCGGCAGGCCGTGGTCTACCGACTGCAGGAGGCGCCGCTCGAGCACCATCGCCCGTTGCTACGGCTATTCGAGGCCCGGGACAAGGTCTACTTGCCGTCCGCGACCCCCGCCCCCGAGCCGGAATGGCGGGTCTTATGTGATCCCGAACGTAGCGGGACCGACCAGCAGCGGCAATTCGTGCGCAAGGCGCTGGGTACCCCGGACCTCGCGGTGTTGGAAGGCCCGCCGGGCTCCGGGAAGACCACTGCCATCTGCGAGTTGGTCCTCCAGTGCATCGAGCGACATCAGCGGGTTCTGCTTTGTGCCACGACCAACTATGCCATCGACAACGTCTTGGAGCGATTGGCCGATGAGGAGAAGTATCCGGAGGTTTTCGCGCTCCGCATCGGCCGGGCTGAGCGAGTCGATGAGAAGCTGGAACGGTTTCGCTACGAGGCCAGGGTCGAGAAGCTCGAGCAGAGCCTACGCGCCGGGAAGACCCTCCCTGCCGGCGTGGACGTAGCCGACGCAGCAAGGAAGCTCGTGCTCGACGCGGCGAACCTCGTGTGCAGCACGACGACCGGGATCCTGTCGCATCCGTGGCTAAAGCTGAGCGACGCGGAGCTGCGCAAACACCAGCGACTCGGCCAGCCGCTGTTCGATGTTCTCATTGTCGACGAAGCGAGCAAGACGACCATTCCTGAGTTCCTGGTGCCCGCGGCCTTTGCCCGGAGGTGGATCATCGTCGGCGACAAGCGGCAGCTCGCGCCGTTCGCCGACCGCGCCGAGCTCGTGGCCAATCTCACGCAGGCCCAGCTCGACGAGGACTCGAACCACTCGCAGCAAGACCACAAGCGAATTCCAGAGAACCTGCAGCGGGCCTGCCACGTGCTCTTCGAGCTCGGTCAGCTCGATCATTGCGGCGCGAAGTGGGTCGTCGTCGAGTCCGACCCCGTCATTCAGGCGCTCTGGGACGAGTTCACGACGCCCAAGAGAGCGACGGACGCGGAGTCCACTGCGGCGGAGCGGTACGAGCTTCTTCGCCGCGGACCGGAGGGGCTTGTCGTTCGCATCGTCGAGCGAGCCAATGGGCGGAGGGATGGTCCCCGGCTTCGCCAGGTCGAGGTGGCCGATCTGGAGGGCGGCGATCCGCGTGCGCTCGCGGTGTCCGCCGCCAACGTCGTACTCGTTCCAGGGCCGCTGCTCCCTCGGGTCTGGCGCCACCTCCCGCCGGAAGCGTGTGTCGTACCGCGGCCCAAGAGGTTGCCCGTGCCCTTCGAGTTTCGCCACGCGGCGCTCTTGAAGGGCCCGCTCAAGGTGCAACCACGTGGCACGCACGGCAAGCCGGTGAGCGACTTGCCGGAACTGGAAAGGCACGTTGCCAAGGCCTTTGCTGAGAAGACCTGGGCAGGCGAGCTCGCCTGGAGGCTCATCCGGCAGCATGAGCTGAAGGCTCGGCCGACGAAAGGGGACTACCTCGTCCGAGAGATCGCTCAGTTGGAGCCGGCGACGGTCCGCATAGGTCAGGCCATCGAGTCGGTCCAGCAGATTGCGCTCCCGAGCATCATCGAGAGCTTGCAGGAAGGCGTTCGCAGTTCGCTCGCACGACGTGACAGTCTGCTCGGAGTGGGCTTCGACTCGAAGGAGGCGACCGAGCGCGTGAAACATGCCTGGCAGGAACGGTTCGAGCCGCTGACCTTTCAACACAGGATGCACCCGGACATCGCCGCCTTCCCACGCGAGCGGTTCTATGAGGGGACACGCCTCCAGGACGCGAACACCATCGAGTGTCGCGACGAGAAACTCGGATGGGCCCCGAGGTGGACCGTGCCTCCTCCGGCCCGCTCCTGCTGGCTGAACGTCGATGGGCGCGAGGACCGCGGACGCAACCTCGCCGAAGTCGAGGCCATCCGAGTGAAGCTGCTGGAATTCCTCGCCTGGGCAGAGAAGTTTCCGCCGGCCCGACCGGACGAGCCCCGGTGGCAGGTGGCAATCCTGAGTTTCTACCTCGGCCAGCAGGAGGCACTCGCCGGCATGATGAAGAACGTGACGGGGAGTACCAAGAGACTGCGGTTCGAGATGCCCAACGTCGACCTGGTCTGCGGGACCGTCGATCGCTTCCAGGGACGCGAGGCCGATCTGGTTTTTCTGAGCTTTCGTAACACCGGTCGCAAGGGTTTTCTCGACAGCCTCAACCGCCTGAACGTCGGCATCACGCGCGCGAGACAGCAGCTCGTGCTCGTGGGCAAGCGGGAGTACTGGAAATCTGAACGGCACCGGGTCGAGGAGCTTACCGCGCTGGGCGGACAGCCCGAGTGGCGGTCCGCGCCCACGAACCGGAGAGGAGGTTTACGTTGAGCATGCAAATCGAGCTGCGGAGGGACGTTCTTCTCCAGCGGTGGCAGGTCATCGGCGAGCTCGCGACCTTCGAGAAGCGCCCCGAGCTGCAACTGCTCTTTAGCAAGGCGCAAGAGCGCGGCCGCCTCGGGCTCGAGGTGATCGAGGCCGTGCTGCCGGGGCTGGGGCCTGGCGGCGCTCGAGGGCTGGAAGACCATCTGCGCCGGCTGGAGCTGATCGACGACAGCGGCGCGCTCACCTCGCAGGGTCGCGACGCAGCCGAATCGGGCCTCGTGCCGATTCCCGAGTCCGGGCTGTACGAGCTCGTTCTCGGCACCGATCCGATCTTCGGAACCCGGATCTTCAACGTCGTGCGCTTGGAGGCCCAGGCGGCGGGTGGACCGGCGCCGACGGCGCAGCCTTTGTATGGCCTGCCAACAGATGTTCGTTTTCCTTCGTGGGAAGACGACCAGACGTGGATGCTCCGCCGACTGGTCGCGCCGCGCGGCGAGGCGGCGAAGGCTCACCTGATCGACAACCGGCGAATTCAGCTTGTCCTGCACATCGATCCCCATCGAGCAGACCATTCCGACTGGCAGCTCTCGGAACGGTTTCGGTCTAATACGGGTGAGCACGATGTGCCTGAACGGCCGGAACAAGGGCCGAAGTTGGACGCGTGGTCCCTGTTCGAGAGCTGGTTTCAGGTCGCCGCGAAGTTCGGGCGTTGGGATCCGGAGACGCGGACGCTCCGGGTCGAATTCGACCCCGAGAAGCTCGACCAAGACGCACGCACGCGATTTCACATGACGCTAACCCTCGTAAACGTGGACGTGCCCAGCCTTGACCGCTTTGCGGCATGCACGGTGACAGGAATGCCCATCGCGCCGCTCGACGGTGCCGAGGCGCAGAAATGGGCCATTTGGATGCTCCTCGACGCGGTTCGAGCCGAAGCTACGGCTTACGTCTCGCGCAGCGACCTGCTCCATCGGCTCTACGACCTCATCATCGACACGCCGCTCGAGGAGTTCGAGCCTGTGTTGCCTTCGCACGAGGACCTCGTCCGCGAGGCTTCGAAGGACAAAGATCAGGCCCTGGCTTGGCGACTGCGGGCGGCTGTCGATTTGCATCCGAGCGCGGAGCCTACCGAATGGCTGTCGCGGGTGTCGCTCAAGCAACCGCCACCGGTGAACGAAGGGACCAACGCGGTGTTGCTGACGATAGCCCCCAAGGAGCGCCGCTCTATGGCGTGGCTCGTACGAGCGCTGAGCGTGGCCGGCGCCAAGAAGTGCGTCATCTATGACAAGCACATCGACCATCGTACCCTGCCTGTCCTTCGGGCGTTGGTGGAGGCGCTTCGTGCCGACTCCGCCGACCTCCATATCGGCATCGTCACGCGTGTCGCGAACGACCCCGCGGGCAACGCTCTTGGCAAGGAGCTGCGACAGCTCGTCGGGTCGGAGCCCCTTGACATCCGAAAGCTGTCAACAGGTCCCGAGCTTCACGGCCGGTATATCCTCTACGGTGAGGGCCGCTCGCCGTCGACGATCCACGCTACACACAGCCTCGTGCATGCGCGGCCCGAGCCGGGCGTGAGCATCGACACCATCGATCTCAAGACACCGCTGATCTGGAACGACGTGAACTTCACGCTGCAGTCCAAGACGCCTGACCAGCTGCGAACTGCCTGGGAGAAGCTGTCGTGACGCGCACCGGGAGAATCGGACCGGTCGAACGCGAGCGCGTGCAATCGCGGCTCGACGAGAAGCTGCCTCCGTGTTGGATTCGTCGCGAAGGCGAGCGGCCTCCGAGGGTCTTCGACCCCCCCGCCTTGCTGACCGCTGGCGTTCTCGGCGAGGTTCTGGAAGGCAACGACTTCGCTTGTGTGGCGCTCTCGTCGAGGCCATCGACGCTGGCCCGGCGGCTCCTGGGTGGCTGTCTGGAGCACGGCGTTCGTACCTATCTGCACGCACCGACGTTCGGTTCGTCCGAAGATGATCGGAAGCTCCTCGGGAAGACGAAGCAGTTGCTCGCCCGTACTGGCGGCTGGCTCGACTGCGATCTGGTCATCGGCGGGCGCGGCAAGTCCGCGCTCCTGGTGCTTCACGCTCCGAGCGCGGTCGACATCGGCTGGATGCGCCTGTCTGGCGACGTGTCGGCCGCCGCCTTCCAGGTCTTTCTTCGCGCGTTCTGGGCGGCCCCCTACGAGGCGCTCGATGGTGCGACGTTCAAGCCGTCACTGGACGCGCCTTTCGAAGTTCCAGAGGCGCCTGCCCGGTTTTTCAGCGCGTCTCCCGTGGCAAAGGAAGCTGCGGTCGCGGTCGTCGACAGTGCTGTCGACCTGGAAGCTCTCGGCGTCTCGAAGACAGCCTGCCTCTTCACGCCGGCGACGGCGTCGTTCGCCCTCGTTCGGGCGGTCGCTCAGCGCGCCGAGCGCTTGCGTTTCGACGACGATCTCCGTCTACCAGCGCTGGCAGCGGGCGAGGGGTTCTTGTCGATGGTGATCGGTCAGGGTGAGATGGCACGGCCACTGAGGCTCGAACTTCCCGAGCCGTCTCCTGCAACGGCGAAAGCCCTTGCCGGGCTCGCCGACGCGGCGCGGACCCGCTTCGAAGCGGACGCCACGGTCCGCGGTGCAGACGGCGATGTGCTGCTCGAAGACGCGTCCTTCCGGACGCCGCTCGCCGAAGTTCCAATCGACGCCGGTGTCGTTCGGGCGAAATCCTTCGCTGAGATCGAGTCCGCTTCACCGACGAGCTTTCCTCCGGTCGATCCGCTCGCGCGCCAGGTGCGCTGGCGATGGAAGGTGCTGCCACCCGCCCGCCCGGCCAAGGCCAGCGCCGCGAAGCTCGTCGACGCCTGGAAGGGCTTCGATACGTGGTTCCACTCCCGCCGCAAGAAGATCGAACAGGACCTCGAGGCGGTCGAGGCCGATCGCGGAGCCCTCGAAAAGACGTTCGAGGGGTTCCGGTCCTTCTTCCTCGGAGCCTCGCGCACAACGGAGACGCTTCGCCAGAGTCTGTCGGCAATGGCGAAGGACACGCCGTCAGGGGCGGGGAGACTCCATGCGCTTGAAGTCAGCGATGAGCTCGGACGTCTCGCGGGTGAGGTGGCTCGGCTCGCGGATGGGAAAGTCCAGACGCGGCGTAACGAACAAGAGCGCGCCGAGCGCGCGGCGCATGACAAGCGCGTCCAAGAGGCGCGGGCGGCCCTCGACGAGGAGCTGTCCCGGAAGGCAACGCTGGAGGCCGATCTCGCGAAGATTCGTGAGCGGTTGTCCGACGCGGAGAAGCCTGCCGACAACTCGAGCGGTGCGAAGGATGCCGATGCGAAGGCTGCCGTGAAGAAGCTCCGCGCCGACCGGCACCAGACGGAGCAGAGGCTCTCCGCCGTCCAACGGCGAATCGATGACCGCGAGCAGCAGGCGAACGCAGTGTTCACCTTCCAGGAGGAGCCGAGCCCATTGCTGTCGAAAAAGAAGTCGGGACCGCTCTTTGTGCCGACCCAGGCTGCCTCTGCGCCTCCAGTGCCCGACGAGGATCTGCCGGCCGTGGGCGAGTTGATCGAGGTGGGCGCGGAGCGGATGCTCGCCATCGAGACCTGGGAAGAGGTGCCAGACGGAGAACGTGAAGCAAACCGGCTCCATGCACGCCTCGTTGGGCCGGCGGAGGGAAAATGAAAGAGACTCGAATTGTGGTGGACATTGCCGAGGACGGCGCGTTGTCGGTCGAGGCGAGCGGCTTCGAAGGGGATGCGTGTCTACGCCAGATCGAGTCCCTTCTGGAAGGACTCGCATCTGCGCCGCAGACGGTCACCCGGAAGGCCGCGACGCCTCCCCAGCAAACCATCCGCCGAACCCAGCAGATTGGGGGGAAGAAATGAGCGCGTACATCACCGTTACCACCCCGATGATCGACAGGGACCTGCTCCTGCAGGCTCTGGCGGACGTCGGGTTCGTGGAGGAACGGGTAGTGGTGAGCGAGGAGCCACTTCCGCTCGTCGGATACCAGGGTGACACGCGGGTTCAGGTGGCGAACATCATCCTGCGTCGTCAGCACCTGTCGGCCGCGTCGAACGATCTGGGTTTCCTTAGCACCCCTACCGGGTACCGCCTGATCGTGAGCGACTACGATCGGCCGCGCTTCGGCGGCGCCTGGCTGTCGAGCGTCGCCGAGCGCTATCGGGCACGGGAGGCCGAGCGCGACGCGCGCCTGCGTGCCGAAGAGCTCGAACGCGAGCGCGAGCGGAAGCGCCAACTCGTCGAGGCCCAGCGGTCGGCAATTGAGACCAAGGCGAAGAAGCTCGGCTACTCGGTCAAGGTAGAGCGCAACCAGGAGCAGGTCCGGCTCGTCCTCGTGCGAAGGACCTATTGAGTGCGCAGCCGCCTCATCAACGTAGCGCGCTGGCTTCCTCGCAGCCGCGCGAATGGCCCCGGCGAGCGGTTCGTGCTCTGGGTACAAGGATGCGGCCTCGGCTGCGAGGGATGCTGGAACCCCGACACGTGGTCGTTCGCGCCACGACGGATGATGTCGGTCGATGCTCTGCTTCACGAGGTGGATCAGAGCCGGGACGTCGAAGGTATCACACTCTCGGGTGGTGAGCCATTCGCGCAAGCGGAGGTCCTTGTTCCGTTCGTCGAAGGCGTTCGCTCGCGCGGACTCTCGGTGCTCATCTTCACAGGACACGAGCTGGCCGAACTCCGCTCTAGAGGCACAACCAAGCTCCTCTCTCTTGCAGATATCGTCGTCGCAGGTCGATATGTTCTTTCAAGGACCGTCGATCTGCCTCTGCTGGCATCGAGTAACCAGCGCATCCACTTCATCTCCTGGCGATACGGGCCAGAGGATCTCAATGCCATCGCGACGTGCGAAGCCCACATCGAGGATGACGGTTCGGTTCGGTGGACGGGATTCCCGACGGCCTTCGTCGTTGACTGACTGTACGAGCCCAAGCTCCGATCATGCGGGAATCCGTGATGCTTTCCATGAGAACCCGTCGGCGCTCGCAAAGGCCCCGGTCGCGCTCCTCGGCATCCTACTCCACCTCAACGCCCTCCGGTCTTCCGGAGCCGCGCTGGCCTCGCACCGGAGACGAGAATCTCGCCTCGCTGTGCGGGTGGGATCTGTTGCGTTCGGTTAGCCGAACCGGGTAGCCCGTCAGTGGACGGCCGGTTGCGCCGCCTTGCTGGGCGCGCGTTTGAACGTCAGCACGTCGGCCTGGGCGTCGACCATCACCTGGTCGCCGGGTCGGAAGTCGCCCTGCAGGACACGAATCGAGAGCGGGTCGAGGAGCATCCGCTGAATCGCGCGCTTGAGTGGCCGGGCGCCGTACTGCGGGTCCCAGCCGGCCTCGCCGAGCGCCTCTTTGGCCTTGTCGGTCAGCTCGAGGCCGAGGTTGCGTTCGGCGAGCAGCCGGCGCACCCGCGAAAGCTGGATGCCGACGATCCCCGTCAAGTCCTTTCGGGTCAGCGAGTGGAAGATGACGATGTCGTCGATGCGGTTCAATAGCTCCGGCCTCAGCTCCTGCCGGAGCGCCTCGTTGACCCTCTTCTTGATCGCCTCGTCGTCGCCGGCGAGGTCGTGAATCATCTGCGAGCCCAGGTTGCTGGTCAGGATGACGACGACGTTCTTGAAATCGACCGTGCGCCCCTGGCCGTCGGTCAGCCGGCCGTCGTCGAGAATCTGCAGAAGCACGTTGAAGACATCGCGGTGTGCCTTCTCGACTTCATCGAAGAGCACCACCGAATACGGCCGCCGCCGCACCGCTTCGGTGAGCTGGCCGCCCTCCTCGAACCCGACATAGCCGGGAGGCGCGCCGATGAGCCGCGCGACCGAGTGCTTTTCCATGTACTCGCTCATGTCGAGTCGGACGAGCGCCTGTTCGTCGTCGAAGAGAAATTCCGCTAGCGCCCGGGCGAGCTCGGTCTTGCCAACGCCGGTGGGCCCTAGGAACAGGAACGAGCCGATGGGCCGATTGGGATCTTGCAAACCGCTGCGGGCGCGCCGCACGGCGTTGGACACGGCGATGATCGCCGGATCCTGTCCGACGACGCGCTGGTGCAGCCGCTCTTCCATCTTCACGAGCTTCGCGACTTCCGCCTCGAGCAGCTTCGACACCGGGATGGCGCTCCACTTCGAAACCACCTCCGCGACGTCCTCGGCGTCGACCTCTTCCTTGAGGTACGACCCGTGCGCTTGCAGCTCCGCGAGCCGCTGGTTCTCGCCGTCGAGCTGCTTTTGCAACGCCGGTATCTCGCCGAACTTCAGCGCCGCCGCAGCGTTGTAGTCGGCCTTGCGCTCGGCGTCGGTCTGGCGCTGGCGGGCCTCCTCGATTTGCGCTTTGAAGTCGCGCACCTTGCCGATGACCGCCTTCTCGGACTCCCACTGCGCCTTCATCCGCGCCTGCTCTTCGTTGAGCTGCGCGAGCTCGGCTTCGATCTTCGCGAGGCGCTGCTGGCTTGCCGGGTCGACCTCCTTCTTCAAGCCCTGTTGCTCGATCTGGAGCTGCAGAATCTTCCGCCGCACCTCGTCGATTTCCACCGGCATCGAGTCGATTTCCAGGCGCAGCTTGCTCGCGGCTTCATCGATGAGGTCGATCGCCTTGTCGGGCAGGAAGCGGTCGCTGATGTACCGATTCGAGAGTGTCGCCGCCGCGACCAGCGCCTCGTCCTTGATGCGAACACCGTGATGGATTTCGTACCGCTCCTTGAGGCCCCTCAATATCGAGATGGTGTCTTCGACGGTCGGCTCGCCGACCATCACCGGCTGGAACCGGCGCTCCAGCGCGGGGTCCTTTTCGATGCGCTTGCGATACTCGTTGACCGTCGTCGCGCCGATGCAGTGCAGCTCGCCGCGCGCCAGAGCGGGTTTCAGGAGGTTGCCCGCGTCCATCGCGCCTTCCGCCGCGCCCGCGCCGACGATGGTGTGCAGCTCGTCGATGAAGAGGACCACCTCGCCCTCGCTCTGCGCGACCTCCTTGAGAATCGCCTTCAGCCGCTCCTCGAACTCGCCCCGATACTTGGTGCCGGCGACGAGCGCGCCCATGTCCAGCGCAACCAACTTTTTGTGCTTGAGCGGCTCCGGCACGTCGCCGTCGATGATGCGCCGCGCGAGCCCTTCGACGATGGCCGTCTTGCCGACGCCCGGGTCGCCGATGAGCACCGGGTTGTTCTTGGTTCGCCGCGAGAGGACCTGCATCACCCGACGGATCTCCTCGTCGCGGCCGATCACCGGATCGAGCTTGCCCTTCTGCGCCAGCTCGGTCAGGTCGCGGGCGTATTTCTCCAGCGCCCGATACTGCGATTCCGCCGTCTCGCTGGTCACCCGCGCGCCGCCGCGCAGGTCATGAATGACCGTCGAAAGCCGGTCCTTGGTCGCGCCCGAAGATCGCAGCGCGTCGCCCGCGCCCTGCTTGTCCTCGCTCAGCGCAATCAGCAGATGCTCGCTGGAAACATACTCGTCCTTGAGCTTCTTCGCCTCGTCCTCGGCCGCGTCGACGAGCTTGGCGAACCGCTGGGACAGATACTCGCCGCCGCCGCCAGCGACGCGCGCCAGCTTCGCCAGCGCTTCCTCGACCCGCGACCGGACCAGGTTCTGGTCGGCGCCGATGCGCTCCAGAATCGGCAACGTCACGCCGTCCTTCTGATCGAGCAGCGCGACGAGCAGATGCTCCGGCTCGACCTGCTGGTGCTCCCGCCGCCGCGCCAGCGTCTGCGCCGCTTGCACCGCTTCCTGAGCCTTGAGCGTGAGCTTGTCATTCGCCATGAGGACATCTCTCCTTGCGTCCGGCGCTCTAAAGAACGCCGCGAGCGCCCGCTAACGTAAGACAGCGATTGGGGCTGGCAAGAGACCCGCGGTGACCGTCGATCGGGCCGTCTGTCTTCCACGCGTCGTCAGGCGATGGAAGCACTCTCCCGCGCCCGGGATCGCTTGCCCCGCTTCAGCGAGGCACCAGCGAGCAGTAGAATCAAGAACAGTCGGGCTGCGGCAGATGCCTTTATCTGATTCCAAGCCAGGGCAGCCTCCTCCGCCAGTCCAACGAACTTGCATGTCTCCTGTCGGGTCAAAGGTGCCGACCGATCGTAATCCGCGCGATGACGCTGCTCTTGTAGCAATACGAAAGTCTCGGCCACGAATCGGAGCTCCTTCGGGAAGCCCCCAGCCAGGTTGCCAATCATGGGACCGACGAAGGCCGCGCTGACGAGCCGCAGAGCATCGAGCCTGACCGCCAGCCATCCGGCGGCATGTCCGACCCCTCTGGTACAGTCCCGCGCCGGGTGGGAGAGCGAGCGAGGCGGCGATGCGTTGGATGCGAAAGGCGGCGGACGAGCGGGTGGCGGGCGCGTTGGCGGCGGCGCTCGGGTTGCCGCCGATCGCGGCGCGGATTCTCGCGTCGCGCGGGATCTCGACGCCCGAGGAGGCGGAGCGCTTCCTCTCGGTTCGCATCCAGGACTTGCCCGATCCCTTCTCGATGAAGGGCATGCTTCGAGCGGTCGAACGGCTCTCCCGCGCCATCGCCAAACACGAAAAGGTGATGGTCTACGGCGACTACGACGTCGACGGCGTCACCTCGACCAGCCTCCTCGTCTCGTTCCTCGAGGCCACCGGCGCCGACGTCGGCTACTACGTCCCGCACCGGCTGGTCGAAGGCTATGGGCTCAACGGGAGCGCTGTCGACAAGCTCGCGCAGGCGGGCACCCAGCTCATCGTCACCGTCGACTGCGGCGTCACCGCGGTCGAGGAGGTCGATCGGGCGGCGCAAGCGGGCGTCGACGTCGTCGTGGTCGATCACCACCAGGCGCCAGCCGAGCTGCCGCGCGCGGTCGCGATGCTCAACCCGCACCAACCGGGTTGTCCCTTCCCGTCGAAGGACCTGGCGGCGGTCGGCGTCACGTTTCATCTCTTGATGGCGCTGCGCAAGCGCCTGCGCGAGGAGGGGCTCTTTCGCACGAGGCCGGAGCCGAACCTGCGCGCGTACCTCGACCTCGTCGCGCTCGGCACCATCGCCGACGTGGTGCCGCTCCTCGGCGCGAATCGCATCCTCGTCGCCCACGGGCTCCAGGAGCTCGAGAAGTCGGCGCGACCGGGGGTGCGCGCGCTCAAGGAGGTCGCGCAAATCGCGCAGGGGCCGGTCACCTCGGGCCAGGTCGGCTTCAAGCTGGGGCCGCGCATCAACGCCGCCGGAAGGCTCGACGACGCCGGCACCGCGGTCGAGCTGTTGCTCGCGACCGACACCTCGCGCGCGCGCTCGCTCGCGGCCACGCTCGACCGCGCGAACCAGGAGCGCCGGGAAATCGAGCAGGAAATCACCGAGCAGGCCCTCCTGCAGGCGAAGGGCCACCTCGACGGCAAGCGCGGGCTCGTCCTCTACGCCGAAGGTTGGCATCCGGGCGTCGTCGGCATCGTCGCGAGCCGCATCGTGGAGCGCTACCACCGGCCGACAGTGGTCCTGGGGGTCGACGGCGCTTCCGCCAAGGGTAGCTGCCGGTCGATCGAGGCGTTCGACATGTACGCCGGCCTCGGGCGCTGTCGCGAGCACCTGGTCAAGTTCGGCGGCCACCACCACGCGGCCGGGGTGCACTTGGAGGCGAAGGAGATTCCCGCGTTCGCCCGCGCGTTCGAGGACGAGGCGCTACGCCAGCTCTCGCCGGAAGACCTGGTGCCTTCGATGCGCATCGACGCGGACATCCACGCGACCGACGCGACGCTGGAGCTGGCGCAGGCGCTGGCGAGGCTCGCGCCGTTCGGGATGGGCAACCCGGAGCCGGTCCTGGCGGCGGAGGTCCAGGGGCTCGAAGCCCGGGTGCTGCCCGCCAAGAGCGGTCCCGCCGACCACCTCAAGTTCGCCCTCGGCCCCGCGGACGCCATCGCCTTCGGGATGGGCGAGAAGCTCGGCGTCTTGCGCCAGCGCGCCCAAGTCGCGTTCCAGCTCACCGTCGACACCTGGAACGGTCGCACTAGGGCGAGCGCCAGGGTCAAGGCCATCGAAGCCCGCGCGTGAAACTGGGGTCGCCCGCTCGCCGAGAGGACCTCAGGCCGGGTTGCGCCGATCGGACCAGGGCATTCAAGGTGCCAACGAGCGAAGAACCGCTCGCCGTGAGCGGTCATCCTGAGCGCCAGTCGAAGGACGAAGGACGCTCGTTCCTCGACTGCGCAAAAGGGATGAGCGGCAACTCCGGTTCAGGCCGCACCTTGAAAGCCCTGGCCGATAGGACCGATCGGTCGGATCGGACCGATCGGTCTGGTCGTGGCGACGAGCGCGCCCGGTGTTGGGTGCGGCCGATCCCAGCGCACCCTGCCTCAGCCGCACCCGCTCACGGCACCACCGCCATCGAGTAGAGCCGGCCGCCGTTGGTGAGGGCGAAGAGAATCTGCCCGTTCATGGCCGGCGGCGAGTCCGTGCCGGAGCCGCTCATGAACAGGCCGAGAGGGGTGCCGGTGTGCTCGTCGACGAAATACACCGGCCCGCCGTTCTGCGCGAGGACGACCACCCCTTGCGTCGCCGCCGGCGTCTCGGCGATGCGGTGCCCGAAGGTGAACCTCCACTCGACCTTGCCGTCGCTCGCCCGCAGCGACTGCATCACGCCCGGCGCCACCGCGATCACTCGCGGGCCGTCCACCAGGAGCCGCGCCGCTCCGCTCATCGGCGTCCGCCAGAGGGCAGCGCCGTCGGCCGGCTGGAGCGCATACACCCCCCCCGAATACGAGGTGGCGTAGACGAGGTGCCCGTCGGTGCCCAGCGCGTCGACGTCGACGAGGGACCCCGAAGGTGAGATGGTCTGCGCCCATTTCTGCGCGCCGGTCGTGAGGTCGCGCGCCTCGACGGTGCCGTCGGCGAACCCGATGAAGACGCTGTCGTGCAGCACGACGGGGCGCGCGAAGCCGTAGACGGTGAAGGGCGCCGGCTGGTCGCGATGCGCGGTCCACAGCTTCTGCGCGTACTGGAGCTCGACCGCGTAGAGCGTGTCCTGGCTCGAGCCGACGAGCGCGATCGCCGGGCCGTTCTGCTGCTCGACCACCACCGGCTTCGTGATGAGCTGGTCGCCGAGGATCGCCCGCACCCGTCGCGCGCCGGTGACCTTGTTCAGGACCGCGAGCACCCCTTGACCGGTGCCGACCACCACCGAGTCCTGCCACACGGTCGGCGGCGCGAGAATCGAGGCGCCCACCTCGACGCTCCAGCGCACCTTCCCTCCGTCGAGGCAGACCACCCGCCCGTGTCGCGTCGCAACGTAGACCCAACCGGTCCTCGGGTCCGCTGCTACTCCCCCCGGCTCCAGCGGCGTCTCGAACGCGCCCAGCTCCTCGGGCGGATCGATCCGCGCGTTCCAGCCGAGAAAGTAGGGTCGCGCCTCGGGAACGCCGGTGGTCGCCTGCCCGCCGCCGGTGAGGAATCCGTGCGAAACGAACGAGCGCGGCCGGGCCTGGCCCCAGGCCGAACGGGGAGCGAGAGCGCAAGCGGCGAGCGCAAGCCCCGCGGCGCGCGCGATCCACACGGCACCGGCCCTGGACCGGCGAGGCGAGAGGTCGCGCGTCATCCCTTCTCTCCTTGCTCGCGCGATCGATCCGCGCGGATCCGCCGCCGTGCCGGTCGGTCGCTCACGCCCGAAGAGACAGCGCTCGAGCCGAACGCCTCAGCGCCGCTGGGGAGCCGCGAGCGGGCGAATCCGCCAGACGCTGTCCCGTCCGACCGCCGCGTGAAACCCCAAAGGCATGCTCATTTCCGGGCGGTCTTCTTGCCCGTCCCCGCCCGAAGATGGTGCGGATGGTGCGGGTTGGCGACCTTCTTCGCCGGCTCGGGAACCGCGGAAGCGTCGGGCGCGGAGCTCGGCGCCGAAAGTGCGCCCACGCCCGCGGGCGGCAGGTCGAGCAGGTCGAGCCGGGCCCGCGCATCACTCGCCACCACGTCGGTCTGGTACTTCGCGATCACTTCCTCGAAGTCCTTGCGCGCCTCGTCCTTCTTGCCTTCCTCGGCGAGCACGCGCGCCTCGTGGTAGAGCGCCCGCGCCGGCACGCCGTCCTCCGCGAGCTTCCCGAACGCGTCGAGCGCCTTCGCCCAGTCGTGCTTCGCCTCGTAGGCGTAGCCGAGCCCCTCGTGGGCGAAGAGCGCTAGACGGCCGTCGTCGTTCTTCAAGTAGGCCTGGTAGTCGCGAATCGCGTCGTCGGTCTTCCCGTGGTCGAGCTCGTCGCGGGCCCGGAGCAGGGCGGCAGCGCTCGCGCCCGCCGTGCCGGGATGGTCCTGGATCAACTTGCCGAGCGCCCTCGAAACCGCCTGCTGCTTGTCGGCCTGGGTCTGGAACGTCTTGGCGCCGCCCGTCGAATCCGCCGGCCCCACCGGGCGCGCCGTGAGCCCGACCGCGCTCGACAGCTCGACGCCGACCCGGTGCGCCCTCGCCTGCCCATACGCCCGCAAGCCGGTGACGACCGCGACGAGCACGAGAACGCCGGCGAGCACCGAAAGCGACACCACGCGCCGCGCCCACAACCAGTCGAAGAGGCTGTTCGCCTTCGTCAGCAGGGCGTCAGGCCGCTTCGCCTGCTGGATGTCCTTCTTGCGCACTCGCTTGACTTGGGCCAAGGCTTGCCTCGCAAAAAAGCGTTCACCCTTCGAGGCGAACGCGAAAAGGCCGCGAACCATAGGGAAGTGCGCCCCTCGCGTCAAGCGCGATAAGGCGAGCGTGGCGATAACCATCGGGTGGCCGGGGCTAGTCCCCTTTAGCGCTGCCCCGCGACCGCACGGACGGTCAGCTCGGTATCGCCCTTCGGGCGCCGCACGAGCACCACGTCGAAAGGGCGCTTGCCCAGGAGCGCCTTCCCGAGCGGCGACTCGATGCTGATGCGCCCCCGCGAGGCGTCGACCTCGTCCGGGCCGACGAGCTGGTACGTCGAGCGGCTGCCCTCCTCGTCCTCGACGGTGACGAACGCGCCGAAGAACGCGCGATCGGTCGGACGGTCAGCAGCAGGGCTGACGACCACCGCTTCGCGGAGCAGCTTCTCCAGGTACTCGAGGCGGCGATCGATTTCCCGCAGCCGCTTCTTGCCGTAGATGTACTCGGCATTCTCCGACCGATCGCCTTGCGCCGCGGCCGCCTGCACCTCGGCGACGACCTTGCGTCGCTCCACGTTCCAGAGCTGGTCGTGCTCCTTCGAGAACCGGTCGTAACCCTCTTTCGTCAGGTAGCGCTGGTCGGCCATGGCGACCTTCTAGCAGATGCGTAGCGGGGTCGTTCCCGCTCATCCGGAGCCCTTTGGCACGCTCAGGACGAACTTCGTCGAAGAGCGGGCGGGAACATGGTGGACCGCCCGCCCTTCGTCCTTCGACTGCGCTCAGGGTGACCGCTCCGGGTGAGCGGTCCACAGCTCCGTCGCTGGCGCGTGTTATTCTTTTCCGGCTACTTTGGACGCGAGAGGCAGCACCGATGGCGGACAGCGTCAGGCCCGATCCGCCGGAGCTGCTCGTCGTCAGCCCGAGCTTCCCGAGCCCCGTGCGGGCGGCCGACGGGCAGTCGATCTACGTCCTCGAGGCGACCCGGGCGCTGGCGCGGCTCGTCGGGCGGCCGCTCCAGGTCGTCGCGCTGCGCATCGGCGACGAGGCGGAATTCGAGCGGGGCGAGGGGTTCGAGGTCGAGCGGGTGACCCCGAGCCGGCCGGTGCCGGACGTCTTCGCGCTCTACGAGCCCGAATGCTTTCCGGAAGCGCTCCTGCCTCTCGCCAGGCGCGCGCGGGCGCGGGCGCGCGAGCTCGCGGCCACGGGCGCGCCGGTGGTCGGCTGGTGTCACGGCTACGAGACCGCGGCGGCCGCGCGAGCCTTGCGCGAGGACGGTTCCCTCGTGGTGAGCGTGGTGCACTACAGCGTCGCGGACGACTCGCTGCACGCGCTCGCCGCCGGTCGCGACCCCGAGCGCGCGCGGCTGCTCCCGCCAGCGGTGCGCGCGGTCGCCCGCTGGACGCCGCCCGGGCTGCGCCGAACGCTCGTGCGTGGCGCGATCCTCGGCTCCGCTGCCGCCGAGCGGCTGCCCTTCCCTGAGGTGGTGCGGCTGCAACTGACCAAGCTCGCGCGAGAACGCGCGCTCGTCGCCGCCTCGCACCGGGTGGTCGCGGTCGGACGCCGCTTCTCGGCGACGCTCGCCGGGCATCATCCGCGTTTCGCCGAGCGGATCCGGTTCTGTGAGGCGGGAGCGCCGCCACCGAGCCCGCGGCCCGCCGGTTGGGCGCATCGCCCGCGCGAGCGCCGGCGGCTGCTCGCCGTCGGCCGCCCGACGCCGCAAAAAGGCTGGGACTACCTCGCCCGCGCGCTCCGCGATCTCGAGTCGCGCGAGCCCGCTCTCGCCGACCGGCTCGAGCTGCGGATCGTCGGCGCCCAGGCGTCCTGGCGCGGTCCGAACACCGACTTCGCTCCCGGCGTCCAGCGCGCCTTTCGGTCCCTCTGCCACGTTCGCACCGTCGATCTCGGCCGCCTGAGCGCGAGCGAGGTCCGCCGCCAGTACCGCGAGGCCGACCTCTTCGTCCTGCCCTCGGTCTACGAGCCGTTCGGCCTGGTTCTGCTCGAGGCGATGGCCGCGGGCTGCCCGATCCTCGCTTCCGACGCCGATGGGCCGGCCGACATCGCTTCTGCCCCCTTCGCGACGATCGTGCCCTTCGCCGACGCGCGCCTGCGGGCCGAGCGGCTCCGGGATGCCCTCCGCGATTTCGCGACCTCCAGCGCCGAAGAGCTGGAGGCGCGCTCCGAGGCGGCGGTGCGGGCGGCAGCGGGCTACCGCTGGGAGGACTGCGCGGCGGCACACCTCGCCTACGCCGAGGAGGCGCGGATCGAAGCGGGCGGCGGCTCGGCGGCGGGGCGCTTGGTCGAGGCGAGCCGCGGCCAGACGTAGGGGTTCTTCTTCTTCACCACCGCATCCCAGGTCCCGGCGGCGCGAGCGCTCAGCTCGACGGCGGCAGCGGTCACGAGCAGCGGCAGGGCTACCGGCCGGTCGATAAGGTAGGCGAGAGCGGTGTGGGCAAGCGTGCGGGCGGACATCGTGCTCGGCGCGTGGCCGGTGGTCGCGCGCAGCCGCCAGTGGCCGATCCAGATGCGCCGTCGCTGCTCGAACAGCTCGCGCCACCGGGTCGGGCCGTGGTTCAAGACCACCGCGTCGGGCACGTAGGCCACTTCTTGGTGGCGCTCGCGAATCAGCCACTCGAGGTAGGCCTCGTCGACCGCGGTGTCCGGCGCGAGCCGGGGTACGTCCGCGCGAAAGGCGATCATCTCGCCCATTTTCGGAGCGCGCTGGCTGACCCGGTGGTGCAGGTCCCATTGCAGCGCGACGATGCGGTCGACGAGGCCGCGCCCGCGGTTGGTCGGCACCGGCCGGCCGCCGCACATGCCCACCTCCGGGTCGGCGAGCGCCCACGCGAGCTCTTCGACAGCGCCGTCGGTCGGCAGGAGGTCGCCGCCCAGGAGCACGCAGACGTCCACCTCGCCCGAGACGGACGCGAGGAACTGGTTGACCGCCGTCGCCTTGCCGCGGCGAACGGGGTCGACAACGATGCGGATGCGCGGATCGCGCCGCGCCGCCTCCCGCGCCGCGGTGATGCTCGAGTCGGTGCAGCCGCTGGAGACGACGACGATGGCGGCAACGTCGACTCGCGGCGAGCCGACGCGACGGAGGGCCTCCAGCAGGCGCCCGAGGTTCTCCGCTTCGTTGTAGACCATCACGCCGATGCCGAGGCGCATCGCGAGCGTATCTTTAGCACCGAACGCTGGACTGGTTCAACCACTTTCGCCGGGCTCCTGGCGAGCCACGCGGGCCGAGTGGACAGCGCTGAGCGCCGCCCCTCGGGGTCTCCCCTTGACCGGCTCTGGCGACGAGGAGCTCACGGCCGATGGAGCGGCGAGCCCGGCGGGCGGGCAGCCTCGAGTCGCCGCTGATTCTGGACACCCTGGAAGCGCCGCCGGAGGGCGAGCGAGCCGGGCTCCTGCGCGCGTGTCGCCGGGCCTGCCGGCGGAAGGCGCAGCTCCTGATCGCCGATCGAGCGTTCGCGGCGGCGCCGAACGCGCGCTTCGCCGAGCGGCTGGGCAAGCGCCATGCGCTCAGGCTTGTGCCCTCCGGGACGTGGCGGGCATCGACGCCGACGTGCGGTCCCGATTTCGGCGGCGCGTCGAGCGACCCGGGGCAGCAGCGCTCGCGCCCACCGCGCGCGCACGGGCTCGTCACCTGGCCGGGCTCGAGCTGACCGCCGGGTTCGCGCCGCCGCCGCTCGCTGACCGGGCGGGCGGCTCGACGGTGAAGCCCGACTCGAGGTCCCCCGG
>JAJYLH010000144.1 GCA_021787845.1 Myxococcales bacterium | reverse complement strand
TCCGGGGGCCGCTCGCTTCGCATCGCCAGCTCGTCGCGCGCGCACTCTCCGCCCGCGCCCCTGCCGCGCTCCCCCTCCGGGTCGATTCTCACGAGCATCCCCGGGTCACTTCTGACGAGCGGCGAAGACTCCGTCCGAGCACCTCGATGCTGGGGACCGAAACCCGTGGCACGGGCGTCCAAAGCCCGTGAGTCCAGCGCCGCTTTCACAGGCGACGACGCCTGTGCCACGGACGGATCGGAAGTGCGTCAATCGGACAGGCATGGTTCGAACCGGATAGCCGCCAAGGAAGACCCGGCGCGGTCGGGCTCTGGCGAGGGACAGATGCGGACACTCGTGACGATGGCCGGTGCACCGAAAAGAGTTGGTCGCCGCCTTTCCGCCCGGGTGCTCATCCTTCGATTCCGCTGGGCGATCGACCTGGCCGCGGGGCGGATCGATATTTTCGGCCCCAACGTCCATCTGGGAGGTCGTCGCATCCATATTTCGGCCTCGCGCGAGTATATTGGCGACACCTCGCGTGCATATCGGCGTCGTCGCCGAGTATATTGGCCACAGCGCCATCCGTATTCCGGGTGGGCGTGTGTATATCGGCTACATCGCGGTCCGTAACGGCGACGGCTGGCGTGTATGTTTGACCCTCGACCACCGATACTTCGGCTCGAGCCGACTTCCGGGCGGCGGCTTCCGTCCGTCACGCACGGGTGAGCCTCCGTCCCGAGGGGTGCCACGACCGTCAAGACGAGGCGACCGCCCGTGAATCCGCCGCCGGCGACCGTCGGGGACCTCGCGCGTCCATTGGGGGGCCGCCGATCGGCCTCAGCGGCCGCGGGGCGACCGTCGAAGCGTGCCGCCGTTCTACTTGTCCGCCGGTTTCGTGCTCTCCGGCGGCGGAGCCGGCGGCGGATTGTCCGGCGGGGTCGGCGGAGCCGGCGGCGGATTGTCCGGAGGCGTCGGCGTCTTGTTCGCCGGGCTCGCCGCCGCCGGACCGTTGATCGCCGCCACGATGGCCGCGAGTTGGGTGTCGTCGCCCAGCGCGAAGGCCCAGCGGCCGAGCTTGTCGATCGCGAGGTGGAGGGCCAGCGACGACGGCCGAACGGTGGGCGACCAGGCCCAGACGTCCTTCGTCGCCCGCTTGCTCTGGAGCGCGGGCGCCGCTTCCATCTGCGTGACCGCATCGGCGAGCGGCCTCGCCATCGTCTTCACCTCGTCGGGGAGCGCGCGGTCCGGGTCCGTCACCTCGGCGTGGAGCAGCTTCAGCTCGGTCTCCCATCCGCTCTTGCTGGTCGGCATCGGGCGGTCGGCGAAGATCGCGACCGCCCGGGCCTGGTCCTCCGCCGTCGGGTTCGGGCCGAGAATCGTGCCGCGCAATCGCCGGTAGGTGTTGACCGCGCCTTCGATCGCGAGCTGAAGCCGCGTCTTTCCCGTCTCACCGGGAACGACGAGCACCCGCGCCTCGGGACGCCCGCAAGCGGCGGCCGAATGGCCGATCAGCGTCGCCACCACCGGCTCCCAGGGCGCGTCATGGGTCGGGTCGACCAGCACCGCCGCCGCACCCTGGCCGGCGATCACCCGCAACTGATCCAACACCCGCTGGCCCTCGGCCTGCGCGGCCTCCGGCTCCGGCACCTCCATCTCCGGCGTCGCCTTGAGCCGCTTCGCCGCCTCGTCCTCCCACGACCGCACCGCCCCCGCGACCGCCGCGTCCGTCGCGCCTTTCTTCTCGTGCGCCATCGCATTCTCCTCGGTCGGCTCGCCCCGCCGGTGGGGCCGCGCGTTGCCTCTGGAAGCCGCCACCGCCATCCCAACCGAACGCCCGGCCGCTGGCAAGAAGAATCGGCATCGAATTTTTTTATCGGTCGCCGCCCCGAGGGCTCCGGATGCCCCGCCGCCGGTCCCGGGAGAGGGACCCGGCACGTTCCGCCAGTGGGGCTCGGACAAGCGTCGAATGCGGTCCTGTCGTGTGCTCGACTTCGCTGCGCCGAATCATCCTCGACGAGGCGGCATCCGAAGGGCAGCGGTCGCACCGGGACGACCGGGCGGCCCAGAAACCCCGAGGAGTCCCCTCGCGAGAAAAGGAAACCAGATGAAGCCTCTGATCAACACGGTCGTTCCCGAGTTCAAAGTCCAGGCGTTCCACGAGGGCCAGTTCAAGACGGTGACCGACGCCGACCTGAAGGGGAAGTGGTCCGTTCTCTTCTTCTACCCGGCGGACTTCACCTTCGTGTGCCCGACCGAGCTGGGCGACCTCGCCGACAAGTACGTGCAGCTTCGGGAGATGGGCGTCGAGGTCTACTCGGTGAGCACCGACACCCACTTCGTGCACAAGGCCTGGCACGACGCCTCGGAGACGATCAAGACGATCCGCTTCCCGATGCTCGCCGATCCGACCGGCCAGCTCAGCCGCGCGCTCGGCGTCTACATCGACGAGCAGGGCGTCGCCTACCGCGGCACGTTCGTCGCCGACCGCGACGGGCGCATCCGGCTGGCCGAGATTCACGACAACAGCATCGGCCGCAACGCCCAGGAGCTGGTGCGCAAGATCCAGGCGGCGCAGTTCGTCGACACGCATCCGGGCGAGGTCTGCCCCGCCAAGTGGGCGCCCGGACAGGCGACCCTCAAGCCCGCCCTCGAGCTCGTTGGAAAGATCTAAGGCTCTGCGCCGTCTCGTGTGGGTGGCGGGGAACGAGATGACGTTCATGATCATGCTCTTTCTCGGCCGAAATTGGAGCCGGACACTGGCGTGTCCGGGTGCAGGCACGGCAACGCGAATGAGGATTGTAGGGCGGGGGCTTGTCCCAGGGCTCGTCCCCCGCCGTTGGGGGCGGCGTCAGCGTGCGGCGGGGGGCAAGCCTCCGCCCTACGGTTCTTGAAGTCCCTGCCTGCACCCGGACACTGGCGTGACTGGGTATCCAGACACCTCAGGTGTCTTGGTCCCCGATCCGCTCACCCTGAGGTGCCCGCGCCCACGGAGCATGAATGGAGCACGGCAAGCATGCGCGGGCCTCGAAGGGCGAGCGCGAGGG
>JAJYLH010000029.1 GCA_021787845.1 Myxococcales bacterium | reverse complement strand
TGGAGTTGGAGCCGGACACGCCAGTGTCCGGGTGCAGGCAGGGACTTCAAGAACCGTAGGGCGGGGGCTTGCCCCCCGCCGCACGCTGACGCCGCCCCCAACGGCGGGGAAAACCCCCGCCCTACAATCCTCATTCGCGTTGCCGTGCCTGCACCCGGACACTGACGTGTTCGGCTCCAATTTCGGCCGCGAAAGAGCATGATCATGAACGTCATCTCGTTCCCCGCCACCCACGCGAAACGGCGTAGAGCCAGATCTGAAGCCGGCGCGCTTCCCGATTCTCATCCGTCCGCGACTTCGCCTGCCGCGGTCGATGCCCGCCACGCCGAGCGGTCGGTGAAGTTGTCCTCGTCGAAGAGCCGGTCGAACGCCTCCGGCGCCTCGTCCTGGAGCAGCGCGAGCCCGGCGATCAGTAGCTCGATCTTGCGCCGGTACAGCTCGCAGAACGCCTCCACCGGCTCGTCGATCCGGCCGAGGTTCAGGTGCGAGAGGTTGTAGCAGGAGCCGCTGCCCAGGCACAGGCGCATCGCCCAGCAGCTCTGGCACGCGTCGCTCTGGGTGATGTCCGTATCGAGGAGGCGCCGCTGGACCGAGGCGTCGAGGCCGGCGCCGACGGTGCCCATCCGCCAGGTGTCCTGGCCGATGAACGCGGTGCACGGGTAGGCGGTGCCGTCCTGGGAGACCGCGATCTGGCCGGTGCCGGCCGCGCAGGGGCCCTCGAAGTCGCCGCTTCGGTACAGGCGCGCCATCTGCTTGAAGAGGCGGGAGAAGAAGAGGTCCTCATAACCCAGCTCGCCCGCCGCGATGCGGTGCGCGAGCTCGACCAGGAGCGCCTCGTAGCCGGCCATCAGGCGGTCGCGATCGGCCATTGCGACGAAGAAGTCTCCGGGCGGGTAGTCGGTTCCGTAGAAGCACGCGGGCTCGCTCTCGAAGACCTCGATGCGCCGGAAGCCCATGTCGTGGAGCTGGTGCCAGGCCTCGAGCGGGCCGGGACCGTCGGGGGTGAGCGTGGCGCGGGCCACGTAGTCGGCGCGGACGTGCGCGGGCAATTGCGCGAGGCAGGCCGCGATGCGGTCGTAGGAGCCCGAGCCGTTGGCGAGCGGGCGCTGCCGGTCCTGGACCTCCTTGCCGCCGTCGATGGAGAGCGCGACGTTGACGCCGTTGTCGTGCAGCCAGGCCGCGTTCTCGGGCGAGAGGTGGACGCCGTTGGTCGCGAGCAGGAACGAGAAGCGGCGGTCCGGATAGTGGGCGCGGCAGTGCTCGACGGCGGCCTTCATCACGGGCAGGTTCAAGAGCGGCTCGCCCCCGTAGAAGTCGACGACCAGGGAGGGGTGGCCGTTCGAGGCGCGCACCAGGAGATCGACGGCGTCGCAGGCGACCTTCGGGGTCATGCGGCCGGCCATCTCGCCGCCGTAGAGGCCGCGGTTGTTCCAGCAGTAGCGGCACGCGAGGTCGCAGCCGGCGCTGATGTTCAGAGTCAGGTCGGTCATCGGCGCGGGCTGGGCCGGGCCGCGGTCCTCGTCGGGCTCGTCGAAGTGGCGGGCGAGCTCGTCCAGGGCGGCGGCCACCTCGGGCGCGGGGGCCGGCCGCTCGTCGCGGGCGAGGCCGTCGAGCACGAGGTCGGCGTCGGGGCTGAGCTGCGCAAAGCGGCCGGTGGGCACGTGGACCGCGAAGCGGCGGCCGATGCGCGTGAAGCGATGGAGTTGCGAAGGGTCGGGCACGGTGCGTTCGGACATCAGTCCTCCTCCGGTCGAGCGCGAGGCAATCCGTGGCGGGCCCGCAAGCCCCCGAGAGCCCGCGGGCCCCACGGCCTACCAGAGGACGCGGCCGCTGCGGCAGTACCGCGTCCGACGCCGGGAGCCGGCGCCGTGCTTGGACAAGAACCTCACGTGCATGGGCATCACCTCCTTCTCCTTCTTACGTCGTGGTCGCTCGAGCTCGGGGTGTCGAGAGCCGCCGCGCGAGCCGCACTGGAGAGCGCCCGCGGCGGATCAGGCAGTCGAACGCCTCCTTCGGCCGAGAAGCTAGGCCGAAGCGTCGGCGCGGGTCAAGCGGATGCGTGGATGCCTGGGAATCAGGCGCGTTCGCGCGCGTGGTCTGTGTCTACCAGCCTTCCGCGACCGAGCCGTCGCTGCCGGCGACTCGGCTCGCCGCGGACCAGCGGCTCGCAGTGGGTCCAGACTCCAAGCGCGCCGGGACGTTGGCCCCGTTGGCGGACGTGACGCCCGACCGAGGCGCGCCTATCCGGTTGACACACTTGGAGCCGGACATGTCAATGTCCGGGTCGGATGCGGCGTCCCGAGCCAACACGGGCACTGACGTGCCCGGCTCCAACCTCGGACAAGTGTGTCAACCGGATAGGCATGGACCGAAGCGCGCCGCAGGGCGCAAGCATGGCTCGACGCTCCCCAGCAGCCCGATCCGCCAGTCGGCGACTCAGGGGCTACCGCAGCTCTGGCACTGGGTCTCGAAGGTCCACGCGTCCTGGTCGGGGTCGACCGCCTGGCCTGGGGGTGCCAGGTGGGTCTGGAGATAGCGTCCGGACATCGAGATCACTCCGCCGTCCCCGCCCTCGACCACGCAGGCGTAGGTCGTGGAGTAGTCGAGCGGCTCGTCGGGGACGAAGGTCGCGGTCTTGGTCGGAGGGTCATAGGTGGTCTTTCCGGCGATGCCCGAGATGCCGACGTTGCCTTGCTTCTCGACGCTGGGTCGCAACATCGGGCGCGTGAAGGTCACTTGCATCTGCGCCTGCACCGGCACGTTGTCGCCCACCGGGGCGTGCGCATCGACCATCGGCGGCGGCTCGAGTCCTCCGGGTCCGGTGTTGTAGAGGAATCCGGCGGTGGCGGTGTTTCCGCCGCGGAGGTAGGCGTACCCGGGCTTCGCCGGCTTGGCGCAGGTGACGGTGAGGGTAGTGCTGGTGGTGCCCGGAGCGGTGGTCGGGATCGGGAGCTCGTAGTGGTCGGGGGCGCTGGAGACGATGGTCGCCGCAGCGATGGGGATGGCGCCGAGCTTGATGCCGACGTCGGCCGCCGTGCAACCGTACTGAGTGACCACGCTGACCGGGGTTCCTACCGCGCCGACCACCTGGTATGGCTCGACGCTCGTGATCGAGAGGCTCACCTTCGTCTCTCCCGCCACGGGCCCGCAGCCGAAGCATCCCGCCGCACCGACGAGGAGCGCTGCCAGCCCGAGCGCTGTCGCCTTCCCTCCGTTTCGTTTCCTCCGATGGCGGACCGGGCCGCTTGGCGTACCGGCCACCTTCAGGCCCGAAAGGGATCGCCGCGGACAAGGCATTCGGACACCTCCTTCGCCCGCGAGGCTAGGCCCGTCGCGCGCCGGCGGTCAAGCGGTCCGGGCGGGCGTCTCTTGCCCGCGATTCGGGCCACGTGCTTCTGCGCCTCGCCGTAGCGGGCCTGCGGAGCGAGGCCTCGCGAGCGGTGCGCTGCGCCTCGAGCTCGGGGCCGCGGGGCGAGACCCCAAGGCGCAAGAACCTGGGCCTCCGTCGCGTCATCGGAGGTCTCGATCGCGCCATCGGAGGTCTCGAAAAATGGTCCATACGCCGCAGCGCTCCATGCGCCCGGCGGCGGCGTTGCCGTCGTTGGCGGCGTCTGCTAGGCTCTCGCGACGGAGGCGCCGATGAAGCTCACGCGCGTCGAAATCGAGAACTTCAAGGGCATTCGCAAGCTGGAGCTCGACCTGCGCGGCTCCGACGGCCAGCCGCGGCCACTGACGTTGCTGCTCGGGGACAACGGAAGCGGCAAGACCTCCGCGCTCCAGGCCATCGCTCTGGTGCTATCGATGGCCTCGCGCCGCATCGAGCGAGCTTCCGACTTCGCCTGGCCGGGCTTTCTCGCGGAGCGCGTTGGCTCCCTCGGCCCGACCCGGGTCGCGCTCGAGGTCGCATTCGATGCGGAGGAGCGCCAGGCGACGCGTGAGCTCGACAAGCTCTGGGCGCCCCTCGCGCATCGAGAGCTCCGACATTCTCCGAATCCGGCTGACTCGCCCACGGTGTCGCTTGTCTTCGAGCGCGATCGGCTTCCAGTCGCTACTTCTGAGACTGCGCAGTTCCTCGGTCGATGGTACATCCGGACGCTGGTGCGCTCTCGACCGGATTTGCGCGAACGGTTCCCGGAAGTCGGCGACGTCTTCTGGTTCGACCAGAACCGGAGCAACCAGACCGCCGCCGGCACCGTCGAGGAGACGCCGGAGCCGCCGGGCATCGAGCGGCTTCGCGACTTCCTCGTCGGATGGTGGGCCTTTCACACCTCGCCGGGAAAGCGCGGCATCGACTATCTCGGGACGCTCGAACAGCGCTACGCGGAGCTCTTCCCCGGTTCGAAGTTCGTGGGCGTCGCCCCGCGCGAGTTCGCCACCGCGACCCGCGCCACGGAGTCCTATTTCCTGATCGAGCGCGACGGGAAGCGGTACGACATCGCGGAGATGTCCTCGGGCGAGCAGGCGGTCTTCCCGATTCTCTATGAGTTCGTCCGACTGAGCATCGCGAAGTCGGTGGTGCTCATCGACGAGCTCGAGTTGCACCTCCATCCGCCCGAGCAGCAGGCGCTCCTCGCGGCCTTGCGGCGCATCGGGCCGGATTGCCAGTTCATCTGCACGACGCACTCGCCGTACCTCGAACAGGTGACGCCAGAGGAGAACGAGATTCGACTGCCAGGAGGCCGACCATGCCTGTGACCGTCCTGCTGGTCGAGGGCGAGCTGGATGCGCAGATAGTCAACGCCCTGCTCCAAGACAGGATGCCAGGCTCGGCTCCGCTGGTCGAACAGGGGGGCTCCAAGGGATCGCTCGCGCCGAAGTGCCGCGACCGGCGGAAGAACACGCCCGATACCTACTACCTTCGCGACCGTGACTTCGATTTCGATCCGAGCACGCATGAACGCCTGGAACCAATGCCTGGGGATCTCGGCTGGCGCTGGTCGAGACACGAGATCGAGAGCTACCTCCTCGACCCGGGACTCGCATCGAGGGCGCTCGGCTCGACCAAGGACACGATCTCGGCTGCCCTGGTCGCCGGGGCGTTGGAGATCCGCGAATATCAGGCCGCGCGATGGGTGATCGGGCGCATCCGGCGCGAACTACCGCCCTCCCGTGAGCTTCCGACGGGAGCGACCAGGGCGCTGCGGCTTCCTGACAAGCTCGATACCGAGTCGATCGGGCTTTGGCTGGCTGAGCGGGTCGGCGCGTTTCGAGAGAAGATCGTTCCACTCCTCGATCCCGCCGCGGTCGAGGCCAGTCGAACGAAGGCGCTGGCCGAGATGCCAGTCTTCCAAAGCGCGCAGGAAGCTCTCGCTTGGTGCTCTGGGAAGGACCTGATGGCCGTAGTAGCTCCGCGGCTGGGCTTTGCAAGCGAAGCACCCCGCCTGCGAACCAGGCTTCGCGACTGGGTGATGGAGCATCCCCACGACGCGCTCGAGCTCATTCCAGAATGGCGAGACTTGCTCGCGGTTCTGGCGTGAAGGGTCGTCCCGCGCACGGCTTGCTTTCGCCCACCTCCCAGCACGCTTCCCCATGCGGCTGCGCGGACGATGTTTCAGAAGCTGTGCGGAACCGGCTCCTGCGCGCCGCTCGCTCACCGTCGCGGTACCGATCAAGAAGGCGCTGGGCGCAGCCAAGTCAGTACCGCGACCGTCAGGGAGGGACGCGAGGCAGTTGATCGTGTCACCGGCTGGCCCCGTTCGGGGCCTGGGCGCCAGCGCACGCGGCCTCGAAGGCTCGGGCGGCCTGACGGACCCGGTGCTCGAACTCGTGTGCGAGCGGTGCGAGCCGCGGGGCGACCGTGCAGGCATGCCGGCTGGCGAGGGCGTCGAGGGCGGCGGCGCGGACGTTGCCGCTCGGATGCGTCGCCGCTCGGGCCAATGCCTCGATGGGAGCAGTGCCGTCACGCGCGCCGAGCGCGGTGACCGCCGCCAGGGCGATGCCGGCCTCCGGCGAGAGCGCGCTCTGCATGAGCAACTCGTCCACGCCCTTGCCCGGGACCTTCGCGAGCGCCTGAATCGCCGGCAGGGCCGCGATGCTGTTCTCATCCGCCAGCTCGATCAGTGCCGACTTCGCCCGGCTCGGATGCTTCGTCAGGTCCCGCGCCATCCGCGACCAGTCATCCGCGGGGGCCGTCGGCGCGAGCAGGGCGAGCCGCGCGAACGCGCCTTTGCGGCCGGACTCGACGTCCCTGAGCGCCATCGCCGACCGCAGCGCCACGTCCTTCGCCGCTCGCAGCTTCGCCCGCACGCCCGCGCCCGCCGGCCCCGCGAGGTCCGCCACATCGGTCGCCGCGACCCGCAAGCGCGGATCGTCCTCGGCGACCAGCCGGGTCACCAGCGCCTCGATGTCGGTCGGCGACGCCAAATATCCCGAGGCGGTCCAGCCAGTCGCCCGCCCCTCGATGTCGGCCATCCGCGGCGCGCTGCCGTGGCGCTCGTCGTGGCTCGCCGCTGGTTTCGCCCCGAGGTCGACGTCCGCTCCGCGCCGAGCCGCGCCGGCACTCGCCGCCGCGATGAGCTGGACCGACCCCGGCCGAATCTCGATGGGAGTGGTGGCGCTCGTCGGCGTCGCATTCTCCAATAGCTTCGTCAGCGGATCGTTCACCGGCGGCACGATGCCCGGCTTGCCGTCCGCCGCCGCGAACTGCGCGAGCTGCGCGCGCTCGCGAGCTTCCTCGATCTTGCCGGCCGCTTTCTTCGCCTTCAACTCCGCCGCCCGCGCGGTGACCTGCTGATCGATCGCGTCCAGCTCCTCGGTCGCGACCTTGAGCAGATGCTGCCCGTCGTCGGCATCGCCCCAGACTCCCAGGTAGGTCGCCGCCGAGGCCGCGACCAGCGCGTCGTCGCCATCGACGAGCGTCCGCGCCGTCGTGAGAAGCGCCTGCGTCTTCGGACCCAGCGCCGCGAGGACCAACAGCTTCTGCGTCTTTCCAGCGGCATCCTTGGGCAGCGTCGGGTCCGGCTCGCACCCGGCGTTCGCGCGTTGGAACAAGGCGAGCGCCAGCGTCGCGTCGGGCTCGGCCTTCGCCGCCGCGCACACCGCCTGCTGCTCGGCCGCGGTCAGCTTCACCGGCTCCAGGCTCGTCAGAATCGCTTGCGTCAATTCCGCATCGGCACCCTTGAGCGCGCCGACGAGCGCGTCCGCCGCCGCCTTCGGATCGAGCTCGCCCAGCGCCACCGCCGCCGCCGGCGCGAGCACCGGCGCGTGGGTCGAGAGCGCCCCTTCGAGCTTCGGCAGCCGCTCGACCGCGCCCGCGTTCGCGAGGCCCATCGCCGCGCCCGCCGCGATGAGCGCTTGCCGCGAGGCGAGATAGGCGACGAGCTGCCCGACCGCGTCCGGCCCTCCGGAGCGCCCGAGATCCTCGAGCATCGACGCCTGGAGCTGCGCGCTCGGCTGCGGCGTGATGATGGTCCGGTGCTGCCGCGCCGCCTCCTTCATCGCCTGGAGCGGATCGTAGTGAAGCACCTCGTCGATGCGCTGGCGCCGCGACGCCGACTCCTCCGCGATGCCGTGCGCGAGCACCTTCGGACCGCAGAGCGCGACCGCCGCTCGGGTCCAGGGCCCTCCGGTCTCGTAGGCGCTCGCGGCATAGGCGTCCGCCTTCGGGTCGTGCTTCTTTCCCAACGACATCACCGCTGCCGCCCGCACCTGGTCCTGCGGATCGCCGAGGAGGATTCCCAAGAGGTCGATGGTGTCGCGCGGCTTGGCGATGCCGAGCGCCCGCGCCGCCTCGATGCGCACGTCGATGTCCCCGCTCTCGGCCGACTTCGCGATGGCGTGGACTTCGAACGTGTTGGCCTCGGGCGCGAGCGCCCGCATCGCCGTGATCCGCGGGAGCGAGCGTCCGTCGGACAAGTGCGCCATGTACTCGATGCGCACCGGGTTGGTCGACGGCTGGTCGTCGGGATGATGGCAGCCCGCGAGCGACACGAGGAGCAGGAGCGCCAACGCCACCCATCCTACGGTGTCCACCCGGGGGCTCTTGGCGAGCGCGCGCATCTCGTCCTCCATCAGCGCCGGCGCGGGGCCCGGCGGCGGGCGTCGCGTCGCGGCGGGAGCTGCACCCTCGCCTCGGGGCCGCGGCCGGCGTAGAGCCCGCGCACCTCGGCGCGGCTGAGCTCGCGGCGCTCACCCGGCATCATGCCCTCGACGCCGATGCCAGCATACGACGCGCGAAAGAGCCGCACGACCGGGTGCCCGATGGCCTCGCACAAGCGCTTGACCAGGTGCGGCCGGCCTTCGGAGAGCACCAGGCGCACCCAGGTGTTCTTCTCCGCTTTCTCCATCCGCTCGACCTCGAGCGGCCGCGCGAGGCCGTCGTCCAGCCGCACGCCCGCGCGCAGCTTCGCGAGCTCTCCGTCCGTCGGCTCGCCCTTGACCTTCGCGAGGTACGTCCGGCGCGCGCCGAACTTGGGGTGCATCAGCCGGTTCGCCAGCTCGCCGTCGTTCGTCACGAGCAGCGCGCCCTCCGCGTCGTAGTCGAGCCGCCCGACCGGGAAGACCCGCTCGGACACGCCCTTCAGGTAGTCCGCGATCGTGGAGCGGCCCTCGGGATCGGACAGCGTCGTGACGCAGCCCGCCGGCTTGAAGAGGACGAAGGTCACCCGCTCGGCGATGTCCGCCACCAGGGCGCCGTTGACCCGGATTTCGTCGCGCGCGGCGTCGACCTTGGTGCCCAGCTCGGTCGCCTTTTTCCCGTTGACGGTGACCTTGCCCGCGAGCATCAGCTCTTCCGCCTTGCGCCGGCTCGCGACGCCCGCGCGGGAGAGCACCTTCTGGAGCCGTTCCTGCATCAGCACTCCGCGTTGGCCCGAGCGGGCGTCGCTCTGATCGGACCGATCGGTCGGATCGGTCCGATCGGTCCGATCGACGTGCCGCTCACTCGAGCTTCATCGCTCGTCGCACGTCGCGCATGGTCTCCTCGGCCACCTCGTTCGCCCGCCGCGCGCCGTCCTCCAGCGCCTGGTCGATGCGCTCGGGCGCCTGGTCCACCTCGGCGCGCGCCTTCCGATGCTTCTCCAGCGCCGGCAAGAGGTTGACGAGGAGCGCCTTCTTGCAGTCGACGCAGCCGATGCCCGCCGTCCGGCACTCGCGGTCGACCATCGCGATGGTCTCCGGCGGCGAGTAGGCCTTGTGCAGATAGAATATCGGGCACACCTCCGGGTTTCCCGGATCGTTTCGCCGCACCCGCGCCGGATCGGTCACCGCGGTCATCAGCCGCTTCTTCGCGCTCTCCTCCGCTTCGCCGAGGAGGATGGCGTTGTGGAAGCTCTTCGACATCTTCCGCCCGTCGAGGCCGAGGATCTTCGGGTGCTCGGTCAAGAGCGGCTGCGGCTCGGGGAGCAGCTTCGGCCCCACCTCGGGCGCGTAGAGGTTGTTGAACCGCCGCACGATCTCCCGCGACAGCTCCAGGTGCGCGACCTGGTCCTGCCCCACCGGCACCGCCGTCGCCCGGTAGACCGCGACGTCGGCCGCCTGCAGGAGCGGATAGCCGAGAAAGCCGTACGTCGACAGGTCCTTGCCGGTCAGGTTCTGCTGCTGCTCCTTGTACGTCGGCACCCGCTCGAGCCACGGGATCGGCGTCACCATCCCGAACAAGAGCGCCAGCTCCGCGTGCTGCTTGACCCGGCTCTGCACGAAGAGCACCACCTTCGTCGGGTCGATGCCCAGCGCCAGCCAGTCCGCGACCATGTCGCGCTCGGCCTCTTTCATCTCGCCCGGCGTCGCGTACTCGGTGGTCAGCGCGTGCCAGTCGGCGGAGAAGAAGAAGCACTCGTGCTCGTCCTGCAGCTTCAGCCAGTTCTTGAGCGCGCCGAAGAAATGCCCGACGTGGAGCTTGCCCGTCGGACGCATGCCGCTCACCACCCGCAACCGTGTCGCCATCGTCCTTTGTTTCTCCTCAGGTGTCTACGACCGCTGCGCTTGCGATTCCCGCTCATCCTGAGCGCAGTCGAAGGATGAGCCCCACGGAAAATCCGCTCGCCCTTCGACTGCGCTCAGGGTGAGCGGGCTTTCATCTTGGCGCACAGACGGTCGCCGGCATGCCCTCTCCTAGTGAAAGACCACGTGCGACATCCGGTAGAGCGTGTCGCTCAAGGCGTAGCACGGCTTCAGGATCAAGCTCGTGCCGAATCCGGTGAACAAGAAGACCGCGACGAACAGCGGCGCGAACCGTTCGAGCTGGGCCCAGGCGTTGCGCCACGAGTAGGGCAAGAGCCCCTGCACGACCCGGGTCCCGTCGAACGGCGGCACCGGAATCAGGTTGAAGAGAAAGAGGATGACGTTGAGCTCGACCGCGTATTGGAGGAGCGTCGTCACCCGCAGCCGGCCCGGAAACGAGCCCAGGTGACCCGCCGCCGCCACCGCGAAGGAGCAGCCGACCGCCAGCGCGAGGTTCATCAACGGTCCGGCCACGCTCGTCAGCATCACCCCGGTCTTCAGGTGGACCTTCCGGGTGAAGCGGTAGGGGGTGAACTGCACCGGCTTCGCCCAGGCGATGGGCGGATGGTTGAGCGCGATGAGCACGCCGGGAACGATGATGGTGCCGAGCAGGTCGATGTGCGCGATCGGGTTCAGGGTCAGCCGGCCCTGCTCGCGCGGCGTCTCGTCGCCCAGCGCCACCGCGGTCGCCGCGTGCCCCCACTCGTGCAGCGCCAGCGACACGATCAGCGGGATGAAGAAGAGCACCAGCCGGTTGACGAGGTCCTGGAGATTCACATGCCCCATCGACAGCCTTGAAGACCAAGAGGATGCGTGAGCGCCGCCGCTCGGCGAAGACCGCACTGACCTAGCTTGCGGGCCGGCCGGTGTCAATCGCGAGCGGCGAGGTTGGTCGGGGGAGTCGCTGCGATGATCGGACCGATCGGACCGATCCGACCGATCGGTCTGATCGCCTCGAGGGAACCGGACCGCCTGCCGGATGCCTCTTCCAGCGCTCGCGTCACAGCTCTACGACGAGCCCATCGTCCGCCACTTCGACTCCCGAGAGGGCTGCCGCTTCCCGTCGCGACGCCTCCGAGAGGTGGGTGAGCACGACCCGCTTCGCCGTCCATCCCGGCCGGCGCCGCTCGACGTCGTCGACGGACAGGTGCTTGGGCGACCGCTCCTCGCGCGCGAGCGAGCACTCGCAGACGAACAGGTCGGCGCCCGCGGCGAGCGCTTCCAGGTCCGCCTCGGGGCCGGTGTCGCCGCTGAAGGCGAGGGTGCGCCCGTCGGTCTCCAGCCGATACGAAAGCGACAGGGGAGCCCCCGCGGGGTGGCGCGCCTCGAAGGCGACGAGCCGCCGGCCGCCAAGGTCGATCGCCTCGCCGGGCTCGAGCTCCCGGTACTCGAGGAAGAACCCGCGCGGCCGATCCGCCGTCGTCGGATAGAGCGTGCGGAAGAGCGCCTCGACCCGGCTGGCGGCGAGCGGCGGCCCGGCGAGCAGCAGCGGTCCCCTTCCCTTTTTCGCGCCCTCCAGGAGCAGGAACGCGGTCCCCGCGAAGTGGTCGCCGTGCAGGTGCGTCAGCGCCACCGCTCCGACGCCCGCGCGCTCGATGCCCAGCCGCGCGAGCGCGTGCGGCGTGGTCGCGCCGCAGTCGACGAGTAGCCGGCCCTGGGAATCCTCCACCAGCACGCTCGTGTGCCCGCGCCCGCCCGAGGAGAACGCGTCCGCCGTGCCGAGGAAGACGACCTGCACCATTGGATGGCTGAGCAGGATCGGTGAGGCGGAGCGGGACCCGCGGGCGCGCGCGGCGATGATGGGCTTCGCTCCGCTCGACCCATCCTACGAGTCGCCTCGACGCGTCAGGGGACACCCCGCGCTAGTGCGCGACGAGCGCCTGGAGAATCGCCAGTTGCTGGAGGATTTCCTTCTGCTGGGTGTCGGAGTTGCGCCGGCAGTCGCCGTGCAGCCGCGGGGCCGGCTTCGAAAAGCGGAAGTTCACGTATGCCGACGCGTCGCCGGTGCCCTTCAGCAGAATCTTGTCCGCGAGGTCCGCGTAGCGGTTGGTCTCGTTCTCGAGCTTCTTCCAGCCCGTCTCGTAGCCCTCGCTCAGGTTGATCCACTCGTCGAGGCTCTGCGACAGGTTCTTCGCCTTCGACTTGAGCGTCTGTTCGTTCAGCCCGGCGATGGCGCTGTTGATCTGTCCCTCCGTCTTGCGGGCGTTGTCGGTGTAGGTCGCGACCAGGGTCGCGATGCGTTGGTACTGCTTGGCCGTGTCCCGCTCGTGGTCGATGAAGCGCTTGTAGGCGCTGCGGCGGTAGCTACGCACCGGCAAGGTCGGCGCCGCCTCGGCGGGGATTTGCGTCAGCGCCGCCACCGAGTCCTGCACGTAGGCGCAGGGGCTCTGCTGGGTGAGCACGTTCACCATCGGCGCGATGGTGACCTGCACCGTCCGCGCGTCGTCGGCCCGCGCGTTGTTGCGCATGACGAAGACGAGCCCGATCACGCCGACCAGGACCACCACCGCCACCCCGATGCCCACGCCGACGACCAGACCGCTCGACGGAGAGCGGCTGGGCACCGGGGCAGCGCGCGGGCGCGGCGGCAGCGGAGGCGGCGCCGCGGAGGGCGTCGGCCGTTGACTGGGCGGCGGCGGCGGCGACGGCGCGGCCCAGGGCGGCTCGTTCCCCAGCGCCGGCCGGCGCATCGCGTCCAGTTGGTCCGCGCTGATCATCGCGGTGCCGCCGGGCTCGTTCGACTCGATCGGCGGCGGCTCGGCGGCCGGCTGCCGGGTCGAGCCCGAGATCGCGACCTTGAGCGTCGCCGCGTTCCCCAGGCGGAGGGTGTCGCCGTCGAACAGCTCCCCCTCTTCGGTCCGCTTCCCGTTCACGAAGGTGCCGTTCGACGAGCCGAGGTCGCGCACCAGAAGCCGCCCGCTCTCCTTGACGAGGTCGCAGTGGCGGCTGGAGACCGACGCATCCTTGATCGGGATGTCGGACTGGTCGCTGCGCCCGACGCGCAGCGACGCCGCGCGCATCGGGTAGCGCCTCTCGACCTGTCCGGGAATCACGACCGTGAAGGTGACATCGAGACCGTCGCCGCTCATCTTGCCGACGTCGAGCATCTCGGTCTTGAGAGGTTCGCTCATGGGGCTCTTCCGACCTCGAAACGGCTCTCGGCGCGCCGCGGGCGCGCTTCACCAAGGGCCGCGGAATTAGCACCCCGTTCGTTTTCGGTCAAGGCGCGGGGCGGTCCCTATCCACCGGCTTGCGCGGCGGTGGGGCGGGGGCTCGGCCCTCGTCCGCGGGCCCGTCGCTGGCGCGTTTCGACCGGAAGACCGAGCGCGCCCGACGATCCGGCCACCCGGCGACGGCGGGGGAGGGTGGCGGCGCTCGCGCTAACCCGCCTTCTTCGCTGGCGCCGCCTCGCCCGGCAGGAACCGATACGACCATCGCGGCGCCTGGCGCTGGACGAGCTTCTCCGCAAAGAGCGCGACCTGGAAGAGCCGCGCCTCGTCCCACGCCCGGCCCATCACCTGCAGGCCGACGGGCAGACCGCTCATGGCGTAGCCCGCTGGGAAGCTCAGCGCCGGATGGCCCGTCAGGTTCGCCAAGAACGCGAACCGCATCAGCGCGCTCGTCACCTCGAGGTTGCTCTCGCCGCCCTTGAGCGCGTCGGCGCCGATCGGCGGCGCGACGATCGCGGCCGCTGGCGTCACGAGCACGTCGGCTCGCGCGAGCGCCTTGTCGACCTGCGCCGCCAGCCGGGTGCGCACCTGCTGGGCGCGCACGTAGTCGCGGGCCGACAGCTCCCGCGCGAGCGCCAGGTTCAGCCGCACCGCGAGGCCGTAGGCGCCGCGGTGCTCGCGGTCGAACCGGTCGAGCGTCGTCGCCATCTCCGCGAGGATCGTGATGCCGTGCGCGAGGCGGCCGAGCTCCAGGTCACAGAGCTCCACCTCGACCACTTCGGCGCCCGCCTCGACGAGCCGGTCGACCAGCGTCTGGCACACCCGCACCACCTCGGCGTCCGCGTCCTCGAACCAGGGCCGATAGACACCGAGCTTGAGCCCCCCGACACCGTTCTCGAGGCCCGGGAGCGCCACCGGAGGCTGCCCGAGCGTGTGCGGGTCGCGCTCGTCGACGCCGGCCATCAGGGCGTAGGCGAGCGCCGCGTCCCGCGCGGTCGCGCCGATCGGCCCGACGTGGCCGACGCTCCAGCAGAGCGGGAACGCGCCCGCCTCGCTCACCCGGCCGAAGGTCGCCTTGAGCCCGACCACCCCGCAGAGGCTCGCCGGAATCCGAATGGACCCGCCGCCGTCGGCGCCGACCGCGACCGGGCACAAGCCCGCCGATACCGCCGCCGCCGGGCCGCTCGACGAACCGCCCGGATAGCGGGTCGGGTCGTAGGGGTTGCGCGTCGTGCCGTGGTGCGCGTTGAAGCCGGTGGTGTCGATGCCGACCTCGTGCATGTTCGCCTTGCCGATGAGGAGCGCGCCGGCCGCCCGAAGCTTCGCGACCGCCCGCGCGTCCGCCTTCGCCACCTCGGTCAAGAAGCTCGTACCCGCGGTGGTCGGATAGCCCGCGACGTCCAGCTCCTCCTTCACCGCCACCGGCACCCCGTCGAAGACCGAGAGCGGCGTCCCCTGGCGATGCCGTTCGGCCGACTGGCGAGCTTGCGCGCGCAGGTCGTCCTCGTGGCACTGGACCATCGCCCTCAGCGGCGGGTCGCGGTCGTTCGACGCGGCGATCGCCTCGATGACGCGCTCCGCCACCTCTTCCGGCGAGCGGGTCCGCTCCCGGTAGGCATGAACGAAGTCGGCGACCGTCTCGAAGGGAAAATCGGGAGCGGAGGGCGCACCGGCGACCGCCGCCAGATCGATCGACGCGGCGCTCGCCGCGGCGGGGGCGCCGTGGGCCAAGGGCGGCACGACGCTCGGCGCCTCCTCGAGCCGGGTCTGGCGAAACGCCGGGATGCCGGTCGACTCGAGGAGCGTCGGCACGAGGAGCGGCTTCGTCAGTGCGTGGTCCAGGAGCGCCGCCGCCGACCTGAGCGGAAAACCGGTCAGCCGCGGCGCGTGGATGGTCTTCAGGTCGTAGGACATCGACGCCTCCCGAGAAACGATCGACCGCCGCTTCTAGCGCGGGCGCCGGCCGGCCGTCACGCGACGAGCAGCAGCAGCGCCGGCGTGCGTCGAGAAACGGTCCGCACTTGACAGAAGACCGCGCGGGGATAGAGTTCCCGACGCGCTGAATGCTCATTCAGTCTCGGCGCGCCCCGCCCGAAAAGGAGGAGGATCATGGCCGAGCAGACCCCAAAAGCGATCTTCGAAGTCGACTTCCCCGCCCGCCTGACGGCGAAGCCGAACCTGCAACGGGAGATCAACGCGGTCTACGAGTTCGACATCACCGGCCCGAACGGAGGGATCTGGACGGTCGACATCACCGAGGCGTCCGGCGGGGAGGTCCGCGAGGGCAAGGCGTCGACGCCGGCCTGCACGGTGACGATGAGCGACCAGACCTTCGTCGACATCATGACCAAGAAGACCAACACCAACATGGCGTTCATGAGCGGGAAGCTGAAGGTGTCGAACCTGAACCTGGCGATGAAGCTCGTCAAGGTGCTCTAGCCGGACGCCGTCCGAGGTTGCTGCCCAGGGTGTCCATCGTCTTCACCTCCTGGCGCGCGGGCTGGAGCAGCGTTTCGCTCCGGCCCGTCGTTCTCGGAGAGCTACACCGCTGTCCGAGACACGCGCCGGAGATTTCCGCTCGTCCCGAACGCAGTCGAGGGATGGGCGCCGCGAAGAGCCGCTCGTTCCTCGTCCATCGACTGGCGCTCGGGATGACCGCTCGCAATGAGCGGCTCTGTCTTGGACAGGAGTGGGAGGGCTGATGCCCTTTCGTCCCCCGCCGCTCGCCGGCCTCAAGGTCCTCGACCTCTCGCGGCTCTTGCCCGGCCCCTACGCGACCTTGGTCCTCGCCGACCTGGGGGCGGACGTGGTCAAGGTCGAGGATCCCGGCGTCGGCGACTACAGCCGCTATCTGCCGCCGCTCGTCGACGGCCAGGGCGCGCTCTTCCTCGCGCTCAACCGCGGCAAGCGCTCGGTCGCGCTCGACTTGAAGAAGCCGGACGACCGCGAAACCTTTCTCGACCTCGCCGCGAAGGCCGACGTGATCGTCGAGAGCTTCCGCCCCGGCGTCCTCCCGAAGCTCGGCCTCTCCTTCGAGACGCTCACCCAGCGCCATCCCGGGCTCGTCCTCTGCTCCCTCTCCGGGTACGGCCAGGCGGGACCGCTCTCGCACCGGGCCGGCCACGACCTCGACTACCTCGCCCTCGGCGGCGTCCTCGGCCTCATCGACGGCCGCGACGGCCCCGGCCACCCGAACGTCCAGATCGCCGACGTCACCGGCGGCCTCGTCGCGGTCAGCGGCATCCTCGCCGCCCTCCTGGAGCGCTCCCGCACGGGACATGGCCGCTGGGTCGACGTCTCGCTCACCGAGAGCTCGATGAGCGTCGCCGCGATGCTCGCCGGGCCCTTCCTCATGGGCGCCGGCCCGCCACCGCGCCGGGGGGAAGGGGTGCTGGGCGGCGAGTGCCCGGCGTACGCGATCTACCGGACGAAGGACGGCCGCCACCTCGCCGTCGCCGCCCTGGAGCCGAAGTTCTGGAGCGCGTTCTGCGCCGCGCTCGGCCGGGAGGACCTGGAGCCATTCGGCCTTTCCACCGGCGCCGACTCCGCGCGCGTCCACGCCGAAGTCCAGCGGATTCTCGGGCAGCGTTCGCTCGCCGACTGGACCGAGCTCTTCGCGCCGCACGACTGCTGCGTCGAGCCGGTGCTCGACCCGGCCGAAGTCGCCGCCCATCCGCTCCACCTCGGGCGCGGAACGTTCTTTCCCACCCCTCACGGCCTCGCGCAGAGGACGCCACTGCGCTTCGCGGATGGCGAGGGGCCGGCGGCGCTGCGGCCGGCGCCGCCCTTGGGATCGAGCCAGGCGGAAGTGCTCGCCGACTGGCTCGGCGGACAGGGCCAGTCGCCGGCTTGACGCGCCTCGGGAGACGCGAGCGACCTTTGCGCGAAGACCGCCGCCGCCTAGCTTCCAAGTCGGGAGGGTGGCGACCATGGACGAGCGCGGGATGGATTCCGGGGCGAGCGGGGTCTTCCCGCCGACACGGCCGGCGCTTGCGGACCTCGCGCGTTTCGGCGCGACCTTGGCCGGGGGGGCCCAGAGGGCGCGCCTGCTCGTCAACGGCGTCGCCGGTCCCCTGAGCGAGCGGCAGCGGGCGCTCGCCCTCGACCTCTTGCGCGACCTGGAGCAGATGTGCGACCAGGCGGGGGTGGGCGCCTCGCAGGAGCGCATCGAGGCCGAGACGTTCGAGCTGGGCACGATGGCCGCGGACGTCATCGGCTCCTTCCGGTTCGTCGCGCACCGCAAACAGCTCGCGCTGACGCTGACCGGCGCGAGCGGGCACACCCAGTGCGTCGCCGACCCGGTGGTGGTGCGCGAGGCGTTGAAGGACGCCGTGGGCGCCGCGGTGGCGGCGACGCCCAGCGGCGCACGGGTGGCGGTGGAGATCGCCCGAAGCGCGGACCGGCTGGCGGTGGACATCAGCGCTCCCGGTTGGGACCCGCGTCTGCCGCCCGCGCCGCCCGCGGGAGCCGGAGCCGCGCTGAGCGTGTTGCGCACCGCGAGTGGCGCCCGGCTGGTCCTTTCGGTTCCAGCAGCGCTCTAGGTGAGCACACCCGATCGGTCGCGTGACGAAAGACCGATCGGTCGGATCGGACCGATCGGTCGGATCGGTCGGATCGGTCGCCGCTTGATGCCGACGTCGCGCCGGTCGGTCGCCGGCTTCGGCGGAGCCTCGCAGGCGACCCGTTCGGTGCGCATCGATCCACCTGAGGTGTCGGGCATGGCTCGATCGGGCGAGAAACGGCTACGCCGGTTGGTTGAAGCGCTGCAGGCCGACTGGAGGGCTGCTGGCGAGGATGTGCTCGGGCAGGACTCGGAGCGCGCCGATTTCGCCGAGCCGCCCGAGGAGGTCGACACCGCTACCCTGGAGCGCGAGCGCGAGCGGGAGCTCGAACGGCAGCGCAGGAGCCCCGAGAGCGAGTCGTGACCCTGCTCGATGCGTGACCGGTCCGCGAGCAAGCCGCCCGGCCCTCTTCGGTGCCCTACCGCCCCGCGTCGGCGCCCACGGTCGGCGGGGGCCTGAGGACGCTGAGCGCCTCGCGGACCGGGTCGAAATCGACGTCCGCCACCGGGACGAACCCCTGCGAGGCGAAGCCGTCCGCCAGCGCCCGCCGGCCTTCGGGCGTGGTGGACATCGCGTCGAGCACCGCGCCCAACCGCGCGACGAGCCCCGCTCGGAGCCGGGAGCTGACCGCGATGACGTCGTTGGGAATCGGGTCGGTCGCGAAGAGGATCTGCAACTCCTTCACGTTCGCACCCAACGCCGGCACGCAGCCATCGATGGTCGCGTGGTCGAAATCGTTCCAGGCATCGGTGAAGCTCGCGCCCGCGGCGACCTTGCCGTCGAAGACCGCCCGACAGACGTCGCTGTGGCTCGCCAGGACCTCCTGGCTCGAGAAGAACGTCGCGGGGTCGAGGTGGTGCTCCAGGAGGTACGCGCGCGGGAACAAGTTCCCACTGGCGGAGCCCTCCCGTACCCAGGCAACGCTCTTGCCCTTCAGGTCCGCTAGCGAGGAGATGCCGGAGTCCTTGCGGACGAAGAGGATCGATCGGTAGGTGGCGACCCCGTCGTGCTTGGCGCGCCGGACGAGCCGCACGCGTCCGCCCGCCGCCGCCAGCACGTAGCCGAACGGCGGCAAGAGCGCGATGTCCACCTGGCCCGCGTCCAGCGCCTTCGCGAGGTCGCCGTAGCTGAACAGGCGCGGGTCGACGTGGGCGTCCAATGCCTTCGCGAGATACGCCCCGGCCACCTGCGCCCGCTTCAGCCCGACGGTCGTCCCCCACGGCAAGGGCAGGCCGAGAACGAGCGTCGGCATCCCCTGCGGCGCCGGCGCAGCGGGTTTCGACGAGGGGGACTCGGTCCTCGCGCACCCGAACGAAACCACGGCGACCAGCGCCACGAACCCTGCGCTCTTCACGACTCCCTCCCTGGAGGAAAGTGGCCGGACCCTAGGTCAAGCGAGGTGGGCGGTCAAGAGCCAAGGCCGTCGAGCGAAAGTCGCCCACCCTCAGGGCTCTAGCTTTGGGGAAGCGCTCCTACCGGGCAAGGCGGCCGAGGGTCTCCCACTCGGCCGGGTCGATGCGGGCGAACGCCTCGTGCACCGCGGGGTCGAACTGGGCGCCGACGTTCGCGGCGAGCTCGAGCCGCGCCTCGGCGTCGGTGCGGCCTTTGCGGTAGGGCCGGTCGCTGACGATCACGTCGTAGGCGTCGACCAGCGCGAAGATCCGGGCGGCGAGGGGAATCTGCTCGCCCCTCAGCCCGTGGGGATAGCCGTGGCCGTCGTAGCGCTCGTGGTGGGCGAGCACCACCGGCAGGGCCCGCTCGAGGGCGGGAATCTTCCGCAGGAGGGTCGCGCCCAGCTCCGGGTGCCGGCGAATCTCCACCCACTCGGCCTCGGTCAGCTTCCCCGGCTTGAGCAGGACCGCCTCGCGGATGCCGATCATCCCGAGGTCGTGGAGCAGCGCGCCCAGCTCGACGTCGAACGCCTCCCGCGCGGGGAGCGAAAGCTCTTCCGCCAGGCGGCGGCTCCAGAGCGCGACCCGCTCGACCTGTTCGGCGCTGTCGCCGGCGCGCATCTCCAGCGCCCGGGCGACGCTGCGCGCGAGCCCGCGAATCAGGTCCTCGGGGATCTCCGGGCGCCGCGCGAAGACACGGGCGTCGAGGAGCGCCTTGATCGTCGGCACCAGGGTCTTGGGCGCGTCGGCCTTGGCGACGAAGGCGTCCGCGCTGTAGGGCGCCGCGAGGCTCGCCACCACCGAAAAGTCCTGCTCGGCGCTGACGAGCACCCGCGCCGTTCGGGGCGCCGCCTCCCCCAGCATCGCGAGCAGGAGGCTCCCGTTCGCGCCGTCGACGTGGAGCGAGGCGACGACGACGTCCGGCTGCTCGCGCACGGCCAGCTCCATCGCGTGGCGGGGGCCGAAGGCGGCGATGGCCCGAAAGCCCGCCTCCTCCAGCCGCCGCGCGGTGTCCAGCGCGAAGTCGGAATCGTCGTCGAGCAACACCACGGTCGGCGCGCCCGACGCGGCGGACCAGGCGTCGCCGAGGTCGGGCCCGAGCTGCTGCCGAAAATCCATCGGAGCTCCTCGACGAACGACTCTACCGGGAAATCGGCCGCCTCTCGGGCTTTTTGAGCGGCGCGCCGGCCGGCGCCGGCGCCTCGAAGAGGGGCCAGTCGAGGTCCTTCTCGCTCTTCTTCGTGCGCAGCGGGGCCATCGGGCGACCCAGGAGCGCCGCCGCCCGCAGGTCCGGCGGACGATGACCGGAACCGAGCCGTAGCTCGACCGAGAGCCGGTCCAGCCGGGCGAGGCTGCGCGCCAGATCAGCCGGGAGCGCGCCGTCGACCTCGACGACCACCGGGAACGCGCGCCCGGCGCGCTCGAGCGCCGTCCACCCCGCCTCGGGCATCGAGCCCTTCTCCAAGCGCGCCCAGAGCCCGAGCCGGTCGTCGCCGAGGGCCTGAAGCGCTGCCGCCGCCCGCGCGACCGCGCCGGCGGTCACGGCGAGGAACGGGTGCGGGAGCGCCGCGAGCTGGGCGAGGTCGTCGAGGCCAGGGACGGCGGTGCCGGTCTCCCAGACCACTTCCGCCGGGCGCAGCGACTCGAGTCCCTCGGCGAAGAGCGACGGGTCCGCCGCGAGGTGGATTTCGAAGAAGCAAGGACCGACGCTGGCGAGCAGGGCGAGGTCGGCGAGGCGAAAGCCGTGCTCGCCCCGAACGACGATCCGGCAGCGGGCGGTCGCCGCGTAGGCCCTCAGCGACCGGATGGCCAGGCGAGACACAGGCGGCTCCACCTCGACCCCCGCGCCCGCGCGGGAGAAGCGCGCGAGCCCGTGGGGATCGATCAGCGCCACCGGCGCCGGGCGCGCCACCAGCCGAAACCCGAGCCGCGCGAAGGCGGGCGCCCAGCGACCGAAGTCGGAATCGGCAAGCACCACCGACCGGTCGGGAGGGACGAGACCGAGCGAACGCCCGGTGGAAGCGGTGCCGAACACCGTCAGGAGGACGGCGAGGGCCGGCCGCGGGCGCATCGCCGTCAGCCCTCGCGATAGAGCCGGCTCTGGCGGTAGAGCTCGACCGAGACCTGCGCCACGTGCTTCAAGAGCGCGGCGGTCGGCACCGCGAGCAAGACGCCCGCGAACCCGAAGAGCGAGCCGCAGGTCAAGACCGCGAGGATCACCGCCGCGGGCGAGAGGCCGACGCGGTTGCCGACGATGCGCGGGGTGATGAAGAGGCTGTCGGTCGCGACCAGGACGAGGAAGGTGCCGAGGACGAGGAGCAGGTGGTAGCCGGGACCGAAGTCGACGAGGCAGAACACCGTCGCGAGGGTGATGCCGGCGGTGGTCCCGAGGTACGGCACCAGGTTCCCGATGCCGGTGACGAGCCCCACCACGATCCCGAGCTTCAGGCCGATGAGCGAGAGCGCTCCCGAGTAGAGCCCGGTCAGCACCGCGGCCATCGTGAGCTGCCCGCGGATGAAGCCGCCGAGCGTGTGGTCGACTTCGCCCATCCGCTGGTAGAACGCCGGCCGCTGCCGCTCGGGGACCAGCGCCTTCGCGTGCTCGATGAGCTTGGGCCAGCCGCGCAAGAGGTAGAAGCCGACCACCGGGATCACCAGCGTCCCGAGAACGGCCGAAAGGACCGAGAGCGAGGTGCCCAGCACCTTGCCGGCGATGCTCCCCGCGCCGGAAACGAGCTCTTCCGCGTTCTTCCCGAGAAGCTGGGCGACGTCGCCGACGTCCCTGGGCAACGGCCGGCCGATGGCCTGTTGAAGCCTGGGCACCAGGGTGGTGAAGGCCTTACTGACGTAGGCCGGCAGCTTCTCCACCTGGTGGACGAGCATCGGCACCACGAGGAGGAGGATGCCGGCGCCCACCAACAGGCCGGTCCCTAGGAGCGCCGCCGTCGCCCAGGTGCGGTTCAGCCCTTTGGAAGCGATATAGCTCACCACGGGGTCGAAGAGGTAGGCGCCGACGGCAGCGACGATGAGCGGCCAGCCCACCGCGGGCAGGAAGTGGAGAACCAGGAAAATCACGAGCAGCGCCGCGGTGAGCGTGATCGCCCAGGCGCGGTTCGCCCGCTTCTCGTCGGGGCTCCACGAGGCCGGCGGCGCCAGCGCGGGAACCACCGCGGGGAGCGGCGGCGCTTCGGCTAGGCCGGCCCTCGCATCCACCGTCTCCATCGCGTGAAGTATTGCACGAGCGAGGCGAGCACGCACTCGGCGGAGACCAGCGCCGCCGCCGCCACCCACGGCTCGAGCGCGCCGCTTCCCGGCCGGCCGCTCAGGATCGCGAGCACCATCGTCACCGCGAGGAGGAAGGTCGCGTACTTGCCGAGCCGCGTCGGCGCCGCGACCAGGGACCGGCCGCGCATCCTCAGGAAGAGGACGCCGAGCGCCATCGCGGCGTCGCGGGCGAGCACGAGGCCGAGCAGCCACCAGGGCAGCCGGTCCGCGAAGGCGAGGGTGGTCACCGCGGAGAGCGTCAAGAGCTTGTCCGCGATGGGGTCGAGCACGGCGCCCAAGGGGGTGCGCTGGTCGAGGACGCGCGCGAGGAGCCCGTCGATGCCGTCGGTCGCCGCGGCGCCGGCGAAGATGGCGAGGGCGGTCAGGTCCTGTCCGCGGGCGAGGGCGGCGACGAAGAACGGCACCGCGGCCAGGCGCGCGAGGGTCAGGACGTTCGGCACCGTCCCGAGCTGATCGACGAGCGAGCGCGGCGCTTGATCCGGTCGCGGGTTGCCGGTAGCGTCGCGACCACCCATGCGCTCTGCGATCCCGATTCTGGCCGGGCTCCTGCTCTTGGCCGCGCTGCCCGCCCGCGCCGACGACGCGGGCTCTTCGGACGCCGGCGAAAGCGCGCCCGAGACGACCTCGACCGGGAGCGCCGACCGCGCCCGTCCGGCACGCCGCTCGGACAAGTCCTCCGCCATCGCGCCTCCGGCCGCCGCCAAGGCCGTCTCGCGTGCGCCGTCCCCGGGCAAAGGTAAGACGGCGCGCATAGCCAGGCGCCCCTCGGCGCCCGAACCGGCGAAGGCATCGACCGGCCGCTCGCCCTCCCCGGCGGGCGCCAACCGCCCTCTGAATCATACGGCGTCGGCTCCCCCGGCGTCTGCCGGGAAGCGACCATCGAACCCGGGCGCCGCCGCATCGTCGCCGGGCGCGAGACCAGCCCCACCGGTGTCGCCGGGTCGCCAGGAGCGCAACCAGCCGGCAGCAACGGTGCCGAGGTCGACGAAGCCCGCCGCGCGCGCCCCTTCGGGGACCCCCGGGACGAAGGCGGCCACCCCTACGGCCGCGCATCCCCCGGTCGCCCCGGCGCCAGGAGCCGAGGCCGCCATTCGCGCCGCGCCATCCGCGAAGGCGAAGCCCGCGAGGGTGCCGATGCCGGCGGCGAGCCCCGCCCCGTCTCCCGCGGCGAAGAAGCCGGTCGGCTCGGGCGCGCGCGAGGCCGGGTCCGCCCCTCCGCCGAGGCCACCGCCAGCGCTGCCGCTCCCCAAGCCAGTTCCGGCGGCCAGCCGGGTTCACACCGAGTACCTGAACGACGCCGGCATCGAGGTCGGCTGGAACGCTCCTGCCGAGCAGGGAGTCCGCTACTTGCGCCGGGTCGAGGGCAGCGGCTGGGAATTCGGCCTCGGCGCCGCTTTCGGCACCTATTGGGGACCGAAGCTATCGCTCCTCGCGCGCCACCAGGACGACATCGAGCGCGGGTTCTTCGAGCAGGCGTCGATTGGGCTGATGGCCGGGGCGAGCGGGGTGAAAGAAACCGTCACCTCGACCGAAGGGAAGTCGACCGCCGCGACGTTCAAGCGCACCCCCGGGCGGACGTTCGACTTTCTCGTCGGCTATCGGGTCGACCTGCGCAAGACGTTGCTGGAGCTGCTCGACAGCGCGTATCTCGACGCCTTCGTCGGCTATTCGTTCAACCTCCAGGGCACCTACTTCCAGACCGGAAGCCCTCTCGTCCAGCTCGACCCCTCCAGCCGAGGGTCGCTGTCGATGCAGACCCCGGGCGGCGTCATCGTCGGACTGAGCTACGGCTGGCTGTTCTAAGAGGGTGTAGCCAAGACATCGGTGCGCTCCGTACGATCCGCTCATCCCGAGCGGTCATCCTGAGCGCCAGTCGAAGGACGAGGGATGGGCGGATCGCCCCTGGCCAGAACCCGCTCGTCCTTCGACTGCGCTCAGGATGAGCGGAGGGGAGCCCATCAGGATGAGCGGTTCTGGCCTGTGCTTGCATCTGCTTTTTGGCTACACCCTCTAAGTGTCAGTGCCCAAGGACGATCCTTTGGATGCCGATCTCGGAGCGGTAGTGCCGGCCCTTCAAGAGGGACATCCTCGCCAGCCGGAGCGAAAACCGTCGCTCTCACGCCTCGCTGACGGCCTCGCGATCGATCGGCAGCACCCGGGTGGGGCCGCGCGCGAAGGCGAGGCCGTCGAGCCAGGCCACCGCCTCCAAGACGCGCTCTTCGACGGCCTCGTGGGTGACGACGACCACCGGCACCGCTCCCGAACCCACCGCGCGCTCGGGCTGGGTGACCGCCGCGATGCTGATGCCGCGCGCGCCCAGCGCCCCCGCGATTTGCGCCAGCACGCCCGGCTCGTCCGCCACCGTGAAGCGCAGGTACCACGGCCCCCGGCGCAGGCCGGCCTTCGCGAGCGGCGGCCCCTCGGTCCCCTCGCGCCAGGCCATCGGCGGCACCCGTCCCGGCGCCTTGAGCGCGAGGCTGCGTCCCGCCTCGATGATGTCGCTGACCACCGCCGTGCCGGTCGGCAGCGGTCCCGCCCCCTGCCCGACGAGGAGCGTCGGACCCAGCGCGAACGACCGGACCTCCACCGCGTTGAAGGCGCCGCGAATGGTCGCGAGCGGCGTCGCCACCGGCACCAGGGTCGGCCGCACGCTCAATAGGAGCCCTCCCGCCCCCAGGCGCCCGACCGCGAGCAGCTTCACCGTGCAGCCGAACTCGCGCGCGTAGACGAAGTCGGTCGATTCCACCCGGTCGATGCCTTCGGTCGGAATGTCGGCGAGCTTCACTTGCGCGCCGAACGCGAGGCCCGCGAGGAGCAGGAGCTTCTGCGCGGCGTCCTTGCCCGAGACGTCGAAGGAGGCGTCGCTCTCGGCGAACCCCAGCTCCTGCGCGCGCTCCAGGCTCGGCGCGAAGTCCCCGCCCCCCTCCATCGCCGAGAGGATGAAGTTCGTGGTCCCGTTGACGATGCCGCGCACGCTCTCGATCCGGTCGGACGCGAGCGCCTCGCGCAAGGTCCGGATGATGGGCACGCCGCCGCAGACCGCGGCCTCGAAGAGGACGTCGACGCCCGCCTGCGCCGCCGCCTGGAAGAGCTCCGGCCCGTGCTCGGCGAGGAGCGCCTTGTTCGCGGTGACGACCGGCTTGCCCTCCTCGAGCGCTTCGAGGACGAAGGTGCGCGCCGGCTCGAGGCCGCCGACAAGCTCGACCACCACGTCGACGTCGTTGGCGCGCACGACCGCCTTCGGGTCGGTGACCAGCTCGACCCCCCGGGCCTCGGGCGCCCGCGCGCGCGCACGGTCGCGGACGAGCGCGCGGGTGACGCGCACCGGCGCGCCCAGGCGAGCCTCGATTTCCCGCTGGTTCGCGGCGAGGATGCGCACGACGCCGCCCCCGACCTGACCGAGACCCAAGAGGCCGATGCGCAGCTCCTGGTCGCTCATCTTGCCCTCCTCCACCGCTCCGGCTGGGCGGAAGCGCATCCGTCATCATTCGAAGGGGTCCCGCCTCCCGGCGCCGCCCCACGAGACCGCATCAGGGCGCCGGATGGAACGCGACGAGCTGCAGGTCGAGCTGCGGCGTGACCGGCTGACGGTCGAGGCTGACCCCGCTGGTCAGGCGCAGGAGGCCGACCCCGCCCGCGTAGGTCCACTCGTTCACCAGCACCACGTGCGCGTTCTGGCGAATCGATCCGCGCACCACGACGCACCGGCCGGGCGCGAGCTGCCCGGGCACCTCGCAGGGCGTGCCCGCCGCGATGATTTCATAGTGCTCGATCGCCTCGACGCTGAGCACGCTCGACCAGGTATGGCCCTTCACCAGCGGTGCCTCGATGAGGTAGCGGTCCCGGTCCCTGAGACCGTAGCCGTCCAGCATCAGCGCGCCGCCGTGGTCGTCGAGATAGAACCCGCCGTTCTTGCCGACGAGGGTCACCGTTCGGGTCGCGACCTGGCCGGGGCTGTGCACCCGGTAGGTCCAGCTCTCGCCGAGCTTCAACGGATAGAAAGCCGCCACCCGCAGGCGCGGCGCGGCCACCGGCGTTCGGGGGGCGTGCGCGCATCCGGCGGCGCCGAGCGCGAGGAGCAGAGCGCTGGCGAGCCCGACGCCTCTCGACAAGAGAGCAGGTCCGCTCCGAATCGAGCGAGCGGTCCCCGGCGGGGGTCCCTGCGACACGAAGCTCCGCATTCGCTCAACCGGCCGACGATTCGTGCGGCTCCGGGGTCGGCTCTTCCGGGGCCGCCGGCGGGTCGCGTGCCTCGATCGGTGGCGGCTCTTCGGCACCGTCAGCGCTATCGATCCCCGCCGCCGCTTCCGGAGGGCGAGGATCCATCGGCGCGGCCGGCAGGGCGTTCTCGGCGGCCGGCATCTCCTCGATCGCAGTGTTCTGTCCTTCCGTCGCCCCGGGCTCGGATGCGGGCGGCGCCGGCGCCGCCAGGCGCTCGTCGCGAGGCGTCTCGTCGGGAGCGCTGCCGCTCGCCTTCACCGAATCCTTCCGGCGTTCGCGCTCCTTGGAGCGCCGCCCTCGCTCGGCCCGCTCGGGCGCCTCGTCCGCCTTCGGCGGTTCGGGCGCGACCTCGTCCACCTCCGCCGGAGCCTCGCCGCCGCCCAGGGACGCGAAGAAGGCGTCGTCGTACTCGGGAACTTCGAGCACGCGCTCGTGCACCCCGAGCCTGGTCTCGACGAGTGCCTCGCCGAACGCCTCCGCTCCGTAGAGCAGCACCGGCGCCGTTCCCGGTAGATTCCCTTCGCTCTTCGCCTCGCGGCTGCACTCGCCGGTGGCGAACGCGATGCCGAGCTGCGCGGAGTAGCGGGCGAGGTCGCGGCGCAGCTCCTGCACCTGAGCGCGCGCGATTTCCCGGCCGGCGGGGAAGACCCGGACGACGTACCGCAGCTCGCCCGAGCCCCACTTGCGCCGGGCGAGGTAGAGCGGCCCTTCCTTGACCGAGCGCCGGACCAGGTTCAGCTCGCGGTAACCCTGGGCGTCCAAGAGCGCTACCGCTGCTCGTTCGAGCGCCGCGAGGTCGAGCGCGCACAGCCGGCGGCGGACCTGGCGCAAGACATGGCGGCGCTCCTCCTCGACGAAGGCCGCCCTCGCCGGCGCGCGCTTGTCCTTCTCCTCGCGGGACGGCTTTTCCGCTCGCCGCTCCTTGGGCATCTCGAGCGCCCGCACCTGGTCCTCGGGACCGAAGTCGAACGCCGGCGGCCGGTCGGTGTCCTTGCGGCGGCGGTTCTCCTCCTCGAGCGCCGCCTTGAGCGACTGCGGGTCGCGCTCCAGAGCCTCGGCGACGAGCCCCTTTTCGCGCAGGGCCTTCGCGAGGTCGGCGAGCGCCATGCGCTCTCCCGCCTGCGACAAGAGCGTGTAGGCCACCTCCGCCGGCGGCGGGAAGCGCTTGTGCTTGTGCGCGGCGGGCTCCTCGTCCGGTCCACGCCGCCGCTCGTCGCGACGGGCACCGAGAACGATGCCCTCCTGCAGCGGCGGATGTCGTTCCCGGGAGCGGTACGGCAGGGCGTCATCCGCCGGTGTTTCCAGTGCCTCCTGCGTGGCGTCTTGGGGGACGAGACCCCACTCGGCGAGCGCGAAGACGCCCGTCTCGGTGGCGACCACCTTGCGGTCGTGCTCTCGGCGCGCGAGGGCGAGCAGGCGGGCGCCCATCGTCGCCTCGGGGGTCTGTCCGATGTGGCTCAGGAGGCCCGCCGTCAGCGCCTCCTGGGCAATCTCTTTGAAGTGCAGCGGCTTTCCGGCGCGATGGAGGATTTCGACAGCCGCTTCTGTGAAGGTCATGGCCCTGGTGGGTTCGGCTGGCGTCCTGCGCGAAAGCCCCTGCAAGCGGCAGATGGCCGCATCAAACGGCGCTGCCCAGCCCGAGGAGCGAGCGGCCCGCCGTTTTCCGGTGGCGACCCGCGCGCGAAGAATCAGACGCCCCCCCGGGCGCATGCTCGGGGCGAGGTCAAGAGCGCCGTTTCTAGTCGCGCCGATGCCGCTTAGTCAATGTCGAAGAAGCGGCTCGCTCTGTCGGCGCGATCGGACCGATCGGACGGATCCGACCGATCGGTCGTCGTCGAGAGGCGAGCTGGGCGGGCCTCACAGCGCGCTCGCGTCGTACTTCGACGGAATCTCGACGGTGAAGCGCAGGTCGACGTTCTTCTTCTCGCCCGGCTTCAGGCGCACGTTCCAGGTCAGCATCCCGTCGTCCTTCGCCAGACGGTAGCCGGCGGTGGTGCCCTCGCCGAGGTCGACTTTGACGTCGTTTAGCTCGCTGACCGGAATCTGATCGCACACCTCGAGCGCTACCGGTTTGCTCGCCGCGTTGGCGAGCTGGAAGCGGTAGCCGTAGAGGAGCTTTCGGGTCGAGGAGAGGAAGCCGGGGCTCTTCTTCTCCTCCTCCAGCACCACGCGATGGACCTGCACGTTCTCGTCGATGCCGAGGGCGAGCTTGATCTTGGCGCCGCGGGCGGTGCGCGACAGCGCTGTCGTCCCCAGGAAGCCGTGCTGGTCGAAGATGTCGAGCGGCCCCGCGAGGAGCGGGTAGCTCGCCTCGTTGACCACCGTCGCCCGCCGGAAGACCACCGGGAGCGCTTTCGGATAGGAGACGAGGTCGAACGTCGCCGGGAGCCCGAAGGCGTCGATCGTGAGCCGCGCCGCCTCGCCGTCGCCCGCGATCGAGGCCTTCGCCGGCACGTGCAGCCGCACCGAGAGGCCCTGGCTCGACGCCTGCGCGTTCTTGCCCGCGACGGCGGTCGTCGTCGACCCTTCGGCGTGCTCCACCGCCTCCTGCCGGGTGACGAGGACCTTCTTCTCCTCCGGCTGCTCGTAGGTGCTGACGTAGAGCCGCATCGGTTTCGGTGGGCGCGAGTCACGCTGAGCGAGAGCGGTGGAGAGGGTCACGTCGACGTTCGACCAGTCCTCGCCGGTGCCCTGCTCGACCCGGGCGAGGACGGAGAAGCGAATCGACTTCTTCGCCGCGTCCGCCCGCGCTTCGTAAGCCGGCGTCCAGCGGGCGGCGCTCGTCAGGTAGGACAGCTCGACCGTCGCCTGACCTTCGCAACGCACGACGACGTCCGCGTCCCAGGTCTTGGCCGGCGCGGCGCCCGCGAGCTGAGCGCGCTGCCGTTCGAGGTCCGCGAGCTTTCGCGCGAGCTTGCGGTCCGCCGTGCGCGTCTGTTCCCGCACGAGGTCCGCGGCGGTCATCGCGCTCATCGACTGGTCGAGCGCCAGCGCCCACTGGGTGAGGTCCGGCTTCTTCTCGATCGCCGCTTCGCGCTCGATGAACGCTTCCGAGGAGCTGCGCAGCAGGGTCGCGCGCGCGGCGTCTTCCTGCGCGCGGCGGGCGCGAGCGGCGAGCTCTTCGCGTTGTCCGTTCAGGTCGGCGATCTTGTCGTCGAGCTCGGCGAGAGCGGCGCTGGATGCCTTCAACGCCTCGTGGGGAACGATCGACAGCCCCTGGATGCGCGCGCTCGCCTGGTCGACGGAAGCGCGCAAGCTCGCGGGGTCGAGGGCGGGGGGCAGGCCGTGAAACGCGACCGTGGTCGGACCCTGGCCGCACGCGACCGCGGCGGAGCGGGTGACGATGGCCGCGTCGGGGTGCACCACCACCCGCGTCACCGGTGGCGGCTCAGCAAGAGCGGTAGCGGTCAGGGCGAGGACCAGTACCAGGGCGCGGGTCACCGCAGTCCAAGACAAATCCGCCCGCAGAGCGAAAACCCGCTCATTCCGAGCGCAGTCGAGGAACGAGCGGGTTCTCGCGAAGGCACCCATCCCTCGACTTCGCTCGGGATGAGCGGAGATTGCCTGCGCGGGGTGCCTTGGACAGCAGTGGGCGCGGGTCATGGATTCGTCCCCGTCAGCGCGGTGAACTGCGAGAGCTTCCAGTCCTTCGGCCGGGTGATGGAATAGCGGAGGGTGAGCGTGCGCTTCTTTCCCGGAACCAGGTCGACGGTCCAATCGACGAGGCCGTTGACCTTGTCCACCTTCGCCGCCGGGGCGACCGCGTCGAGCTTGACCTCGACCTTCTCGCCGTGCGCGAGGGGCACCTGGTCCTCGACCACCGCGTGCTCGACCTGGGAGCGCGGGTTCGCCAGCTCGATCACGACCTCGTAGTGCGAGACGTCCTCCTTCGAGAACAGCCCCTGCTCGCTGGAGAGGACGTGCACGTTGCGGTCGATCTGGATGGCGTCGTCGATGCCCAGTGGGACGGTGACGCTCTCGCCCACCGCGGTGGTCGGCACCGCGGCGACGCCCACCAGGTCGGAGCCGACGAAGAGGTGCGCGCGCCCGGCGAGCAGCGGCCGGTCGCCGTCGTTCGTGATCTTCGCGACGAGGTAGGCGACCTTGCTCAGCGCCGGAAGAATGCGCTCGTTCGCGACCGCCGGGAACCTGCGCGTGAACAGCGCCACCGGCCGCGCCTCGCCGCCCGACGCGACCGACTCCGGCTTCGCCGCGCGGTAGACGAACGTGTAGCCCCCCGCGAGCGCTGCCGGGAGGTCCTGGGCGAGATACGGCGGCGCCCACCCGCCGGGCGCGCCGAACGCGACCGACTGCGTCGGAACGCTGTGGTAGCTCCTGGCGTATCCGCTAGCCAAGGATTGGGGGGCCATCATCGGCGCCGCCATCGGCGCTGGCGGGGAAGGCGGCGGCGCCGCAGCCGCTGGGGGCATCTGCTCGACGCCAGCGAGAGCGGCGCTCATCGAAACATCGGACCGATCCGGCACCGAGTCGTAGTCGGGCTCCCCCGCCCGACGCTTCATCCGCTCCGCTTTTTCCGTCGCCGGCATGTCCGTAGTCGCAACCTTGTCGAGAGCGGCCTGCTCGTTCACGTCGATGCCGTTGGCGGCCGCGTAGAGCGCCTGCCGCAGGGCTTGATCATCGGGGGGCGCGGGCGGCGTCGCCCAGGCGACCGGCGCCGGTGCCGAGGTCAGCGGGGGTTGCCAGGCCGCGGCCGGGGCCGGAATGAACCGCTCCTTCTCCCCGATCTTCCAGGCGAGGAGGCGCGGCAGCGTCGCCGTCGTCGCGGGGATCGCGGTCGAGAGGGTGAGGTTCGCGTCCGTCCAGTCCTCGCCGGTCGACTGGGAGACGAGACCGCTGAAGGAGACCTCGGCCTCCTTCGTTCCCGGCTGGTATCGCACGTCGTAGGCGGGATACCAGCGCGCGCCCATCGCGACGTAGGCGAGGGAGAAGGTCGCTTTGGTCCCGCGGGCGTCGACCACCGCGGTGACGTCGTACCCGGGCTCCCCGGCGCCGCTCCCGGCGAGCCGGAGTGCTTCGGCGGCGACCTTCGCGATCTTCTCTTTCGACGCGCGCAGCTTCGGCTCGAGGGCGACGAGCGCCGCATCGTCCTTGGCCTCGCGCTGGTCGAAGAACTCGAGGCTCGACATCCAGCCGCCGGCCTCCAGGAGAAGCGGCGGATGCATCGCGTTGCCGCCGGGCGCCGCCGAGGGCGTCAGCCGCTCGAGGAAGTCGCGTTCCGCCGACAGCTCGTTGCGAGCGTCGGTCAGCTTGCGCCGCTGGTCGAGGAGCTGGTTCAACTCGTGGAGGACGGCTTCGGCCTCGGTCTGCGGGAGCGCGCTCGAGGTGCGCTGCACGACCTCGACCCGGAGCACCTGGGCGCCGGTGGCGCTGAGACGGACCGAGTTGGGGTCGACGGTCGCCGGCAGCGTCGGGAGCTGAATCGTCTGCGTGCCGCGCTCGAGCCCGACCGGCCCGCGCCGAACGATGCGCGCGCGGTCGCTGAACACCGTGACGTCGTGGATCGGCAGGGCGATCGACGGCGGCGTCGCGGGCAGAGCGACCTGCGCGCCCAGCTCCCCGCGCGCCGTCACGCCGCAGAGCAGGACCGCCAGCGCTGTCCAGAGCCGTTGCTGTCGCATGTCGGACCTCATCGCCGCTCCAACGCACGGGTCGGGTTCGCGATCTGTCGCGCGAGAGAACCGCCGCGCCGTTCGGCGGCGGCGAAGCTTACGCGGGATTCGATGCGCGGTGGGAACGGTGGCGGCCTACGGTTGCTGTCGCTCGAAGGCGCCGATGTCGGCCGCGTTGCCGGCCACCCGGGGGTTCTTCGCGAGGTCCAAGGTGATGGCGCTGCCGTCCTGGCGGGTGCCGGCGAGGCCCGCGTCGATGCACGGCGCGCCAGCCGCGAGCGCGTAGGGATTGTCGGCGTTCGTGACGTCGTAGCAGCTCGCGTGGTCGCCGATGAGGTTGCCGTTCTGGTCGGCTGCGAGCGGGGCGCCGGTCGCGACCGTGGCGACCTGCTCGCTCAGGTCGCCCGACGTTCCGGTCGAACGCGCGCCGGGGTTCGAAAAGAAGAAGTAGTCGTCCTTGAACGCGCCGCCCGTCAGGCAGCCCGAGCCGCCGGTGCCGGAAATCATCAAGTGGAGGCCGGAGAGGCCGCCGTCGACGATGCTGCTCTGGAGGGAGAGGTCCGTCCCCTGGCCGCAGATGACGCCAGTGGAGACCCGGCTGTCCGTGACCGCGCCCCCGCCGAAAAAGTCGTCGCCGATGGCGAACACTTTTCCGCTCGTCACGTGCAGCCCCGAGGAGAGGCCGGCGTCTCCAGCGGCGAGACGGCTGTCGTAGAGCTCGACCGTCGAGCCGCTCGCGTCGCCGCCGAACGAGTCGTGCCCGCTCGCGCCCACCGCGAAGCGGTCGCGCTCGAGGAGCACGTGGGAGGAGGCGAGCGCGAAGCCGGAGATGTTGGCCGCGTTCGGGTCGGTGCCGGCGGCGCCGAGGAGGAAGCTGGAGTCGGTCACGGTGAGCGTCGGCGCCGCGCCGCCGTTGTCGACGCCGTGTGCATAGAGCCCGATACCGTCGTACGGCCAGCCGGAGACGCCGTCGTTCCAGGCGTCGCCGCTCGACATCTGGGCGTTGGCGACGCGCACCGTCCCATGCGTCACGTTCTCGATTTCGAGCAGGTGGAGGCCATCCGAGCCGCTGCCGCCTGACGCGGTGTCGTCGTGGAAGTCGAGGTCGGCGGTCGGCCCCACGAGGTGGTAGGCGCGGAGCATCGCCGGGCCGATGCTGGGGAGGTAGACGGTGTTGCCGGCGATCGTCCCCGACGAGTTCTCGACGTGGATTCCCTCGCGGGGCTGCTGGATGTCGCCGTTGTTCTGGCCACGGCCATCGATGACGTTGTTCTCGATCGTGGTATCCGGGCAGCCGACGACCTCGAGGCCGATCCAGAGCCCGTCGGAGTTGTTGCCGAAGGTCGTGTGCTGATCGAACCCGACCGTGTTGTCGTGGATGCTCACCGGGAACGAGTCGGCGCTGGCGTCGCAGGCGACGTAGAGGCCGTTGCCGCCGTAGCAAACCGAGTCGGCGTCGGAGGTGACGTGGTCGATGGTGATGGGGCCGTTGGCATCCTCGACCACCACCGTTCGCGAGGAGTTGGTCCCGACCTGGGACAAGGCGTGGACCCTCTCGATGGTGCCGGACGAGCGGACGAGGTGCAGCCGCCAGACCCCCAGCCGATCGAAGGCGCCGGGGAGGGTGGGCAGGTCGAGGTCGGTCAGGAGCACCGAGGGCGAGTCGGTGACCGTAACCCCGCCGCGCTCGGTCCAGTCGCCGGTGCTCGGCACCGGGATGGTGATGCTCGAATGCGTGACGGTGAATCCCGGCACGCCGCTCGCGTTCACGACCGAGAACCAGCTCTCGCCCGCGCCGCTCGCGACGAGGTCGAGATTCGAGAGAACGACGCCCGGGGTCGCGCCGGTGCCGCCGATGGTGAAGACGCCGCCGTTGGTGTCGGTGATGCTTGACTTCGCGCTCGGGTCGCGGACCCAGCGCTCGGCGCCGCAGCGCTGGTAGCCACCGGCGACGACGACGTTCGGAGCCGCGATCGCGACCGGGCCGCCGGTGGTGGTCGAGCTGCCTGCGAGAAGCGCCACCACATCACCGCTCACCACGTCGCTCATCGCCTTTCCGAGGTCGCTCGTCGGCGCAGCCGCGGACTTCCCGTCGCCGGTGCCAGACGGATCGATGAAGCGCGTGGGGACGAGGGCGTGAGCAGTCCCTGCGCCATCGACGAGCGAATCGGCGACGCAGTGGGCGCCGTCGCAGATCTCTCCCTGGCGGCAGTCGCAAGTCGTCGAGCAGCGATAGCCCTGGCCCGGGTCGAGCGCACCGGGCCGGTCGACGCAGCGCTCGGCGCTGCAGAGCTGCGCGAGCGGGCAGTCCGAGTCGGCGCCGCAGCTCCCGTCCGGGACGCACTGGCCGCCGGAGCAGGAGGTGTGCGGACGGCTCGCGCAGTCCGCGTCGGTCGCGCATTCGGGCTCGCAGAACGACACGCCCACCGCCGAGGCCACGCACTTCTCGCCGGTCGCGCAGGGGAACGTCCCGTCGCAGGTCTCGCGGCACGTCCCCTGCTCGTCGCACGCCTCGCCGGCCGCGCAGCTCTGGGAGCAGGGCGTGACGCAGGCGCCCGTCTTCAGGTCGCAGCTCCGGCCTTCGGCGCAGTCGCCGTCCGTCGCGCACGGCGGGCGGCAGACGCCCCCGTCGCACCAGGCGGGCGCCGCGCAATCGCCGCTCGACCGGCAGGCGACGCAGCGCCCCTCGCCGCAGAACCCGCCCGGACAGTCCGCGTCCTTCCCGCAGCCGCCCACGCAGACGTGATCCTCGCAGGCCCCGCTCGGCCCGCAGTCCGCGTTGGACGTACACGAGCCGCACTGGCCGTAATCGACCTCGCAGACGAGCCCGCCCGCGCAGGGCACGGTGGCGCTGCACGCCTCGCAGGAGCCCTGCCGGCAGACGCCGGCGCCGCAGTCGCTGTCGGTCGCGCACGAGAAGCAGGTGGCGGACCCTTTGGGGCAGGGCTCTTGCTCGCCGGAGGTGGCTTCGGTGAGCAGGAGGGCCGGCGCATCCACGAGCGAAGGTCCCTGGACCAGGACGCCGTCGAGCGATGCCGTCTGCCAGCCCGAGCCCTCGGCGACGAGCCGGTACACGCCTGGCGCCACCTGGTCGAGCGACCACGATCCGTCGCGCGCGACGGACACGTGCGCCACCTCGTCGCTACTGTCGAACCGGACGAGATGGACCGTCGCCGTCCGGGGAGGGCTGGCGCTGCCGCCCGGCGCCTCGAACGCGACCTGGCCCCGCAGCTCCACGGGTGCGGGCGCCGCGCGCGACAGGTCGAGCGCGGGCAGGCTCACCACCTCGCCCGCGTGCGCGTTGGTGCTCACCCGGGCCGGCGTGAAGCCGTCGTGGGAGGCGACGAGGATCGCGGGACCCTCCGGCAGATCCGCCAGCCGGAAGCTCCCGTCGTCGCCGGTCAGCGTGGCGAGGCGCGTCCCTTCCACGAAGACCAGGGTGCCGGCGTTGCCGCGGTCGGCTCCCGCGAGCCGGACTCGCCCCTCGGCTTCGCCGGTGCCGACGAGCGCCAGGGCGCCGACGTCGACCGCCGCGCTCTCCGGCATCGCGAGCGGGCGCCTGAGCGCGCGGACCGGCTGGTGGTCGGCGTTGAGCATCGTCGCGTCGAGGAAGTACCGGCCGGGCACCACGCCGCGCAGAAGGAAGAGGCCGTTCGCATCGGTGGTCGCGGTGAGGGGGGTTCCCTCCAGGGAAACGCGCACGCGCGCGAGCGGGGTCGAGCTGTCGGTGCCGTCGACCGCGAAGCCGCTGACGGTGCCCGGCGTCGGGGCCGGCGGCAGATCGAGCGAGGTGGCACAGGCGGCTAGAGCGATGAGCACGAGCCCAGTCAGTCGGCGCATGGACATTCACCCGAAGGAAGCCGTGAGCCTAGCACACCGTGGCGCCCGCGGCGTCGCGCCGATCCACCTCGAGGCATGCCTATCACTTGGAGCCGGGCACGTGAGTGTTCGGGTTCGAATCATTTGGAGCCGGACACGTGAGTGTTCGGGTTCGAATCACTTGGAGCCGGACACGTGAGTGTCCGGGTACAGGCGACACGAGCGCACGGACGTACCGCCGCCGTGGAGCCCGTGCGCGTGGCGGCGGCCGTGCATGTACCCGGACACTGGCGTGTCCGGCTCCGATTCGACCCGTGCGGCCCGCCGGCCCCTCGCCCGACAGAGACGTTGGAGCCGGACACGTGAGTGTCCGGGTTCGACGTGTCCGACTCCGACATCGGCCAAGCGTGTCAACCGGATTGGCATGCCTCGAGGGAACCGCGCGAGGCGGGCCAGAGCGAAGGCCGCTTGTGAATGGGGTCGGCTCCTGATAGGCTCCGGGCGACACATTCCTTCCGAGCCTTCGATGAAGCTTCTCGCGTACGGTCTTCTCGCCGCCGGACTCCTGTGGGCGGTCCCGGCACGTCCGTCGCCGCAGGCGGGCGCGCCCGAGCGCATCTCCGTCGCGGTGCTCGACCTGACGCAGAGCGGAAGCGTTCCCGCCGGTCTCGCCGCCACCCTGACGGGCCTCGTCGCCACCGAGCTCGGGAGCCTCGGGGTGTTCTCGGTGATCAGCCGGGAGGACATCCGGGTGATGCTGACGCACGAGGCCGAGGCGCAGATGCTCGGATGCGGCGCCGGCGCGTCCTGCATGACGAACATCGGCGGCGCTCTCGGGGTGCGCTACCTGTTGTCGGGGAGCGTCGACCGGGTGGGGCCCGAGTTCGTCATCAACCTCGCGCTCTCCGACGTGGCGCGGGCGAAGGTTCCCGGCCGGGTGAGCCTGCGCGTTCGCACCCAGGCGGGGCTCGTGCGCGCGATCGCCCGGGGCACGGACCAGGTGGTGGCACCGATTCTCGCGGACCGCCAGGCGACGCTGATCGTCGTCTGCGATCAGCGGGGCGCGACCGTCCAGATCGACGGACACCCGGTCGGCGTCACCCCTCTCGCTCGCCAGCGGATCGGCTGGGGTCCGCACCGGCTGGAGGTGGACAAGACCGGGTTCGTCAGCGAGGTCGAGGATTTCACCGTGCGGACGCGAGGCCTCGTCGCGAAGTCGATATCGCTCGTCCCGTCGCCGGACTTCCTCGCGACCTACGACTCGCGCGCGCACAAGATGCGCCTGGGCGCGTGGCTGTCGACCGGCGCGGGCGTCGTCGCGGCGGTCGCGGCGGGCTACTTCCAGTACGCCTACGACGGGACCGCGACCCGCTTCGGCTCGCAGCTCGACGCCTACGACCAGCCCGGGTCGGCCAAGACGCTCGCCGCCTGGCAACAGCTCTCCGCCACCAAGGCGACCGCCGACGGCGAGGTCCTCGGCGCTCGCGTCGCCGGCGGTCTGGCCCTCGCGTGCGCGGCGACCGCCGCCTACTTCTGGATCGCCGGTGATGACCCGGGCCGCTACGCCCGATACGAAGCGGTCGCGCAGAGCGGCAGCGAAGACGCCAGCCCGGAGCGGTCCCTCCTGGCTCGGGTGGCGTTCGGTTGGGGCAGGGGCGGCATCGTCGGGGCGAGCCTGCGCTGGCCGTGAAGGAGCGGAGCCCATCGTTATCAGCCATGTGGGCGCCTGATGGGTTTCGCTCCGCTCTACCCATCCTACGAGTTGTTGGCTAGGTCGCGGGCGGGCGGCGCGATCGAGCGGCGGAGGGCGGGAGCGGTCGGGCTCGCCGTTGCCGGGCGATCTCCACCGCGCGCTGGATGATGGGCACGGCGAGGTCTTCGCCCGCGGCGGCCTCCAGGTCGCGCAGGCCGGGGCTCGGATGGACGTCGAAGACCCGCGTCGACCCGTCCAGTTCCACCAGGTCGACCGCCGCGACCTCGAGCCCGACCACCCGCGTCGCCTCGATGGCGAGGTGGGCTTGCGCTTTCGCGAGGCGCACCGGCGTCACCCGCTTGCCCGCGCCGAGCGTGTGCCGCAGCCGCCCCGGCGCCGGATGCCGCCGCACCGCCGCCACGAGCTTGCCGCCGACGACGAGCGCCCGCAGGTCGCGCCCCTCGCCCGGCTCCACGTAGCGCTGGACGACGATGTTGTGGCCCATCGCCAGCACCGCGTCGAGCGTCGCCTCCATCGACTGCGCGCTCTCGCAGATGAGCACGCCCGACCTCTCCGGACCCTCGAGAATCTTCAGCGCGACCGGGAGCCCCCCGACGTGCTCGACCATCCGCCCCAGCTCGTCGGCGCCGCGGCCCATCACGGTGGGCGGCACCGGTAGACCACTGCGCAGGAGCAGTTGCATCAGCCGCATCTTGTTGCGCGCCTGGGCGATGCTGGTCGCGTCGTTCAGCGCCGGGACGCCGGCGAGGTCGTACTGGTTCACGAGCGCGAGGCCGTAGGTGTGAATCGACTGCCCGAAGCGGGGGATGACGACGTCGGTGCGGGGAGGCGGCTTCTCGCCGGCGAGCAGGAGCGGTACGCCTTTGCCGAGGCCCATCTGGAGGCTGAGCGGGTCCAGCACCCGCACGCGATGGCCGAGGGTGCGGGCGGCCTCGACGAGGCGATGCGTCGAGTGGATGGCCTCGCCGCGGGAAAGGAGGGTGACGTGCATGCGGTGGCTTTCCGTCGCCACGGCGGGCGACAGGCGAGAGAGCATAGGGCCGGTTCGGGCGGGGTCAAGGAAGGCGGCGCTGCTTCGCGGCTCTGCGCCTCCGGCCGGGCGAGCCGACGATCTGCGCGACCTCGGCGCGGAGCGTGGCGCGGGGGACGTAGCCGGCGTCGGCCATGAAGTCGGCGATCTTGAACGCGTGCGCGCGCAGGGCGGCGGTCGGCCGGGCCGGGTCGCGCTCGTGCGGACTGGGGAGCATCGCGGCGAGCACCACCGCTTCGCCCGGCGAGAGGGCAGCAGCGGTCTTGCCGAAATGCACCTCTGCCGCCTCCTCGGCGCCGAAGACGCCGTCGCCCCACTCGGCGAAGTTCAGGTAGAGAGCGAGAATGCGCGTCTTCGGGAGCACCTTCTCGATGCGCGTCGCGAGCACCCACTCGTCGGCCTTGCGCACGATCGATCGGCTCTGCGACAGGTAGAGGTTCCTGACGAGCTGCTGGGTGAGGGTCGAGGCGCCGCGGCCGAGGTGGAGCGTGCGCAAGGCCGTCCAGATGACCTCGCGCGTCGCCGCCCAGTCGACGCCGTGGTGGCGCCAGAAGTTCTGGTCCTCGCCGAGGATCACGGCGTGCTGGAGGAACGGCGAGATTCGGCTCAGGGGGACGAAGCGCCAGCGGATGGCGAGTCGTCTTCCGTCCTCGCGCGCCTCTTCGACGCGCTGGCGCATGAGGGCCGACTGGGTCGGCGTGCGCCAAGCGAGGCGGGCGAGGTCGCGGGTCGACGGCAGGCTCAGGTACGAGCCGACGGGATAGGCGAGGGCGAGCGCGGCCGCGGCGAGCATCAACCACGGCCAGCGGCGGCGGTGGCGGGGAGCGGGTCGCGGTTTCTTCGAGGGTCGCCGGGGTCGGGGCATCGGTCACGCGCACGATACGACAGTGCTCGCCCCTCGTGGGGCTGGGCACGCGAGTGTCCGGCTCCGATTCCGCCCGACGATTAGCCGAGGCGTCGCACGAGCGGCATGCGGCAGCCGCACCAGCTCTACGAGGGACCGGCAAGGCATCCAGAGGTGTTGCCAATGCCTCCGGGAGGTGTTGCCAAGGCCTCCGGGAGGTGTTGCCAAGGCCTCCGGGAGGCGTTGCCAATGCCTCCGGGAGGTGTTTGAGACGCCTCCCGAGGCCGTGGCAAGCGGGGTATCGCGTTCGTGCAGGTTCTGTGATTCGGGTCGCCTCCGCTCATCCCGAGGGAGGGCGATGGCTCCTGGTCGGCCGGGCTCGAAGTACAAGCGGAGATGGCCAGCGAGTTGCCTCGGACAGCAGCGGAGGGTGCTAGTGTCGGGCGCGTCATGAAGGATCCGCAGCCGGCCGCGCGGCGTGTGCGTATCGCCTCCGCGGCGCTCGCGGTGTTGCTTGTCCTCGCGCTCTACGCGCTCGGCGTCTGGCTGCGGGTGCGGCACATCGACGTGTTGGCTCATCGCCAGAGCCTGTTCCCCGATGGCGATGGTTGGCACTGGGCGCGGCTCGCGGACCTGCTGCGGCACGGACCGCTGCCCTCGCGGGACCCTCTGCGCAACGTGCCGGAGCTGGTGGCGAACCCGTGGCCGCCGCCGCTCGTGTCGCTCTTGCCGGCGGGGCTCGAGAGCTTCGGCTTCGCGCCGCGCACGCTGTACCTGTGGCTGCCGCCGCTGCTCTCGATGCTCTTCGTCGTGCCGCTCTGGTTCTACCTGCGAAGGTTCGCGCCGCTGTCCGTGTACGTCGGCGCCGCGCTCGCCGGGAGCCTCGGGCCACCGCTCTTGGCTCGGTCGATGCCCGGCTGCTTCGACAGCGACGTGCTGATTCTGCTGTTTGGGTTCCTGGTGGCGGCGCTCGTCACCCGCGTCGCCGAGGAGCGACGGCCATGGCCCGCGCACCTCTTGGCGGCGGGCTCGGGCCTGGCGTTACGCCTGTTCCAGTGGTGGTACCCGAAGCCGCTCTTCGTGTTGCTCTTCATCGGGGCGCTGGTCGCCTCGCTCTTGGTCGCGCGCCAGGGCTGGCGCCGGACGGCGACCCTGACCGCGGTGGCCGTGCTTTTCGCGGGCCCGCTGGCGCTGCTCGAGTCCTTGGGCGGCTCGCGCTACCTGTTCGACCGCGTCCTCGGCAATCCGGCCGGCGGCTCGATCGCCCTTCCGGTGAGCCTCGCCTCGACCATCGGTGAGCTCCGGCCGCCGGTGGGAGCGCAGTGGTACCTCGCCACGACCGGCGCACTCCCCGCGCTGATCCTTGCGGTAATCGGCCTTGCCGCGCTGCTCATTCGGCGGTTTCGCCCGATGGTCGCGTCGCTTCCGCTGCTCGCGGCGGGGCTCGCGACCGTGGGCGCCGGGAGCAAGAACCTGCTGTACTTGATGCCTTTCCTGGGGATGGGGCTGGGCTTCGCCGCGCACGGGCTCGCTCTCCTGCCGACCGGCCGGAAGAAGCTGATCGCCGCCGCCTCGTGTCTCGTCGCGGCGGGACTCGCGCAATCGCCTGCGCGCTGGCGGGAGCTGCTCGCGGCCGAGTCGCCGCCGCCGTTCGTGGACGATCGCACGATGGGCTTCTTGCAGCGGCTGCGCACGCTGACCGAGCCGAACGCGGTCCTCTGGTCGTGGTGGGATCTCGGCTACCCGCTCGAGGCGCTCGCGCAGCGGGCCACGGTGTCGGATGGCGAGACCCTGGTGCCAGCGAAGATCGATCTGCTCGCGCTCTCGCTCTTCGTCGACAACGAACAGACCGCTCGCAACGTGATCGCCTACGCCACGACGGTCCCGTCGGACGACTACCCGGCTGCGGGGCTGGGCGCCATCCGCGCGGCGGCGCGCAGGTTCGGCGGGCCTCTCCCGCGCCCGGTCTACGTGGTGCTGACCCATCGGATGTTCGTCACCGGGTACCTGGAGCAGGAAGGACTCGCGGCCGCGGGCGACCCGGACTGGTCATGGCAAAGCCTGCGCCCCCGCGTGGACATCCCGTGTCGGGTCTCGCCGAGCGGGTCGTACGATTGCGCCGGAGTCGGACCGAATGGCTTCGCCGCGCTCGGCGGAACGGACTGGCGCGAGCTGACGATGGTCGATCGCGCCGCCGGGACGCGCGAGCTGCTCAAGCGCCGGGGCGTCGACGGACGGGCCGACATCGCGCAGATCGAGATTCTTCGAGACGGAGAGACCCACCTCGTCGTCACGGGCGCGCGCCTCGCCCGCTCGATGCTCGGCCGCCTCTGGCTCCAGACCGGCGCGCTGCAGCACTTCCAGCTCGTCCTCGACGGATACCCCGACGTCGTCGTCTGGCGGGTGCGCTGAGCCGCGCCCGATTTCGCGCGCCACTCCGAGCCGGGCGACGACCGATCAGACCGATCGGTCGGATCCGACTGATCGGTCCGATCGGACAGGTCACGGCGCGGTGGAATGCGCGGAACCCGATGCAACCTACGCCCGACTGGCAGGCGAGCTTGCGTGCTGGGAGGAGTCGTGGTAGCCCGCAGAGCCGGAATCGGTGGCGCTAGCCTGGGACCCTTGCGCTTTCCGCAATCGGGCGCCAGGCGGCGCGAGGAGCCGACGATGGCAGCGCACTGGAAACGCTGGGGAACGCTCATTGCGGCGCTTGTCGTCGCCGCGGGATGCGCGGCCAATGGCAAGGCCCCGGGGTGCAAGGCCGGTCCCGGCTGCGCGTGTACCGAGAGCACGACCTGCGGCGCGGGCCTCTACTGCCGCAGCGGCGCGTGCGTCGCGTGCTCGGCGACCGACCCCGCGCATTGCGGTGATCAGTCCGCGCCCGCCGGATGCCGGATCTGCTCCGGACACACGCCTGACTGCTCCAACGGCGCCTGCGTCTGCGGGGCGGACTCCGACTGCGGCGCGGGCCACTGGTGTTCGAACGGCGCGTGCGTCGCGTGCTCGGCGACCGACCCCGCGCACTGCGGCGATGCCTCCGCGCCCGCCGGCTGCAAGGTCTGCTCCGGTGACACCCCCGACTGCTCCGGCGGCGCCTGCGTCTGCGGGGCGGACTCCGACTGCGGCGCGGGCCACTGGTGCGCGAACGGCGCCTGCGTCGCGTGCTCGGCAACCGATCCCGACCACTGCGGCGATCAGTCTTCGCCCGCCGGCTGCAAGGTCTGCTCCGGCGACACTCCCGGCTGCGCCAACGGCGTCTGCGTCTGCACGGCGGACTCCGACTGTGGCGCCGGCCGCTGGTGCGCGAACGGCGCCTGCGTCGCGTGCTCGGCAACCGACCCCGCGCGCTGCGGCGATGCCTCCTCGCCCGCCGGCTGCAAGGTCTGCTCCGGCGACACCCCCGGCTGCGCCAACGGCGCCTGCGTCTGCGCCTCCGACGCATCGTGCGGCAACGGCCGATGGTGCTCGAACGGCGCCTGCGCCGCGTGCTCCTTGACCGACGCCGCGCGCTGCGGCACGAGCACCTCGCCCGCGGGCTGCGTCCAGTGCTCCGCTCTGGAGGCGACCTGCGAGAACGGCGCCTGCCTAGCCATGAACTGCTACGATCTGCTCAAGGCGAACCCGGGCCTTCCGAGCGGCGACTACCTGATCGACCCCGACGGCGCCGGCCCGCTGCCGCCGATGATGGCCTCGTGCGACATGGTTACCGACGGCGGCGGCTGGACGCTCGTCTTGAACTACCTGCACGCCGCGGGCACGAACCCCGATCTCGTCCTTCACGACACCTCGCTGCCGCTGCTCGGCTCGACCACCCTCGGCACCGACGAGAGCGGCACCGCGCACTGGGGCCAGGCTTCGTCCGCGCTGATCGCCGCGCTCGACCCGACCGAGGTTCGGTTCTATGGTCGCACCAGCGCCGACGACCGGATCATCAACTTCAAGGTCGCGCGCCCCTGGGCGATCGCCCTCGCGAAGACCGGCACCGGGAGCCTCGACGGCCTGCCCGCTGCCTTCACGCCGCTCGACGGCCACACCGCGAACCTGCCGGCGCAGGCCGACAGCTTCGGCACCGACGAGGGCGACTACGCGCTCGATTGGCAGCCGTTCTACAAGGCAGGCGCGTACTACTGGAACATCAACCCGCCCGGACCGGACGCGGGCCGCTGGGAGGTGGACGACCAGCAGTCGGGCGGCCCCACGACGTCGGCTTCCACGCTCCACCAGGTCTGGGTGCGCAGCGGCCCGTCCTGCGCGGACGGCATCAAGGACGGCGACGAGACCGACGTCGACTGCGGCGGCTCGTGCGACAAGTGCGGCGACGGCAAGCTCTGCAACTCGAACGCCGACTGCATCAGCGGCGGGACCTGCACCGCGGGGACCGACGGCTCGCGCTGCGTCTGCCCCACGGTCTGCGGCAGCCAGAGCGACCAGTACTGCGCCGATACCACGACCGACTTCTACAACTGCGGCGCCTGCGGGCGCTCCTGCATCCTCTCGCAGGCCTGCCGCGACTCGACGTGCGTCGATCTTCCGAGCGGGGACCCCACCTCAAGAATCGACATCGTGGCGACCTGTTCTGACAGCCCGACGATGGCGAACTTCGACCTCACCAACGAGAACAACAACTTCGATGTCGACATCTCCTACGACGCGTGGGGCCCCTTCACCGGGGGCGTCATCGTCGGGAGTATGCAGACCCAGCAGGTCTTCGTCGGGAAGGGCAGCGTCTGCGCCTTCTCGTACAACTACACCCTCTTCAAGCAGATGGTGACGAACGACCAGCTCTGCTCCGACCCGCCGAACCCCGAATACTCGATCTTCGCCTTCGGGATCTGCTCGAACGCCACCTCCTCGGTCTACCTGTTCCAGAACAACAACACCATCTCGGTCCCGATCACCTACACCGTCGGGAGCAACACCTACAACGTGAACCTGCCGCCGAACTCCGCAACGCGCGTCGAGACTCCGAAAGCCGAGGCCCAGCTCTCCTACGACGGTACCCCGTTCGTGATCGTCAGCCCGTCCTTCTACCAGTGCCCGCAGTGACGCCAGCGCCGCTTCCCGCGCCCGCCCCGCCGACGATGGCGGCCGACGTGCGCCGGGCGCTGGCCCTCGAGGGTCCGGGGGCGCTGCGCCGCTGGGTCGCGCTGCTGCCGCTGCTCGTTTTGGGCGCCGCGGTCGAGGCCGCCGGCGCGGCCGCGGTGTTCGGCCTCATCCGCATCCTGAACGACCCCGCGGAGGCGACGCGGCTACCGGTCGCGTCCACGATCGCCGCGTGGCTGCCTAATCACACGCCCCGCACGGTCCTGCTCGTGCTCACGCTCTTGGCGGGGTGCCTCTACCTCGTACGCAGCGCCGTGCTCGGGCTGTCGTTTCTCGCCCAGGAGCGGATCGTCTTCGGCGCGGTGAGGCGCATCGCCCGTCGCGTGCTGCACGCCTATCTGGAGGCACCCTATTCGCTCCTCTTGCAACGCAACTCCGCGGCGCTCGTGCAGCGTGTGCTGCGCGGAGCCGAGGTGTCCGCGACGCTCGTGCTCGCCTCGGTCGTACACCTCGCCGCGGAGGGGCTCGTCATTGCCGCGCTAATCGCGCTACTCGTGATGACCGCGCCGTTCTCGACGCTCGCGGTGGCGCTCGGGACGGTGGCGCTGCTGCTCCTTCCGGCGAGCCTGGGCGGACGGGTCTTCCGGCGCTGGGGCGACACCGAGCAGAAGCTGGAGAAGGAGATCCAGCAGTCGCTTCAACAGAGCCTCGGGGCGATCAAGGAAGTGCGGCTGCGCGGGCGCGAGGCGGGCTTTCTCGAGGTCGCCGATCGACTGCGCACGGGCTACACGAGGCTGCAACGGCGCCGCTCGATGCTCTTGGAGGCCGTGCGCCTGAGCGGCGAGACGCTGTTCGTGCTCGCGCTGCTCGGGGTCATCTTCGTGCTGACCGTGCAGCGGGCCGGTGCGCAGACGCTTTCGCTGCTCGGACTCTACGGCTATGTCGGCTTCCGCCTGGTGCCGTCCGCCAACCGCATCACGCGCGCGCTCGGCAGCCTGCGCGCCGGCGTACCGTTCGTGCGCGACGTGGCCGATGATCTCGATTCGCTGCCGGCCTCTCCGCCGGAGCCCGCGGGGCCGCCTTTGACGCTCGCGCGCGGCATCGGGTTCGAGAGGGTCTCCTTTCGCTACGACAGCGACCACCTGGTGCTCGACGAGGTGACGCTGACGATCCGGCGCGGCGAGTCGATGGGGCTCGTGGGCCCGACCGGCGCGGGCAAGACCACGCTGGCCGACCTGCTTCTGGGCCTCTTGCCGCCCACCTCGGGGCGCGTCCTGGTCGACGGGCGCGACATCCGCGAGAACCTGCGCTCATGGCAAGAGGCCATCGGATACGTGCCGCAGGAGCCGCACCTGCTCGACGACACCGTGCGCTGCAACGTCGCGTTCACGCTCGATCCGAAGGAGGTCGACGACGACCGCGTGTGGCGCTCGCTGCGTCTTGCACAGCTCGACGACATGGTGGCGGGGCTCCCGGACGGCCTCAACACGCGGCTGGGCGAGCGCGGCGTGCGGCTCTCCGGCGGACAAAGGCAGCGCATCGCCATCGCACGCGCGCTGTACCGCGACCCGAGCGTGCTGGTGTTCGACGAGGCGACCTCGGCGCTGGACCTGCAGACCGAGCGCGAGCTCGTCGAGGCCATCGGGCGGCTGCAGGGCGAGCGCACCGTCATCGTCGTGGCGCACCGGCCGAGCACCGTGCGCCGGTGCACGCGGCTCACGGTGCTGCGCGAGGGAAGGCTCGTCGCGACGGGCACTTTCGACGACCTCGCCGGCGCGGGACTGCTGCCGACCGAAGAGGGCGTGGTCTAGCCGTCGTTTCCGGGTTTTCATCTATCCGCCAGTCGCGAGGCTAGGATGGCTCAGCCGTCTCCTGCGTTCAACGGCACGGCACGCCCTCAACCGGCTCCTTTTTGTCTCGCGATTGGGCCGCTGCACGCTTGCTTGACCGGAAGCGTTGATCGCTCCTAGCCTTTCGCCCATGCGAGCCCTTTCTCGCCAATGGGCGGGAAGGCTCATGCAACTCGCAGCTCGGCCATGGAAGGGTTTGCGATGAGGCTTCATCGGACGCCGCGCGCCGTCTTGTTCGCCCTCTTGTTTCCCTGCGTGGCGGCAGGGCTCCTCGCGTGCGGCCCCAGCAGCTCGTCCAACGCCTGTACCCCCAAGTGCTCGAACCGGCACTGCGGTGGCGACGGCTGCGGCCAGACTTGCGGCACCTGCGCCGAGGGGAAGACCTGCGATTCGGGCGGCCGGTGCGTCCCGCGGAATCAGGCCCCAGCGATCACCAGCGCGACGAGCGCGACCTTCGCCGCCGGCACTGCTGGGAGCTTCAAGGTCACCGCGACCGGATATCCGGCCCCGACCCTGAGCGAGACGGGAGCGCTGCCGGGTGGCGTGGCGTTCGATGCCGCGACGGGCGTGCTCTCCGGCACCCCTGCCGCTGGCTCGGGCGACAGCTACGCGCTGACGTTCACCGCGACCAACGGCATCGGTTCCGACGCGACGCAGACCTTCACGCTGACGGTCGACCAGGCTCCGGCGATCACCAGCGCGAGCAACGCGACGTTCACCGCGGGTACCGCGAGGATGTTCACGATCACCGCGACCGGATATCCGGTGCCGACGTTGAGCGAGACGGGAGCCCTGCCGGGTGGCGTGACGTTCGATGCCTCGACGGGCGTGCTCTCCGGCACTTCTGCCGCCGGCACAGGCGGCACGTATCCGCTGACGTTCACCGCGACCAACGGCATCGGTTCCGACGCGACGCAGGCGTTCATGCTGACGGTCGACCAGGCTCCGGCGATCACCAGCGCGAGCAACGCGACGTTCACCGCGGGCACCGCGGGGACGTTCACGATCACCGTGACCGGATATCCGGTGCCGACGTTGAGCGAGACGGGAGCCCTGCCGGGTGGCGTGACGTTCGACGCCGCGACGGGCGTGCTCTCCGGCACCCCTGCCGCCGGCTCGGGCGACAGCTACGCGCTGACGTTCACCGCGACCAACGGCATCGGTTCCGACGCGACGCAACATTTCGTGCTGATGGTTCCCGAGGCGCCCACCATCGTCGCCGCCACGACCGGCACCTTCACGGTCGGGCTGGCGAGCACCCTCACCCTCTCCGCGACGGGCGTGCCGACCCCGAGCCTGAGCGAGACCGGAGCGCTCCCGTCCGGCGTGACCTTCACCGACAACGGCAACGGGACCGCGGTGCTCTCCGGCGCGCCCGCCGCTGGGAGCATGGGCACCTACCCGCTCACCTTCACCGCGACGAACGGGGTCGCGCCGGACGCCACGCAGGACTGCATCCTGACCGTAAACGAGGCACCGGCATTCACCAGCGCGGCCGTGGCGAGCTTCACGACCTTCACGCCCGGCAGCTTCACCATCACCACGACCGGCGACCCGGGCGGCGCGGCGATGGCCATCAGCGAAGTGGGAGCGCTGCCCAGCGGGGTCACGTTCACCGACAAGCACGACGGGACGGCGACCATCGCCGGCACCGCGGCCCTCGGGACCGGCGGGATGTATCCCCTGACAATCACGGTGGACAACGGGGTGGTGCCCGCGGCAAAGCAGTCCTTCGACCTGGTCGTTCAGGACTACGACGATCCTACCACCAAGATCCTCATCAGCAGCCCCTGCGACGACAGCCCGATGGCGCACTTCGAGCTGACGAACAACGCCACTTTCCCCATGACCATCAGCTACCAGGACGCGAGCGGGGGCCAGGCGGGGAGCGTGACGCTCGCATCGCTGGAGACGCAGACCATCGTCTTCGCCAAGGGGTCGTTCGTTTCGTTCTACTACAACGGGGCCTTCTTCAAGGCGCAGCCGACGAACGACCAGACATGCGCGGAAAACCCCGATCCGTCGATGAAGATCATCGTCAACGGCGTCTGCGCCAACACGACGACGGCAGTGTACAATACCCAGAACAACAACGACATCGACGTCGAGCTGACGGCCGTTGCGATCACGAGTGGCAACCAGGTCATCTATACGGTCACCACGAACTCCAACAAGAACCTCAGCATGCCCGACGAGGAGTCGAGCTTCTACTACAACAACAACGTGATCATGACCATCGCCCCGGTGAAGACGTGGTGCCAGGCGGCGTACATCCCGCCGCGGATCTCGTCGGTCGGCATCTGCCACGATAACAACAACGCCTACTACCGCGTCACGAACACGGACGTGGTTCCCGTGAACCTCATCTGGAACAACTCGACACAGCAGGGAACCATCAGCCTCGGCGTCGGCCAGAGCGAGGAGCTCGAAACGAACGACGAGCCGGTGAACTACTACTATCAGGACCGTATTTTCCTCACGACGAACCTGCCGGACACCATCTGCTCGGTCGCGCCGGCGATCACCAGCGCAAACAGCGCGACCTTCACCGCCGGAACCGCGGGGACGTTCACGGTCACCGCGACCGGATATCCGACCCCGACTTTGAGCGAGGCCGGCGCGCTGCCCAGCGGGGTGAGTTTCGACACCGCGACCGGCGTGCTCTCCGGTGCCCCGGCCGCCGGCTCGGCCGGAAGCTTCCTGCTCACCTTCACCGCGACCAACGGGGTTGCCCCCGACGCGACCCAGAGCTTCACATTGACCGTCCAGGCCACGCCCTGAGCGCCCCTGAGACGTCCCCTCATTTCGACCGCCGTATGTGAAAGGCTTCACCGCACCTGCCAGACCACGACCTCGGGGAAGTCGTCCATCACCAGCCGGAAGTGCGGGAGCGGCGCGGTCGAGAGCCAGAGCCGGCCGAGCATCGAGTGCGCGAGCTGGCTGTTTGCGACGACGAGCTGCAATCCCCCCGTCGGTGAACGCTCGAGGAAGGCGACTTCGCCTGGCCCCGGCCGTGCGCGCAGCACCCGGGTGCTCCCCGCGGCGCGGTCGACGTAGACCACCTTGCGCCAGTCCTTACCCTGCTTCGACGCGAGGTCCTCGGGACCTTTGCCCTTGCAGTCGAGCTTGCCCCCGGCGAGCATCGTACAGCCCAGGCTCGTCGGAGGCGGCAGCGCGCTCGCGGCGTAGTCCCTGTCTCCAGCGGCCGCGAGCCCCAGGCGCTCCAGGTACGGCTCAAAGAACATGCGCTGGGTCAAGACGACATAGACCGGACGCGCCAGCCGCCCGTCGAAGGCCCGCGCGCCGCGGTCGATGGCCGGGAGGCCGCCCGGGGTTCCCAGGTAATCGCGAGCGGGAAACGCGGTGGTGAAGGCGATGACGTTGCGGGTGCTGGTGTCGTCGTCCACCATCAGCGAGAGCGCGGTCAGGTCTATCTTCGTGTCGTCCAAGGTCTCCCCGTCGGTCACCGTCGTGCGGCCCGCGAGCGCCTGGAGCGAGTAGCCCCAGTCCCACCACGACCAGAGCACCGCGTTCGGAGGGGTGAAGGCCGAGAGGTGCTTGAAATCCTCGGCGGTCCTGGCGTCGAGGAACGGGGTGAACGGATGCTCCTGGACCACCTTTCGCCAGCGCTGCGGCGAGAGCGCGAGCGCGGCGGTCAGCGCGATGGAAGCGGCGGCCAGCGTCTGGCGGTGCTGTTCGAAGAAGCGCCCGTGCAAGCTGGTCAGGCCGCTCATCGCCCAGCCGAGCCCCATCCCGACGAACGGCACCACGTAGAGCACGTTCTTGCGGCCGGCACCGACCGCGGCGAGCCCCGCGACCAGGAGCGGCAGCGCGGGCAGCATCCGGCGCGGGCGCCGCACGAGAAGGGCGACGAGACCCAGCGCCGCGACCAAGAGCGTCGCGAGGCTGCCCGTGGTGAGCTGAATCCACTGCCGGCCGGTCGGCCGCGCGAGCTCGTCGATTGACGAAGTGAGGCTCACCGGGAGCGCCAGAGGATCGCCCGGACCCTGGGTGCGCCAGAAGCGATGGAGCAGGTACGCGGAGCCGCCGAACGAGTCGCGCAGCGCCAGCGGTCCCGCGGCGAGGACGAAGAGCACCGGAAGCGCGATGAGCTCGACCCAGCGCCGGCGGGCGAGCACGAGCGCGGCGACGAGGCAGGCGGTGAACATCAGCACGAAGAGTGGCTTCGGATACCACCACTGGAGCAACCGGAGCGTCAGCCCGGCCGCGGCGACAGCGAGGTACGAGAGCAGCGGCCGCTTCTCCTCGACCGCCCGATCGACGAGCGCGACCACCGCGAAGCCGAGCGCCAGCACCAGCACATCTGTGTCGTAGCTGCCGGGCATCGTGCGATCGAGGTAGCCGCCGCCGAGACCTCCGACCAGCGCCGCTCCGACGAAGACCGCGCGCGGCGCGAACGGCCGCAACCAGAGCCACAAGGGCACGAGGAACAGCATCGAGAGCAGCGGCGGCAGCCACAGCTCCAGCGTGCGCATCGAAAAGCCGAAGACGCGGGAGAGCCAGGCCGGCAGGAGCGCGACGAGCGGCGGAGGCCAGGCGTTTCTGACGACGTCGGGGAAGTCGCGAAGCGCGTCCTTGGCCGGCAGCGGGCCGTGCCGCAGCACCCTCGCGAGGCGGGTCCAGAGATACGGGTCGCCATCGGGGAAGACGCTGGGAAGCGAGCGCAAGGAATCGAGGTGGCGCGTGCGCAGGTAGACGCCGAGAGCGAAGAGAAACGAAACGAGGAGCACCGACACCACGGGAGAGGTCGCGAACCGAGAAAGGCGCGAGGATTCCGCCGATTGGGCCGGAGCTGGCCGGCCAGAAGCTCGCGAATCGATGGGCCGGCTGCGTGTCATGGTCGGCCCCAGGTAGCGCTCCTGCCTACCAGGCCACGGTCATCGCCCTCGGCCGCGACGTCAGAGCGCGCGCCGGATGACCGCAGCACCGGCCAAGCCTCGTCTCTCCAAGCTTCTTCCCAACTCGTCTGACGGGAACGCGCGACCCCGGCTGCGAGCGCGGCCAGCGGGTTCTCGTCCGCTGGACCGTGGAAGATGGCATGGAGCTGCCGTGCGAACTCCGCGGCCTCTGCAAACAAGAGCGCGTTGTCGCCGTGCCTGAGCTGTTCGTGGAGGCATGGCCCGTAGTCCAACGCCAGCACGGGCACGCCGGCCCCGAGCAGGTCAGCCGCCTTCATCGGCAAGTCCAGCCCCGACGCGGAGCGATGCAAGCTCAAGCCGACATCCGCGCAGCCGAGCGTCCGCGGGTACTCCTCCGGTTCCAGCCAGAGCGTGCGCAGGTGAATCGGTGAGGGCGCGCGCGCCGCGGCTCGGGCCTCGAACCTTGCGCGAAAAGGCCCCCGCCCCGTTCCCACGAGCGCCACCGGCCGCGCCGTCGCTCGATCGAGGTGCGCCTCCCATCGCCCCAGGGCGTCGAAGAGCAGGTCGAGATCGTCGTCCGCGGTCCAACTCGTCGGCATCACCGCCAAGCCACAATTCTCCGGCAATCCCAGCCGCCTCAGGAGGTCGCGCCGCCGCGTCGCCCGCTCGTCGGCCGGCAGAGGCTGGAACATTTCCGCTGGACGATCGCGAAACACGGTGCCTCGAATCCCAGCGCTCCCGAGCGCGTCGGCCATCGTGCGCGAGACGAAGAAGTTGGCATCTGCCCGCCGCCCGACCGCGCGTTCCAAGGCATCCGCCGCGCGCACCAGCGGATGCCGGAGACTGAGCCGGAGCGCCAGCATCGCGGCGGTGGTGTTGTGCCAGTCGATGACGAACCGGGCCCGTCTCGCTCGGGCCACCGCCCAAGCCACCGCCAGCACCGGAACGCCGGGCGGGTTCTGCACGAGGAGAAGATCTCCTCTTCCGAGTCGTCGCAGGAGCAGGTCCGACAGGCGGGTCGCCAGCGCCGCAGCCCGCCACGCCGCTCGCGGGAGATAGAGCGGGTTCGCCCCTCCGGTGGCAGCAGAAGCGGGGAGCACCTGGACGGTGAGGTTCGGGCAGTCCCTCACGGCCGCGGGCAGCGTCGAGCCGCCGTCGCCGATCAGATCGACCGGATACCCCTGGCCGGCGAGCGCCTTGGCGTGGTAGAGCATCCGCGGGCTGCGGCCGAGGTCGCCCGCGACGACCAGCAGGGCGTGTGGTCGGGAATCGGGCGGTGCTCTTGCGAATCGGGTTGGGGCGATGAACGGCATCTTGGCTCGCGGGCTCCCTCGAACTGCGCGCAGCAAACCCTCCCGGCCGCTGCGACGCATCGCGATGGTCGTGGGCGACACCGCCGGACACGCGATGCCGGCCCTCGCCATCGCCGAAGCTTACCGCGAAGCCTTCGACACGGAGCTGATCTTCCTTGGCGCGCGGGGATGTCCCTCGACGCGGATCATCCAAGAGGCCGGCCACCCGCTGGAGCTGGTGCCAGCGTCGGCGTTCGTCGGGGCTGGACCGGTGGCCAAGCTCGCCTCCGTCGCGCGCCTCGGCCCGGGAGGTTGGCTCGCCCGGCGCATTCTCGCCTCGGCCGGCTCGCGGCTGGTAATCGGCACCGGCGGATTTCCGTCCGGCTCGGTGCTCCCGGCGGCCCGCAGCCTCGGCCTCTGCCTCGGCATCCTGGAACCCAACGCGGTTGCCGGCCTGGCCAACGGGCTCTTGGGCCGGATAGCCGACCGCATCTGGCTGGGCTCGTCGGGCGTCGCCTCCGCTTTCGCCTCCCGCCCCAGTCTGATCACCGGAACCCCGGTGCGCGCAGAGGTCGCGCGAGGGCTCGTCGAGCTGTCTCGGACGCCCCTGGTGGGCCGACCGTTGCGGGTGCTCGTGCTCGCCGGCTCGCGAGGGGCGTTCCTCGCCCATCGCGCGCCCGAGCTGCTGGGGCTACTGCGTGCGCGGGGCAACGCTGTCGAAGTTCGTCATCAGGACGAGCAGGGCGATCTCCCTTCGCTTCGACGGGCTTGGGAGGAACGAGGCATCGCCGCGCGATTGGAGGCGCGCATCGAGGACATGGCCGAGGCGCTGCAGTGGGCGGACTTCGCCTTCGCGCGCCCGGGCGCGAGCACGCTGGCCGAGTTGGCTCTGGCCGCGCTGCCGGCGCTGCTCGTGCCGCTCGCCGATGCGGCGCGCCATCACCAGACCCGCAATGCCCAGGCGTTCGCCGCGAACGGCGCGGCCCTGGTGGCGCTCGAAGAAGATTGGAAGCCCGAGTCGGTCGCCGACCGCATCGCCCAACTGGCGCTCGACCCCCGTTCCTGGCTGGCCATGTCGACGGCGGCGCGGTCTCAAGCGACCCCGGATGCGGCGCGGCGCATCGTCGGGGACTGCGAAGAGCTGATGAGAGGTCGCTGGTGACTGGGCGCAAGCGGGTCCTCTTCGTCCAGCCGTCGCTCGATCCTCCAGGAGGGGGGAACGGCGTCGCGGCCTGGATGCTCGAAGCTCTCAAAGGCCGCCACGACGTGACCGCTCTGACCTGGGCTCCGACCGACCTCGCGCGGGTGGACCGCTTCTATGGCACGTCGCTGAACGACAGCCGAATCGGGCTGGAGTCGGTTTCGCCTTGGCTGCGCCGGGCGCCAGACCTGGTCCCTCTTCCGCTCGCTCTGCTGAAGAGCTCAGTGCTTGCGCGGGCAGCGAGAAAGCGCGCGGCATCGTTCGACGTGGTCGTGGCGGCGAACAACGAGATGGACTTCGGCTTTCCCGCGATTCAGTACGTCCACTACCCGTGTTACCAGCGCCCGCGACCGCGCAGCGATCTTCGCTGGTACCATCTCCCGCCTGCTCTGGGCGTCTACTACTGGCTCGCCGACCACATCGGCCGGTTCTCGGACCGGGGAATCCGAGGCAACCTGACGCTCGCGAACTCGGACTGGACCGGCCGCAAGTTCACGGCGCGCTACGGGACCGCGACCCGCACGCTCTATCCGCCCGTGGTCGAGGTGCCGGAAGGCGAGCCGTGGGAGAAGCGCATCGACGGCTTCTTGTGCGTCGGCCGGATTTCGCCGGAGAAGGAGCTCGACCGGGTGATTGACATCGTTGCCCGGTTGCGAGATCGCTTTCCGGTTCTGAGCCTCTGTCTGGTCGGCACACCCGGCCCGCTCCGGTATACCCGCCACATCCGCCGGCGGATCCGGGATGCGGGCAGTTGGGCGTCACTGCGGGAGGACCTGTCGCGTAAAGATCTCTCGCGGCTGATGGGCGGATACCGCTACGGGCTCCATGGCATGAGCGAAGAGCACTTCGGCATGGCGCCCGCGGAGCTGGTCGCGGCCGGCTGCATCGTCTTCGTTCCCCGCGGCGGCGGCCAGGTGGAAATCGTCGGAAGCGATGCGCGGCTGACCTTCGCAGACGCCGACGAGGCGGTGGAACGCATCTCGACGGTGTTGGCGAACGAGGCGCTCCAGACGGAGCTGCGGGCTAGCCTCGCGCCCCGCCGCGCGGGCTTCTCGACCGACCACTTCATGGACGAGGTGCGGCGTATCGTCGAGGGGTTCCCGGCGGCTGGCTGAGGCAGCCTGATCCGAACCGCGACCACGAGCGAGCGTCGCGACGGCGATGCGCTGCGGCGTTGTCCGGACAAGACCACGTGGCTTGCCGTCCGCCACGTGGCATGGAGAAGACCGACCAGTGTCTTCGCGCACGCGGACGCCCATTCTCAGAAGAGCAGAACCCGCGAAGTCTGGCTGACACGCACAGACTCGCGGCGCAGTGCGACGACGAGTCAGTCGTGCCGGCCCTCTGTGCCCGGCACCTGAAGAATCGTCGCGCCAGGGGACGGCCCGGCACTACTGGTCGCGAAGCACGCTTGGGTTGCGGGCGTGAGCCCGTGCTATGTGGCGCTGGCCGGGCGCTCCGCGATCGCCACGTCGATGGCTGCGGGAAAGCGTTGCGCGCCGACGGCGGATGAGCTAGCGTGCGCCGCCCGGTTTTTCGTCGGGATCGCATCGGAGCCTGTTCGAGATCATGTCGTCGTCGCCGCAAAGCCCGCCGTCCACCAACACCTCGAGCGAGGAGGCGCAGGTCCTCCTGAGGCGCGAGAAGGCTCAAGCCCTGCGGGAGCGAGGCCTCGCGCCGTTCGGGAACGGCCTCGCGGTGCCCGACACGACCGGCGACGTGCGTCGCGCGCACGGCTCGCAGTCGCCGGAGGAGCTCGCGGCCGAGACGCGGACGTACGCCATCGCCGGGCGCGTCATCGAGCTGCGCCGGATGGGCAAGCTCGCCTTCCTCCGGCTCTACGATCGCGACGGCGACCTGCAGGTGATGGTCCGCAAGGACGCGGTGGGGCCGGCGTTCGACCTCATCGTCGAGTCGCTGCTCGACCGCGGCGACATCGTGCGCGCGGCGGGGCGGCCCATCCGCACCAAGACCGGCGAGCTGTCGCTCGAGGCGACCGAGCTGAGCGTGCTGACGAAGGCGCTCCGGCCGCTGCCGGAGAAGTGGCACGGGCTCGCCGACGTCGAGCTGCGCTACCGGCGGCGCTACGTGGACCTCTTCACGACGCCGGGCGTGCGCGACGTCTTCCTCAAGCGCGCGCGGATGATTCGCGCCATTCGCGGTTTCCTCGACGGGCGCGGCTACGTCGAGGTGGAGACGCCGACGCTCCACGAACAGGCCGGAGGCGCTGCCGCTCGGCCGTTCTCGACGCACCACAACGCGCTCGACCTGGACCTGAACCTGCGCATCGCGACCGAGCTGCACCTGAAGCGGCTGGTCGTCGGCGGCCTCGAGCGGGTCTACGAAATCGGCCGCATCTTCCGCAACGAGGGCATCGACCGGCGGCACAACCCGGAGTTCACAAGCATCGAGCTCTACCAGGCGCACGCGACCTACCTCGACCTGATGGAGCTGACCGAGGCGCTGTTCAAGGCACTCGCGCTCTACGTGACGGACCAGACGACGGTCACTTACCAGGGCACGGCGATCGACTTCCTGCCGCCGTATCCGCGGGTGTCGATGGTCGGCGCCGTCGGGCAGCATTACGCCGAGGCGTTGGGGTTTGCGCCGCCCGCGCGCGACGACGCGAGCGGCTGGCTCGACCTCCTCGCCGCGCATCGGGACGAGATCCATCGCGATTTGCTGACCCAGGCGGGCGCGAAGAAGGAGATGGGCCTGACCGAGGCCGAGGCGATGAACCCGCGCTCCTTGGGCGAGCTCATCGCGGTGGCCTTCGAGCTGTACGGCGAGCCCCAGCTCGACCCGACGCGACCGACGTTCGTCGTCGACTTCCCGCTCGAGGTGAGCCCGCTGGCCCGAAAGCGCGACGCGGACGAGCGGCTCGTCGACCGGTTCGAGCTCTACGTCGCGGGAATGGAGCTGGCGAACGCCTTCAGCGAGCTCAACGACCCCGACGACCAGCGGGCGCGGTTTCGGGCGCAGGTCGAGGCGGCGAAGAAGGGCGACGAGGAGGCGATGCCCTACGACGAGGACTTCATCCGGGCGCTGGAGCACGGGATGCCACCGACGGCCGGGGAGGGCATCGGCATCGATCGCCTCTGCATGGTGTTCACCGATGCGGCGTCGATTCGCGACGTCATCCTGTTCCCGCTCCTGCGGCCGGAAGAGAAGACGAGCGGAGGCTAGCCCTGAGAGCGACGAGACAGCCGATGCCCCCGCTGCCCGATCCTCCGCCGACCGAGGATCTGGAGCCGGACACGTCAGTGTCCGGGTTCTTCTTGATGCCTCGGCAGTACCCGGACGCTGACGTGTTCGGCTGCATCTCGACCAACGCACTGCCTGTACCCGGACACTCACGTGTCCGGCTCCATCTGAACGCGAGGCCCATTAGTGACCTCTGACCTCGCTACCCATCCCTCGACTGCGCTCGGGATGAGCGGGCAGCACGGGAATGTGAGCCCGACGGCGCCTGCGCCGGGCGATTCGGCGCGTGCTCCTCGCCTTCCGGCGCCGCGGTTCTCGCGCCTGGCGGCGCTCTTCATCGACCTCGCGCTCCTCTTGCTCCTTCCCGGCGTGTCGCTCGCGGTCTTCGCGAAGCCGATGGCGAGGCTCGCGCCCAATCCCTTCAGCGGCGACGCGCTGCCGCCGGCCCGGTGGTTCTTCCTCCTCCTGTCGATTCCGCTGGCGTTCCAGGTCGCGCAGTGGATTCTCTTCGCGGCGACGGGACGGACCTTCGGCGCGGCGATCGTCGGCATCGGATGGGAACGGCCGGACGGCCGGCGGCCGGGCATCCTGCGCGCGCTCGTCAGCCGCAGCCTGCCGATACTGATCTTCGGCTCCGCGCTGACGCTCCTCGAGCCCAACAGCCGCGCCATCTGGGTTCGCGCCGGCCTCGCGCTCGTCGTCATCGGGGTCCTCTTGCTCGATGCGCTGGGCATTCTCCTTCGACGCCGCTCGATGCGCGACGTGGCGAGCGGCCTGTTCGCCTACGCCCGCGACCTCGACAAGCCACGCGCGTTCGAGGCGCCGCGCTTCTCCGGCCGGGCCTCGGCGATCTCGATGCTCGGCGTCCTCGGCGCGCTCGCGGTCTCCTCGCTCGTCTACGTGCTCTTCTCGCACTTCAACATCGAGTCGACTTCCATCGACGTGCCCTCGGTCGCGGCGGGCGTGTCGATACCGCTTTCACTCGTCATCGTGGGCGCCCTCGCCGCGTTCGCCGCGCGCCGGTTCGTCGTCGGCGAGCTGGCTCTGACGGCGCTCTTGACGGGCCTGCTCGCCTACGAAGCGATGCTGACCAAGGTCGTGGCGGTGCCGGCGCTGCAGGCGTTCGAAGTCGCGGGCTTTCTCGACTGGAGCTTGTACGCTCTCTCCGCCTACTTCGGCATCATCCTATGCCTGATCCTCGGCAGTGCGCTCGGCTTCATGGTCGCGAGCGACCGGGGCGCGGACGCCTCGACGAAGTTCGAGCGGCTGGTCGCCCGGCGGCACTTGCGGCTCAAGCTCGCTCACTGGTTGGAGCTCGCGGTCATCGCGACGCTACTGCCGATCGTGATTTACGGCGTCTTCATCTGGCCGGTGCGCACCGTCTGGCGGCTGATGAAGGGGCGTCGTGGAGCCAAGCCGCTCCCGCCGACCGTGTTCATGGCGCTCCTGACCATCGTCGGGGTGATGTTCGGCGTCACCTCGCTGAACGTCGTCCTCGGCGTCATGGGCGGGTTCGAGCGCGACCTGAAACAGAAGATTCTAGGTACCAACGCGCACGGCGTCGTGCACCGATCGATCGGCGACTTCGATGAGTGGAAAAAGGTGGAAGCGAAGGTCCGTTCGGTGCCCGGCATCAAGGCGGTCTCGCCGTTCATCCTGGCCGAGGTGATGATCACGACGAACGACGAGGTCGCGGGCTCGGTGATCAAGGGCATCGACCCCGACAGCGCGACGAGCGTCACCGACATTCGCAAGTACATCGGCAAGGACGAGGGCAGCCTAACCTACCTCGCGCACCCCGAGCTGATTCCGAGTGACGACGACCTGCCGCAAGGGGTGCTCGGGGGCGGCACCTCGACGAGCGGCGGCAGCGGCAAGATCCTTCCGCCGCCGCAACCGACAACGCCGAAACCGGTCCTGCCGGGCATCATCCTCGGGCGGGAGATGGCGCTGCAGCTCCACGTCTGGGTCGGCGACCAGGTGACGGTGATGAACCCGATTGGCGACCTCGGTCCGACCGGCCCGGTCCCGCGGTCGCAGGTGTTCCGAGTAGCAGCGATCTTCGTCAGCGGCATGTACGAGTACGATTCCAAGTACGCCTACATCACGATCCCCGCCGCGCAGAAGTTCTTCCGCATGGGGCAGGCCGTCACCGGCCTCGAAGTGCGTTGCGACAATCCGGACGAGGCGCGCCCGCTGATGCGACAGGTGCGCGAGACGCTCGGCGGCTTCCCCTACGAAACCAAAGACTGGGGCCAGATGAACGAGAACCTCTTCTCCGCCCTGCGCCTGGAGCGGGTGGTGATGGCGATTCTGCTCTCGTTCCAGGTGCTGATCGCGTCGATCTGCGTCATCGCGACGCTGGTGATGCTGGTCGTCGAGAAGCGCAAAGAAGTCGCGACGCTCAAGGCGATGGGCGCTCGCGAAGGCTCGATCATGAAGCTGTTCGTGCTGGAGGGTCTGATCATCGGCGGCATCGGAGCGTTCTACGGGTCCGCCGCGGGGTTTCTCTTCTGCGAGCTGATCAAGAAGTTCGGCGTCGGGCTCGACCCACAGGTCTACTACATCACCCGCCTGCCGGTGGTCATCCAGCCGGCGTCGTTCGTCGCGGTCGCGGGCATCGCCATGCTCCTGGTCTTCGTCGCCACCCTCTACCCCGCTCGCCGCGGCGGCTCGATTTCGCCGGCGGAAGGGTTTAGGGAGGAGTGATGGCGCCGATGCTGGAAGTGCGCGACCTCGCGAAGACCTACGAGATGGATGGCAAGCCGCTGGAAGTGCTCAAGGACGTGTCGCTGTCCCTGGACGAGGGCGATCTGGTCGCGCTGGTGGGCAAGAGCGGCTCGGGGAAGAGCACATTCTTGCACGTCGTCGGGACGCTCGATTCACCGACGGCGGGCCGCGTCTTCTTTGGCGGCGTCGATCTCTTCTCCCGCAGCGAGAGCGAGCTGGCGCGGTTTCGCAACGACACCGTGGGCTTCGTCTTCCAGTCGCACCACCTGCTCCCCGAGTTCACGGCGCTGGAGAACGTGATGATGCCGGCGCTCATCCGCCGTGCGTCGCGGAGCGCAACCGAGTCTCGAGCGCGCGAGCTGCTCAAAGCAGTCGGGCTTGGCGACCGGCTGCCGCATCGGCCGACGGAGCTGTCGGGCGGGGAGCAGCAGCGGGTGGCCATCGCCCGGGCACTGGTGCTGCGACCCAACTTGCTCCTTGCCGACGAGCCGACCGGCAACCTCGACGAAGCCACCGGCGAGGAAGTGTTTCAGGTGCTCCTGGAGCTGAACCGGACTGAGAACATCAGCGCCATCGTCGTCACCCACTCGGAGCGGCTGTCCGCCCGCATGCCACGACGGATGCGCCTCGCCGGCGGCCGGCTGGTGGGAGAGGCGTAGGTGGCGAAAGCGGTGCTTGGTCGGCCTCACCCCTGCCGCGCGTGGCCGCCGACAAGACCGATCGGACCGATCGGACCGATCGGTCGGATCGGTCTGATCAGGTCCCTTCGATTCCCAGACCGCCCCCTCGCGTCCGCGCGCCGCTCATCCCGAGCGGTCATCCTGAGCGTCAGTCGAAGGACGAGGGATGAGCGTGACGCCCCGGCAAGAATCGCTCGTCCTTCGACTGCGCTCAGGACGAACGGCTCTTGTCTATGCTGTGTCCCTGTACGTTGGGGGCCGCAACCTCTTGGTGCTCATCACCTTCGCCCGAGGACCGCATGCCCGACCCGGTGAACCCGCTCGAAGAGTCGCCCGTCGATCCGTATCCGCCGCCCGTGATCCCGCCGGCCCCTCCGGCGACGGACCAGGAGGACCCCGAGCGCAAGTGGCTGCGCGAGGTCTACTGCGGCGACGACGTGCCGCAGCTCACCGTGCGCGCGGTGGTCATGGGTATGTTCCTCGGCTCGTTCATGGCTTTCTCCAACCTCTACGTCGGCTTGAAGACCGGCTGGGGGCTCGGCGTCGCCATCACCGCCTGCATCATGAGCTGGGCGATCTTCAAAGGCTTGAAGCCGATCCTGGGCAGCGAGCCGTCGATTCTCGAGAACAACTGCATGCAGTCGACGGCCTCGGCCGCCGGCTACTCGACCGGCTCGACGCTGGTGTCCGCCTTCGCTGCGTACATCATGATTCAGGGCATCCAGCACCCGCACGAGAAGTCGTGGGACATCCTTCCCGTCCACGTGGTGATGCTGCTCGTCTTCTTCCTCGCGATGCTCGGCGTCTTCATGGCCATTCCCATGAAGCGCAACATGATCAACGTCGAGCAGCTCGCGTTCCCGTCCGGGACCGCGGCGGCGGCGACGCTCCGGTCGCTCTTCAGCTCCGGCGCCGAAGCGCTGTCAAAAGCGAAGAGCCTCTTCATCAGCATGGCGTTGGGCGCGCTCGTCGCCTTCTGGCGCGACGGGATGGCGGCGATCACCTCTGGCTTCAAGGGCATCTGGACTCGGTTTCCGGTGGTGCTCCCCGACCACTTGCCGCTCGGACCGTTCTTCACGAGGCACGGCCTCCCCGGCGTCGGGCGGGTCGTGAGCGAAAACGGCTACACCTTCGCCTTCGACATGTCCACCATCATGATTGCGGCCGGCGCGATCATGGGCCTGCGGACCGCCGCGTCGATGATGCTCGGCGCGGTCATCTGCTATGGCGTTCTCGCGCCGATGGTCTATCACGCGGGCATCATCCCCGGTCTCGGCTATTCGAACATCGTCCGCTGGAGCGTCTGGGGCGGCGTCGCTCTGATGACGACGGCGGCGCTTCTGAACTTCGCCCTCGGCTGGCGGACGCTCTTGCGCGCCTTCAGCGGCATCGCCAAGCTGTTCAAGAGGACGGCCGGCCCCGTCGCGGAGGACCCACTCGCTCGCATCGAGGTCCCGGCGAGTTGGTTCCTCCTGGGCACCGGCATCGCGACCATCGGCTGCGTCATCACGAACCAGTGGTTCTTCCACATCTCCATCGGACTGGGCATCGTCGCGGTCCTCCTCTCCGGCCTGCTCGCCATCGTCGCCTGCCGCGCGACCGGTGAGACCGACACCACGCCCATCGGCGCCCTCGGCAAGATCACCCAGCTCACCTACGGGCTACTGATTCCGCAGAACATCACCGCGAACCTGATGACCGCCAACGTCACCGCGTCGATCGCCGGCTCGTCGGCGGACCTCCTGACCGACCTGAAGAGCGGCTACCTCTTGGGCGCCAACCCGCGCCAGCAGTTCCTGGCGCAGTTCTTTGGCGTCTTCGCGGGGACGGTGGTCGCGGTGTTCGGGTTCTACGCGCTGGTGCCGACGCCGAGCGCCATCGGCAGCGGCAAGTTCCCGGCGCCGGCGGCGCAAGTCTGGAAGGCGGTCGCGCTGCTCTTGCAACGCGGGCTCCATTCTCTCGACTCCAGCGCGATCTGGGCGATGGCCATCGGCGGCGCGCTCGGGATTTTCATCACCCTGCTGGAGAAATGGTTCCCCAAGCACAAGCACGTCATCCCTTCGCCGACGGGCCTCGGCCTCGCGTTCGTGATTCCGGCGTACAACTCCATCAGCATGTTCCTGGGCGCGCTCATCGCCTACTGGCTGGAGAAGAAGCACCCGAAGACCGCCGACACCTACACCATCCCAGTCGCGAGCGGCCTCATCGCCGGGGAAAGCATCATGGGCGTCCTCGTCGCGCTGGGCGGAGTGCTGACCGGGATATTGCACTGACCCGGGAAACGGGGTAGCGCCTTCGTTCAGCGCGGGCCGACGCCCGCAACCCAAACCGCAGGATGGGTGGAGCGGAGCCCATCCTACTCTTGGATTGCGGGCATCGGCCCCGAGCTAGTGTAACCCGTCAGAACTGTCGTGGCTTATCACGCCGCTCATCCCGAGCACAGTCGAGGGACGAGCGGCCCCGCGAAAAACCACTCGCCCTTCGACTGCGCTCAGGACGAGCGGTTTTTCGCTCCAGAGCCTTGATGATGTAGACTTCCGGCGGGTTACACTAGGCGCAGTCGAAGGACGGGCGGCCCGCATGAGCGTTAACCTATCGTCGCGTCGGGCCGGACCGGCATCGTAGGGCGGGGGCTTGTCCCCCGCCGTTTCCGCGGCATCGGCATCGCGGCGGGGGACAAGCCCCCGCCCTACGGAATGTCGCGAAGCGCGGGGAATCCAAGCGAATCGGGCGATAGGTTAGCGCTTATGCGGGCGGTCCGTGCGGTACTGCGCTCGGGATGAGCGGCAATGCCCGCTTGGCTTGGTGCGGTCAACCCGATAAGCACCTCGCAACAATTAGTACGATCGGGCCAGCGTCGTGTTGTCCCTACCGCCTGCCGTGGACCGCTGGTCGCCTCCCCCTGCCTCGCCGGATCGGTTCAACTCCTTCCCGATGGGCAGCGAAGATCTCTTGCGCAGGTTTCTCCTAACGCGAACGCGGCTCTCGCCGGAGGCCGGCATCTTCCCTGGCGACGGGTCGCCGCGGGAGCGGGCGCCGCTCCCATCGGGGCGCTGCCCGGAGCGACGAGTCCGGACAGGGGCGTCCGCGCCAGCGTGCTCGACCTATCTTCCTAACTCGGCTCGCGTCCGATGGAAGGCCCTGCCCGCCTCGGGCTTGCGTCGATGGGCGCGCGCATGAGAAGTTGCGGCCCATGGCATCGCCCAAGCAGAGCCGCCTCGAACGTGAGCTCGAAACCTTGCGGCCGGCGCTCCAGTCGCCGGACGCGCCGGGTTCGCACGCGCTCTTCGGCGCGGCGCTGACCAGGTCGCAGTCGTTTGTCGCGGCAAAGGCGGCGACGGCGATTCGCGAGCATCGGCTCGAGGGGTTCGAGGACGACCTGAAGGCGGCGTTCGATCGTTTCCTGCGCGATCCGATCAAGACGGACCCGGGCTGTCTCGCGAAGCTCGCGACGCTGGAGGCGCTGGATCACCTCGAAGTTTCGGACGACGCGCCGTTCGTCAAGGCGATTCGGCACTTCCAGCTCGAGCCCGCATATAAGAAGCCTGTCGACACCGCGGCGGGCTTGCGGGCGCGCGGCGCGATGGGCCTCGCGCGGCTCGGGCATCCGGACTTCCTGCTCTTGTTGGCCGACTTGCTGGCCGACCCGGAGCCGAACGTCCGTCAGGCGGCGGCCGATGCCCTCGCGTTCCGAGGCGACCGCGCGGGCGCCGCGACGTTGCAGTTGAAGCTGAACCACGGTGACGAAGAGCCGGAGGTCTTGCTCGCGTGCCTCTCGGGCCTCGTGGCGCTCGCGCCGGATTGGGGTTTGCGCAAGGCGGGGGCGCTGCTCGCGGGCAAGGACGAGCCGATGCGGGAGATCGCGGCGATGGCGCTCGGCGAGTCACGACGCGACGACGCGCTGGACGAGCTGTTCCGGGCACTCGACGACGAGGTGCTCTCGCCGCGGCGGGCGCTGCTCCTGCGCGCCGTGGCCATGCATCGGAGCGACCGCGCGCTGGAGAAGCTCCTGGCCATCATCGCGGCTGGCGCGCGGCCCGACGCCGAGGCCGCGATCGAGGCGCTGGCGTTTCGCGCCCTGGAGCCGGGGCTGCACGACCGCGTGATGGAAGCCGTAAAGCAGAGCCCGCACCCTGCCCTCGCCGACGCCGCTCGGGCCGCGCTCGATCCGCGGCGCCCGCGCGAATCGACGGAGTGAGTGCCCCTGGCCGGTCGCGTTCCCCGTCGCGATGCACGGAGGGTCGTCATGGAGAAAGGGCGTCTTTCGGCCCGCCCGGTTCTCTGCTCTACCCGGAAACGCCGTTTTCGGGGCGCGCGGATCCGACCACGGCCTGAAAAAGGGCTCCGCGCTGTTTCGAATGGGAATCGAAATTGGAGTTGGAGCCGGACACGCCAGTGTCCGGGTGCAGGCAGGGACTTCAAGAACCGTAGGGCGGGGGCTTGCCCCCCGCCGCACGCTGACGCCGCCCCCAACGGCGGGCGACAAGCCCCCGCCCTACAATCCTCATTCACGTTGCCGTGCCTGCACCCGGACACTGACGTGTCCGGCTCCAATTTCGGCCGAGAAAGAGCATGATCATGAACGCCATCTCGTTCCCCGCCACCCACGCGAAGCGGCGCAGAGCCGAAAAGGGGGGTCCCGGGCCGTTCCAGTTTTCGATCTCTCCGAAAACGCCCTTTCCGAGGCGCGCGGATCCGACCACGGCCCGAAAAAAGGGGGGGGGTTCCGGGCCGTTCCAGTTTTCGATCTCCTCCGAACCCCCCTTTTCGGAGGCGCGCGAATCCGGAACGGTCGAAAAAAAGGGGGGGTCCGGGCCGTTCCGATTTTCGATCTCCTCCGACCCCCCCCTTTTCCGAGGCGCGCGAATCTGGAACGGTCGAAAAAGGGGGGTCCCGGGCCGTTCCAGTTTTCGATCTCTCCGAA
>JAJYLH010000096.1 GCA_021787845.1 Myxococcales bacterium | reverse complement strand
CGAATCTGGAACGGTAGAAAAAGGGGGGGATCGCGACCGTTCCAGTTTTCGATCTCTGGCGAACCCCCCTTTTCGGAGGCGCGCGAATCTGGAACGGTCGAAAAAGGGGGGGTCCGGGCCGTTCCAGTTTTCGATCTCTCCGGAAACGCCCTTTTCGGAGGCGCGCGAATCTGGAACGGTCGAAAAAGGGGGGGTCCGGGCCGTTCCAGTTTTCGATCTCTCCGGAAACGCCCTTTTCCGAGGCGCGCGAATCTGGAACGGTCGAAAAGGGGGTTTCGGGCCGTTCCAGTTCTTCGATCTCCCGCGAAACCGCCGTTTTCCGGGCGCATGACTCGTCCGCCGCCGGCGAAACCGGCCTCCCCGAGCGGTCGAGCCGCGAACGCTCCGCCGCAGGTGCCCCCGCCGGCCCCATGCCGGATCACGCCGGCCGCTCAAACCCCGTTCCTGCGGCGCGCCAGCCGCGGACGCGCGCCCGATCCGGACCGATGGCCGACGAGGCGCAGTATTTTCGCGGTTGGCAGGTCGGCGGGTTTGATCTGCGGCGAGCGCCGTTGGAGGAACGCAGTCCCGGAAGGTGTTCGCCAGCCGTGGGGCGCGCGTCCCGGCGCGGTTCCTTGTAGCGCCCCCAGAGAACCGACGCGGCCTGGGCTCTGGCGCACTTGGCTTGATGCTCGTTCAACCACAACTTCTTGCTGACACCGGCAGTACTTCGGGAAGCGGCGGCCGGACTGCTGATGGCGAATCAGGCTGTCGGGACCCGCAACGGTTCGCAGGGCGTCCGCGACGGACCCGCCGGACCGGCGCGCCCTGCAGCCATGGAGGTAGCGATTCCTTCGCCCCGCGCGGCCGGGGGGCTGTCGCCTTGACGGATCGACAGACAGTAGGATGGGCAGTCCCGGAGCCCGCAGGGCTTCGGGCTGCCCGTCGTTCCAGAGCGATGGATAGTCGTTCCAGAGCGATGGATAGTCGTTCCAGAGCGATGGATAGTCGTTCCAGAGCGAATGTTTGTAGGGACAGGCCGATGCCGCTCGAGTCGTCTAGAAGATCTCGAACGATCGCTCTCGGACGGACAGCCCGCCGAGTGCGAAGAACCGCGCTCGACGGGACTGTCCATCCTACTGGACTGCATTCCTGATCCGAGGCAGCAGCACGTTCCGCCGAGCCTCACATCTCGGCGTACGCGCGGGTGCGGTCGCGCCGTCGGGCGAGCTCGCTGTGGTAACGGGTGCCGAGGGTCTTCGCCGACGCGCGCGCCCAGTCGGTGAGCCTGGTCGAGCCGGCCGGCGGCGCCCCGGTGTACAGTAGCCCGGCCATCAAGCCCTGCACCTCTTCCCAGGTGATCGTCACGTCGCCCACGAGCTTGCCGACGACGAGGCCCACGACGTAGCCGAGCCGGGGCGGGACCGAGACGATCGGCCGCTTCTTGCCAATGGCTCGACCGATCGCGGCGACCAGCTCGCGATAGGTGAACGCCTCCGGCCCGACCGCGTCGATGACGCGATTGCCGGTCGCCCGCCCTTCGTTCTGAAGAAGCGCGGCGAAGTCCTCGACGTGAATCGGTTGGAGGCGGTAGCGCCCGTCGCCGAAGACGCCGAAGACCGGGAACCGGCGCAGGACCCAGGCGATGTTGTTGACGAGGATGTCCTCGCCGCCGAACAGCACCGCCGGGCGCACGATGGAGTGCGGCAGTCCGGACTCGACGAGCGCCCGCTCCAAGAGCGCCTTGCCGCGGAAATACGGCAGCGGCGAGGACTCGGACGGGCTCGTGATGGACACGTGGACGACACGGCCGACCTTCGCCTCGGCGGCGGCGCGAAAGAGCGTGCGCGTGCGGTCGACCGCCGCATCGTGCGAGAAGCCGACCTTGTCGAAGCGAACCCAGTAGGTGTTGTAGAGCACCGCCGCGCCACGCAGGGACTCGACGAGCCGCTCGGGGCGGTCGAAGTCGAACGGTCGCGCCTCGACCTGGTCGCCGAATGGATTCTTCCGCTGCGGCGAGTTGGTCAGAGTGCGAACGCGGATGCCGTCGGCGAGCAGCTTCTCGGCGAGGTAGCGCCCGGTGTACCCGAAAGCTCCCGTGACCACGTGCAAGGGTGCGTCGGCCATGTGCCCTCCGTCTCAGGATCCCAGCCACTCATTGCATCGGGAAGTCATGAATCCCCTTCTGCAAGGCCGAGAGGTAGTCGACGAGGTCCGCGTGAGCGTCGAGCGGACCGGGAGTGGCCCCCTGTTTGATCGACCAGTAGCGCCCATGTGCAAGCCAGTGGCGGTGCTTCAGGATGCGCTTGATCTCGCCTCTGAGCGACGGTCGAACTGAAACACAATCTTCCCAGGTCTCGAGAACGTCGTCGAACCGGACTCGCCCGTCTTGCTCGTCGCGAAGCTGCTGAAGAAGGCGACGGACCGCATCATGTCGGCGGCGTTGGATGCGTTCCTCCATGTCTCGTCGAAGGGTCGCTTCGAATGCCGCGACAAGCGTCAGCAGTGCCCAGAGGTCGAGCTCGTTGCGGTCCTGCCGGAGGCGGTCCTTCAGGTCCGCGTCAGCCAGACTGAAGAACCTGCTTCTCGGGTCAATCCTTGCCCGTTGATGCTGGAGGCACATCAGGGCCTCGAGCTGGTCCTCATACGACGCGACGATGGAGTCAAGCGCCGAGAAGTCACTCATCGAGAAGCAGTTCGCCGAGGATTTCTGAAAACACGTCTTCGCTGAGCGGCCGTGGGCCGGCGCTGCCCAACAGAACCCGCCATTCGTTCCGCGGCGTCCGGACCAAGGGAATCTTCGTCGCGCCGCAGATGACGTCAACGCGACCGCGAAAACCCGTATGCCTCTGTCCCCCCGAGACGACCCCGACCACGTGGACGCCGACGGGTTCGAGCCGCACGTTGATGCGGCCGTCGCTGATGGAGAGGCTGGGCACGAGATAGTTCCCGAGGTCGTCGTCGTCCAACACTTCGGAGCGCGATCGCGTGACCGCCAAGGCGCCCTCGCTCACAGCCGGCGCGAGCCAGCTCTCGATGAGCGAAAAGAGCTCGTCGATGGCGCTCAGCCATTGGGTCTTCCGCTCTTCCAGCGTCTCTTCAGCCGACTTCGGGCGCTGCTTCAAGCGCTCAATCAACTCTTGCATCGTCATTGGCGTGTTCTCCCTAGCGCCGTGCAGCGGCGCGCGCTCCAACGTTATCCGTCTCTTGTTGCGCTGGCAATCTGGAAGTCGGAAGCGCTCCTTTCGAGCGAGCACAGGACATGAACGCCTGCTTACCGTTTCTTGCGTCGCTTCTTCCTTGCGAGGAGTCCGGCGAGGGCGAGCGCGGCGACGGGGACGGAGGTGCAGCCGCCGGTGGAGTCGCTCTGTGGTGCCTTCGATGGGGTTCCGATCTGTTCGGCGGGGATGCCGAAGGTCGCGCGGCCGATGTGGCCGGAAGTGTCCTTTGCCTCGGCTTCGAGGGATGGGTTGGTCCCGAGCTGCGAGAGCGCGAACGTCCGCGGGGAATCCCAAGGGGTCCAGGCGGCGCCGGCGACGCGGTAGCGGAAGGCGAGCTCGTCGTCCGGCGTCACCGCGTCGTGCGCGATGGTCTCGACGGTGCGCGTGTCGGGGTCGAGCGCGAGACGCACGTCGGGCGGCTCGTAATCGGTGACAAAGGGCACGACGGCCGGCGTCCGGTCGGCGCTCGCCGATTCCCCCGCGATCCGCGCGCGGACCTCGATGTCGTGGGTGCCCTGCAACGCCAGCTCCGGCGCCGCGATGCGCAGGTCGCTCGACGATTGCCACTCGGACCAGAAGCCGCCGTCGACGCGGTAGTCGTACTCGAAGCCGCTGTCCGCCGGGTGGATGCCGACCGCCTGCGCCCCGACGAGGGCCAGAGGCTGCGCGCCGGCGCGGGCCTCGTCGAGCGACGGCATCGTCGCGCCAACGAGCGTCGCCCGGGTGTCGAGGCGCACGATGTCCGGCTGCGCTTGCGACAGATTCGTGAAGAGCGCGAGATGTTGGTAGCCAGGACCGGAGGCGTTCGGCACCGACCCGCGCGCGGCGAGAATCTGGATGTTGAAGCCCTGCACCGCCGGCAAGGTGATCGGCTTCAAGACGCCCGCGAGCGCCGGCTGCACGAGGCCGATGACCTGCGGAATCAGCGCCTCGATCGCGCTCGGATCATCGGAAATCAGCTCCTCGTGCCGGACGCTCAGGTTGGTCAGGAGCGTGCTCAGGTCGCCGAGCACCGGAGTGACGGTGTTGTTCGACGGGTCGAAGTCGAGCGACAGCGGCAGCTTCAGGTCTCCCACGAGCGAGAACAGCCGCGTGTACCGCTCCTCGATGAAGGCGTAGAAATCGATTTGCAGCGACTTCATCTGGATGGTCAGGAGCGGGTCGTCGGGCACCTGCTGTCCGTTGGCGCCGGTCTTGGTGGTTCCGCGGCCGATGAGCACCGTCGGCGAGGTCAGCGGCCGGAGCGTCACCATCATCGGCACGTCCTGGCCGTGGGTCAGCTCGCCGAGCGAGGGCATGAAGGTTCCGAAGAGGCTGGAGGTGAGGTACGAGGTCGTGCTCGCCGACACGTCGAGGCAGAGGAGCCCGGATTGCCAGGCGTCGTAGAAGGACTTGTTCAGATAGTTGTCGCTGAGCGCGAGGCCCATCGTGTAGCTGGCGATCGCCGGAGCGGTCTGGGCCTCCGCATGGAAGTCCATCGGCGTCGGCGGAGGCGGCGCGGTCCACTTCGTCGGCGGCGCGCAGAGCGAAGGGCTGGGCGCGCGGGTGCCGCCCATCATGCCGAGGACGAGGCCGCCGGTCTGCGCCGCGACCGAGGGCGTGCCGTCCGGGTTGCGCCCGCCGGCGACGAGGTAGACATCGAGCGGCGCGCTCTTCGGGCCGCCGAGGCTCGCGACATAGGAGCCGAGATCGACGCGCCCCTCGCCGCCGATCTCCCGCGGCGGGCAGGCGCGCGAGCTCTGGTCGGTGTAGCAGACGCCGAGGCTCGAGTCGCAGGTCGAGGTCGCCGGGCAGGAGCCGTCCGACGCGCACGCCTCGCAACGGAACTTGTCGAGCTGGTCGTCGATCTTGCTCGCGAGCATCCCTTGCAACTGGCTGAAGAGCGCCTGCTTCACGGAATCGTTGTTGAGGACGCTGCACGCTAAGCCGGTGCAGGTGCCGGGCTCGCTCGCGATGGTCAGGTCGGACGGGTTGAGCGACTTCGTGATGTCGTCGAGGCCGGTCACGTTCGCCGCCAACAGGTCGTGCCAGGTCGAATCGACCGTGAGCTGCACGTGGGCGGTGATCGGAATCGGCGCGGAGGAGTCGTACTCGGCCGAGCAGCGCATCCCGCCCGAGCAGAGGAGCGGCACCGACTGGGTGTCGATGAAAATCTTGCCGGTGTTCAGCTCGGCGTTGAGCGTCACCGCGACGTCGACCGTGCCATCGGCGTTCTGGGTGGGCGCGATGCTGATGGAGTCGACCTTGGCGATGATCTGGCAGTCGACGCCATGGCCCGGCTCGTTCTGCCGCGAGGAAGTGTCGCTATCGGTGGCGCCGTCGCAGGAGTTGTCGTGGTCCATGTCGCAGATGTAGACGGTGGTCGAGATGCCGCCATAAATGGGCACCGACTGGGCCATGCAGCTCAGATTGTAGGTGATTTGGCCGGTGCCGCCGGCGCCGAGCGCCTGCATCACGGTCTGCATGAGGGACTCGAGACCGCTCTTCGTCACCTTGACGGTCGCGGCGTTGTTCTGCCGCTGGTCGAGGGGGAACCCGCCGGGAATCGGCGTGCAGCCGCCGCAGGAGGAGCAGCCGCTGCCCATCGACGAGCAGCCGAGAAAAGCGGCGAGCACGATCCAGAGGGAAGTCTTCCAGGCGCGGCGCATCGGCGTCTCCCGCGAACAAGACAGCGCAGGGAAACAGAAAACCGCCCGCGAGTCAAGGCCGCGCCCGCCGAGCCCGCCACGCGCGCGTCGGCTCCCGCCTGTCGAAGGCCAGCGCGACCTCTCTTGTGGCCTGCCTGTCTGGCTGACCAACTTGCCCCGGGGTTGGAGCCGGACACGCGAGGAGGGAAGTAACTTCGTTCCATGCCTATCCGGTTGACACACTTACCCCGATCGCGGAGCCGGACACGTCAGTGTCCGGGTTGGCCCGGGACGTCGTGCGCGACCCGGACACTGACGTGTCCGGCTCCAAGTGTGTCAACCGGATAGGCATGCTTCGTTCAGGTTCCAGCGCCGGCGGGGAGTCCGCTCATCCTGACGGGCGGAGATCTCCCGTGGAGACCGACGGGCGCTCTTGGCCGGCCGGAATTGGAGCCGGACACGTGAGTGTCCGGGCTGGGCACGGCCTCGCAGGGGCGTGGAGAGCGAACCGTCGGGCGCTGCTTGGACCAGGGGCACTGCCTAAGAGGGTGTGGCCAAGACATCGGTGCGCTCCGCACGATCCGCTCATCCCGAGCGGTCATCCTGAGCGCCAGTCGAAGGACGAGGGATGGGCGGATCGCCCCCAGGCCAGAACTGCTCGTCACTTCGACTGCGCTCAGGATGAGCGGTTCTGGCCTGTGCTTGCATCTGCTTCTTGGCCACACCCTCTAACCCGGACCTCACGTGTCCGGCTCCACACCCCGTAGGTCCATGCCAAGCAGCGTAGAGCCAGATTTCTGACGGGTGACACCAGCTCTTCTCCCAGCAATGCGGGTTTCGCCGGGACCGCGCGTCTTGGAGCGCGGCCTTGGCGCCCGCGCCCGAGGCCGGGAAGGGGCGGCTTACACGCGCGGGCTCGACGGTCGCGCGGCAGGACGGCCTACGGGCGGCGGAGCCGAATCCGTCTTGCGGTCGCGCCTGCGGGCCAGGCATACTCCCCGCGCTGGCTTGGGCCGGCTCGGCGGAGAGACGATGTCGCGCAACCGGGAAGCTCATCGTGACGACTTCGTGACCACCCGCGAGGCGGCTACGTTGCTGGTCCGCCCATCGATGCACAGGTTGCGCAGTCCGCGGCCCGGCGGGTGGGCCCGCCACGGGAGCCGCCGATGAGCTCGACGCCGCCGGGGAAGCGCCCGTCGACGGTCCCGGGCGCAGAGGGCGCTGCCGCCCCTCGGGACCCCGGCCCTGAGCAGCCACAGTCGGATCGCTCGGCGAGCGAGCGGGTCGCTCCGCCGCCCGAGCGCGATCGCGGCAAGGACCCGGAGGCTCGCCCGTCGCAACCGAAGCTCATCGTGGGCATCGGCGCGTCGGCCGGCGGACTGGAAGCGCTGGAACAGTTCCTCTCGAACGTGCCCGCCGGCTCCGGGCTCGCCTACGTGGTGGTCCAGCACCTCGCGCCGCAACACGCGAGCATGCTGGCGCAGCTTCTCGGCCGTCGCACCGCGATGCCGGTCGTCGAAGCCAAGGACGGCGTGCGGCCGGCGGCCGACCACGTCTACGTCATCGCGCCGGGCACCATCCTCGCGATTGCGGGCGGGTCGTTCCGGGTGGCGGCGATGGGCTCGGCGCTGAGCGGCGACCACCACGCCCCGATCGACATGTTCCTGCGTTCCCTCGCGCAGGACCAGGGCGCGCGGGCCGCCGGCATTCTCCTGTCCGGCTCGGGCGGCGATGGCACCGGTGGGCTGCGCGCCCTCAAGGAGCGCGGGGGGCTCACCCTCGTCCAATCTCCGGAGAGCGCGAAGTACGACTCGATGCCGCGGGCGGCGCTCGGGGCCGGAGTGGTCGACCAAGCTCTGCCTCCCGAGGCGATGCCGGCGAAGCTGTTGGAGTGGGCGCGCAACGTAGCGGAAATATCCGCTCGCGACGCGACGGCGGCGCCCGCGCGCGGTCCCTGGGCCGGGTCCGTCTCGGACGAGGCGCTCCTCGCGTCCCTCGAACGCATCTGCCCGGTTCTCCAGAAGCGGACCGGTCACGACTTCAGCCACTACAAGCGCGGCACCGTGCTGCGGCGCCTGCGCCGGCACCTGCAACTGCGTCCGGCCGCTTCCTTGGACGACTACGTCGAGCTCCTCCGCCACGATCCCCAGGAGCCGGACCTTCTCGCCCAGGACCTGCTCATCGGCATCACGCAGTTCTTCCGCGACTCCGACCGCTTCGAGCACCTCGCGCGGCACGTGCTGACCCCGATCATCGCCCAGGCCAAGCCCGACCAGGGCGTTCGCATCTGGGTGCCCGGCTGCGCCTCGGGCGAAGAGGCCTACTCCATCGGCATCCTGGTGCGCGAACGCCTTCTCCGGGGGCAGACCGCGCCGCCCGTTCAGATCTTCGCCACCGACATCGATGCCGAGTCGATCGCCGAGGCGCGTCGGGCGCGCTATCCCGCCGACATCGCCGAGGCCGTCTCGCCCGAGCGGCTCGCCCGGTTCTTCGTCCACGAGGACTCGTCCTACCTGGTCGCCAAGGAAGTGCGCGAGATGTGCATTTTCTCCGAGCACAGCCTCATTCGCGACCCGCCGTTCTTGGGACTCGACCTCATCTCCTGTCGCAACCTCCTCATCTACCTGGACGCGGAGCTGCAAAAGAAGCTCGTGCTGGTGTTCCACTACGCCCTCAAGCCCGGCGGCTACCTCTTTCTGGGACCCTCGGAGAGCCTGGCGGGGCATCCCGAGCTCTTCGAGACGGTGGAAAAACGCTGGCGCCTCTTTCGGCGCCTGGAGGCCCTGACTCGTCCGCAGGTGGAGTTCCCTCTCGCCGGGCTCGCGCCGCCTCGCCTTTCGCCCCCGCAGGCACCCGTGCCCGCGCCCGGGCCGACCCGAGAGCAAGTGCTCAACGCGGCCTTCGAGCGCTTGATGCTCCAGGAATACGTGCCGCCCGGAGCCGTCGTCAACGAGCGCGGCGACCTCATCTGCGTCGCGGGTCTGACCGGGAGCTACCTGCAACCGCCCGCCGGGGTCCTTTCGACGAACGTTCTGGACATCGCCCACGCGAGCTTGCGCATCGAGCTGCGAACGGCGTTGCACGCCGCGGCCCGCAGCGGCGGGAAGGTGGTCCGCCATGGCGTGCCGGTCGAGGTGAACGGCTCGCCGCGGCAAGTGCGGCTGACGGTCCGGCCGATGCCGGGCGCCAAGCAGGACCGCCTGTTCGCGGTGATCATTCAGGAGCAGGCGAGCGAGACCGCGACGGCCGAGCCGTTGTCGAGCGGGAATGAGAGCGAAGCCGCCATCGAGCAGCTCGAGAGCGAGCTACGCACGACCCGCGCCGACCTGCGGACCACCATCGAAGAGCTCGAGTCCTCGAACGAGGAGCTCAGGTCGTCGAACGAAGAGCTGCTCTCCACCAACGAGGAGCTCCAGTCGACGAACGAGGAGTTGCAAAGCTCGCAGGAGGAATTGAAGTCGGTCAACGAGGAGCTGTCGACCGTCAACGCGGAGCTCGGCCGCAAGGTCGAGGAGCTCAGCCGCACGAACAGCGACCTCGCGAACCTGTTCAGCAGCACCAACGTGGCGACGCTCTTTCTCGACCGCGAGCAGCGGGTGACCCGCTTCACGCCCGCGGCGAAGGCGCTCTTCCGGCTCATCGACGCGGACGAAGGCCGGCCGCTCGCGGACTTGGCGCCCCGGTTCGTGGAGCAGGACCTCACGGCCGACGTGGGCGAGGTCCTGCGCACCTTGCAGCCCATCGAGCGGCCCGTCGAAACGGTCGATCGCCAGGCTTGGTATCTCTTGCGCATCACGCCCTATCGCACCATCGAGAACGTCATCGCCGGCGCGGTCGTGACGCTCGCCGACATCACCGAGGTCAAGAAAGCCGAGACGGATCTCCGCCGTCTCGCGACCGTGGTCCTCGATTCGAATGACGCCGTCACGGTACACGACCTCAGCGGCCGCATCCTCCAGTGGAACCGCGGCGCCGAGAAGATGTACGGATACTCGGCGCAAGAGGCGGCGGGGATGAACGTCGAAGCTTTGATCCCCGAGGAAGGACACGACCAGGCCCGGGCGTTCCTCACGGCCATCGCCCGCGGTGACGAGGTAGCGTCGCTGGAAGTGCAGCGAAAGACCAAGGATGGGCGGAAGCTCGACGTCTGGCTGACCACCACCAAGCTGGTCGATGAGCGCGGGCGCCCGGCCGCCGTGGCGACGACCGAACGCGACATCAGCCAGACCAAGCTCGCCGAGGCGGCGGCGCGGGCGCGGGCGGCGGCGGAGTTGTTCCGGCGGGCCATCGAGGAGGCGCCGATTCCGGTGATCATGCACGCCGAGGATGGCGAGGTACTGCGGGTCAGCCGCAGTTGGACCGAGCTGACCGGGTACACGCAGGAGGGCATGGAATCGCTGGACGCTTGGCTGAACCGCGACTACGTGCCCGGCGCCGACGCGGTGCGCGACAAGGTGCAGGCGCTGTTTCAGGGCAAGGCGCACGAGACGGGAATGGAGTTTCCCATCCGCACGCGGGACGGACAGGTCCGGCACTGGAGCGTCAGCGCTTCTTCGCCCGGCGTGCTGGAGGACGGCCGCCGGTTCATCGTCGCGATGGCGGTGGACATCACCGACCGCAAGCGGGCCGAGGACGAGTTGCGAGAGACGAAGGAACGGTTGGAGGACGCCGACCGGCGCAAGAACGAGTTTCTGGCGATGCTCTCCCACGAGCTGCGTAACCCGCTCGCGCCCATTCGCAACAGCCTCTACGTCCTCGACCGCGCGCCGCCGGGCGGCGAGCAGGCGCGGCGGGCGCAGGCCATCATCGACCGCCAGGTCAGCCACATGACCCGGCTCATCGACGACCTCCTGGACGTGACTCGCATCAGCCGCGGAAAGATTCAGCTCCAGACCGAGCCGCTCGAGCTCAACGAGCTGGCGCAGCGGGCGGTCGAGGACCATCGCGGGACCTTCATCGAAGCCGGTGTGGAGCTTTCGCTGCAGACCGCGCCGGGCGAGCTGTGGGTCAACGGCGACCGGACGCGGCTCGCGCAGGTGATCGGGAACCTTCTCCAGAACTCGGTCAAGTTCACGCCGCGCGGCGGGCGGACGACGATCGGCCTCGAAGAGGATGCGAGCCATGAGCAGGCCCGGGTACTCGTCCGGGACACGGGCCGCGGCATTCCCAAGGAGATCCTCCCGCGTCTGTTCGAGGCGTTCACCCAGGCCGACGTGACCCTCGACCGCGCCAAGGGCGGATTGGGTCTCGGCCTGGCGCTCGTCAAGGGACTCGTGGAGATGCACGGCGGCACGGTGCAGTGCCACAGCCCCGGACCCGATCAGGGCGCGACGTTCACCCTCGTTCTGCCCCTCACCCGCGAGCGCAAGACCCGGAGCCCGAAGCGAGCGCCGGATGGCGAGAGCAAGACCTCTCGGGTCTTGGTCATCGATGACAACTCCGACGTGGCCGAGAGCCTGCGAGAGGTGCTCGAGATCGAGGGACACGTGGTGGAGGTCGCGAACGGCGGCTGGGAGGGGCTCCAGAAGGCCCGTGCGTTCCATCCGGACTATGTGATCTGCGACATCGGGCTGCCGGGGATGGATGGCTACGAGGTGGCGCGAGCGATCCGCGCCGATCCAGAGCTCCAGCACATCGGGCTCATCGCCCTGTCGGGCTACGCCGGACCCGACGACGTCGCCAAGGCCCGCGAGGCCGGGTTCGATTCCCACCTCGCCAAACCGGCCACGATGGACGCCCTCGACCAGGCGCTGGGAGCAACCGGGCTCGCCTCCTGAGCTGGCTCCGGCCGGTTGCGGGCACGACCCGTCGAACCATGCCGATCCGGTCGACGCATTCACCCGATGTTCGTTCCATCCGCTCACTGAATCGTCACTGGTCCCGACGGCGGAATCGGCAGCTCGTCGAGCGTCACCGGACCGACGCGCCCCGAGGCCTTGCCCCGCTCCAATAGGCTCTTGAGCCGCAACAGGTCGTCGTCGATGGCGTGCTTGGGCGTCGCGCGCGACAGCCAGCCCGCGAGCTCGCCGAAGATGCCGAAAAGCGGCCGGAGCTCGAAGCGCAAGCTCAGCAGGGTGCCGCCCCGAGCGTCCGGCTCGAACCGGGCGATGCAGGAGCCGCGCACCTCGCCGCCGACCAGCATGTTCCAGGCGAGCTTCTCGTTCGGCGCCTCCTCGGTGATCTGCGCGGTCGAGCGCAACGGGATGCCGAACGGTCCGTCGATCTTCCATTCGCTCTTCCCGTGCTCGTAGAGGCGGACGTCGCGCACGTGGCGCATGAAGCGCGGGAAGTTCTCGAAGGCGCGGAAGTAGGCGTACACGTCCTCGACCGGCGCGTGGATGTGCAGGGACTTGCTGACGTGAATCGGTACCCCGCCGCTCAAGCCGAAGACCTGCCGCACCGGCGCGTCGGCGATGCTGCGGGCGATGAGCATCCCGCCGCAGGTCGCGCTGGCGCAGCCGAGCCAGCCGCGTTTCCACAGCCCGAACGAGACCGCGCCGCTTCCCACGAGCGCCGCACCCGCCCGCATCGCCGGCGACCACCGCGCGACCGGTGGCCGGTGCGGCACGCCGCCTTGGAGCGAGGGCGTGTCAGCGGCGAGGTGCGGCTCCAGCCGATCGATCACCTGGCTGACGCCGTTCGTCCGGGAGGCCGCACGCCGCACATCCTCGAGCTCGGAGGCGAGCACCTGTCCGGTCAGGTCGACGACGCCGTCCTTCGCCGCGATGCAGATGGCATGCGGATGCGAGGTCACTCGCCCGACGTGCGAGCGCACGCGCGCGACGAGCACGTCGTCGGGCACCGGCTCCGAGTCCATCCATTGCCAGAGCCGGTGGGCGAGCCCACGACTGCGGTTGGCGAAGTCGCGTCCGGCGACTTCGGCTGCTCCTGTCGCTTCCTTGAAGACGTGCTCTGCTCGCTGCTCCAGCTCGTGACGGCGCCGCCGGCCGCGCCGCGGGTCGAGCAGATACGTCGCCGCCGCGCCCAGCGCGAAAGCCGCTCCGTACGAAAACCGGTCGCCCGCCATGTCCGCCTCCTAAAGCAAACGTGCGTGCCGATCGCCAGGGGCGCCAGAAGCGGGCGGGCGCCCCCAATCCCGACCGTCCGCTAGCAAGAGCGACAGGAGCCGGGCACGGGGTGTGGTTGTCGCCAGTAGGATGGGCAGTCCCGGAGCCCGTAGGGCTTCGGGCTGCCCGTCGTTCCAGAGCGACAGAAGAGTCGCCGTCGTTCAGAGCGAATGTGTGTCGGGACTGACCGATGCCGCTCGAGTCGCCTGGAAGATCCGGAACGATCGCTCTCGGACGGACAGCCCGCCGAGCGCGAAGTGCGCTCGACGGGACTGTCCATCCTACTGATTTGAGGGGCATCCGGTTCGCTCAGGTTGAGGACCGGATCCGGCGCCACGCGCCCCCTCCCCAACCCCTCCCCCGCAAAGGGCGCGGGAGAGGGGCCTTAAGTGTGCCTTCGCGAAGGCAGTTCTGTGCGGGGGAGGGTCGGGGAGGGGGGCGCCGTTCCTCGGAACCCTACGTGCCCGCCTTCCCGACGGGCGCCGGCGGGTTCAGCTCCATCGAGCTCTGGGACATCCGCTGGTCGTACGGCTGCCAGGCATTGCCGCCCAGCTTCTTCGCGGCGTACATCGCGAGGTCGGCCTTGCGCATCAAGACCCCGGGCTCATCTCCGTCGCGCGGGAAGAGGCTGATGCCGACCGACCCGGTGACGCGAAGCTCGCGCTCGCCAGCCCGGACCGGCTCGGCGAAGACCGACAGGAGCCGCGCGGCGAGCGGCTCGATGTCCTCCGGTTTCTTGAGGCCGGTGAGGATGGCCGCGAACTCGTCGCCACCCATGCGGCTCGCGGTGTCGGTCTTGCGCAGGCCAACCGCGAGCCTCTGGGCGATGGTCTTCAGGAGCAGGTCGCCGTATTCGTGGCCGAGGGTGTCGTTGACCTCCTTGAACCGGTCGAAGTCGATGAAGGCGAGGGCGACGTTCTCCTGGCGCCGCGCCGCGTGCGCCAGGGCCTGCCGCAGCCGGTCGCTGAAGAGGGCGCGGTTCGGCAAGTCGGTCAGCGGATCGAAGTGCGCGAGGTGGCGGAGGATCTCCTCCTGGCGCAGCTCCTCGCGCACGTCGCGCATCACCGCCACCGCGCCGCCGAGCTCTCCGTCCTCGGCGCGCACCGCCGAGAACGAGGCGCGGACGGGAACGGTCTCGTCCGACCGGGTGCGCATGTGCAGGACGCGATTGTGCTCGCCGCCGCGGCCGAGCACGTCCTCGAACCAGCCGAGGGAGACCGCGTCTCCGACGAAGAGGGCGCTGACGGGCAGGTCGACCAGCTCCTCGGAATGGAGGCTCAGCATCTCCTCCGCGGCGCGGTTGCTGGAGAGCACCCGGCCGTCGCGGTCGATGAGGAGCACCGCGTCGCTCATCGTCCGCAGGATGTCGGTCGCCGCGGCGGCGGGGGTGAGCGCCATCAGCCGGTAGCGCACGATGGCGTAGAAGACGCCGACGAGCCAGACGGTGACGAACGCATTGGACATCGTCGGGACCGGGTGCGCCGACACGAGCTGCCAGCCGAAGATGTCCCAGGTGACGCCGACCTGCGCGAGGAAGCCGGTGACGATCACGATTCGCGCCTGGCGCTTCTCGCGGAGGACGCGCGAGCGCCGGCCCCAGCGCCAGACGAGGGCGAGCCCGAGGATGTCGTAGCTCTCGAAATAGACGCTCAGGAGGATGAACCAGGGGCTCTGGAGGTCCGGCACCTCGTACCAGCCGAGCGGGACGCGGATGAAGTCCTTGGCGAAGACGGGGTGGCCGCCGAGCGCCTGGATCTGGATGACGGCGGCGGGCAGGTAGAGCGCCCAGACCAGCCAGCGGTGGCGCCGGACGAACGGGCGGTTGGTGAGGACGAGGAAGAAGTGGAGGAGGATGGCCGACGGCCAGATCCACCCTGGGGAGCCGAGATAGAACATCCGCGCATAGAACTCGCGGGTGGGAGCCGAGTGCATGAAGACGTACGGCATCGACCACCAGAAGAACAGGACGCAGGTGGCGAAGAAGAGGCGGTTCAGCGCCGAGCGGCGATCGAGCGCGAGGGCGTAGGCCCCGATGAACGCGTCGACGGTGGCGGCGAGGAGCGAGAAGTAAGAAAGGACGCTCATCCAGCGCTCGATGGCACCGACACGCCTCTCCCCCGGCCCTGTTCCGGTGCCCGCTCGGCGATGCTAGTCGTCAGCGAGCGGACGGTCAAGGAGTCGGAATCGAAGAGGCTCGCGACCGGCGCGCCCGAGAACGAGTCGGATTCGAGCGCCGTGGGCTTGGCGCGCCAGGGACCCGATGTCGCCCCGCGGGGTCGGAGATGCGCGTCGGCTCTTTTCGAGAACGCGGCGGCCCCTCCGCCAGATCGGGCCGATCAGGCGAGCGCGCCGCTGACTCGCCGGCGACACCCGGCCCCGTCGCCAGCGGCCAGGCGGGAACCCCGACGCCATCGACCGCCGCGCCGACCGCGCCGGCCGGAACCGGCACCCCGGCCAATCCGACGCAGCCACCGACCAAGCCGTA
>JAJYLH010000095.1 GCA_021787845.1 Myxococcales bacterium | reverse complement strand
CGGGGTCCTGGATCGGATGTTCCGTACGTTCCTCGTTGAAGGCTTGCACGGCTCGGGGCGGGTGCAAGACCTCTGCGCGGCGCTGCTCGCGGGAGACGCCGAGAAGTTCGAGGAGCTGCTGGAGTCGCTTCTACTCGCGACGATTTCCTATTTCGACGTGGCAGGGCCGCGGCCGGAGTCCGTGTATCAAGCCTTTGTCCTGGGCTTGCTCGTCACGCTGGAGCGCACCCACGAAGTGACGAGCAACCGCGAGGCTGGTCACGGGCGGTACGACGTACTGATCAACCCTCGGCAAGCCGGGCAGCCGGGCGTCGTGCTGGAGCTCAAGGTCATCGACAAGCGCCGCAACGAGACGACGGAAGCCGCGCTCGAGTCCGCGCTGAACCAGCTCCGCGAGCGCGACTACGCCTTGGCGTTGCGCGAGCGCGGTGCCGGGACGGTTCACCAGCTCGCGGCGGTCTTCGACGGCAAGCGGGCCTATGCGCGGGCGCTGTAGGGTTCGGCGTCTTCCGCCAAGTCACTCTGCCCGCGTGATTCCGCAGGCCGGACAAGAGACGCAGGCGGCGGAGTCGCACGGGCCAAACGCCTCGCCGCTGGCTCGGAGGACCGATGAAGAAGAGGCAAAGGACCCGCTACGACGTTGCCGAGCACCTGCGCAATCTGGAGGCATGCCTCGAAGTGGCGGAGACGTTGGGGAGGGCCGTACACCACCGAGCTCGGACTCCTCGCCCGACAGTCATGGCAGGAAAGTGGGAGCGGCGGTCCGGGTTGGCTTGACAGGGGGTCGCAGTCGCCCTTGCGCTCGGGAAGGTGCTTGGAGGAGCGGTGACATGTCTTGGAGCATCGCGCACGACGAAGCCGACAAGCTGGCTCGCGAGCTGGCTCGCCTGACGGGCGAATCGCTGACCGACGCCGTGCTGAACGCCCTACGGGAACGCCTCTCGCGACAGCGCGCCCTGGGTCAGGCGGCCCGGTTCAGGGACGAGCTCCTGGAAATCGGCCGTCGCTGCGCCGCCTTGGCCAGTGCCGATGAACGCCCCGCCGATGAGATACTCGGATACGACCGGCACGGGCTGCCAGCCTGAGGGGGGCGGTTCGTGGGTCATCGAAACGTCCGCGATGCTCGCAATCCTCGAGGCTGCCGGATGCCGCGAGGTACGCGGAGGCCATCGAACGAGACCCGTTTCGCTTGGTCTCCGCCGCGTCGGTCTTGGAAGCGTCCATCGTGATCATCGCCCGCCATGGCGACCCCGGCGCCCGTGAGCTGGACCTGTTCCTTCCGGAAGGCGCATGTGGAGATTGTCCCAGACGGGCTTTCCGCTTCGCTTAGCGCGGGCCGACGCCCGCAACCCAAGCTCGACCTTGGAGACATCGGAATCGTGGCACGGGCGTCCTCGCCCGTGAAAGCCCAGTCGAACCCGCTGGCATGGCAGGTCCCCAAGCGCTCACGGGCTTTGGACGCCCGTGCCACGAAGTCGTGCTACGTGGCGCCGAGAATCTGCGCGCCGCGCGAGCCTTTCGAGGCTAAGTAGATCAGGTTCGGGCCCGACTCCCATCCTCCAGTGGCACAGGCGTCCTCGCCTGTGATGGGCCAGCGGGACCCCCTGGCGTGGTCGCGTCGACCAAGCCTCCACGGGCGGGGACGCCCGTGCCACTGGAGAACAACCCGCGCTGAACCTGAGCGAAAGCGGAAAGCCCGTTGTCCCAGTTACCGAGGAGCACGCATCGCTGGGACGTGATGCCTACATGCGCTACGGGAAAGGACGGCATCCGGCCAAGCTGAACTTCGGTGACTGCTTTGCCTACGCGCTCGCGCGCGCGTCGGGCGAACCGCTGCTCTTCAAGGGTAGCGACTTCAGTTGCACCGACGTTGTGGCTGTCGAAGCTCCGTGATCTGAATCCATTCGCCCTAGCGTGGGCAGGACGTGCCGCCGCCACGAGGCGGGGGAGGCAACGCGATGAGGAAGACGCAAACCACGGGCTACAATGTTGCCAAGTACCTGCGCACCCCGAAGGAGACGGCCGCCTACCTGGATCGAAGAGGCGGAGACCACGCGGCGTTCGCCGCAAGGCGCTCGGCGACCTGGCCCGCGCGAAAGCCATGAGCGTGGTCGCGAAGTCGGAGGGGCTGTCGCGCGAGAGCTTCTACGAGGCGCTGTCCGGAGGACGAAGCCCAGGGTTCGACACCATGCTCAAGGTCGTCCGCGCGCCCGGATCGGACCTGCGCGCCGAGGCGAGTTGAGGGCGTCCGTCGAACGAGCAGGTCCCGAAGCTGACAACGCAAGCATCATCGAGGAGGAGGCGGTTCGTCGTCCTTGGTGGCCGATGGGCTCCAGACGTAGTAGTTGGAGGTTCCAGTCCAGGCTGACGTTTCGAAGTCGGCACCGTCACCGATCCAGAGAGCCCACCGAGACGGCCCTTTGGGGTTCTGCGCCGTTTCGCGTGGTGGCGGGGAACGAGATGACGTTCATGATCATGCTCTTTCTCGGCCGGAATTGGAGCCGACACTGGCGTGTCCGGCTCCAACTCCAATTCCGATTCCCATTTGAGACAGTGCGGAGCCCCCTCTTGTCGTGCGCTCTCGCGACACCATCGCGTACCTGCCCGTGATGAAAGGGGGGCCGCGGATCGCCTGGATGGATGATCCAACAGCCTGTGCCACCCTCGCGCTCGCCCTTCGAGGCCCGCGCATGCTTGCCGTGCTCCATTCATGCTCCGTGGGCGCGGGCACCTCAGGGTGAGCGGATCGGGGACCAAGACACCTGAGGTGTCTGGATACCCAGTCGTCGTAGAGGTTCGGCCGGCCCGTCGTAGAGGTTCGAGGCGTCGGTCGTAGAGGTTCGAGCCGCCTGTCGTAGAGGTTCGGTCGGTTCGTCGTAGAGGTTCGAGGCGCCGGCCGCAGAACCTTGCGGCACGGGCGTCCCCTCCCGGGAAAGCCCAGCCGAACCCGCGGGCATCGCAAGTGCCCACGCCTCGACGGCCGAGGACGGCCGCAGCACGATTCCCACGTCCTCCGTGGAGGCGAACGCCCTATCTGGACGTCGCCGCTGGCCCGGAGGCGTCCGGCAGCTTCCGGTTGTACTCCTCGACGGAAGCGCGCGCGAGATCCGGACCGATGTTGTGGTCGTCCGGCGCGCCGTCGGGGTCCGTGATGGCATAGGTACCCCAACCAAGGCCTGCCACAGCCACACACACGGCCCCGACAGCGACCATCACGCCCGTGATGTTGATGCACGATTTGCCCGTGGGGCAAGTACCGCTTGCCGCGGCGACGGGGCACATTCCATTGGCGATGTCCGACTGGGTGCAGTGGAAGGCGCTGGTGCCGAGGGCGAAGATGGCGCCGGCGGTGCCCAGCGCGGTGAGGATCGCTGGCCCGATTAACCCGTGCCGCAGGGCGTAATCCTTGTCGAGGTTGTGCTCGCCAGTCACCGATTGGTAGCGCCGGATGAAGGCGTTCTCGGTGATGTCGCCGTCCTGGTCGTTGCAGAAGGCGTAGGTCCCGCCGAAGGAGCAGAGCTTCATCTTCGTCGGCTTACAGGCCCAGTCGAGCATCGCCAGGCCCGCCGGGCACTGAACCGCTGGCGCGGTCCGGGCCAGCGATGGGCGCGGCGCGTGAACCGGCGGCGCCGCCGCCCAAGCCGCCTTCTCTTCCGCCAAGGCCGACCCGTGCATCACCAGCGCCGCCCGGGCCGGCGAAGCGACGGTGGGCACCGCCGGCGCCGGAGGCGGCGCGGGCGCCGCGCCATCCGCGTTCGCGGGCAACGTCGTCCCCTGGCCCGAAGCCACCGCGTTGCCTCCGCCCGGCTCCAGCCGTCCAAAGAAATCCGCCGCCTTCGCCTCGAAATCCCGGCGCAGGTCCAGCGTCTTGCCGCCCGTCACCTCGGTCGACGCCAGGATGCGCCCGGACTTCGTGTCCATCAGCCGGATCGACGCGGTGAACTCGCCGTCCACGAACATCACGACGCCGCTGATGAACTTGTCCGCCTCGAGCTGCCGGGCCATCGCGAGATGGCACGACGCCTCGGTGCACTTCGTCGGGTCGACGCCGTTGTCCTGCAGCAACTGGATCGTCGTGTCACCGGTGAGGACGGTCCATCCGGGGAGCGCGTTCGCCGCCATGTCGCGCACCATCTCCTCGAGGAGCTTCTCGCCCGCCTTCGTCAGGTGTCCGTTCGCCGCCGTCACGTCCAGCGGCAGCACCGCCAGGAGCTTCTGCACCGCGCTCGCCCGCGACGCGAACGCCGTCGCGAATAGCGCCAGCGCCACCGCCCACGCCCGCCGATTGGCCATCAAATGCCTCCGCCGGAACAGCACGCTACCACGCCCGGCGAGAAGGGCGCAAGCGAGGTGAGAATTCGGCCGCGCGGAGCCAGAGCGAAGCGGAAACCCCTTCGGGCTACATCACGAGGCCGCCGTCGACGTCGAGCGTGCGCCCGTTGAAGTAGTCGCACTCGAGGACGAACCGCACGCCCAGCCAGATGTCTTCCGGCACCCCGATGCGGCCCACCGGGATGGCAGCGACCAGCGCGTCGCGCGCCTTCTGGTTCATGCCCTGGGTCATCGGCGTCTCGATCATTCCTGGCGCCACCGCTCCGACGCGGATGCCGAAGGGCGCGAACTCTCGGGCCCAGGTGACCGCGTTGGTGGCGATCGCGGACTTCGCAGCGACGTAGTTGGTCTGGCCGCGGTTGCCGTGGCGGGCGACGCTCGAGATGTTCACGATGACGCCCGGCCGCGTCTCGTTCCGCACCATCGTGGAGACGACCTCGCGGGTCATCAGCGTAACGCCGGTGAGGTTGACGCCGATGACCGCGTTCCACGCCTCGGTCGACAGGGTGGTGATGGCGCCGGTGTTCCGATCCTTCCGCACCAAGAGGCCGTCGCGGATGATGCCAGCGTTGTTGACGAGCGCGTTCACCCCGCCCATTGCCACCGCGGCGTCGGCGACGAAGCGCCGGACGTCCTCTTCCTTCGACACGTCGAGCCGCGCTTTGAAGACGCCGTCCGGCAGCTTCGCCAGGGCGGCCTCGTTCACGTCGCCCGCGGCGACCTTCGCGCCCGCCTCGACCAGCCGCTGGACGAAGTGCGCCCCCATGCCCTGCGCCGCGCCGGTCACGATGATTCTCAGGTCTGACAACTTCATTGCGTCCTCCGAAGCCATCCGGTGATGGCCGGGTAAAGAACTCTCTCTGCTTTGCCTCCGACGACCGCGCCGACGTGGCCACCGGGGACGGTGATGGATTCCTTCGTGGTCGCCTTGCACAACCGGTTCAACGCGAGCGCCGCCGGCGGCGGGCAGATAGTGTCGCGCTCGGCGACGACCGTCAGCACCGGGCAGGTGATGGCCGCCAGGTCCACCCGGCGGCCGCCCACGTGGTGTTGGCCCTGAACCAGCAGGTTCTGCTGATAGAGCTCGGTGATGTAGGTCCGGTAGGCCGCGGCCGGGAACGGGATGTTGTCGCCCGCCCAGGTCTCGAGGGCGAAGAAGGCCTCGCGCGCCTTCTCGTCGGTCATCCGATCGGCGAAGCCGACCCACTTGCCGACCTGCATCGTCGGCCGCAGCGCCACGAACCCTTGCTGCATCTGCTGCGCGCCGACGTTCCCGGCGCTCGCAATCGTCTCGGCGTCGAACCACTCTTCGTCGACGAGGGTGCGCAAGAGCCCGCCCTCTGAGAAGTCGAACGGGCCGGCGAGGTTGACGAAGGCCGCCACCTCGCCCGGATGCAGCGCGGCATAGATGCCGGAGAGCGTCGCGCCCATGCAGTAGCCGAGGATCGCGACCTTGGGCGACCCGGTTTCCCGCTTCACCCGGCGGACCATCCGGTGGAGCCGCGCGAGGATCTCCGCCCATTCCAGGTCGCGGTCCTCGTCCTCCGGGATCCCCCAATCGAGGCACCAGGTGTCGAACCCCTGTTGCACCGCGGCATGAGCGAGGCTCGCGCCCTCCCGCAGGTCGAGCACGTACCAGCGATTGATCATCGACGGCACGAGCAGGAGCGGGACCGGCCCGTCCGCGGGGGTGCCGGGCCGGCGAAAGTGGTAGAGGCTCGCGGTCCCATCCCGCAGGACGGTGTCCCGCGGGGTGGGCGCGAGGCGGGGACCGGTCGAGAGCATCGCTCTCGCCCTACGCCTTGCTCTGGTCGGCGGGGACGGCGCCGGCCGCCTTCTTCGACAGCTCGATCACCGCCTGGCGGAAATTCGCGCCCTGCTCGCGCGCGTAGTCGACGGTGGCGTGCGACAGGCGGGCCATCTCGTCGATCGCCCGGCGCACCTCGGCCACGCCCTTCTCCTCGGCCTTCGCGTACTCCTCGAAGAGGGAGGCGAGCCGCGTCTGCTGCTCGGCGGCGGCCTTGCGCCAGAGCTCGGCCACCCCGCTCATGGTGAAAGCGGAGGGGTCGAACGAGGGCATCGAAAAGGGGAGCCCGAAGGGGTTCGCCTTCCCGTTCGCGGGCGTGCTCTGCTGCGGCTGCGAAGTCCTGGTCTCGGCCATGTCGTTCTCCTCAAAGGCGCGGAATCCGCCGGAAATCGGCTGGACTCCTGTCCGCGCCGCGCGCCAACGTAAGATCGGGCCCCCGAGCTGTCAAGGGGAGATTTTTGCGGCGCACAAAACACCGGGGCGCGACGGGTATCGGCGGTGCCGGGCGGAAACCAACCGGAGAGGCACCGATCGCGTCGGCGCCAGCCCCCCAGGCGGTGGCGTCGGGGTGGGGGTCTCCCGTCCCGCAGCCCGCCCGGAATCTCCGGCTCGCTCGCCCAGCTAGCGCTTGCGCTTGAGCGCGCGCTTGAGCTCGTCGAGCTCGCGGCGCAGCTCGGCCACCTCGTTGCGGGAGGGAGCGGCGCTCTCGGTCGGCGGCGGCGGTGCCGGAGCGACGCCGAACCCGGAGAAGAGGCGGGCGAAGGCGTTGCTCGCCTGGAACGGGAGCTGGGCGAAGGGGTTGAACGGCACGAGGCTCTGCGCGCCCTGCTTCGCCTGGAGGTAGAGTTCGAGGGCGCCGGTCAGGTAGCGGCCGAAGAACTCGGCGAGGGCGTCGTCGCCCATCCGGATGAGCTGGACGAGCAGCGGCACCGGGAGAAGCTGCGAGGCGCGACGGCTCTCGAGGATGATCTGCGCGAGGGTCGCCTGGGTGAGGTCGGCGCCAGTCTGCGCGTCCACCACCCGCACCTCGACGCCGCGCCGCACCTTCTCGGCGAGCTCGTCGAGGGTGACGTAACGGCTCGCCTCGGTGTCGTAGAGACGCCGGTTGCTGTACTTCTTCACCACCACGGTGCCCATGCACCCTCCGGGGTCGACGCTCAGCGGGCTTGTACCGCCCCCGGCGCCGTTTGGCAAACGGCCCCCACGATGCGGCGCAAAAAACTGGGGTTGACCGGCGGCGGACGATGGGTTACGTTGCCGCCGCTTCGGGCCGGGGGGCGCGATGTTCTTCGCGAGCGCGGGAGTGGTGCGATGCAACAGCGAGGTTCTGGATCGGGGAGCCGGGAAGGGCTCCTCGTCGCCGCGCTCGGGCTCGTGCTCGCGGCGGGGGCAGGAGCGCTAGCGGCCTCCTGCGGCAGCGGATCGCCTTCGATCGCGTGCCGGGTGAACGCCGACTGCGCGAGCGGCGTGTGCCAGAGCGACCTCACCTGCGCGCCAGTCGCGGACGGCTCGACGGCCGGCAACCCCGACGGGCACGACGGCGGGAGCGACGCCGGCCCGATCGACGGAGGCGACGGGGCGCTCGATGGCGGCTGGAGGAGCGATGGCGGGTCGCCCGGTTCCGACGGCGGCTCGGTGTCGTGCGTGCCCGACGACGACGGCCGCATCGATGCCTCGGAGGTGACGCTGAGGCCGGGGCTCGCCGCGACCTTCCGCATCGCCGACGCCGTTGCGTTCGACACGCAGGGCACGGGCGGCGTCTGGGACATGAGCGGGAGCTTCACCGGCGACCACGACGCGCTGGTGGAGCTGGAAACGGTTTCGGACCAGTGGTTCGGCGCCGACTTTCCCGACGCGACCTACGCCGCGCAGTTGGCGGACGGCCAGGACCTCCTCGGCATCTTCAAGGTCACGAGCGACGAGCTGCAGCTCATCGGCGTCGCCAGTCGCTCGAGCGGCGCCACGAAGACGGAGCTCACCTACGCGACGCCGATCACCGTCCTCAAGTTCCCGCTCCAACTCGGCGCGCAGTGGTCGACCACCAGCACGGTGAGCGGCACCGCTGAAGGGGTTCCGGCGTACTACACCGAGACCTACGCGTCCGAGGTCGACAAGGCCGGCACGTTGAAGACGCCGTTCGCCGACTTCCCGGTGCTGCGGGTCAACACCGGGCTGACGCGCACGGTCGGCTTCGACGTCATGCACCAGCGCACCCAGTCCTTCGTCACCGACTGCTTCGGCACCGTCGCGGCCGTCTCGAGCGACCTCAACGCCGACGTGACGGCGAGCGAGTTCACCACCGCCGGCGAGCTGCGCCGGCTCGCCCCATGAGAGCGGTGTTGCCCATCGTCGCGGCGGTCTCCTTGACCGGATGCCTCGCGCACTTCACGGGGCCGATGCCGGGCGAGCCGTCCGGCGCGACGTACACAGAGGTCGCGGGCGCGCGCGTGCGCTACGTCGACGTCGGCCGCGGTCCGCCGGTGGTGCTGATCCATGGCTTCGCTTCGTCGCTGGAGACCTGGACCGGGGTGATCCCGGTGCTCGCGAAGAGCCATCGAGTGATCGCCCTCGACCTCAAAGGCTTCGGCTGGAGCGACCGCCCGGAAGGCGACTACTCGCCGGCGGCCGAGGCGGATCTCGTCTGGGCGCTGCTCGATCGGCTGGGCGTCGGCCGCGCGGCGCTGGTCGGCCATTCGTGGGGGGCATCGGTCGTGCTCGCGATGGCGCTCGCCCATCCGGAGCGGACGACGCGCATCGCGCTCTACGACGCCTGGGTCTATGCCGACCAGTTGCCGACCTTCTTCTACCTCGCGCGCGCGCCCGTCCTGGGCGAGGCGATGTTCGCGCTCTGGTACGACGAGCGTCCCGACGACAAGCTGGAGCACGCGTTCTACGACAAGGATCACATCCCGCAAGCGCTGGTCGACGCGGTGGAGAAGGCGCTCGATCGGCCGGGGACGCGGTATGCGGCGCTCGCGGCGGTGCGCGGGCAGCGTTTCGAGGACGTGGAGGCGCGCTACCGCACGATCACGAAGCCGACGTTGCTCCTCTGGGGCCGCGAGGACGAGGTGGCGCGGCTGAGCGAGGGCGAGCGCCTTTCCCGCGAGCTGCCGAACTCGCGGCTCATCGTCTATCCGCGGTGCGGCCACTTCCCGATGATCGAAGCCGCGGCCGCCTCGACCCGCGACCTCGCATCGTTCCTCGCCGAGGGCACTCCCTGATGTTGCGGCGCATCATCATCGGGGCGATCGTCGCGATTCTCATGGCGCTGGCGCGGCCGGTCGTGGCGACGAGCTTCACCGATGTCGATCCGCCGACCGGAACCGGCAAGACCCAGGTCGTGCTTCATGGCGCGCTGCGGACGCGGTTCGCAGACCTTTACAATCTCGATCTCGATCGCGGGACGACGCCGTCGGGGTTGCCGCTCTTTCCGGTGCCGGCCGACGATCCCACCGGCCAGAACATCTACGCTTCGGATATGCGGCTGCGCTTCGACGGCATGCTCGTTTCGCCGGGTGGCGGCTTCGACGTCAAGGTGCGAGCGGATGTCCTCAACGACATCTCGCTCGGCTCGACGCCCGTCGGGGTTCCCGCCGCGTCCACGAGCCAAGAGCCGTCTTCGCTCATCGCCATCGAGCGTGCGTACGGCGAGGCGTTCACGCCGTTTGGCGTGCTCGCCGCCGGCCGGATGGGCAACGACTGGGGACTCGGGATGTTGGCGAACGGCGGCGACTGCGCCGACTGCGACTCCAGCGATTCGGTGGACCGCGTCGCCTTTCTCACGCCGCTGCTCGGTCACATCTTCGCAGTGGCTTACGACTTCAGCGCGACCCTGGCCACGGCGCGGGAGCCCGACGCGATTCGTTGGATCGATCTCGCGCCGTCGACCGACGTACGCACCTTCACCTTCGCGTTTCTCAAGTGGCGCAGCCCGCGATCGGTCGCGCGGCGCCGGGCGGCCGGCCGGGTGACCTTCGACTACGGCGCTTTCGTGTCTCATCGCACGCAGCCCAACGACGTGCCGACGTCTTATCTACCGGTCGCGACGCCCACCGAGTTCAGCTCCGCGCAAATCGTCCAGCGCGACTACCAAGCGACGACCGTCGACGGCTGGCTGCGACTCGTGAGCCCGTTCGTACACGTCGAGCTCGAGGCAGCTTACTTGAACGCGAGCATCGGTCAGACCTCGCTCTTGCCGGGGGTGCTGCTGCGCGGAACCGCCACTTCGAATCAGCTCGGCGCCGCGCTCGAAAGCGAGGTCGGAGGGCACGGGCAGCCCTTCCATTTCGGTCTCGACGCGGGCTACGCGAGCGGTGATCCCGCGCCGGGCTTCGGGGCCTACCCGGGTATCGACGCGCCCGCGCCGCAGCCGGGCGAGCTCGACGGACCGCAGGCCTCGTATCCCAACGATCTGACGGTCGACAACTTCCGCTTCCATCCCGACTACCGCATCGACCAGATACTCTTTCACGAGATCATCGGCACGGTGACCGACGCGATCTACGTGCGACCGCACTTGCGCTGGCGCCTGTTCGACGCGGGGCCTTCGTCGCTCACCTTCACCGCCGCGGTCATCGCGTCCTGGGCGGTCGACCCGTCGTCGACCCCCAGTGGCCAGCGCCCGCTCGGCGTCGAAATCGATCCCTCGCTGGTGTGGGCGCACCGAGATGGGTTCTCGGCCGTGCTCGACACCGCCTACTTCCAACCGTTCTCGGCGTTCGACAACCCGGTGCAGCACCTGACCGCGAAGCCCGCGGCCCTCGCCCGACTGCGCCTCGTCTATGGGTTCTGAAGATGCGCGCCACCTCCCTCGCCATCGCCCTGTTCGTCGCCGGCTGCGGGCCGAACGTCACCCATCCGTCGGCGACGCACGACCCCTACCGCGGCGGCAACTCGACGCCGCTGTCCTGCGTGCCGAACCTCGACGGCCAGATCGATGCGAACGAGATGGCGCCGTCGTTCGACGCGGCCGAGAACTTCCTGGTCTCGCCGGCGAACCAGCAGCGTTCGGTCGATCTCGTCGGTCGCATCGACTCTCAAGGGCATCGGGTTTGGGATTGGTCGGCGCCTGATTCGACCGATGAGGTCGCTTCGCTGAGCGCCTCGCCCATCGCTGGAAAGTGGTATGCGAGCTCGTTCCCGACCGATGCCTTCGTCGTCCCGATCGACGCCGCCAAGACGACCGATGGCATCTACCTTCACACCGATTCGGCGCTGTCGCTGCTCGGCGTCGCCAGTGCCGAGCAGCATCCGGCCGGCGGCGAGACGCTGATGGTCTACGACGCGCCGGTCGAGCTCTATCGCTTCCCGCTCGAGCCAGGCGCGCAATGGGTCTCGGTCGGAACGGTGCGAAACGGTCTCTTCAGGGGGCTGCCGTACGCGGGCCGCGACACCTACGAAGTCAGCGTCGATGCTTCCGGCGACCTGGTGCTCCCCCAGCTCGAGTTCACCCAGGCGATGCGGGTGCGCATGCATGTCACCCTCGAGCCGTCGGTCGGCTCGCCGGTCAGCTACTGGCAAGTCTCGTTCGTCTCCGAGTGCTTTGGCGAGGTCGCGCGCGCGACCAGCCTCGACGGCGAGGAACAGGAGAACTTCACCACCGCGGCCGAGGTCCGGCGCCTCGGCTTCTGATAGGAGCCTCGACATGTTCGGTTGGAGCGATTGGAAGAAGTCGTTCGATCGTTGGGAAGACGCGACCGCGCGCTACCTCGAAGAGTGGCTGAAGAGCCCGCTCGTGCTGGGGCCGAGCGGCATGATGCTCTCGCAGGCGATGAAGATGAAAGCGCAGAGCGACCGCGCGCTCGCACAGTTCTGGGGCTCGATGGGACTGCCGACCAAGCGCGATCAAGAGCGCACGCTGCACCTGCTCAACCAACTCCAGAGCCGGCTCATCGACCTGGAGGACCAGCTCGCCGAGGTCCGGAAGAACGGCTGATCTACGGCTCCGCGCTGTTTCAAATGGGAATCGAAATTGGAGTTGGAGCCGGACACGCCAGTGTCCGGGTGCAGGCAGGGACTTCAAGAACCGTTGGGCGGGGGCTTGCCCCCCGCCGCACGCTGACGCCGCCGCCCCCAACGGCGGGGGACAAGCCCCCGCCCTACAATCCTCGTTCGCGTTGCCGTGCCTGAACCCGGACACTGACGTCTCCGGCTCCAATTCCGGCCGAGGCGGAGCATGGTCATGAACGCCATCTTGCTCCGCGCCACCCACGGGAGAAAGCGCGGCGCCAGCCAATGCCGCTGATGGGTTTCGCTTGCGCTCCACCCATCCTACGGGTCGTCGGGCGGGGTCGGGCGAGGTGCCGCGGGAGCCGAAGGCATCCCGCCTTCTTGAGATGGCTGCATACCGTCCTGTCGCTGATTCTCTATTGCACGTCGAACCGCCAGACCGTGTTGCCGAAGAAGTCGGTCCAGTAGACGGCGCGGTCGTCGACGGCCAGGGCGCGGACCTCGCTGGACAAAGGAGCGAGGGTTTCCACGTTGCCGCCGGCGAGGGGCATCCGCACGAGGTAGCCGTCGAAGCTCGAGCCGTACAGGTAGGTCCCATCGGAAGCGATCTCGCAGCCCCACGGCACGGGAGTGCTGACGTCCACCGGCGTGCCGCTGCCCGGCGGGAGCTTGTGGAGATGTCCATCGACATCGCTGACGAAGAACAGGCCGGCGCTGGTCTGCGCGAGGCCGCACTCCATCACCTCGTCGACGAGATGGCTGACCGCCTTCGTGATCCGGTTGATGCGGAAGAGCCCGTCCCAGCTCGTGACGTAGGCGAAGGTGTTGTCCAGCACGAGGTGCTGGGAGTGATTGGTGTTCGGGAGGAGCGTATCCACCGTCGTCTGGCCAGAGAGCACCCGACCGGCGAAGCCGCCAGGCTCGCTGGCGGGATGGTTCTTGTCGTAGTACCCGTCGGTCGTGAAGTAGATGTCGCCGGTGCTCGGGTCCACGGCGATCGCGCTGGCCATTCCCGGCGAGGTAACGGCCGCGATCTGCGTCGGTGAGGGGAAGACGGCGTTGTCGAGCGGCACGGACCAGAGTGAACCGTTTCGCGACCAGTAGAGCTCGCCCTTGGTGAGGGCGAGACCACCGAGATAGTCCTGTTTGTCGATCCGCAGGACCGGCCTGGTGTCGCCTGGCCCGCGCGAAAGAATGTTGCCATCGACTCCCGAGCCGGAGCGCCAGCGCACCCAGAAAGCGGTGCCCTGCTGCGCGACGATGGCGTCCGGACCGTCCTCGTTGTCGCTCCCATCGCTGACGACGAAAGGCCCGGCGCTGCCCTGGCAAATGGTGCCGCCGCAGCCCGCGTTGTTGCAGGCCAGGGCGCTCACGCACTTCGAGCCGTCGGAGCAAGTGTGGCCGCCGCAACACGGCAACCCCATCGAGCCGCACTGGCAGGTTCCCGAAACGCAAGCGAGAGAATCGGCACAGACGACCTGCCCGGATGGACAACACGGCTCGTCTTCGCCACCGCAGTGGACGCAGTGGCTCGACCCGGCATCGCAGACTCCATCGTAGCAATTGCCGTCCACGCAGACGCCCCCGAGGTACCCGTCCGCCTTGCAGGTCGAATCGAAGCAGGTCGACCCGCTCGCGCACTGCGAGCCGCCGCAGCAGGGCTGGTCCGGTCCGCCGCAGGCGCACACGGGAGGCGTCTGGTTCTCGTCGCAGGCGAGGTTCGCGTCGCAGTCGCTGCCTTGGCTCTTCGGGCAACAAGGCTCTTTCGCCGCGCCGCAGGGGACGCACTTCTGCGTCTCGATGTCGCACACACCCTGGTCGCAGGAGCCGTTCCGGCAGGCGCCGCCGATTCGTCCGACCTCGACCCCCGCGTCCGTTCCCCCGTCGCCGGAAAGCGTTCCCCCGTCGCCGCCCGCGGTCGTTCCGTGGATCGCTTGCGGGCAGCCGGACGACGCGATCGCCGCGGCGAGAACGAAGACGCGCTTCCCAGCCCAGCTCATCGCCGCCTCACCGTTCGATGACCGCGTCGACGACGCCCGCGGCCGCCAGCGCGACGCCGGTCCAGAACGAAACCAGGTACGCCGTCTCCAGCCCCTGCGCCTTGGACGTGTCGCGGAAGGCGCCGCCCTGGAACATCCCGCCCGAGCCCGGCAGCTTCTCCGATTCGAACATCCCGAGGGTGACGCCGAAGGTCGTGAACGCCGCGACCTCGCCGACGAGGAATGCGGTGCCCTTCACCGGCGCGTGGTTCGCGAACTGGCCGACGCCGAAGGGGACGAAGGCGAGCGCGAGCGGCGGCTTGAGGTCGATGAGCCCCGCGCGCGCTTCCCGGCTGCGCAGCGGCTCGACCACCTCGCGCCCGAGCGCGGCGATGGCGTCGGGCAGCTCGGAGTCGCTCTGGATGCGCCGCATCGCCCGCGCAACGACCTCGGCCTGGCGCACGTCGATGATCTTCAGGTTGACGAGCGTCACGTTCCCGATGCGGCCGATCTCCGCCTGGCCGACATAGGTGACGCCGAGCGCCCCGGCGATTTCGGCGAGGCAGGTGCTGTCGGTGCAGCCGGAGAGCGCGCGCCAGCGGTCGTAGCCCAAGAGCGCCGAGATGTCGCTCTTGCCGGTGACCTTGGTGAAGTAGCCGTCGCCGCTGAGCGCGTCGAGGAACGACTCCTCGAGCGCGGGAAGCTGGGCGTCGTAACGCCGGTCGGCGTGGATGCCGAGAAACGCGAGCGTGCGTCGCGGCGTGGCCCGCGCCGGCGCCGGGAGGGCGAGGGCGACGGTCGTGCAGAGCATCACGAGGATCGTCTGAACGCGCATCACGCCGTGTAGGTAGCAGAACGGACGGTCGCGATCAAGCCGGGCGGATCTGCCCCACGGCAGCCGCCCATCCTCCGAGTCCGCGCGCAAGGAACGCTCGCTACCCTCAGCGCGGGTATCAGCCCCGCGTAGTGTAACCCGTCAGAAGTCTCCACCACCAAGATCTACGAAATCGGGAGCGTAGGGCGGGGGCTTGTCGCCCGCCGGGCGGGCCGGGGCAAGCCCGGTCCCTACGGTTCTGAATAGGCGGTGGGAGAAGCATGAATACTTCTGGCGGGTTACACTGAGTGAACTGGAAGGCACTACCGTTCCGAGTCAGATCGCTTGGGTGGCGGGCGAAAGCCCGCGCCATGCGAAGCGGAGACTGGGTATCCACTTGTCTTAGCGCGGGCCGACGCCCGCAACCCAAGCTCGACCTGGGAGACATCGGAATCGTGGCACGGGCGTCCTCGCCCGTGAAAGCCCAGTCGAACCCGCTGGCATGGCAGGTCCCCAAGCGCTCACGGGCGGGGACGCCCGTGCCACGAAGTCGT
>JAJYLH010000094.1 GCA_021787845.1 Myxococcales bacterium | reverse complement strand
GGTGGAGGCCGCGGCTGTCGTGGCGTTGGGCTTGGACCCGCCCAGGCCAGCCCACGACCCGCGTGTCGGCCGGACCTCCCTGGAACAGCTCGGAACCAGCGGTGTCAATGTTTGTCCGATTCGTTATCGTGAGCTTCCATAGCACTCTTGACTAGCATAAGTAGCATGCTTGTGTTAGGCTTCCACTCGTTCGGCCACCCGCCGGACGGAGGAGAGAGCGATGGACTTGCAGATCACCTACCGGCCGCTCGACGAGCTGGTGCCGTACGCGCGAAACGCCCGGATGCACAGCGAGGAGCAGGTCGCGCAGATCGCTGGGAGCATGCGCGAGTTCGGCTGAACGAATCCGGTCCTGGTGGACGGCAGCAACGGGATCATCGCGGGCCACGGGCGCGTGCTCGCCGCGCGCAAGCTCGGGCTGAAGGCGATTCCGTGCATCGAGCTGGCCCACCTCACGGAGGCGCAGAAGCGGGCCTACATCCTGGCCGACAACAAGCTCGCGCTGAGCGCGGGGTGGGACGAGGATCTGCTGCGCGTCGAGCTCGAAGAGCTGAAGACGCTCGACTTCGACCTGGGGCTCACCGGGTTCTCGAACGACGAGATCGCCGAGCTGATGGCGGCGGTGAAAGAGCCGCTGCAAGGCGACCCGGACGACGTGCCGGAGCCGCCGGTCGAGCCGGTTTCCCGCACGGGCGACCTGTGGCTGCTCGGCAAGCAGCGCCTGCTCTGCGGCGACTCCACGAACGCGTCGGACGTCGCGCGTGTGCTCGCCGGCGCCGAGCCGCGGCTGCTTCTGACGGACCCACCCTACGGCGTCTCGCTCGACATGGAGTGGCGCGACCGCGCCGGCAAGAACGCCCTCGGGCGCGCCGAGCCCTCGTACCTCCAACGCCAGGACGGCCACCGGAACACGACCATCTCCGGCGACACGAAGGCGGACTGGAGCGACGCCTTCGAGCTGGTGCCGTCCCTCGACACCGCTTACGTCTGGCACGCCAGCGCGTTCTCGATCGAGGTCGGCCAGGGGCTGCGCCGGATCGGCTTCGAGCTGAAGCAGCAGATCATCTGGCGCAAGCCGCACTTCGTCCTGAGCCGCCAGCATTATCATTGGCAGCACGAACCAGCCTGGTACGCGAGGAAGGACGGGGCCGCGAAGTTTCGCGGGTCGCGGGACCAGTCGACGATCTGGGATGCGGCGTCGCCCAAGATGCTGATGAACCCGGCGGGCGAGCACGAGGAGAAGGTCGACCACCCCACGCAGAAACCGGTCGTGCTCTACACGCGCCCGATCGAAAACCACCTCGGGCCGGGCGAGGTCTTCTACGAGCCGTTCTCTGGCTCGGGGACCGCGATTGCCGCGGCGGAGCAGACGGGGCGGCGCTGCTGCGCCATCGAGCTCGACCCTCGGTATGTCGATGTCGCCGTGCTGCGCTGGCAGAAGCTCACCGGGAAGGCGGCGACGCTAGAGGATAACGGCAGCGCTTTCGAAGAGATGAAAGCCGCTAGGCAGGAGGGGAGCTGATGAGTAAGCGGCAATCGCTCGCCGAAAAGGCGAAGGCGCGGATCTCGGCGAAGCAGCAGCTCGCGCTCGAGGTGCTGCTCGTCGGCGGTACGGACCAGCAGGCTGCGGACGCCGCCCGGGTGTCGCGCACCACGGTGAGCCACTGGCGGCGCCAGGTGCCCGATTTCGTGGAGGCCGCTCGGCTCGCCCGGCGGGACCTGCTCCAGCGCATGTCGAGCCGGCTGCACGCGGCGACCACCTACGCGGTCAAAGCCCTGGAGGAGCTGGCGAAGGACCCGGCGGCGGCCAGCACTCGCGGCGCGGCGGCGCGCGTGTCGGCGGCGCGCTCGATCATCGAGCTGTCGCAGAAGGCCTACGAGACGGACGACCTGGAGGTCCGCCTCCACGAGATCGAGGAGCAGATGAAAGAGACGCGGGCGCACGAGGCGACGGGCCGGGGGTGGGAGTCGTAGGAGACGAAGCGATGGTGAGCACGCGTCTGTCCGCGCGCGTCGATCGGCTCGCGCAACAGCTTCCGAAGAGACCACGCCCGGCCAACGTGCTGACGCTCCAGAGGGCGTGGTGCAAGCGGCACGGCGTCGACGCCACCGAAGCGCTCCAACACATGCGCCAGGGTGGGCAGGTTCTCATCCTCCGCGCGAGCGAAACCGACGCCGACGCGCTCGCCGACTGGCCCGGGCCGCCGGTCGTCGTGCTGCCGCCGATGGTGGAGCCGTGAGCATGAGGTTGCTCACGCGACTCGAACGGGTCGAGCGCGTCGTCGGGCGACCGGGCGAGGTGACGTGGGCCGAGGTCGCGTCAGCGGATCAGCGCCAGAAAGAGCGCCTCATCGCGAAGCTGACGGCGCTTGCAGACGGCACGCCGGTCCCGAGCGTGAACCCCGTCCAAGAGCGAGCGGACGCCCGCGTCATCGCCCTGTGGGACCGCCAGCGCGGCTTCGCGCCCGAGGACTGCGCCGGCGCACGTGAGCGGCTGATGCAGAAGCTCGCGCGGTTCGCGGGACCGGAGGAGGCATGAGATGCGACGTTGGCTTCTACTGCTCGTGGCTCTCGCGCTCGTCGAGTGCCCGCGGACCGCAGCGTCGCAGCCGGTCAGGCTCGCAACTGCGGCCCATGAGATCAAGAGCGCTGCTGGCAAGCGCAGCCGGGCAGGTCGAGGAGCTGGAGAGCCGGATCGACCAATCGCGTGTGATCACGCAGGACGAATTCGACGCGGCGTGGTCGCGGCAGTTCGAACGGATGCTCGCGTGGCGCGACGCGCTCCTTCGGATGCGGGAGCCGCCGGACGACGCCGCTCAGGCCCGCCGGGACGCGCGCACCGTCGCCCGGTGGAACGTCCAGCAGGGTTGGACGACGAAGAAGCCGCGCGTCACTTGGGCTCAGCTGCGCAAGGTGATCGAGCATCTGGAGGCCGCAATCAACAAGACGTGAACGCTCGCCGCACTACTTCGCCTGGCGCTTCTCGCGCTCGCGGCGTTCGTCGTCCGGGCGGGCCAGCGCCCTGGCGTATCGCTCCCGCCTCTCGGTAGCCCACTCCTCCAGCACCACGTCGCTCTCGGCGGGGTTCGGCGACGAAGTGCCGGCCGCGTTGTGCGGGGCGTGGAACTGCTCGGGGTCGACCTCGCCGTGGATCGCCCGTTCGAGGTCCCGCAGCCGGCACGCCACCAGCGAGAGGATGCCGCGGATCGCCGACTGGAGCTGGCGGGCCTCGTCGTCGCCCACGTCCTCCGCGCGCTCGGCAAGAGCGCCCGCGCCCCGCACCGCGTTCGTGATCGTCATCAGCTCGAACCGAACGCTCACCACCTTCTTCGGCATCGTCGTCACGCCTCGCCGGGCCGCGTTCGCCGGGCCGGCCACGAACGCTCTACGCGTCGCGGAAGGCAAGCTCTATTTGCAGGATGTGACTCAGACTCGCGACGCCGGCCCCTCGCCGTGGTGCTTCAGGTCGGCCGGCAGTGGTACGGCACCGCTACTCAGGATCGCCTTCTTTTCCAGTCCTTTTCGACTTGCTACCGGCGCGGGCCAGAGCCTCCATGTCGCTGCGGCGCACTCACGCGCCGGAGGAGAAACCAGATGGCCACGAAGCCCAGCAAGAAGGTTGCGAAGACCCCCGCGAAGAAGACGGCGAGCACGAAGGACGCGCGCAAGGCGAAGGCGCTCCCGCTTAGCGTTGGCAAGGCGAAGGCGGTCTCGGAGAGCGAGAGCGGAGCCAAGGTCGAGGTGGCGAGCACCACCGGGGTCGAGCCCGAGACGGCCGCGACGACGGAGCTGGAGAGCACGACCACCGCGCAGGACGAGTTCGACCCGAACGTCTCCCACAGCGATTCCACGTCGGACCCGGACGACCCGAACGTGTCCAAGAGCATGCCGGAAGCGGAGCTCGGCCTCGACGAGCTTGAGCCGACCGAGGAGGTGCTCGCCGACCTCGCCCACGCCGAGGCCGCGCCGGAGTCCCCCACGGCCGCCACGGGCGCGACGACGAGCGATGCCGGGGGCGAGCCCAAGCCCAAGGCCAAGCCCGCGAAGGCGCCCCGCACGCTGGCCCTCGACCCGCGGCTGCCCCCGGTCGGCACCACGATCAAGAAGCTCGACCGCCACGGCAACGTCCGGTGCGAGTGCGTCGTCGAGCAGGAGGGCATCCGCTTCGCGGGGACGCTGTACCCCTCCATCTCGGCCGCCGCGAGCGCCGCCGCGAAGCAGCTCGGCTTGGGCGGAGTCGCGCAAAACGGCTTTGTCTACTGGGGTTTGCAGAAGCCCCCACGGCCGGCGGCCGACCCGGTCGAAGCCCTCACCGCCGCATGGGAGCGCTTCCACGAGCGCGCGAAGAAGCTGGTCGACAGCGCGTCCGCTGAGGAGCGGGTGAAGCTCGTCGCCGCGCTCACGGAGCTTCGTGTGCTGGACGCCTTCCGCGCGAAGGCCAGCTAAAGCGCTTTCGCAAGGCACGCGGCCGGCGAGGAGCTTCGGTTCCTCGCCGGCTGCTCGTCTGTGGGGACAGACGTGCGGTCCGGGCGGGACGCCGGCGTGCGCGCTCGTCGAAGCTCGCCGACGCACGGAGCGCGGCCACGCGCGCGCCACCGCCCTCGTGGGCGCCGCGGCGGGCGAGGAGCGGATGACGTTCGGGGCTGCGCTTCCCGCGCGCGTCGAGGCGCTGGCGCGGCTCACGGCGACGGCCCGCGAGAGCGGTTCGGCAAAGCGCGGGACCAGCACATGGCGGGCTCAGCGCCGGACCCCTCCCCCCCTCGATTTTGCAAGGGGGGGGGAGGTCATCGTCCGCGCCTGGCACCTCTCGCGTCACGGGCCAGTTTCGCGGGAAAGGTCGCCTGAAGCGGTTCGGGAAGGCAGCGCCCCGGCTCACGCCGATCGGCGGCGCGCGCGTCGTCGTGCGGCGACAAGCTCTCTCGCCTTACGCTCGCTCAGTTGTTCGGTCGTCTTCTCGACCACGAGCGCGGCCAGTTGCATCGGACCGACGCTGACGCCGCCGTGCTCGTGGAGGGTGGCGGCGATCTCCTCCAGCTTCCTCAGGGTCCGGGGCGCGAGCGGGAGGAGTCGCCGCTCGGTCCAGGTTGGGTCCGTCGGCCGGCCACCACCCGAGGGCACGCGAAAGCGCGCCTCGACGTCCGCCACGAGCTGCATCGCTCCGAAGTGCCCCCCGGATGCCGTGACCTTCCCCCGGCGCTCTGCGCCAAGACCCCGAGCGATCTTGTCCATGTCGAGCTGCGCCTTCATCTGCTCACTCCTTCCCGAAGTCGCGGATGGCGAAGTACTCGTCGCCGATCACGAGGCCGACCTCGCCCTGGTGCGCCCTGCGTCCCATCTCTCGGCAGAAGTTGCCAAGCTGGGCGAGAGCGCTGTCGTCCTGGATGTCCGCTGGCGTGGTGTAGCAGTGGACGACCACAGGTTCGTCCTTCACGAGCGCTCCTCCTCGTTCGTCGTCGCGCCAGATACCCTTCGCCTTCGGGTAGGCCGTGGCGCCGCCGAACACCTTCCCGAACATCTCGAGCGAAGCGTTCACCCAGTGCGCTTGGTCGATGGACGTGGTTCCGTCCCTCTCGACGCTCGGTACGAAAAGGACCACGAGAACGCGCTTCCGGCCGCCCCCCAGAGCGGTTGGTCTCTTGCTGGGCGCTCGTCTCGTCGTCGCCATCCTGACGATCCATATAGATCGACGACGGCGGCGGCGTCAAGACCGCCCGCGACCGGCGCGGGGTGCGGCGCCGTTCGAAACCGCCTCCGCGGGTGCTCACCGCGCTCGTGGGCGCCGCGGCGCCCGGACGTTCGCTCCTGTGCTATAGCCCCGCTCATGGCCGAGCTGACGTGGGACGGAAAGTACCGGGACGGCAAGCGGGTGGCGCCGGTGCGCATCGCGCTGCCGTTCCAGACCATAGAGACGGTGAACGAGAGCGCGCAGGACCGGCGACGCACGCTGGACTTGTTCGCGTCGGGCCGGCCCAGCGAGTGGCGCAACCGTCTCATCTGGGGCGACAAGAAGTACGTCCTCCCCAGCCTCCTGCCGGAGTTCGCCGGCAAGGTGAACCTCATCTACATCGACCCGCCGTTCGATACAGGGGCGGACTTCTCGTTCGTGCGCGCGGTTCCTGGAAGCGAACAGCGACTGGAGAAGGTCCCGAGCATTATCGAGCAGAAGGCCTACCGTGACACCTGGGGTTTGACGGCGGAAGAACGGGCGCGCGGAACGTCGTCGCTGGACAAGTACATGCGGTGGTTCCACGAGAGCGCAGCGCTGTTGGTCGAACTACTATCAGACTCGGGCACCCTCTTTGTCCACGTCGATCATCGCTTGGTGTTCCACGTCAAGGTTCTACTCGATGAGCTTCTCGGTCCCGAACGCTTCCTCAACATCGTGACATGGCGGCGCCAGATTCCGAGGGGCATGAAGGCGCATGCAAAGTACATGCCGCATAGCTCGGATTTCCTTCTCATGTACAGCAAGGGCGAAAGCGCGACTTGGAACGAGGCCAAGAAGGAAACTCTGATATCGCTTGCAGAAGCCGAGCGGAAGTACATGAAGGACGACAGGGGGTTCTTCCGTACGTCGGACCCTGGAACCTACTCGGACGAGAGCCTGATTCGCCTCCACAAGGAAGGGCGAATCTACGTCAGCAAGGGCGGCGAGTTCCTGGTTGGCAAGGATGGCAAGGTGTCCGTGACCAAAGGGACTATCGGGGTCAAGTACTACCGGCAACAGCGCGGAAACATGGTGGTTGAGGAGTCGGTCGTCGATAATGTTTGGGACGATATCCCGGGCATGGGCGTGGTTTCGTCGGAATGGGTTGGATACCCGACGCAGAAGCCCGAAGCACTGTTGGAGCGCATCATCACCGCATCAACCAACGACCGTGACGTCGTGCTTGACTGCTTTGGGGGCAGCGGGACAACCGGGGTCGTTGCCGAGAAACTCAAGCGACGCTGGATCGTCTGCGATTTGAGCCGCTTCGCGATCCACACCGCGCGCAAGCGTCTGCTCGGGATTCCCGGCGTAAAGCCTTTCGTTGTTCAGAACCTGGGCAAGTACGAGCGCCAAGCGTGGATGAAGGCGGAGTTCGAGAAGCCGGAGGACCGGGCGGCGACCGAGGCGGCGTACCGGCGGTTCATCCTGGATCTGTTCAAGGCCGATGCTGTGACTGGAAACGCCTGGATTCACGGCGTCAAGGGCGGGCGCGCCGTCCACATCGGTGCCGTCGACGCTCCGGTGACGCTGTCGGACGTGAAGGCCGTCTGCAAGGAGGTCTGGCAGTACGGCGGCGCCGGGAAGAAGGGCCCCGACAAGGCGGCGGCTGATATCCTCGGATGGGACTTCGCGTTTGAGCTGAACGAGGTGGGGAAGCAGCTCGCGGCCGAAGCGCAGGTCGATCTGCGGTTCAGGTACATCCCGAAGGACGTCATGGACAAGCAGGCCGTCGATCAGGGCGACATCCAGCCGAAGGACTTCTTTGAGCTGCGCGCGCTCGACGTGAAGGCGACGAAGGCCAAGCGGACGGTGAAGGTCACGCTGACGGACTTCATGCTCCCGGCCGAGGACCTTCCCGAAGAGGTGCGCGTGGCCGTGAAGCACTGGTCGCAGTGGATCGACTACTGGGCGGTCGACTGGAACTTCCGTGACGACACCTTCCACAACGAGTGGCAAACCTACCGCACCCGCGAGCGCTCCGAGTTGGAGCTGGACGTGTCGCACGAGTACGCCGATCCCGGCGAGTACGTCATCGTCGTCAAGGTCATCGACATCCTCGGCAACGACACGACCCGGCAGCTCGCGATTGAAGTGAGGTAACCGATGCCCGCCAAGGCGAAGAAGGCGCACTCGTCCACCGCCGCCACCGACGACCTGTTCAACGTCACGGGCAAGCTGCGCACCGCGGCGTGCGTGCCCGCCCTGCGCGAGGCGGTGAAGGCCTGGCGCGCCGGCAAGTACAAGGGCGCCACCGACACGACGAAGCTGCTACTCAAGCACTGGTTCGAGACCGACCACCGGCTCCCGAACGGCGCTCGGTTCCGGTGGCACGATGCCCAGCGCGAGGCCATCGAGACGCTCATTTTCGCATGGGAGTTCGAGAAGGTCCGCACCCGCAAGGCGCTGTACCAGCGATACGCCGCCGAGGGCATCGAGATCCCGCTGCCGCCCTATGACGACTTCGCCCGTTACTGCGTGAAGATGGCGACGGGTAGCGGCAAGACCAAGGTCATGTCGCTCGTCATCGCTTGGCAGCACCTGAACGCCCAGCGGGAGGCGCCCGAGATCGCCCAGGACTACGCGAACACGTTCCTGCTGCTCGCGCCCAACGTCATCGTTCTCGAACGCCTGCGCACCGACTTCGCTGGTGGACGCATCTTCGAGGTCGACCCGATCATCCCGAAGCCCCTTCGCATGTTCTGGGACTTCGACGTGGTGCTGCGCGGCGAAGGGGAGAAGGCGCACGCCGCCGGCACCCTGTTCCTGACGAACATCCAGCAGTTCTACGAACGCCCGGAGGCTGTCTCCGAGCCCGAGGCGATGACCGCCGTCCTGGGCAGCGCGCCGCCGACGAAGAAGCTCGAGCTGACGGACTTCCGCGACCGCATCGCGCTGCGCAGCGGGAAGCTCGTGGTGCTCAACGACGAGGCGCACCATACCTGGGACGAGGAGTGCGAGTGGAACAAGGTCATCCGCTCGCTGCACGAGAAGACACCACTCGGCGCGCAGGTGGACTTCTCGGCCACGCCGCGATTCGACAAGGGCGCGCTGTTCCCTTGGACCATCTCGGACTACCCGCTCAAGCAAGCCATCATGGACCGGCTGGTCAAGCGCCCGATGCGCGGCGTCGCGAAGATCAACGAGGCGAGGTCGTCCCACGCGTCGGTGCGCTACCGAGGCTTCCTGACGGCCGGTGTCGAGCGGTGGAAGGAGTATCGCGAGCAGCTCGTGCCGCTGGGAAAGAAGCCGGTCCTCTTCGTCATGCTCAGCAGCACGGACGAGGCGGACGACGTCGCGGACTGGTTGCGCGGTGCCTATCCGGAGCTGCTCGGCGGCGACAAGACGCTGGTCATCCACACGAAGACGAACGGCGACATCGTCGAGAAGGATCTGGAGCTCGCGCGCGACCTGGCGCGCAAGGTCGATGAGGACGAGAGCCCCGTGCAGGCCATCGTGAGCGTGCTCATGTTGCGCGAGGGCTGGGATGTCCAGAACGTCACGGTGGTCGTCGGCCTGCGGCCTTTCACCGCGTCAGCGAACATCCTCCCCGAGCAGGCCATCGGCCGCGGCCTGCGGCTCATGTTTCGCGGCCAGCCCGCCGCCGGCTACCCCGAGCGCGTAGACATCATCGGCAACCAGAGGTTCCTTGAGTTCGTGGACGACTTGGAGAAGATCGAGGAGATCAAGTTCGGCACCTTCGGCGAGAAGGACAAGGTCCACATCGACGTCATCCAGCCGCTGGCAGAGCGGGCGAAGTACGACATCGGGCTCCCGACGCTGTCGCCGTCGCTCGTGCGCAAGAAGAGCCTTGCGCAGGAGATCTCCGAGCTGGACGTGTCAGCGTTCAAGTTCCCAGCCATCCCGATGGAGCGCGGCTCGGCGGCGGAGAAGACGTTCACCTACGAGGGCTACGACGTCATCACGCTGCAGCGCGAGTTGGTGCGGGAGTACACGTTCCCGGAGCCGCAAACGGCACAAGAGGTCATCGGCTACTACGCTCGGCGCATCGCCGAGGCCCTGCGGCTGCCGGCGCAGTTCGCCGTGCTGGCCCCGAAGGTCAAGGAGTTCTTCCAGACCCGAGCCTTCGGCAAACTGGTGGAACTGGACAAGCCCGGCATCATCGGCGCCATGTCTTCGCCGGTCGCCGCGTTCGTCACAATCACCACGTTCAGGAAGGCGCTGGCGACGGTCGCGGTCGAGGAGAAGGAGCCGGTCCTCCTGACGCCCAAGCGTATGCTCTCGACGTGTCCCCCGTTCCCGTGGTCGCAGGTGGTGTTGGAGGCGAAGAAGACAGTCTTCAACCTGGTGGCGTGCGACAACGACTTCGAGCGTGACTTCGCGCGCTTCCTCGACAAGGCCGATGATGTAGTCGCGTTCGCGAAGCTGCCGATGAAGTTCGGCTTCACGATCGAGTACCTGGACGGGGAGCGAAACCTGCGGCTCTACAACCCTGACTTCGTGGCGGTCGACGCCGACGGCGTTCACTACCTACTCGAGACCAAGGGCGCAGAGACGGTGGAGGTGAAGTTCAAGGATCGCGCCGCCGCCATCTGGTGTGAGAACGCGACCACGCTCACGGGAACGCGCTGGCGCTACCAGAAGGTGCCGCAGGACATTTTCGAGAGTCTACAGCCGACGACGCTGGCGCACCTGGCCGCGATTGGACAAGGCGAACTCTTCTCCGACGAGCCGACCGAATGATTCCTCCGGATGGGATTCTGGCGGACGAGACTGGAGATCATGGTCGAAATGGGTCGCGTAGAGCTGACGCGGCGTGAGGAGCCTGCTGATCTGATGTCGCACGAATCATGGGACGCCCGGTTCGTAGGATGCGACAGCCGTTGCGAATGGGCAGGCGGGGAGCTTGCTGCGCTCCTCTCGATTCCCGGACTGCTCGCGTGCGGCCGGGCCCTTGACGTGGGCTGTGGACACGGGACCGAAGCGATTTTCCTTGCGGCGCATGGTTGGCGAGTCGTGGGCTTGGAGCCCGATCGAGAAGCACGCGTCGCGGCCGTAAGACGCGCGCGCACTCTCCGCCCGAGCCAACGCCCGAAGTTTCGACGCTTAGATGCGTGTGAGTTTCGCGAGAGGGTCCCATGCACGTTTGATTTGGTTCTCGATCGTCTGGTTCTTACGAATTTCGCCCAAGGTTCGCCGTGGGTGGAGGCATGGTCCCCAAGAAAGATTGCATGGTTTCGCCTGCGCCTCTTTGCTACTTCTGCTTACGCGCTTGTCAAGGGTGGGATACTCTTGCTTCGCGGAAATCGGAGCGCAGATACTTGGGACTACCTTCGTAACCACCACGGCGAGGACCAACATCTACTCACGCGCGCGGAATGTCGCTGGCTTGAAAAGTACTTTGAGATCGGGGATGAGATTGATTTTCGCGGCTTGGCCACAGATCCTCTTGAGACGGATCGCGCTTTAATCGTCACAGAACGTCGGCTGGCAGTCCAGATTCTCCGGCGAAATGGCGTGCAGTTTGAGCCGCGTCTGAAAATGCCAGGATGGGTGCGACGCAAGTCGAAGCGGGCATGACTGCCGGAGAAACGCTGGACGGTTAGCGTTGATACCCGGTCTGGCACCAGGTCCGAGGGAAGCTGTGCAAGTGGCCCGGCCACACGGCGGCCGTGCGTGTCGACCTCGGCGCGAGCGCTGCCGTGGCCGGTACGCCGAAGGCACGCGTGCAGGGGACGCCATCGCCGATGGGGTAACTGTGGGCTCCGGTAGTACCACGCGGCGAGCGAAAGCCGTGGCACCGTGTCACCAAGGCGTGGGTTGAGATACGTTCGCGAGGCGTACGACTCTCGGCCCACGCGCGGCCGATGGCCAGAGCCAGTGAAAGATTCCATGCCTATCCGGTTGAAACACTTGGAGCCGGACATGTCAATGTCCGGGTCGGATGGGTGTCCCGAGCCAACCCGGGCACTGATGTGCCCGGCTCCAACGTCGGGCAAGTGTGTCAACCGGGTAGGCATGACAGCTTCCATGAGCAAATGCTTATCGGGTCGACCACACCAAGCCAGGTGGGCAATGCGCTCCTCCCGAGCGGAGTCGAGGGACGAGCGCGGTGCCGCACCGGCCGCCCGTCCCTCGTCCTTCGACTGCCGCCGGGCGCGGGGCTGATGCCCGCAACCCAAACCGTCGGATGGGTGGAGCGGAGCGGAGCCCGTCGGCGAGCGCCGCAATGATGGGCTTCGCTGCACTCTGCCCATCCTACGAGTTGGCGCTCCGCGTCGAGAATCTGCGCACCGCGCGAGCCTTTCGATGCCTCGTAGTTCAGGATGACCGCTCGGGACGCGCGGCCAGAAACGCGAGCGTGGTGCGGTAATCCCAATAAGCAGTCCATGAGCAGTCGCGTGCCCGGCCTCCATGGATTGCTCAAAGCCCGCGTCGGCCCCGGCGGCGGTCGGGTCAGAGGCGGAGGTCCCGGGCCAGAACGGCATAGCGTTCGTCGCGCTTGCGCAGGAAGTCTTCCCAGCGGCGGCCGTCGGGAAAATCGAAGGTCTCTCCGCGCCGCCAGAGTCCGAACCGGGCGGGCTCGTTGTAGACCGGCGAGCCGGCGGTGTAGTGATATCGCATCGGGTTGAAGACGGCGTACGGACCGAGCCGGCGGACGACCTCGCGCATCGAGGCGAAGTCCTCGTCGGTCTCGTGCGGCATCCCGACGATCAGGTTGACCTGGGTGCGAATTCCGGCCTTCGCCGTGCGGCGGATGCAGTCCTCGGCCTCGTCGAGGGTGGAGTCCTTGCGCATCAGCCGCAGCATCCGGTCGCTGCCCAGGTCGAGCCCATAGGTCAGTTGCACGCAGCCGGTCGCCGCGAGCTCCTGGAGCACCTCGTCGGTCATCCCGGTCACCCGGGCGCAGTCCATCCAGCGAATTCCGAGGCGCGCCCGGCGCAGGCCGGCGAGGAGCTCCGCGAGGTAGGGCGACGAGGCGTTGATCAGGTTGTTGAGGAAGAAGAAATCCCGAACGCCGTGCCGGTCGCGCATCGTGCGCAGGTCGTCGACCACCTGCTGGGGCGAGCGGCTGCGGACCCGCCGTGCGGATTCGTCCGCGCAGTACGCGCAGCGGTGCGGGCAGCCCAGTTGGAAGAGGTAGGGAAGAAACGGCGTGCGCAGCACCCCCGAACCCTCGGCGTAATAGGACAGGTGGGGAACCGCCGCGCGCAGCACCCCCGAACCGTCGTCGTAACGCGACAGGCTGATGCCGGTGAAGTCCGGACAGGGTAGGGTCGACAGGTCGGGCGCCACCGCGACCGGCACCGAAGCGCGGTCCTTGCGCGTGTCCCACAGCCCGGGAATGCCGTCGAGATCACGCCCGGCCGCGAGGCGCTGGGCGAGAAGCGCGAGGCTCAAGTCCGCCTCGCCGACGATGATCGACGAGACCGGAGGCGTCCGCCGTTCCTCTTGAATCCATCCCGCGACGCGGCCCCCCAAGACCAGATGCTCGGTTCGCGCGCGCAAAGGAGGAAGAATCTCCCGTTCGACGAAGGGCCAGGCTTCGAGGAACATGAGCGAGACGCCGATCAGATCGTAATGCCCGGTGACACCCGCGAGCGCCACCTGGACCCGTTGCGCCATCGCCGGATCGGAAAAATCGAGATCCTCGATGCTCTGGGGCGCCACCGCGACGACCGCCAGATCGAGCACCTCGACCTCGGCCCCGGTGGCGCGCAGGGCCGCTTTCAGTTGCGCGAGGGACAGCGGCGGGAAACGCGCGTCCGAAGCGGCCCACACGGGCGCGCGCACGAGCAGCACCCGGAACGGACGCGCGAGCGGCAAGAGCGCCTGGCGCGTGGCCTCCGCATCCCCCTGCACGAAGAGATCGGTTCCCGTCGGTGAGACCTGAGCGACTTTGGCATGTTCCCAGAACGGCCCGGCGGCGGCCAGGGTCTTGCCGAGCGCCACCCGTTCGGCGCGCAGGACGTCGCGATGGTGCCCGTAGAGGTACTGGCGAGCGAGCTGGGTGGCGCGTTCGAGCCAGTCCGCGTAGCGCCGGCGAAAGTCGGCGAGCGCGGGCGGGCGCTCGAGCCGCTGGACGAGAGCGCGGGCGGCGAGCTCCGTCGGATTCTCGCGCTCGCTCCGCCATTCTCCCGGGCGGCCGGCGACCCGCGCCGACAGGCGCTCGACGCCTCCGTCGAACGTCCACTCGAAGGAGCCGTTCCCGCCTTCGGCCGAGAGGAACCCGGTCGACGGACGCGGCAGGCGCGGGGTGTTGGTGTTCGGCCCGAAGACGCTGGCGACCGCCTGGCGACCGCCGGCGTCGGCGAACTTGAGCCGCACGCGAGCGCGGTACTCACCGTCGACCGGCGTGTCGAGCTCGACCCGGGCGGGCGGGCATCCGAAGCCATCGAGAACGCCCACCGCCGCCGCCAGGGCCGCGACGACGGCGTCGTGTCCCTCTCGCGTCACCCCCGCCTGCAAGAGAAAAGGCTGCGTCGGCCGGGCGGCGCGCCAACCGAATTCCAGCTTTCGCCAGGGTGGAAGGCGGCCGCCGGCGGCCAGCGCGCGCGCCCGGGCGAGGCCTGGCATCGACGAGAGCGCGTCTTCGATCGCCCAGGACACTCGGGCGCCCAGGCGGGCTTCCAAGGTCTCGAGGTCGGTCCGATCCCGGGCGGCCGGCGCGGTCAGGAGCAACGGCAGCCCGCGTTCGACCAACGCTTCCGCCGCGGCCGGCATCGCCTCCGGCGTCGCCTCGACGCGAAGGAGATTCCAGTCGCCGGCTTCCTCGAGCCCGCGCGGGTGATGGACGGTCGTGATCCGCATATCGGATTTCATCTTCTCTTTCTCCGCCCGCGAGGAGCAGCCGAACGGTGGCATGACCGCGCCTGTCGTCCGATCCTCGCCTCGCCTGGACGACCATAGCACGGATGCGCGGGCGCGAGCGGGAAGCGACGGAGCGCCAGCCGGCGACGGCGTTCTGGGCGGCCGCGGCCGGCGTCGAGCCCGGACCGAACGGTGATGCACCTTGCGCGGAAACATCGGCGCCACCGCGCGACATGCTCGCGCCCGCCGCATCTGCGATCGAGCCCTCGCGGCGCGCCCGCCGCTGGCGCGCCTTCACATCTCGAGGGCTTTTCAGTTCGCCTAGCGCGGGCGCTGCCCGCAACCCAAGCCGGGCACGGGAGTGCCCGGACAAGGCACTGCCGATGGACCTCCGCGGGACGGAGCCCCGACACGGCGTCGCGGACGATGGGCGCGTGCTTCCATCCGGGCACTCCCGTGCCCAGCTCCTTTGCTCCGACTGGGTATCCAGGCGTCTCAGGTTCGGCTGACGCCTGGATGCCCGCAACCCAAGAGTAGGATGGGTGGAGCGGAGCGGAGCCCATCGGCGAGCGACGCAATGATGGGCTTCGCTGCGCTCTGCCCACCCTACGAGTCGGCGCTCGGCGTCGAAAATCTGCGCGCCGCGCGAGCCTTTCGAGGCTTGGTATTAATCGTTAAAGATGCTTATCGGGTTGACCACACCAAGCCAGGTGGGCAATGCCGCTCATCGAAGAGCGCAGTCGAGGGACGAGCGCCTGCCGCACCGGCCGCCCATCCTTCGTCCTTCGACTGGCGCTCAGGATGACCGCTCAGGACGAGCGGCCAGAAACGCGAGCGTGGTGCGGTGATCCCGATAAGCAGTTCGTTGCGAAAGTATCTGCACCTCGCATCATCAGTCGTGGCACGGGCGTCCCCGCCCGTGTAGCCTTCGTTGTGGCTTTCACGGGCGAGGACGCCTGTGC
>JAJYLH010000028.1 GCA_021787845.1 Myxococcales bacterium | reverse complement strand
CGCCCGCGAACAGGCGCGTAACCACCTCTCCCGCTACGCCGACGGCAACCCACGCAACGTCATCCTACGCTCCGCCCCAGCCCACCAGAAGGCTCATCTCCATGTGGTTTCAGAATAGCCGCACCCATTTCGGATTTCATCGAGACGACGGAGCGGGCGGCGGATGAGCTTGCGCTTATTCAACATCTGCGTGCGCCACCGGTTGAAGGCACGGTTCTTGTGCGTGTGACGCTCCCACTCGGCGTTCAACTCGTTGGACACGACCGCACGATGACAGATCTTGTAGATTGTCCGCAGCACGGCAAGAACTTGCGGCGCCGGCGGACGATCGGATTCCCCGCAAGCTCGGGCGACGCTCGTATCGACGACCAGCAACTGGCTCGCGGCCGCCATTTATGGACGCCCTACTGGAAGGCGCTTCCACGCCGCAGCCGAATACTCCTCGTCCACCTCGCTCGCGACCTCGGCGAAGTCCGACGGCCACTCGCCCAGGGCTCCGCTTCCATCTGGACGCTCCGTGCGCACCGTTGTCGCGCCGGTTCGAGGGTCTCGTGTGAACCAGTGGGCTACGACCTTCTTCGGATCCAGTGGCTTGTCCTCTCGCGCGATGTTCCACTGGAGCCGAGTGACGATTACCTCGCTGTGAGTCTCCACGATCACCCGCACGCCCCGCCGCACGGCGTCCGCGATGAGGTCCGCCATTGCCCGCTGAGCGCGCGGATGGAGGTGAATTTCGGGTTCTTCGATGTAGACTGTCTCCCCTGCACTTGCTGCGATGAGCGCGACAACCACAGGGAACGATTGCGAGACACCGAAGCCGACGTCGGCGATGCTGACGAGATCGTGAGCGCTTCCTTGGAACGGCTCAAGAGTCCGCGCGATTCTCACTTCGATGCTTGCTGCGTCGATGGCAACAGCTTCCGCCTTCCAGGTGATCCCGAGTCTTCTTAGGGCGTCATTGAGCTCGCGCCCCTCTGAATCCTTCCCTTCCCGCCACGCGGCCACCATCGCTGGCGTGCGAAGGTGAAACAGCCCCGGGTTGCCACGGCCCACTGCCGATCGGGAGAAGAGGCGCTCTGGTTGTCCTCTGAGGCCCGTGAGATGCATGAGCCAGAGCAACTCCTCGATCAAGGAGTCGAGCGGAGGCGGGAGCGTCGCCGTCTGGCGGGAACGAAGATGAGGCAGTGCAAAACAAAGGTAGCGGATGGTGGACTTTGCGCCAGGAGGAACATGGCTAACGAACCATGGATGCTTTGCGTAATCGGGCGGCGCTTCGCCAGGTCGCAGCGTCACCACGGCGTCACGGTGCCGATAGGTCGCCTCTCTCAGCTCTACCGCCGCACCGGATCGACCGAACGTCAGCCGAGCCTCGTCGTGCCTGCCAAGCCCGATCGCAACAGTGAACTCCGACACCTGTTCCTGTCCGGGCCGCTTCGAGAGGAACTGGGCGCAGTCGGTGAACGCGACGTTCGGACCGTCGAGCTTGAGTGGCCCGGGGTCGAACGGCATGATGTCGAGCGTCTGCTTCATCAGCAGCAGGGGCTGAAGAATGCTCGACTTTCCCGAGTTGTTCGCTCCACCCAAGATGGTTAGCGGCGCAAGATCGACGGTCTGCTCGTCGAAGTACGACTTGAAGCCATTCAGCCGCACGTAACTGATTGGATGGCTAAGCCACGACGCTTCGTTGGTCTGTTTGGTCGTCATGCGAATCTCCCGAGCTTGGGTTTGGCGGCAGTGGTGATTGCGCAGCCCGCGCTGCACATCCGCCCGTAGTCGCAGTCGCCGCACTTCTTCTTCTCTGGCGTCGGGTCCAAGCTGCCAGTGCGTAGGGCGTGTGCCGCGTCGCGCACGCCCTTCTTCACGTCGTCGATGAAGTCGTCGTCCACCGACCGTGGCACGCCCTTGCGTCGCTCCAGGTCGTAGACCTCGACAAAATCGGCATTCTTCCCCGTCAACTCGCGGTAGCCCAGGGCGTAGACGTGGAGCTGCGCTTCGCTGACCGCCTCGGCCTGTGTCCGGTCGTTGGACTTGAGGTCGACGATCGTCGTTTCTCCGGTGTCGATGCGACGGACCAAGTCGATGCGTCCCTGCACGGTGACGCCATCGCCCATGTTGATTTCGACCGTCTTCTCCGCAAACTCGATCTTCTTGAGGACGTCGCGATTGTCGCGCAGGTAGTTCGCGATGACGGAGCGCGCGGATTCCTGGAGCCGGTCCCGCAAGTCGTCCCACGCGTACGGCACGTGAAGATGCTCTTCGACGAGCCTCGGCGCATCCTCGGGGGTGACGCCCTCTTTCCAGAGCGAGCGCTTGTGGACCTCGGCGAGGGCGTCGTGCAGGGACTTCCCGTAGCCCAGCGCCTCGTGCAGGGGTGCGTTGAAGCCGTAAAGGATGCGCAGCTTGAACTGGTAGGGACACTCTAGGAAGTACTTGAGGTCCGAAAACGACAGCGTCACGTTCGCCACGCCCGCGCGCGGGCGCGAGGGAAGACGCGGTCGCTTGGAGTAGTCGGGCGGACGGCGCTTGACGTACTTCGACTTCAGCACGTCCCCCCAGAACTCGGACGCGTACTGAGCATGCGTGTTCCCGGGAATGGGTGCCCAGGTGAAATGGAGGAACTTCTGCGCCCGGGTCATCGCGACGTAGAAGAGGCGCCGCTCGTCCTCGGTGGTTCCCTCGTACCGAGCCTGCCCGCGCACCGCTTGGCGCGGTAGCAGGTGCCAGACGCCCTTCCCACCGATCTTCTGGGAGGGGAATCGGTTACGCAGGAGCGCCGGGATGAACACCGCCGGCCACTCGCGGCCTTTGGCTTGGTGGACCGTCATGATCTGCACGGCGTCCGGGGTCGCGTACTGCGTGTCCTGCCAGCCCTCGGGGTAGGCGGTCTCTGCCCGATACTGAAGGAAGTCGCAGAACGCGTCGTACTTGGCGGCAGGCGATGACTTGAAGTGGATGGTCTCGAAGTCCGAGATGAGCTGACTGAACTTCCCGAGGTTGTAGAAGACCACTTCGCCACGTCCATCGGGAACCGTCTCCTCGCGTAACCCTAGCTTCTCGATGAACGCGAGGAACTGGCGCTGGAGGTTGTAGAACCCGAACCGCTTCGCGTCCTTGACGTCGAGGGAATCGTGCGTCTGCGTCGCGTCGGCGATCGCTTTGTCGAGCGCCTTCTTCGCGATGCCGAGGTTCGCCTCCTTCCAAGCCTTTCGCAGGTCGGCCTCGCTCGCGCGCCTGCCGATAAAATAGAACGTTTGCCGGGCGGCTTCCGCTTCTGGTCGAGAGAAGAGGTTGTTCATGCCCCCGACGACGAACGGGATACCGGCCTCGTGCAGCGCGCGCGTGATCGGCTCTCCGTTCTTGCGCACGCTACGCAGAAGCACGGCCATGTCTGACCACGCCAGGCCGCGTTTCGCTTCCTTGTCCCGAAACGCGAGGCCGTGCAGAGACTTCATGGTCTTGGCGATGTACTCGGCCTCCGCGTCGGGGTCCTGAAATCCCAGCGCGATGATGTCGCCGGGCTCAAAGTCTTGAACGTCCGTCGGCTTCATCGCCTTTTCGAGCCGCTCCGCGTTCTGGGCGATGAACTCGCGAGCGGTTTCGACGATGCCGATGCTCGACCGGAAATTCTCTTCCAGCTTGATCTGCTCTACCGGCGGATACCGCTTCTGGAACGTGAGGATGTTGTCCACGTCGCTGCCGCGCCACTGGTAGATGGTCTGATCGTCGTCGCCGACCACGCATATTCTCGCGCCGAGCTTCGCCAGCAGCTTGACGATGGCTTCCTGCACCGGGTTGACGTCCTGGTACTCGTCGACGATGACGTGGCGGACGCGCTCCCGAAGCCGGTCCTTCATCGCGCCGTCCTTGATCAACGCGTGCACCGCTTCTGCAAGAATAGACGAGTAGTCGAAGCTATGCTTCTCGTCCAGCAGCGTTCGGTAGCCCTTGAGCCCATCCACGATGGAGTTGCCGGCCAACTCGCGATCCTTCAGCTCCGCCTCGCGTAGGATGGCGAGCGCGCCGATGTATCGGTCCGTGTCCGTGTAGCGGTGAAGCACCTGGCCTTGGAGATCGGTGCTGGTTGTCAAGCCGCTCTGCTTGCTGTGACGGTCGATGAAGAGCGCTTGCTGGACCTCGTTGAGCACCTCGTACTTGAGGAATCGGGGAACTTCGGTCTTGAGAAGCTCCAGACAGAAGGCGTGGATGGTGCCGACGAAGAGCTCGGCCATGCCTTCCATCTCGCCGTTCTGCTCGCGACAGCGGGTAACGATGCGCTCTTTCAGCTCCGCCGCGGCCTTGTCGGTGAAGGTGAAGGCGATGATGTTCGCCGGCCTCGCCTTCACCTTGCCCTTGGGATCGAGCAAGTTCGCGACGTGGCGGGCCACGACCTCCGTCTTCCCGGAGCCAGCGCAAGCGATGAGCTGGAGGTTGCTCTGGGAATGGGCGATGGCCTTGTTCTGGCTATCGGTGAGCATCATGACGAGGTTCCCTTCGCGTCGCGGCTCCTGGCCAGGTCGCCTGCACGGGTGAAGCTGTACCACTCTTCGCCGGCGATGACCAGATGATCGCGCACGGCGATGCCGATGGGATCGAACGCCGCGCAGAGCGCGCGGGTCGCCGCGTGATCGGCGGTGCTCGGCTTGGCTTTTCCGTTCGGGTGGTTGTGCGCGAGGATGACCGAATGGGCCTTGTGCCGCAGGGCGGCCTCGACGGCCCGCCGCGGCTCGACTCTCGCGTGATCGAGCATCCCTTCCGAGACGAGCGCGGGCACGAGGACGCGCAGGCGCGAGTCGAGGCAGACGACGTAGAAGACCTCTTCGGTTCGACCGGCCATCAGCGGCACCGCGAACGCGGCCGCCCGCTCAGTGGAATCGAGCACGGTTCGATCCTGCCGGGCCCGGTCCATGGCGTAGCGACGGGTCATCGCCGGAACGAGGGCCAGGAGCGAGGCTGCTGCCTCACCGATCCCGGGCGTCGCCGCGAGGTCGGCCGGGTCGGCCTCGAGGACCGCCGATAACGATCCGTACCGGGTCAAGAGCAGGTGCGCGATTTCGTTCGTATCCCGGCGAGGGATCGCATAGAAGAGGAGCAACTCCAGCACCTGGTGATCCTCGAAGCCGTCGAGACCCTCGGCGACGAAACGCGTGCGCAGGCGTGAGCGGTGACCCGCGTGGAGGTCATCGTCGGGCGTCATCGGCATCGCAGACCTCTCCCGGCAGACCAATCGCTGGCAGCCACACCCCGGTCTCGTCGCGAGCAAGGCAATCGTACATCGCCTCTCGCGGGGGAGGCTAGGCAGGGTTCATACGCACGGTCAAGCGGAACTCTTCGGGTCGCTGGGCGGGCGCAAGAGGGCGCTAACGGCGTGGATGCCGCGGAAGAGGCGCAGTTGCGTTCAGGTGAAGCCGAAGGGCGGGGGGCCCCGGACAGCCGATGGCTGCCCTGGAAAGGCGAGAAGGTCCGAGAGAAACGCGCATCGCATCACGGTCGTCGCCGCGGCGCCGCCGGCCGAGGTCAGGCGGCATCGGGTCGGGCGTCCGGCGGAGCGGTGGAGGGGCTGTATCAAGGTCACGCTCGCGGCGCGGTCGATGGAGGTCGTGGAGCAGGTTCCGGGGGTCGCGGAGCAAGTTCCGAAGGTCGATGGGTTCCGCTCCGCTTCATCCATCCATCATGTCAGTTGTCGACGGTGACGGTGACCGGAGTCGACATGCCGAGGCCGTCGGCGAGGGCGGCGACGATGGTGTGCCGGCCGGGCGTCGGCGACCAGCTCATCGCGTCGGGCCAGCGGGATTCGCCGATGGGGGCGCCATCGACAATCCAGACGACCCTTTCGCCGGCGGGGGTGACGTTGGCCGCGAGGCGGATGCCGGCCGCGTCGGCCGGGGTGTCCGGATCCCACAAGTAGTGCGCGCGCGGTTGCGGCGAGATGATGCGCACGCTCGCCTCGAGGTCGTGCGGGGACGACGGGCAAAGCGGGCTGTAGGCATGGGGCGCGATGGCGACGTGGTGCAGGCGGGCCCAGGTGTCGAAGACCGGCGGCAGGTCGAGCATCGGGCGGCGGACGAGGAACCGCTTCGGGCAGCCGGGCCCGGCGCGCAGGCCGTTGCGGAGGTCGAGGGCGACCGGATGATGCCAAGAGCAATGCTCGGTCGGCTGGGTGCCGGGCGCAAAGATCTCTACCTTCCGATCTGGACAGTCTGGTCCGGCGAGCAGGCCCGAGAGCGGGCAGATGGTGCGGGTGACAAAACCCGGAGGGACCCCGAAGGTGGAGGCGATGGCGCGGTAGGGCGCGAGCGTCGGCATCACTGTCTTCATGACATCGTGCATCACCACCGCCGCGGAGCTGGACCCGGTCAATTCGCCCATCGGGAGCCCTTCGGCATTGCCAATCCAGACGCCGACGAGCAACCGATCGCTGAACGCGGCGACCCAGGTGTCGCGATGGCCCTGGCTGGTGCCGGTCTTCTCAGCGACGGCGAACGGAAAATCCAGCGCGTCGCCCGGCCGGAACGAGGGCCGCCGCGCTTCCGGGTCGCTCAGGATGTCGCGCAAGAGGTTGGCGGTTTCCGAAGAGAAGAGGCGGACGGCAGGCACGGTCGGTCCCGCCACTGCTGTCCGATGTCCGCCGCATCGGAGATTTCCGCTCATCCCGAGCGCAGTCGAGGGACGGGCGCCGCCGCGCAGAACCGCTCGTCCCTCGACGGCGCTCGGGATGAGCGGTTCTGCGCTCGGGCACGGATGCTGTTTTGGACAGGAGCGAGGTCCTGGCAGGAAGTACTGTAGCTGGTGCTCGACGCCCTGATCGGCGATGGCGGTGTACATCGTGACGAGCTCGTGCAGCGTCACGCCGAGGCCGCCGATGGCGAGCGACAGCCCGTATTTCGCCGGGTCGAACGTGATGCCTTGCACGCCCGCCTTCTGGAAAAATTGGAGCGCGGGCTCGACGCCGACATCGGACAAGACTCGCAGCGCCGGAATGTTGCGCGAGTTCGCGAGCGCCTCCCGCAGGAGCATCGGTCCCAGGAACGCGCGATTGAAGTCCTCGGGCACGTACGCGCCGCCGTCACCGTCGAGCGGATACTCGACCGGCGTGTCTGGCAACTCGCTCGCTGCGGTCCACGGACCCTTCTCCAACGCGAGACCGTAGATGAACGGCTTGAGCGCCGACCCGGGCGAGCGCCGGGTCGTCGTGTAGTCGATGGCGCCGTGATGCGCCTGGTCGAAGTAGTTCGCCGAGCCGACGTGCGCGAGAACCTCGCCGGTCGCTGGATCGACCACCAGCACCGCGCCGTTTCCCGCGTCGTCCGCCGCGAGGTTGGCAAGCTCCGTCTTCAACGCATGAGCGGCCGCGCGCTGGATGTCGAGGTCGATCGTCGAACGCAGAATCGTCTGATGAAGCGAGCGCGCGCGTTGCGAGAGCAAAAGGATCACGTGCATCGCGTCGGGCACCCGATGCGGCCTTTGGACGAGCCCGAGCGAGTCGTGCAGGGCGTGTCGCAGGTCGTCAGCGGTGAGAAATCCGTCGGCGCGCAGCGCGCGCAAGATCCGATGCGACCGCGCGAGCGCGCGCCTGAGCCCGGCGGGATGGAACGGGTCCATCCGCCCGGGCGCCTGCGGCAAGCCCGCGAGCAGCGCCGCCTGGGCCCAGGTCAAGTCCTCGACCGGCTCGTCGAAGTACAGCCGCGCCGCCCGCACGACGCCGCGCACGCGATTGCCGTACGGCGCGAGCGCCAGGTACTGCCGGAGCACCCGCTCGTGACCGAAGTCGTGAACGAGCAGCACCGCTTCCACCGCCTCTTGCGCTTTGTGCCAGAAGCGGTTGCCGCGAATCGGCCATTGCAGCCGCGCGACCTGCATCGCGATGGTCGAAGCGCCACTGACGATGCGCCCGCTCGTCAGATCTTGCCAGGACGCCCGCAAGACCGAAGGCCAGTAGATGCCGTCGTGGTGGAAGAAGTGGCGATCCTCGGCCTCGAGCGTGGCGCGCAAGACCTTGTCGGGCAGCACGTACGGCGTCGGCCATTCCCCCAGCAGCCCTTGGGAGCTCGGTACCTCCCCGAGATAGCGGCCGCGGCGGTCGAGGATGAGTCGCGACGTGTGCAACGGGCTCAGACCGCGCCGGAGCGAGCGCCCGAAGCCCCAAAGCGACAGACCGAGGATCAGGGCGAGGCAAAGGCCGACGACCGGCCAGTGACGGCGCAGACGAACCGCGACGCTGGCGAGTCGGCGGCGCATGGACTACTTCTGGTGCGGACCCGTGACGACGATGCGCATCCCGTCGCCGCGACCGCGAACCGCGGGTTTGTACATCAGCTCGGCCCACGGCGCCGGCTGCACGAACGAGCCTTCCGTCGCCGCGCGCACCCGGAAATGGAAGACGTACGACCCGCGTGGCAGGTCGTCGAAGTAGTAACGAACTTCGCCGTCGAGCCGCTGGACGTAGGTCGGCGCGATGCTGTCCGCTTGCGACGGTCGCGCGTTGGCGCCGCTCGTCGCGAGCGCCGGGTTCATCGGTTCCAAGCCCGCCGCGAAGGGCACCACGAACGCGACGAAGTAACGATCTTTCAGTGTTTGCAGCCGCGCGTGGATTTCCAGGATGTCGCCGAGCTTTATCCGCCGCGTCGCTCCGGCTTCGTCGTCGACCGGCGTGTCCATCGTGCCGTCGGCGTGGACCAGCGTGTACGACCGCGAAACCAGGAGTCCCTGATGCTGCGCCGTGACGTGATCGCCCGGCGTATTGGGAAGGTACGTGTACGCGACGCGCGCCCCGACTTCGGTGCCGGTAACGGTGACCGGCGGCGGCGCATTCAGCTCGAACGTGTGCTGCGCGGCCTTGTGCGTAGTGTCGAGATGCAGGCGAACGTCGCCGGCGGTGACGGTCGAAGTCGGCAGCGGGTCGCGTCCCTGTTCGAGGTACATCGCGAGCGCGGTAATCGCTTCGCGGTTGTCGTAGGTATCGCCAAAGCCTTCCCCGGTCGCGTAGGACACGAGGCCGTCGCGCAGGAGCGCGTGCTCGGGGTTCGTCGGGTCGAGCGTCAAGAGTGCTTCCATCACCATCGCGGTCGTCGAGGTGTCAGAGCCGAGGTAGTTCGCGCGCCATCCCGTGCGGCGGTCGCGAATGCCGTCGAAGACCCGCTTGCCGCGCACGAGCTTGAGCACCACCGAATTCCACAAATCGTGCTTGAGCGACTTCAGCTCCTTGCCGTAGACGTGAGGCCGCACGCTCATCGCGAGGGCGAGGTCCGCGAGGCTGGTCGCGTCCATGTCGTCCTTGTCGTGGAAAAGGTCGATCACGTACGGCTCGTTCAGCAAGCCGATTGCCGAGAGCGCCTCGAGCGCGTCGGTCCGCTGATCCCAAGCGTAGTCCGGCCAGAGCCCGTGCCAGTCGCTTCGCAAGGACGCCTGGAGCACCCGAACCGCCCGCCCCTCGACCTTCGGATCGACCGCGAAGCCCGCGGATTTGGCGCGCCCGAGGAGCGCCACGGTGTCCGCGGTGAGCTGCAAGTCGCCATGGTCGCCCGGCCAAAAGGCAAACAAACCCTGGTCGTCCTGGAACTTCGGAAGGTCGGCCAGGAACTGCTGCACCGCGCCAGAGACCTTCGGGCCATACTCCGCGTCCAAGCCAAACGAGTGCAGCAGCTCGGCCTCCATGATGACTGGCCAGACTTGCGACAGCCGCTGCTCCAGGCATCCGTGCGGGTAGGCCGCCAGGTAGTCGAGACCGGCCGCGAGCTCCAGAACGCCAGGCACCGCCGTCACCATCACCTGTTCGGAGGCGGTGCCGGGCCTCGGCGGCTCCGGGAATGGCTTCAGCTTGACCGCGCCTGGCTTGAAACGCGCGATGTAGGCAAAACGTTCGAGCTGCCGATCCGGCAGCACTGGAATCTTCTCTTCGAACGCGTCGCCTTGACCGTCGGAATTCCGGGTCACACCCACGCGGATTTTCATGAAGGTCGCCTTCGCCGAATTCGCTGCGCGCGCCGTCAGCGGAAAGACCACCGACTCGGCCGCGTTCGGCTCGAGGTCGATCGACTGCACCTTCTGGCCGCCGGTGACCGGTCCGGAGAGGCTGATGTCGACCTTGCCCGGACCGCCCTTGCCTTCGATCAACCGCGCGATGCCGCCGGCCCAGAACTTGTCGCCCTGTCGTACGAGCCGGGGAAGCTGCGGCTGGACGATCAGCGGCAAGCGCACGTGGATGACGTTCTCGCGGAAACCGAATCTCGTGTACCCGCTCGCCGCGACCGCCCGCACCCGGAAGTTCGTCAGATCGTCCGAGAGCTTCACCGGAATCACCAGCCGGCCGCTCGACGGAACCTCCAATGTCGCTCGGTAGTACGGAACGGTCTTGAAATTCTTGCGAACGATGCGCTTGGTCGAGACCGGAGCCGCCGCTTCGCCCTCGCCGTCGCCGCCCGGATCTTCTTCCTCGGGGAAGAGCTGCCCGATCACCCAATTGCGCGAGTCACGAATCGAGGTCGTCGACTGATTCCAGGTGACAAAAGACTTCAGCGGGTCGAGCGAGGCTTCCTTAGCCAGCGAAAGCACCGCTTCGTCGACCAGCCAGAACGTCACCTCGCCCGCGAGCGGCCGGCCGCGGTCGTCTTTGAGGGTCAGTGTGAAGTCGACTTTTGCGCCCGGCCGCGCGGTGTCCGGATGCTCGATGCCGACCGCGATGCTGTTCTTCATCGGCGTGACGGTCAGGTCCAAGCTCGAAGCCAGAGTCTCCGGCCGGTAACGACCATCCGCCCGCGTGCCGATGCCCAGACGCCCGCGCATCAGCACCACGTGAACCGGCAAGTTCGGCGCGTTCGCGTCGGTGATGGGTACCTGGGCGACCGCCTTGCCCTGCGAAACCGGAAGCCAGGCGTAGGTGTTCTGCTCGGGTTCCTCGACGACCACCAGCGCCTGCCCGGTCTGGAACGGACTCTCGATGACCAGCTTCGCGGTGTCGCCCGGGTCATAGGTGACCTGGTCCGGCGTGACCGTGAACACGCCTTCGTGCGGCTTCTGCCAGGCCATCGGCCCCTTGCCGCCGACGTAGAGATCAGCCGAGAGCGTCTGCAGGCGCCCCAGCTTGTCCCGCGCCACCAACTTGACGAGGTAGACGCCCGCGCCGTGGATCGGAAGGACCGGAACGACCGGACTCGCGGCGTTCGTGACAATGGTCTTCGTGAGGAGCTTCACGTCGTCCTGCTCGGTCACGTACTTCGCTTGGCCGCTCGCGAAATGCGTCTCGCGCAGGGTCGATCGCCAGATGCGTTTGTACAGCTCGACCACGACCTTCTGGCCGCCGAGATCCTTGTCATCGACGCCGACGGCAATGATCTTCGGGCGAATGGCGGTCGCGTGCTCGAGGTAGCGCTTTAGCTTCATGCCGAGGATGAACGGCGGCAGCGCTTTGACGTTACGCACGGCGCTCACCGGCTGGTTGTCGGGGCCGGTGACGGTGACCTCGAAATGGTAGATACGCGGGCTGCCGTCGAGATCGAGCGCCGGGTTGACGGTCATCGTGTCGGCGCCGCGCCCATCGAGCCGCGCCTGGCGCGAAAGCTCTTCAGGCATGCGCGACTGGCCGGGACGGCTGAACTGGGTCGACGAGGCGAACATCCACCCCTTGCGGCCTTTCGGGATGGGATGGTACGGCCATCGCCGGACGGTCCACTGGATGGGCTGCCCGGCGACGTTGCCGCCAGCGTAGTAGTGCGCGACCGCCTTGACCGCGAACGGCCCGTCGAGGCGCACCTTGTCCGGCGCATAGAGACGAACCTCGAACGTCGGAATGCGGTAGGCCTCGATGCGGAAGCTGCGGGTCGCGATGCCCTGGTAGGGCTTCAGCCGGTACACGGTCGCGACGTAGGTGCCGGTCGGGGCGTCCTTCTTCGGTTTGAATTCCGCCGAGAAGCCAGCGGTGCGGGTGAAGCGGACGGGGAATTTCCAGTGCTGCCCTGACGGCCCGGCCACTTCCAGCCCGAAGGTGCCGGTCGGCTTGGTCAGCTTGCCCGCGGTCTTCTGGCGAACGTAGCCCTTGAGGTAGACCGTTTCGCCCGGACGGTAGATGGGGCGCTCGGTGAAGACGAAGCCGAGCAACTGATCGTTCACCGGCGCCGGCGGCTTCGACGTGAGCCACGAGAGCCACCTGGACGAGTACGACCAGTGGTTCGACACGAACCGCGGCGGCGGATCGCTCGGGTCGATGACCAGCACGTCGTTTCCGGATTGAACCGACACGCGACTGACTTGCGTCCAATCTGGTAGCAGTCCGATCTCCGCGCGTCCCTTGCCGTCGGTAGTCACGCTGACGCTGGCGGGACCGTATTTCAGGCATCTGGGCCCGAGCCCGAAGAAATCGACGCAGCGGGTTCCGTCGAGGCGAATAGTCGCGCCTGGCACGGGCTGCACGTGGTCGAGCGTGCGGACGAAGAGCACGACGTGATCGCGCTCCTCGACGGCGGTCAGCGAGAGGTTCGTGATCTGCACGCGGACGTAGGAGCGCTCGGCCGAGCCGGTCAGACGTCGCAGGCCGACCAGGTAGGTGCCGGGCTTGCGGGGTCCGACGACCGGGTCGAGCAACGGCCCCAAATCGAGGCCGAACCGCGTGGTGCCGGTCTGTTTGTCGAGGGGCAGGCGGACGATTTTCGACACCAGCGGCGAGCCGAGGAGGCGGATGTTCTCGACGAGCTGATCGCGACCGATGCTGCCCGGCGTGACCGGCACCGTCGGCTCCTCGCCCGGGAACGGCGGCGCGCTGCGCTCGTCGACCATCACCGGCGAGCTCGGAAACGGCCACAGGCCCGTGTAGAGCGGGTCGATGCGGTAGATGCGCACGTCTGCGCGGCGGTCGCCGTAGCCGACCAGCGGCAGCATCCGCGGCCCGTTCGCCTCGACGAGCGCCGTCGCCCGCGAGTAGCGCAAGAACGGCGTCTTCCAACCGCGATAGGCGAACACCGTCACTTCGCCCGGGCTCGCGAGCGGCCGGCCGCTGTCGTCGTGAATCGGCGCCGGGCCGATCCGCAGCCGGTAGAGCGTGTCCGGAACGAAGTGCCCGCGGAGCTGCACCCGCGTGCCGAAGACCTCGAACCCCAGGTCGTCGACCGCGGGCGACAGCCGGACGAGCTCGGAGAGCGCGGTCGCCGTCAGCCCATCGACCGGCGCCGAGAAGACGAATTGCGGCAGCTCGCCCTGGTTCCCGCACGCGAGCGCCGTGTCCTTCGCGAGCGACGCGCCGCCCGTCACCGTGAACTGCGAGGGGCCGCACTGAATCGACACCAGGTGGAACGGCAGCCGCGTCGAGAGGCGGCCCTCCCAGAGGGTGGGACCGCTGCCGCCTAGCGCCAGGCTGAGCGTGACGCGCAGGAGCTTTCCTTCGGGCACCGCGCGGGGGAGCGTGACGATGTAGGTCGCGCCGTCGCGAGCGGAGGTGCGCGGGATTTCCGCCAGCTCGAAGTGGGTGAGGTCGCGCTCGGGCAAGCCGCTGACCCCCGGCAGGTCGCGGATTTCGAGGTGGAGCATCTTGCGCAGCTCGTCGAGCCGTAGCTCCTGCGGGAAGGAGAGGGTGAACGACCGGAACGGCGCGAGGTCGGTGCTCCCCGACGGCGGTGCCGTGGAGCTTGGCGCCGCCATCATCGTCGTGAGGATGCGGTGGGCGCCGCCGCCGGTGACGGCGAACCGCGCCAGCGCCGGCCACGGCTCGGCCGGACGGAACTCGAGCGTGCGGCGGTCGAGCCAGAACCAGGCGCCGGGCCACGACGGCTCGACGCGCAGGAGCTTCTCGCCCTCGTCCGCGGGGCCCCGCGCCGGGCCGCGGTCCGACTGGAAGTAGACCGTGATCGGGTCGTAGCCGCGCAGGAACTCGTCAGGCAGGAGCCGTTCGTTCTTCGGGCGCTCCCCGCGGTCGCCGGGAACGTACGGCTGCTCGGGCATGGGCTTGGCCGAGGTCGACGCGAAGGAACAGCACACGAGCCCCGTCGCGAGCAGGCGCAACAGGTCGAGCCGAACATGAGTCGCCTTCACGGCGTTTCTCCGATCCGCTGGAAGAATTCGCGCAGATACGAGGCGGGCACGCCGCGCTTCGCGCCCGCGAGGCCGAACAGGACGGGGCGGAACCGCTGCGGCTCTGCTCTTGCGCTGGCGTGGACCGACAGGAAGTAGGTGCCCGTCGCGAGCTGCAAGTAGAGCTGGCAACCGGTCCCGAGCGAACGTTGCGCGCCGTCGAGGACCACGCAGTCGAGCGTCTCCGACGGCTCCCGGAGGCCAAGCCCGACGTGGCCGGCCGAGGCGGTGGTAAAGCGGAAGAGTCGTGTCTCGCCCGGGCCGATCCAGGTCACCGGGCCAACGCCTTCGGACAGCGCTCCCACCGGCTCGGAGGTCCACGAGAGCCTGCCGGAGAGCGGCTGCGCTCCGAAGGGGCGGATGAGAATCCGATAGGCTCCGGCCGTGAGGAAGCGATCGATAGCGCAGCGATCACCGGTCGCGCTGACGGCGAGCACCGTCGCGTCCTGCGCCAGCGCGCACACGCCGCGGTCCGCGCGCACGTGGACGAGCGCGTCCCGGTCGAGGTGGAAGCTGCGATTCGTGAGCGGCGACGACAGCGCCACCCCTTGGGCCCCCGTGAGAATCGTGCCTGCGCCGGGCGGCAGGGGACCAAAGCCGAAGCGCTGCTGCTCATCGGACGCGAGCACGACGCGCACCGGGCCGGGCATCACCTCGACGGCCAGCGTCGCCTTCGACCGGGCGGGAATCGCCGTGTGGCAACCGCGCAATCGATCGCCGTTGGGCATCGTGACCGCGCAGCTCGTCGCCCCCGTCACCTCGAGCGTGCGTGGCGTGTCGGAAGCGGCGATGGCGAAGTCTCGCGTGCCGCGGGCGGGCACCAGTTCCTCGTAGGCCTGCGAAAGCGGTGTCGGGGGGCTCGCCGATGCGCCCGTCAGCAGCGTCGCTTCAGCGTGGGCGTCGCGGCTCGACCAGAGAACGAGCTCGCCGCCGGCTCCGCTGAGAACGCAGCGCGACATCGCCGAGGCAGGCGGGCAGAGGTCGACCGCGCGGTGCGACCGATCGAGCTGAACGGCCCAGGAGCGCTGTGGCAGAACGAGATCGATCTCGACGGGCGAGAGCGGTAGCGAGAAGCGGCCGGTCGGCGCTGTCCAGGAAAGCTGCTGGACCCCAGGCCTCAGCGCGCGCGTGTGCGCGGGCGGGACGGCGGCGAGGCGCGTGACATTCACCGCGACCGATCGATCGGTCGGCGCCGACCAGCGCGCGACGGCGGAGGGGGAAAGGCCGCTCGCGGCGAAACATCCGGAAGCGGTCAGCACTCGCGCGCCGCCGTCGATTCCGCAAGTAGGCGCGGTGGCTTCCCCCGCGAGGCGCGTCACGGCGAGCAGATGGACCGCTGGTGACCGAGAGCGCTGCGCCTCGATGAAGGGCGTCATCGAAGCGACGGTACGTTGCGTTGCGGTGACTGCGTCGGAAACGACGATCTCTCGCAGCGCAATTGGCCCAGCACCCTGCGCGCTCGCGAAGATGGTCGGTCCGGGCTCGAGCGAAACGTCTGGTCCGCACGGTTTCAGGAGCCCCCGTTGAGCGTCGGTGAGGCAGAACGCGTCCATTCCTGTTTCGTAGCGCCCGGGCCGGGCGACCATCGCGCGGCCTGCCGAGCGGGAGCCCAGCCGGCCACCGGCGAAAGGCCGAATCGGCTTCGTGCGCAGAATCGTCCGGAGCTTCGCGGGCGCGCCGAGGGTCCAGAGCCGAACGCGATGGCGCTCCTTCGACCGGAGCAGGAAATCGCAGCGGGTGACGTTCAGGCTCTGTCGGAGGACGGCACCGCTATCGCCAACCATCGCGCAGGAGAAGGCATCCGTCGAGGCGAAGGAGACCTGCTGCACGACGCCGGCCGCGGCTGGCGGAACGTCGGCGACGATCACCGATTGGGCGACGCGAAGCTGCTGCCCGTCATGAATGGCGCCAGCGCTCTCGATCAGCGGCATCGCAGCCGTAATCCGGGTGGAGCCCCCAGTGTTGGTCTGGCTCGTCACCTCGAGCTGGTAGTCGCCGGCCTTGAGCTGCTCGGCAAGAGCGCAGTTCCAGTCCTCGCCGTTGTCGAGCACTTCCGCGACGATGCGGCCGCTCGAATCGCGCAGCCGGCAACGCACGTCGCTGTCCCCGGTCGTGCCGAGCCGCAGCGTCCCGTCGCGGGGCACGCGCACGGTGACCGTCGCTGGCAGGCTCACGTCGCGGCTGGTTCCCGGGAGGAGCACATCGGAGCCGGCGAAGATGCGGTAGCGGATGTCGACATCGCCCTCGCTGTGCTGGGCGATGATTTCGTAGGTGCCCGCCGCGAGCTTCAGGGTCGTTCCGGCGGCGTTGGGCGGAATCTGTCCGACCGGCTCTCGCGCGCCATTCGCGTCGACCCGGTCGATGCGTCCCGCCATCCGGTTGGTCATCTGAAATGCGACCGCGTCGGGCGCTTGCAGGACGAGCTGCCAGCGATCGCGCCCGCTCCTGTCGAGCTGGGCGGTAGCCCATTCGTTCAGCGAGAGCCGACGGACCGCCGGCCCGGACCAGACGACCGGCGGCTGCACTGCCGAGAGGCGAGTCCGCCGCCGGCTGGCGACCGTCGCGGGAAGCTCGCTCCACAGATACGTGCCGGGCGCGAGCCGCTGCTCCAGGTCGCACGATGCGGGCACCGCGACGAGAGGCCATCCGTCGGCGTCGTCCAGCCGGCAGGAGAGCGACGGCCCCAGCGCGACCGTGGAAATCGTCTCGTCGCCACCTTTCACGACCACCAGCTTGCGTTGCACGAGGTCGTCCGCGGCGACCTGCGAAAAGACCTCGTCGCCCACCGAAAGCGGTGCCGCCTGGCGAATCGCATGGTCGGTGAGCAGGACCGATAGCCGTCCCCGGCTGCGCCCCTGGGTGGTTATGGTGAGCAGGTAGGTCCCACGCCGCAGGTAGTGCGCGATGAAGCAGTTGCGCCCTCGCCCGCCTTCGGTGTCGTCGGCGACCGCGAGGATGGCGGGAGTCCGCAGCGTGCAGCGCGTGGCGAGCAGGCCGCGGGTGGTGACGTCGTAGAGGCCTGGCTCGCCCACGTCGATCTGCAGCGACCGTTCCTGATTCCGGTCGAAATCGAGGAAGAGCGGCCGGTCCGGGACCAGCTCGGTCAGCGGTTGCGGTGCGGGTGTCCACGCTTGCGGCTGCGAGCGTTTCGGTTGCCAGGGGGTCGTCAGCGTGACGAGAACCGGATGCGCTCCTGGATTGCGAAGGACCAGCGTGTGGCCGAACCAGCGACTCCCTACTTCGCAGATGCCGTTCTTCGCCAGAGCCTCATCGCTCTTGAGACCGCATTCGAACGCGGCGCCGTGGAGGCTGCGGACTTGGAACGCAGCGCCGCTGGCGACCGGGATCTCGATCGTGCGGCGGGGATCGATCGTCATGGTCAGCGCCCGGCCCACCTCGACCGACAGCGGGCGCGCCACGAGGCCGCGCAGTGCTTGTCCCGCCGGGCGATTGGTCACCAGGATGTACGCGCGGTCTTTCGTGAGCGACGCGCGCATGACGCAACCGCTTCGGGTCGGCGTCTGCGCTGCCGGAGAGCCGGGAGCGCCGATCCGGACCGTCTGGATTCCGCGGTTCCCCTGGTAGAGCACGAGGCCGTAGTCGCCCGCCGCGAGGCTCTGGACGATTCCGCAGGCGCTCGACAGCGACGCGTTGATGCGCTGATCGAGACCGGAAGCGCCGAGCTCGAAGAGCGCGCAGCTCGCGTGGCGCGCGGAATCGGTCAAGACCTGGATCGTCATCGGCGACGCGACGTGGAACCAGAGCTCGTCGCGGTCGCCGGCGCTGTTGAACGAGCGCACCAGCGGCTCTACCGGCGACACCTCCGGCAGGTCGGAAGCGATGCGCTTCCCTGTGGCCTGGTCCTGGAGGACGCAGCCGAGGGGCGCGGAATCCTCGTCCGGCGGCAGCTCGGTCAGGCCGACGAGATAATCGCCGCCAGCTTTTGCGAGAAACGTGACATCGCCGGAAAAGCCGAAGTCGCCATCTTCCGCCTCGCCGCCGTTGTTTGCGCGGGCAAAGGTCAAGTCGACCCTGGTGCCCGGCGGGCCGGTCAAGACGAGCAGCTTCGCTACCGAGGACCAAGCCGTCGCCACGCACGCGGGGTCGAGCGCCTTGGGCGCGGTGTCGCATGAGCCCGCCTCGCCAAAGTCCACCGTGCCATCGTTGGCTTGCGACCGGAGCGCGAGGTGAACCGGCGCGGCCGGCGCCGTCGAGAGCGAGGCCATCGCGAACGTCGGCCGGTTGGGAAGGGCACGGACAGCGCTGCCGAATGGCGAGAGCGCTACCGAGGTGAATCCGGTCGGCGGCGCCGCCTCGAAGCCGCGCGAGACCCGGAGGAGGTCGGATTCGCGGCCGTTCGCCCAGCGCTCGACGTCGGTGCCGTAGACCACCAGCCGGTAGACGCCGGGCTCGACGAGGCGCGACAGCCACCAGTCGTGGACCGGCTGACCGGAGCGGGGCGACGGCGCGAAGTCGGTGAACGGGTGCGCTTCCAGCCAGCGGCCCTGGCGCCAGAGGGCGACGCGGCCGGCGGTGCGCCCGGTGATCCGCAGATTCAACGCGCGATGCGGGTCGCGAACGCGAATCCAGAACGAGGCCTGTCGTCCGGGCGCCAGCGTCGCGTCGACGGACTGGCCGCGGTCGAGGCGCACGAGCGGGCGCTGCGACTCCGGGAATTCGTTCGCCTCGAGGCCGACCTCGCCCGCGGCCTTCTTCGGCCCGCTCAGGCGCAGCTTGTAGGTGCCGGCGTCGAGCAGCTCGGTCAGGTCGCAGGCGATGTGGCCGGCCTCGCCGCCCGTCGCGAACGGTCCGCGGACGCGGTCGACCAGCGCGCAGGTGACGCCGACCAGACCGGTCGAACGGACGCGGACCATCCCCGGCGCGCCGACCTTCAGGAGCGCTTCCGAGGGGCCTTGCGCTGGGACGCGCGTCGGAGAGATCGTGGCGGCGCCGAGCAGGAGGGTGGCGAAGAGCGCGTTCATGGCGGCGACTCGGGGTCAGGCGCGGGTGCTGGCCGCGTATCTTGACCGAAAGCAAGCGCCGCGCCACCCACCCGGCGCGCGCGACGCGGCGGAGGCGTCGGTCGTGTGTGTCAGTGCGGACCCGAGGGTGCGGCTGATCGCCCGCGGGTGAGCGGACAAGCAGTTCCCCGGCGCTCGGGCTTCGGCTAGCCTCGCCTGTCTTTCCGGAGGTCCGATGGACGCTCTTCGCCGCCTGGCCCCGCTCGCGCTCCTCGCTCTCGTCGTCGCCTGCGGGCCCTCGGGGAATCGCGGTCCGCTGTCGACCTCCGGCGCGGACGGCGGCACGACCAAGACCTGCGCGACGACGCACTCGACCCGCCACCAGAGCTACGTGCCGGCGAGCTTCACGCCGCCCGACGTCTCCCGGCTGATCGTGATGGGTGATTCCATCAGCACCGGCACCGGCGCGTCGAAGACGAGCTTGAGCTACTACGCGCTGCTCGACCAGAACGACGACAGCACCTGGCCAGCGGAAGCGGCGACGGACCTCAAGAGCTACTACGGCCACGACGTGACGGTGGTCGACGTCGCGCAGGACGGAGCGACGACCTCGACGCTCATCCAGCAGGAGGTGCCGAATCTGGAGCAGGAGCTGCCGGCGCCGAAGGGTCGCTCGATGGTCGTCATCACCATCGGCGGCAACGACCTCTTGGGCGCGATGGCGCCCGGCGGCGGCGACCCGACCGGGGCGGTGCTGACCAACGCGATCCAGAACATCACCGCGACCGTCCAGGCGCTGCAGGACACGACGAAGTTCCCGGACGGCACCAGCATCTACCTGATGGACGTCTACGACCCGTCCGACGGCGTCGGCTCGGCGCAAGGGTGCTTCTACAACTTGTCGTTCCCGCAGTTCGTGACCGCGCTCGACACTTGGAAGCAGAAGTACGTCCAGCTCGGCCAGCAGATGCGCTTCGCGGTCATCGACGCGCTCGGCGCCTTCCACGGCCACGGCTTCCACTACGACGACCCGTCGAACCAGTACTACCAGGCGAAGGACCCGACCCTGTGGTTCGCCCCCGACTGCATCCACCCGGACGACCGCGGCCACGACGAGATTCGGCGGCTCTTCTACGAAGCGGTCGATTGCAGCTACGTCGCGACGCCGTGAACGGCGGGCTCGTCGAGTGCCCGGGCTGTGGCGCTTCGCTCCCCGGGAGCGGCGCCGAAGGTCCGCAGGGCTTCCGGGCCTCGGGCGAATGCCGCCAGCGCTACGATGAGCTCGCTGCGTCCACGCTCGGCTTGCGCGATCCGGCGTTCCCGCACCAACACGCGGTCGATGCCTACGCAGCGCAACACGCGTCCGACGCGATGAAGCCGATCACGCTCTCGTTCGCGCTGGTCGGGCTCCACCTCGCCTGCGACCGCCGTTTCTCCGGGCGCGAGGTGCAGCGCGTCCACATGCTCCTCGCCCGGCAGCGGCGCAACTGGCCGGCGTTCCCGGTGCCCGAGCGGCGCGGGCGCATCACGGTCGCCGACGTCGTGGCGGCCGAGGCGGGCGAGAAGCGACAGGCGAAGCTCCTCGAGTGGGCGTGCGCGGTTTGGGCGGGATGGCGCGAAATGCCGGGCGTGCGCGAGACGATCGCAGGCTGGCTCGCATGATCGATCCGCTGGTGATGGCAAAGCCGGTCGGCCCGCGGTGCAACCTCGACTGCGCCTACTGCTACTACCTGCAAAAGGATGCGCTCTTCCCGCCCGGCGAGCGGCGGATGCGCGACGAGATCCTGGAGCGCTACCTCGTCCAGCGGCTCCAGAGCTCTCCAGGACCGGTGACGCACTTCGAGTGGCACGGCGGCGAGCCGACGCTCTTCGGTCTCGACGGCTTTCGCCGCATCGTCGCTCTCCAGAAGGCCAACCGCCCGGCGGGACGGCGGGTCACCAACGGCCTGCAGACGAACGGCACCCTCCTCGACGAGGCCCTCGTCGATTTCCTCGAAGCGGAAGGGTTCTCGGTCGGCCTGAGCCTCGACGGCCCTGCCGAGGTGCACGACCGCTACCGCCCGAACAAGGGCGGGCGCGGGACGCACCGGGAGGTGATGCGCGCCTGGCGTCTGCTCGAGCGCCGCCGCCTCCACGTCGACGTCCTCTGCGTCGTCCACGCGGCGAACGTGGGCGTGCCGCTTGAGACCTACCGCTTCTTTCGCGACGAGGGCGTGCGCTACCTCCAGTTCCTGCCGCTGGTCGAACACGAGCCCGACTCGCCGACCGGGGTCAGCGAGCGGACCGCCCGACCCGAGGCCATCGGCGAGTTTCTCTGCGCGGTGTTCGACGAGTGGATCCGCCACGACCTGGGCCGCGTCGTGGTGCAGAACTTCGATGAGGCGCTACGGCCGGCGATGGGCGTCGAGCACGCGCTGTGCCTGTTTCGCGAGACCTGCGGCGACGTGCTCGCGCTCGAGCACGACGGGAGCCTCTACGCGTGCGATCACTTCGTCGACGGCGAGCATCGGCTCGGAACGCTGGCCGAGACCGATTTCGCTGAGCTCATCGGCGGCGGAGCGCTCCAAGCGTTTGGCGCCCGCAAGCGCGACACCTTGCCGGCGATGTGTCGCGCGTGCGACGTGCGGGCCTATTGCAACGGCGGCTGCCCGAAGGATCGCCTCGCGCGAACGCCCAACGGCGAAGCGGGCTTGAACTACCTCTGCCCCGGGTTTCGACGGTTCTTCACCCACGTCCGGCCGGCGATGGAGCGTCTTGCGAATCACCTGCGCGCCGGCCGGCCGCTCCGCAAGTTCCCCGGCAGCGCTCCCGCCGAGCCAGCCATCCCAGCCCGAGTCGGACGGAACGCTTCGTGTCCTTGCGGCAGCGGAAGGAAGTATAAGCACTGCTGCCTGGCGAAAACGGTGCCGTAGGGCAGTGTGGGCTCAGGCCCACGCTCCGTTGCCTTGGCGCCCCGCACATCCGCTGCGCGAACGCGACGGGGCTGTTTCAGAATCGAGGACATCATCTCGGACCGATCCGACCGACCCGACCGGTTGGTCTGATCGGTCTGATCGGCCGCGCGCGGCGCACGGGTGAGGGCGCCAGCCGACAAGCATCGCCGCGTGCTAGGACTTTCGCCATGAGCTCCCGCCCCCGGGTCGCGCTCGTCCACGACTGGCTCGTCACCTACCGCGGCGCCGAGCGCGTGCTGGAAGCCTTCGCCGAGCTCTTGCCCGACGCGGACATCTTCACCCTCGTCCACAAGAAGGGGGCCCTGCCCGACTCGCTCGAATCGCGAGCGATTCACACATCCTTTCTGCAGAATTTGCCGCTCGGCGTCCAGCGGTACCGCCACTACCTGTCGTTGATGCCCGCGGCCATCGAGGCGCTCGACCTGTCGCGGTTCGACTTCGTGCTCTCGTCGAGCTTCTGCGTCGCCAAGGGCGTCGTCACCCGGCCGGACGCGACCCACGTCTCCTACCTCCACACGCCGATGCGTTACGTCTGGGAGCAGAAGGACGAGTACTTCGGCGAGGGCCGAGCAGGACCGCTGACGCGCGCCGTCGCCGCTGTCGCTACCCCTTGGCTCCGCGCCTGGGACATCGCCAGCGCCCGCCGGCCCGACGCCTACCTCGCGAACTCCCACCACGTCGCCCGGCGGATTCGTAAGCGCTACGGCGTCGAGGCGGAGGTGGTCCACCCGCCGGTCGACGTCGGACGCTTCCGGCTCGCCGACCGTCCGATGGCCCGCGGCTACTACGCGATGCTCGGCGCCTTCGCGCCGTACAAGCGGGTCGACCTCGCGATCGAGGCGTTCCGGCGGATGGGGAAGCGCCTGTTGATCGGCGGCGCAGGGCAGGAGGGCAAGCGCCTTGCGCGGATGGTCTCCGGCGGCGGTGCCGTCGAGCTCGTGGGGGAGGTCCCGGCGGGGCGGCTCGCCGAGTTCCTCGGCGGGGCCAAGGCGTTCGTCTTCCCCGGCGAGGAGGACTTCGGCATCGCTCCCGTCGAGGCGCAGGCCTGCGGCACCCCGGTCGTCGCCTTCGGTCGCGGCGGCGCGCTCGAAACCGTGGTCGGCGACGGCGCTCACCCGACCGGCGTCTTCTTCGAGGAGCAGTCCGTCGAAGCGCTCATCGGGGCGGTGGAGACGTTCGAACGGCGCGCCCGCGAGTTCGACCCGGCCGCCATCCGCGCCCACGCGCTCCGGTTCGACCGACCGCGCTTCCTCGACGCCATGCGGGCGATCCTCTCCCGCGTCCGCCCCGACCTCGCGCCCGCGCCGTCTTGACCTCCTCGGGGAGACGCGGGCGTGACCACGCCGGCGCAGAGAACCGCTCGCCCCGGAGAAGACGACCGCTGTTTCCACCGCTCCGGCGACCCGAACTCCGGCATCGACGTCGCGGTGGGAGCCCGCTGTCCAGATCCTGAACAGTCGGGCGCCGTCCGGCCGTCGATAATCTTCAGTAATTTCGGGCGCTTGGAGAATGGCTTCGGCGAGCGCTCGCGCATGATTCTTGCTAGATTGCGCGCCGCGCCAAGCGCCCTTGGCGCGGGTGGAGCGCTCGAATGATTCGCAAGTACACCCAGTTCGTCGCCTCGCTGCTGTGGCTGTTCGACATGGCCCTGCTCGTCGTCAGCTTCGCGCTGGCGTTCTTCGTTCGTTCGACGGCTTTCGCCGCCTTCGGCCCGGTCCCCGTCGCCCAGTCGTTCGGCCAGCTCGCGATGGCCGTCGTCATCTTCACCCTGGTCTTCCGGATGAGCGGGCTCTACCGCTCGCACCGGTTCGCCACCCGGCTGGCCGAAGTCTTCTCCATCTTCCAATCGATAGCGCTAGCGCTCCTGCTCCTCGTCGCCTCCACCTATTTCCTGCGCCCCCGGTACAGCCGCTTCACCCTGGTGCTCTTCGGGCTCGTCGATTTCTCGCTGATGAGCCTCACCCGCGCGGTCGCGCGAAACCTCATCGCCGAGGTGCGCCGCCGCGGGCACAACCTGCGCTACGCGCTCGTCATCGGCGCTGGCAAGCTCGGCCGGACCGTCGCCCAGCGGCTGGAGGCGCGGCGCGAGTACGGGGTCAAGGTGGTGGGGCTGCTCGCCCGCGACGAGCGCCGGGTCGGCCGCGCGTTGGGGGGCGTCGAGGTGCTCGGGACCTACGACGACCTGGAGCAGGTCCTCGGCTCCCGACAGATCGATCAGGTCTACATCGCGCTCCCGCTCTCCTTGCACCACCGCGTACGCGACCTGCTCGTCACCTTGTCGACCCACACCGCGGACGTGAAGGTGGTGCCCGACCTCTACCAGTTCATGACGCTCAACGGCGGGGTCGAGGAAATCGACGGGATGCCCATCGTCGCCCTCGCCCACGGGCCGATTCACGGCTGGGACGCGGTGGGCAAGCGCGCCTTCGACCTGATTTTCGGGTCGCTCATGCTCATCGGCACCGCTCCCGTACTCCTCGCGACCGCCGTCGCCCTCAAGCTCTCCGGCACCGGTTCCGTCTTCTTCGCGCAGGAGCGGATGGGGCTGGACGGCCGGACCTTCCGGCTCTTGAAGTTCCGTTCGATGCGCCAGGACGCGGAGCAGAACGGCGCGAAATGGGCGACCGCGGACGATGCCCGGACCACCAGGCTCGGCCGTTTCCTGCGCAAGTTCTCCATCGACGAGCTGCCGCAGGTCTTCAACATCTTGAAAGGGGAGATGAGCCTGGTCGGTCCGCGTCCGGAGCGGCCCATCTTCATCGAGGCGTTCAAGAAGCAGATTCCCCGCTACAACCTCCGGCACAAGGTCAAGAGTGGCTTGACCGGTCTCGCTCAGGTGGAGGGCTGGCGGGGGTCGACGAGCGTGGAAAAGCGCATCGAACGCGACCTCTACTACATCGAGCACTGGTCGCTGTGGCTGGACTTCAAGATTCTGCTGCGCACGGCGCTCGGTGGGTTTCTCTCGAAGAACGCGTACTAGACCGCCGCCGGGTTCCCGGGCGACCCTTGGCGCCTGCCCGACGACCGCGCGCCAGACCGATCCGACCGATCCGACCGATCGGTCCGATCGGGGCCGACGAACGCCCGTCACCCCAGCGCGACCAGGTCCACGAAGATGATCTCCTCGCTCGCGCGGATGCGCTCCAGCAGCGCTTCCGCAGGCCGTGCATCGAGCTGCACCTTGCAGCAGGCGGCGTTCGCCCCCTCGAACACCGTGTTCTCCAGCTCCTGCACGTTGATGCCCGCCTCGCGCACCAGGTCGAGCACGTTCGCGAGCACCCCGACCCGGTCCTGGTGGCGGACGATCATCTGCCAGCTCGCGGGCGTCTTCTCCGCGATGTTCACGCAGTTGGGGACCTCGCCGCGCTTGAGGAAGCTCTCGATGATGCGCACCGTCTCCGCCGCGATCGCGTCCTGCGCCTGCTCCGTGGAAGCGCCGATGTGGTGCGTGCCATAGACGTCCGGCAGCTTTGCGAGCTCGCTGTCGAACTCGGCTTCTCCGGTCTTGGGCTCCCCCGCGAAGACGTCGACGCCGATGCGCAGCCGGCCTCTTCGAGCCTCCGTGAGGAGCGCCACCTGGTCGACCACGTCGGCGCGCGCGGTGTTGATGAAGAGCGCGCCGTCGTGGAGCGCGGCCAGCACCTCGCGCGAAACGAGCCCCTTGGTCACGGCCGAAGCGGGCACGTGGACGGTGAGGACGTCGCTCTGTTGCGCGAGCGCGAGCGGATCGTCGGCGAAGTCGAACCCCAGCTCGCGCGCTTTCGCCGCCGTCAGGTCGATGGAGCAGGCGACGACCCGCATCCCGAACGCGAGGCCGCGCCGGCCCACCTGCCGGCCGATGGCGCCCGCGCCGAGGATGCCCAGCGTGCGCCCGAAGAGGCCGCGGGCCTTGCCGAACTCCTTCTTCCGCCAATGGCCTTCGCGCAGCGACTGGACGCCCGCCGGAATGCGCCGGTCGAGGCCGAGAATCAGCCCCCAGGCGAGCTCGGCCACCGCGATGGAGTTCTGGCCCGGGCAGTTCGCGACATAGACGCCGCGGGCGCTCGCCGCCTTGACGTCGATGGTGTTGACGCCCGCGCCCGCGCGCACGACGAGGCTCAGCCCCCGCGCCTGCTCGAAAACCGCGGCGTTGACCTCGGTCGAGCGCACCACCAGCACCGTCGCGTCCCGCGCGGCGAGCGGTAGCGCTTGTGCTCCCAGTCCGGGCTCGTAGCGCACTTCGACCCCGAGCGCGCGCAAGCCCTCGAGCTGGGCGATGGGAAGGGAATCCGCGACCAGGACCTGCATCAGGCGCCTCCCGAGGCCGAGAAAGCGGCGTTCACATCGCGCCGGGCGCGACGCCTGTCAAGGCGCACCGGGTCGGCAGACCCGGCTCGCCGGTCCGGAAGCGCTGCCTTGGAGTTGTAGGATGGGCGACGCGGAAGAGAAACCCATCGCCTGCGCCGAAGAGGAGCCTCAAAGCCGATGCCGAGCCTGTTCGATCCGATCTCCCTGCGGGGCTTGACGTTCAAGAACCGCCTCTTCGTTTCGCCGATGGCCCAGTACTCGGCGGTGGACGGCGTGCCGACGGATTGGCACCTCGTCCACCTGGGCAGCCGCGCGGTGGGCGGCGCCGGGATGGTGTGCGTCGAGGCGACCGCCGTCTCGCCCGAAGGCCGCATCTCGCCCGAGGACACCGGCCTGTGGAACGACGCGCAAGCCGAGGCGTTCTCGCGCATCACCGGCTTCTTGAAAGGGCAGGGCGCGCATCCCGGCATCCAGCTCGCCCACGCGGGCCGCAAGGCCTCGACCCGGGCGCCCTGGAAGGGTCACGGCTTCATCCCGCCAGGCCAGGGGGGATGGCAGCCGCTCGCCCCCAGCGCCATCGCTTTCCAGGAGGGCTATGGCATACCGGTAGCGCTCGACCCGGGCGGCATCGAGAAAGTGGTCCGCGATTTCGTCGAGGCGAGCCGCCGGGCGGCGCAGGCGGGGTTCGAGGTGATCGAGCTGCACTTCGCCCACGGCTACCTCGCGCACGAGTTTCTCTCGCCGCTTTCGAACCGGCGCGCCGACGAGTACGGCGGCACCGTCGAGAACCGGATGCGGATGCCCCTCAGAATCGCTGCCGCGGTGCGTGATGCCTGGGCCGGTCGGCCGCTGTTCGTGCGGCTCTCCGCGACCGACTGGGTCGAGGGCGGTTGGGACCTGCCGCAGACGCTGGAGCTCGCGGCGCGGCTCAAGGAGCTGGGCGTCGACCTCATCGATTGCTCGAGCGGCGGGCTCTCGCCGGCGCAGGAGATTCCGCTCCGACCGGGCTACCAGGTGCCGTTCGCGGAGGCGATTCGGCGCGAGGTGGGCGTCGCGACGGGCGCGGTCGGGCTCCTCACCGGCGCAGAGGAAGCGGACGAGGTCATCGCGAGGGGCCAGGCGGACGTGGTGCTGCTCGCGCGGGAGCTCCTGCGCGACCCGTATTTCCCGCTCCACGCGGCGAAGGAGCTGGGCGTCGACGTCGACTGGCCGCCGCAGTACCTGCGGGCGAAGGGCTGACGGCGCTCGCCCTGCCGCGCACGCCGATCGGACCGATCGGTCTGATTCGCCCGATCGGTCGGATCGACGTGGCCATTGCTTCGCCTGTCGGCGGGACGCACTACCTTGACGAGAAGAGGAGGCACACCATGCCAGGCGATCGACCGAATGCCCACGAAGGGTACGAGAGCGAAGCCACCGAGCCGGAGCGCGATCGATCACCGGTAGCGCTGCCGCTTGCCCAGACCGCTGGCGCGGCCGGGCCGGCGCTCGAACCGGAGGAGTCGCGACTGCCGGAGTCGAGCTGGCCGGAGGCTTCGCGCTACCCCGGCCTCGCCGGCGACGTCTACGGCCGCTGAGCTTCGCGTCCCTCGGAGAAACGCGACGGCCCGCGCCGAACGACGCGGGCCGCCCAACTTCTTCGATCAGAGCTATTCGCAGGGAACCGCGGACGAGGTGCCGCAGGTGCAACTGCTCAAGCACATGCCCAAGATCGTACCCTGGCAGGTCTCTGGGGCGGTGCAGTCGGTATCACTCGTGCAGGCGGTGCCGCTGCCGGTGCCGCCGCCGCCACCGCCGAGCAAGCCCAGGAGGCACCCCATCGAGCTGCAACTCGTGCTCGGGTCGGCCGCGTCGACGCAGCCGCCGCTGATGCACGTCAACGTGTCGCACGCGCCGCCACCGGAGGCGACCGCCTTGTCGGTGCAGATGCCCATCGAGCACGTCTGGGTGCTCGGGCAGTCGCTGTCGGTCGTGCACATGCCGCCCGTGCCGCCGCTGGCGCCGGCGCAGGTGCAGGTCGCGGTGTTGCACGACCCCGGCAGCCCGGTCGTCGGATCGGGCTGCGAGCATTGGCTCTGGCACTGGCTCAGGGCCGAACCAGTGCAGCCCCCCGTGGGCGTTCCGCCGTCACCGCCCGAGGAAGACGTCGCGCAGGTATGCGTCGACAGGTTGCAGGTGCCGGGCGAGCCGTCGGAGTTCGTGCACTCGGCGTCCTTGGTGCACTGATACACGCCGCAGTTCGGCGGGTTCTGGCTGGTGTCGCAGTAGGCGTCCGGGTTGTTGAGCTGGCTCTGGCAGTTCTGGTCGGTGCAGCTCGACTGCGCGGCGCCGCACAGCCCGTTCGGCCCGCAGATGGGCGGGTTCGGGTTCGTCTGGTTCCCCGGGTTCGCGTTGTACGGCGCGACGTTGCAGTCCGCGTGCGCCGTGCAGTTGGCGCAGACGCCGTTCTTGCAGACGGTGCCCGGCGCGTTGGTCGCGCAATCCTGGGTGGTGGTGCACGTGACCGCCGTTTCGCACTGCGGATGGTCGAGCGCAGTGCCACCGGAGCTGGCGACGCAGCTCTGGCCCTGCGGGCACGGGTTCGACAGCGAGCAGTAATCGCAGATGAACTTCTGCGGGTGGCAGAGCATCGGCGGGTCGCAGTCCTGTTGGCTGGAGCAGCCGGGCTCGCACTGGTTCGAGAAGTTGCAGATCTTCCCGCGCGGGCAGTCGGCGTCCTTGGTGCACTGGCTCGGCGGGTTCGCGCACTTGCCGTCGGACCCGCAGATTTGCCCGGCCGCGCAGTCGTACTTGGTGGTGCAGCTTCCCCCGGGCGGCGGGTTGCCGCCGTCGGTGCCCGCGTCGGTGCCGGCGTCGCTTCCAGCGTCGGCCTGCTGGTTGCCCTGGTTGCAGGTGCCCTGGAGCAGGTTGCACGTCTCGCCGGACGGGCAGTCGGCGTCGCTGTTGCACTGCTTGGCCGTGACGCACAGGCCGCCCTGGCAGACTTGCCCCGACGGGCAGTCGGCGGCGGTCCCGCAGGCGAGGACCGTGGAGCCGTCGCCAGGATGTGGCGGGGTCGAGCTCCCGCAGCCGGCCGCGAGCAAGCCCAGCGCGAGCAGAAGGCCGAGAGGACGAGCGTCACGCAGCATGGTCGACCTCGGTGTCTTAAGGTCCCCGTCCTCTGCTCTGGAAGAGAACGGAAGCGGTGGCGGACAGCGTCGATTCTCGCCGGGGAATCCGGCGCCCGCGCGGCCGCGAGGGTAGAGGCCAGGCGAGGGTCAAGTCAAGGTGGCGGCCGCTCGGCCCGTGGATCTTTTCTTGGAATTCAGCCGCGGTCGGGGGAGCGCGGGAAAGGTCGGCATCGCGTCCGGAAGGCGGAGATCACCGCTTTCGGCTTGACGATCGCCCGGGGCTGGTGTCCTCCCGCCCGCGCCAGGGTGCCCGAAGCCCAGGGAAGCGAAACCGAACGCGCGGTGTTGCGGCTCGTCGGACCTTCGCGCGGGGAAACGACTCGGCGCTCCTGACCTGCCGGGCGTCCTTGCGGGCAGTATCATCCTGCGCCCCGATTTCGACGCGGCCGCCTTGGTCGGGGCACCTTTCGAGACGGACGGCCGAAAACGGGATGGGGCGATGGTTCTGTGTGCCGAAAGCATCGTGACGCAGCTCGCGCTGACGTTCGAGTCGGTGGGCGCCGGCTGGGTGCTGTGGACGCTGCTCGGGTTGAGCGTGGTGAGCATCGCGGTGATGATCGAGCGGGCGATCTACTTTTCCAGCCACTCGATCGGCGAGGTCGGCGACATCGCGCGCCTCTTGCAGCGGGGGCAGCTCGAGGACGCGGCGAAGGCGGTGGAGAGCCGGCGCGGTCTCGAGGCGGAGGTGGTGCGGCAGGGCATCGAGGCGGCGCCGCTGGGGCCGGCGAGCGTCCGGATGGTGGTGGAAAAGGTGATCAAGGAGGAGCGGCTGCGCTACGAGCGGTTCCTCTCGTTTCTGGGGACGCTCGGGAACAACGCGCCGTTTCTCGGGCTCTTCGGGACGGTGCTGGGCATCATCTCCGCCTTCGCCGAGCTCGCGCGGTCGGCCAAGGCGGGCACGATGACCGCCGGCGGCTCGGGCATCATGATCGGCATCTCGGAAGCGCTGGTGGCGACGGCGGTGGGGCTCATCGTGGCGCTGCCGGCGGTGGCGCTCTACAACACCTTCGTTCGCTGGATGAAGACCATCGCCGCCCGGGGTGAGCTCTTGGGCGACGCGTTGCAGGCGCACTTGGAGAGCGTGCCACCCGAGAGCGCTCCCGTGGTGCTGCCGCGGGCGGCGAACGGCAAGTAGCAGCGGTCCTGTAGAGCTGGAGCACTGGCGGATGGCGGCATCGGCCCAGAACGACGACGGCGAGATCACCGGCATCAACGTGACGCCCCTGGTGGACGTGATGTTGGTCTTGCTCATCATCTTCATGGTGACGGCGACCTACATCGTGAAGCAGGCGATTCTGGTGCAGCTCCCGAAGGCGGCGAGCGCCGGGCAGACGACGGCGAAGACCCTGGCGATCGTGATCAAGAAAGACGGGCAGACGTACCTGAACGGGGTCGCCGTCGACGACGCCGGGCTCGTCCGCCAGGTTCAGGCGATGCCGCAGAAGAAGGCGGACCTGCAGGCTCTGATCAGCGCGGACAAGCGCGCCCTGCACGGGATGGTGGTGCACGTGCTCGACTTGCTCAAGGAGCAGGGCATTTCCAAGTTCGCGATCGAAATCCAGAAGGTGCAGGAACCGGCACCGTAGCTGTTCGGCAGGACCGCGAGCGGGGGCTTTGAAAGGGCGATGAGAGAAGCCACCGCCACTGCGCCGCGGTCTCGCCGTCCGCCGCATGGTCCGCCCCGGCGACGGGTCGGTCTGGTCCCGCTGCCGCCGGCGAGGCTCGCTCCTCCGCGGCGGTCGCCGCTCGAACGGATGGCGGGACCGCTCCTGCTTCTCCTGATGATTCTCGTCTCGGCGGGCGCGCACGTCGCGGTCTGGGCGGGGCTGCGCACGGCGGGGCTGCTTTCGCCGCGGGTCGTGCCGCCGCCGGAACGGGTGCGGATCGCGGTCGTCGAAGAGAAGCCCCGGCCGCCGCCGCCCAAGCCGACGCCGCCTCCGCCCAAGCCCCGGCCGCAGCGGGTCTACCGCCACTTCCGGCCGCGGCCGGTGAAGCCCCCTCCGAAAGCGCCGCCGCCCCCCGTTCAGGCCCCACCGGCACCGCCGCCGCCCACCGTGGAGGCGAAGAAGGCGACGCCGAAGCCGATTCCGCTGGTCGGGATCAGCTTCTCCTCCACCTCGACCGCGGGCAGCTTCGCGATGAACGTCGGCAACACCGCGATGGGTTCGTTCACCCCGGTGGCGCCCGCGCCGAAAGAAGCGAAGCCCTACAAGGCCAAGCGTTACGTGCCGGTCTACGAGCTCCCGGTGGCGCCGGCGCTCTTGGGCTGCCCGTCGGACGACGAGATGGCCAAGACCTATCCGCCCGCCGCCCGGCGGGACGGGGTCGAGGACACGGTCATCGCGAAGCTCGTCGTCGATTCCGACGGCTCCGTCGCGCGCGTTCGGGTGGTGAGCTGGACGCACAAGCAATACCCGTTCGACGTCGCCGCGGAAAAGGACCTGAAGCGCTGCCGCTTCCGCCCGGGCAAGCTGAACGGGCAGGCGGTCGCCACCGAGATCACCTACACGCTGCACTTCGAGCTGCCGTACTAGGGGGAGCGTGGGCACCGACGTCGGCCGGGCGACCTTCTGGGGAGGCCGGCCGACGGGGAGTATTTCGCGCTGATCAGACCGATCGGTCGGATCCGACTGATCGGTCTGATCGGTGCTTGCTCCAGGGAAGCGCTCTCGCGAGGAGGCTCCGCTACCGCTAGCTAGTACCGGTAGTGCTCGGGTTTGTACGGGCCGTCGACCGAGACGCCGATGTACTTCGCCTGCTTCTCGGTCAGCCGGGTGAGCTTGACCCCCAGCTTCGGCAGGTGCAGCCGCGCGACCTCCTCGTCCAGGCGCTTGGGAAGCATGTGGACGCCGACCTCGAACCCGCCCTTCCACAGCGCCATCTGCGCCAGCACCTGGTTCGTGAAGGAGTTGGACATCACGAACGACGGGTGGCCGTTAGCGACGCCCAGGTTCACGAGCCGCCCTTCCGCGAGGAGGATGATGCGGTGGCCGTTCGGCAGCGTGTACTGCGCCACCTGCGGCTTGATCTCGGTGCGGGTCGCGCCCGATTCGTTGCGGAGCCAGGCGACGTCGATTTCGCAGTCGAAGTGGCCGATGTTGCAGACGATCACCGCGTCCTTCATCAGCTTGAGGTGCTCGGGCCGGATGATGTCGGTGTTCCCGGTCGCGGTGACGAAGATGTCGCCCTCGGGCGCGACCTCCTCCAGCGTCGTCACCTCGAACCCCTCCATCGCCGCCTGCAGCGCGTTGATCGGGTCGATCTCGGTCACCACCACCCGCGCGCCCAGGCCCCGCATCGAGCGGGCGCTGCCCTTGCCGACGTCGCCATAGCCGCAGACCACCACCACCTTGCCCGCGACCATCACGTTCGTCGCCCGCTTGATCCCGTCGGCCAAGGACTCGCGGCAGCCGTAGAGGTTGTCGAACTTCGACTTGGTCACCGAGTCGTTGACGTTCATCGCCGGCACCTTCAGGGCGCCGCTGCGGTGCATCTCGTAGAGCCGGTGGACGCCGGTCGTCGTCTCTTCGGAGAGCCCCTTGAGGCCGGGCAAGAGCTCCGGGTGCTTCTGGTGGACGTAAGCGGTCAAGTCCCCCCCGTCGTCGACGATGAGGTTCGGCGGCTCGCCGTCGGTGAAGGCGAAGAGCTGCTGCTCCAGGCACCAGTCGTACTCCGCCTCGGTCTCCCCGCGCCAGGCGAACACCGGCGTTCCCGCCTGGGCAATCGCCGCCGCCGCCTGGTCCTGGGTGGAGAAGATGTTGCAGCTCGTCCACGTCACCTTCGCCCCCAGCGCCTGCAGGGTCTCGATCAGCACCGCGGTCTGCTGGGTCATGTGGAGGCTGCCCGCGATGTGCGCGCCCTTGAGCGGCTGCTCTTTCGCGTGCTTCGCCCGCAAGCTCATCAGCCCCGGCATCTCCGCCTCGGCGAGCGCGATTTCCTTGCGGCCCCAGTCGGCGAGCGACAGGTCCTTCACCTTGAACTTCAGGCCGTTCCCACCCGTGACGACGACGGGGGCCTTCTGCGCGACGGTCATCTCGTCTTCTCCTTCGCCTTCTGGCGTTTTCGAGCCGTTGAGGGGGGCGCGCGACGCGGTGCCGCGCGCGTGCGACCGCCCGAGCGGACCGGCCGCGCTTTCGACGCTGGAACGCTCACCGGTTGCGCTTCCGACCGGCGTCCGGCGGCGACGAACATTCCGAGTTGGTCGCCTCTTCCCGCCCGCCGCTCCAGGCGGACGTCCACGAACCCGGCGTCGGCGAAGAGCCGCTCGACGAAGGCCGGGTCGAATCCCAGCCACACGTCGGCGTACTCCTCGCGCATCCACTCCCGGTCGTGCGGCAGATAGTCGGCGACCACCAGCACCCCGCCGTCGGTGAGCGCCCGGTGGGCCTCGGCCAGGGCCTGCTCCGGCCGGGCGACGTGATGGAGCACCTGGTGCGCGACGGCCAGGCCGGCTTCGCGGTCGGCGATCGGCAGGTGCTCGAGCGACCCGAGCCGGAAGTCGACGTCGTGCCAGCCGCGCTCGAAAGCGTGCTGCCGGGCGCCGTCGAGCATCCGCGGCGACTGGTCGACCCCGACCACCCGCGGCGCCCGCGCCCGCAGGGGGCCGATGAGCCGACCGAGACCGCAGCCGAGATCCAGCGCCACTTCCGCCTGGGGCGCGGCCGCCATCATCCGGGCGACGACGTCCACCGCTGGGGCCGGCGGCTTCACGGAGGCCGGCGGCGCTCCCGCCCCCTGGGGGTCCCCGTTGAAGAAGCGGCGGGTGTGCTCGGTCCGGGCCTCGAAGACGCGCTTGAGCTGCCGCGCAGCCTCGCGATCGAGCGCCCGGACGTGGTGCTGCACGAACCGCTTGAGCGCCGCGCGGGCGGGCGAGAGCTGGGACTCCCAGCCGTACCAGGCGACCCGTCCCTCGCGGCGGCAGCCGCAGAGCCCGGCGTCCGAAAGCACCTTCAGGTGGTGCGAGACGGTCGACTGGCCGAGACCCAGGACCTCCTGGATCTCGCCGACGGAGAGCGGCCCTTCGACGAGCAGCCGCGCGACCTGGAGCCGCGTCTGGTCCGCCAGGGCCCTGAGGGCGGGGATGGCCTCTTCGCTCTCCACGAGCAGGGAGCATACATCAATTCATCGAGATGTGTCGATGGATGCGGAATCGCCCGGGCGTGCGCAGCTTTCTAAACAGCTCGACCGGCGGAGGGGCGTCATGCGGCGGTGGCAGCGAGGGTTGCTCGTCGGACTCGCCGTGGTCTTGGGTCTCATCCTGGCGATCGAGAGCCTGGTCGGCTTCGCCTATTTCTTCGTGCCCGTCGTGGTCATCGGGCTGATCGCCGTGGTGGCGTACCTGGTGCTCGCCCACGCGCGCGCGCGCAACCCGCTCGTCTATCCGAAGCATGGGCCGGCCGAGAACTATGCGGATGGGCAGCCGCTCGGCAGGTTCGATCTCCACGAGCAGGAGCGCAAGCACACGGCGGAAGAGGAGCGGGAGCTCGCCGAGGAGGAACGGGAGCGCCGCCGCCGCGAGCACGCAGGCGAGCCTCCCGGGGAGGTCGGCCCTCCGCCGCACGTGCCGTTCCCATGAGATGAACGCCCATCAGGAGGTCCGGCCCCGCGCCAGTAGGTTGGACGGTCCGGCCGCGCGCCAGTCGGTCAGATTGTCTGGCCCCGCGCCAGTGGGTTGGACGGTCCGGCCGCGCGCCAGTCGGTCAGATTGTCTGGCCCCGCGCCAGTGGGTTGGACGGTCCGGCCGCGCGCCAGTAGGTTGGACGGTCCGGCCGCGCGCCAGTAGGTTGGACGGTCCGGCCGCGCGCCAGTAGGTTGGACGGTCCGGCCGCGCGCCAGTAGGCGCGGCGGGCGGCCGTCCGACATTCCAGAGCGCTCGGGATCCGACGTTCCACCTGCGATCGCTCTGGAACGACGGACAGCCGGTCGCGCGATCGTTTGCGCTCCTTACCCGCGCTCCGCACGCGACCGGACTGTCCATCCTACTGAGGAGCTGGCGAGCCAGGCAGTGGCGATTGCGAGGGCGAGGAGCACGACGTCGCGCGCGACGGTGCCCCAGGTGGCGAGGTCGGCGCCGCCGAAGCAGCCGCACTTCAAGTTGATTCCTCGGACGAGCGCCTGCGACAGGGCGGCGATGAACCCGACGAGCATCGCGCTCGCCAGCACCGCTGCCGCCCGGGCGTAGACGCCGGCGATGAGCGCCAGGCCCAGCGCCAGCTCGACGCCGGGGAACAGGAGCGCCGCGTAGGGCACGACGTGCGGCGGCAGAATCTGGTAGTTCGCGACCTCCTCCGCGAACTGGCGCAGGTCAGGAACCTTCGAGAGCGCCGCCACGAGGAACACCGCGCCCAGCGCGACCCGGAGGACGATGCTGGCGGCGCGCTTCACGGCTGCTTCTCCAGAGCGCTGCTGCTTGCCGTGGTGGCCGAGGCGCTGGGGTTGGCCGAGCAGCGACCGGCGGCCGCGGGCCCGCCCGCCTCGTCCCAGGCCGTCCAGCTTCCCTCGAGCACGCGCACGTCGCGGCAGCCGCCTTCGACCAGCCGGTCGGCCACCCCTTGAGCCAGGCGGCAGCCCTTCGAGTCGGCGTCGTAGACGACGACGGTCCGGTAGCGCTTGAGCTTGGCGAGGACTGCGGCGGCGTCGGGCGCGCCCTCGGCGGGGAGGTGGAAGGCGCCGGCGATGTGGCCCTCCTCGAAGGCGGCGTCGCCGCGGGCGTCGACGAAGGCGGCGGCGCAGCTCGCGTAGGCGCTCAGGGCCTCGTCGAGCGGCATCATCCGGGGGGCGGGGGCGACCTCGAGGTGGCAGCTCGCGGTGGCGGACGCGCTCGCGGGCTCGACGGCTTCGCGCAGGGAGACCGGATGGCCCCAGTCCGGCCGCACGTGGGTCAGGAGCGGTGATGCGAAGTCGAGCGCGCCACCGAGCAAGGCCCCGACCACGACGAGCAACGCCATCTGGCGACCGAGAGCAGCCATCCCCAAGCGCCATCAACAGCGGGCGGGCGCCGGCTTCATCCCGCCTCGCGCGGGGCACTCTAGGCACGCGGAAAGAAATTAGCTCGACCTGTTCGCCCTGGTTTCTCATTCCCGCTCCTCCGGAGAGCAAGAGCTCGACTACGACAGCGCAGTCGAAGGATGGGCGGGAACGGCGTGGACCACCTGCCCGTCGGCGAAGTTCATCCTGAGCGTGCCGAAGGGCTCAGGGTGAGCGGTCCAGGATAGCGTCACTGGTGCAGGTGATCATCTTCCACCTGGCGGGCCCGGACGGCTCGAAGGCTCTTGCGTGCCGCCCGTTGATTCACACGTTCGGCATCTCGCCGATGCCGTGGATGAGCACCTCCCTCGGCTTGGCGCCGTCGGCGGGGCCGACCACGCCGTCACGCTCCATCCGCTCGATCATCCTCGCCGCGCGGTTGTAGCCGATGCGCATCTTCCTCTGGAGGAGCGAAATCGAAATCATCCGCATCTCGCTCACCGCCATCAGCGCCTGGTCGTAGAGCTCGTCGGCGACCTCGTCCTCGCCGAGCTCGCCGCCGTCCTCGTCGCGCGGCTTGAGGATGTCCGGGTCGTACACGGGCGCGCCTTGCGCCTTCCAGAACGCCATCAGCCGCTGAATCTCCGGCTCGCTGACGTAGGCGCCGTGGACCCGCGTCAGGGTGCTCGTCCCCGGCGGCAGAATCAGCATGTCGCCCATGCCGAGCAGGTTCTCCGCGCCCGCCGCGTTGATGATGGTCCCCGAATCGTGCCGGCTCGCCACCTGGAACGAGATGCGCGAGGGGAAGTTCGCCTTGATGACGCCGGTCAGGACGTCGGTCGACGGGCGCTGGGTCGCGACCATCAGGTGCAAGCCGGAGGCGCGGGCCATCTGCGCGAGGCGGGCGATGGAGACCTCGATTTCCTTCCCGGCGACCATCATCAGGTCGGCCAGCTCGTCGATGACGATGACGAGGTAAGGCAGCTTCTTCGGCGGCTCATCGGGTTCGGCGGCGCTCTCGGTCGGCGGCTCCCCTTCCTCTGGCACCAGATCGAGCTGCACCGGTTGTCGGGGCTGCTGGGTCTCGGCGAGCTTCTTCTCCACCCACTTGTTGTACTGGGCGATGTTGCGCACCCCGGCGCCGGCGAGAAGCTCGTAGCGGCGCTCCATCTCCTCGACGCCCCACCTGAGGGCCAGCACCGCTTTCTTGGGGTCGGTCACCACCGGCAACAGGAGGTGCGGGATGCCCTCGTAGCTCGACAGCTCGAGCATCTTCGGGTCGACCATGATCAGCCGCAGCTCTTCCGGCGTCGCGCGCATCAGCATCGACACCAGCATCGAGTTGACCGCGACCGACTTGCCGGAGCCGGTGGTGCCGGCGATGAGGAGGTGCGGCATCTTCGCGAGGTCGACGACGTACGGCATCCCCTCGATGTCCTTGCCGACGGCCATCGTCAGGCGGCTCTGGCTCTTCTGGAACACCTCCTGCTCGACCACCTCCTTCAGGAGCACCATCTCGCGGGTCTTGTTCGGCACCTCGAAACCGACCACGCCCTTGCCGGGAATCGGGGCGACGATGCGCACCCGCAACGCTTCCATCGCCATCGCCAGGTCGTCGCCGAGGGAGGCGATGCGCGAGAGCTTGATGCCCGCGGCGGGCTTGAGCTCGTACATCGTCACCACCGGGCCCGGACGGATTTCGGTGACCTCGCCCTGGACGCCCAGGTCGTTGAGCTTCTGCACCAGCTTGGCGGCGGTGGCGGTCAGCGCTGCCCGATCGATGCGCCGGGTGGAATGCGTCTCGCCCTCGAGAATCTCGTCGACGGTGGGGACGTGAAAGCCGTCGGCGCCGTCGCGCATGCGCCAGTCGCCCTTCTGCTCCGTCGCCGGGCGATCGGTCGGCAATGGCTTGGGCGGCGGCCGCGGCTCGATGATCGCCGGCACCCGAAGGGGAAGCGGCTGCGCTGTCGTCGAGCCCGCGGGCTGACCCTCGTTCTCTTGCTCTTCCTCAGGAGAGCCGCTCCCGTCCAACGGTACCGGTGGAGCCACCACGTCGGTCGCGCTGTCGATCGGCGGTTGCGCAGCCTGGGCGCCCGACGCGGTCGGTGACTCGGCGTCACTCCCGCTGATCGATGGCGATGCCTTCTTGCTCCGACGCTTTCGAGTAGCGGCAGCGCTTTCGGGATTCGGGGCGAGGGAATCGTCGGGCACCGCTGGAAGCATGATGCGGGGCGGCAGCGCTTTCGGCTCCTTCGGCGCGGCGATCGGCTTCGGCTCGTCGGCCGGGAGCTCGGGCAACTCGTCATCGTCGGGAGTCAGCACCGGCACCCGCGCGTCGTCGCCGGCCTCGAGGTAGTCGTCCTCGTCTTCCACCGGCGTTCGCATCAGGCGGGCGCGGCGGCGTCGATCGATCGCCGCGTAGGCGCGCCGAGCGGCGGTGACCGACACGTGCCCGACGCCCCGGGCGGCGAGCTCGAAGGCGCGCGCGGCCGCGAAGTGGGTGGCGAGGAGGACCGCCATCAACAACAGCGCCGAGAGCACGATCAGCGAGCCAGCGAGGGAGAACGCGCCCTTGACCGCCTGGCCGACCGCTTGGCCGAGGATGCCTCCTGGCGGGTAGCTGAAGCGCTTGGGGTCGGCGAGAAGAAAGGCGAGAGCGCTGGTGGTGGTCGCGACGAGCGCCCAGCCGAACGTGGCGAGCGACGCGAAACGAAAGCCGTTCCGGGTGCAGGCGAGGATCGCGACGGTCAAGAGCGCGAAGGCGACGCCATAGGCGGAGAGGCCGAAGCCTTGGAAGAGCGTCCAGGCGACGCCATGCCCGACGGGGCCGATCCAGTTGAGCGTCGGCCGTCCGTGCCGCCAGGCCGCGCCGTCGCCGGCGTGGAACGAGAGCACCGCCAGCATCGCCAGCAGGCCCGCGGAGAACAGCGGGATGATCCACAGCCAGCGATGGTGCTCGGGCGGCGGGGGCGTGCGGGCGCGCGGCTTGGTCGCGCTCTGGCGGGTCTTCTTGCGCGGCGTGGCGCGGCGCTTGGGGGGCGGTCGGGAATCGACGGCGGCGCTCATGCCCGCCATTTTCGTCGGGCTGCGCCGGACCGCCAGTTTTCGGCCAGGCCGTCGCCCGAGGTCGCCTCGCGTCACGCGGGAGGCTCGTGAGCGGCAGGGCCGGTGACCCGGACCGGCGGACAGGCGCGGGTCGAAGCGGCGGGGGTTCCGACGCGGCGCGCAAATTTCGCGCGAGCCCTTCCATCGGCCTCACAAAGGTAGCAGAGGCGCTCTGGCGCGCCGTGAGGCATCTTCCCGGTCTCTAGCGATGCCGAAAAAGCTGCGCCGCGGGGTCGATGCTGTCCCCGGCATCAGGTGGGCGCGAATCGGCCGGAGGCGCGCCGAGCCCGGTCTTGCCCGAGGATCGTGAACGTCGACGCGCGTGCGGGCGCTGCTGTCCGCCGGGACAGTCGCGCTGGCATGAGGGCTGCTTGGCACCGCGCTCGGGTCGGGAGTCGCGGTCCGGTCGAGGGATCGGAAACGCGCCCGGCCGGTCGGGATTCCAGTGAGACGCGGTCCTCCGCCGTCGGCGGAGGCTCGTCGCCATCTTTGAGGAGGTCTGTCGATGCCCGCCGCTGCCATGCTTTCCGAGACCGATCTGAACGCCATCACCGACGCCAAGGTGGTCGACGCCCGCGGCGCCGCCTGCCCGGGGCCGCTGCTCGAGGCCAAGAAGGTCGTGGGCAAGGTGCCCGTCGGCGGCGTCATCGAGCTGTGGTCGAGCGACCCCGGCACCAAGACCGACGTCAGCGCCTGGTCCAACAAGATGGGCCACGCGTTCCTCGGCACGCTCGCCGCCCAGGGCTACGAGCGCGTGTTCGTGCGCCGCGCGAAGTAGCGCAGGCCGGTCCGTACCTTCTTCGTCCGGGGTGCTCGCCGCTCGTCCCTCGACTGCGCTCGGGATGAGCGGCCCACCAAGCAATTCGTAGGATGGAGCCGGACACGTGAGTGTCCGGGTACGGGAACAGCCGACGCATTCGGCACGACGTGGCACCGTTGCTCGCCGCTCGTCCCTCGACTGCGCTCGGGATGAGCGGCCCACCCATCCTGCGCGCTTGATCCGGACAGGCAGACAGCGCCAGTTCTTTCTTCCGTGGCACGGGCGTCCTCGCCCGTGGAGGCTTGGTCGACGCAACCACGCCAGGGGAGGCCTGCTGGGACTCCACGGGCGGGGATGCCTGTGCCACAAGTCGGCATGCCGGGCCGGAAGGCCGGCACTACTGGTCCAACTTCGGTTGCACAGGAGAGATCTGTCATGAGCTCGGTCGGCGCAAACCCATCGAAACCGGTGCCGCGGATACTGGTCTTCTCGACGCACAACATCTCGGACCCGGGCATCGACCTCGCGGGGAGCCAGCACCGGCACTACTCGACCGGGGTGCAGGTGATCAGCGTTCCTTGCACGAGCGGCATCCGCCCAGGCTGGATCGCCCACGCCATCGAGCGCGGCTACGACGGCGTGTTCATCGCGTCCGACGGCGACGAGTGCGCGTATCTCCCCGACTGCAGCCACCGCGCTTCGGGCATCGTGCAAGAGGCGCAGGAGCTTCTGAAGAAGTCGGGCAAGGACCCGCAGCGGGTGAAGATGGCCGCCATCTGCTCGGTCTGCGCGGAGCCGTTCGCCAAGCACATGGAGAGCTTCTCGGGCATTCTCGCGGGCCTGAACGCATCGGGAGCGAAGTGATGGACTACGACGTTCTGGTGGTCGGAAGCGGCATCGGCGGGATGGAGTCGGCGCTGAAGCTCGGCGACATGGGCTACAAGGTCCTGCTGGTCGAGCGCGAGGGCAGCGTCGGCGGCCGGATGATCCTTCTGAGCAAGGTCTTCCCGACCTTGGACTGCGCGAGCTGCATCTCCACGCCGAAGATGGCCTCGACCATCCATCATCCGAACATCACGGCGATGACCTACGGCGAGGTGGACGGCATCCGGCGCGACAAGAACGGCCGCTTCCACGTCCAGGTACGCCAGAAGGCGCGCTACGTCGACGAGGCCGCCTGCACCGGCTGCCAGCAGTGCGAAACGGCCTGCACGGTCGCGGTGCCCGACCAGTTCAACGCGGACCTGGTCGCCCGGCGCGCGGCGTACATCCCGTTCCCGCAGGCGGTGCCGAAGAAAGCGGTCATCGAGCGCCAAGGCACCTCGCCCTGCACCAACACCTGCCCGGCGGGCATCAAGACGCACGGCTACGTGTCGCTCATCCGCTCGGGCAAGTACGAAGAGGCCTTCCAGCGCGTGGCCGACGTGACGCCGCTGGTCGCGACGCTCGGCCGGGCCTGCTACGCGCCGTGCGAAGATCAGTGTACCCGCGGCGAGCTCGAGGCGCCGATTCCCATCCGCCGGCTGAAGCGGTTCGCGGCGGACACGCACTACGGGCGCAAGGATCTTCCGAACGTCGACCGGCCGCAGGCGAACGGGAAGCGGGTGGCGATCATCGGTTCCGGGCCGGCGGGCTTGACCGCGGCGTGGCAGCTCGCGCGCCAGGGCTATGGCGTCAAGATATTCGAAGCGGAGCCCCAGCCGGGCGGCGCGATGCGACTGTCGATACCTTCGTACCGGCTGCCGGTCGAGGCGCTCGAGCGCGACATCGCCAACGTGACGGCGCTGGGGGTGGAGATTGCGACGAGCACGCGAGTGACCGACCTCGACAAGCTGCGCAGCGACGGTTTCGATGCGGTCTGCGTGGCGACGGGCACGCCGAGCTCGGCGAAGCTGCGCGTCGATGGCGAGGATCTCGCGGGTGTGCAGAGCGCTCTGAGCTTCCTGCGCGACATCAAGCTGGGCGCGAAGCCGAACCTCGCAGGCAAGACGGTCGCGGTCATCGGCGGCGGCAACGTGGCCATCGACGCGGCCCGCAGCGCGCAGAGGCTGGGAGCGACCGCGGTACACCAGATTTGCCTGGAGCGGCGCGGCGAGATGCCGGCGCACACCTGGGAGGTCAAGGAAGCGCTCGACGAAAGCGTGCAGCTCCACGACGGATGGGGCATCGCCGGCTTCACCGGGAACCTCGAGGTCGAAGCGGTGGACCTCAAGCGCTGCACGGCGGTCTTCGACGCGGAGCACAAGTTCCGGCCGCAATACGACGACAGTGATCGCCAGAGCATCCGTTGCGACCTGGCGATTGTCGCGATCGGCATGGGGGTCGACACCGCGGCCTTCCCGAAGCTCGCGCCGAACGGATCGCGGGCGCTGCAAGCGAATCCGCAGACGCTGCAAACGTCGTTGCCCTGGGTCTTCGCGGCGGGCGACGCGGTCGATGGGCCGACGTCCATCGCGACGGCGGTCGGCAAGGGAAACCGCGCGGCGTACATGATCGACCGTTACCTGCGAGGCCTCGAGCTCGGCGCCTTCGAAGGCATCGACGACCGGCTCGGGGTGATGGACAAGTCGCAGGTCCTGGCGCGGCAGAAGAGCTACACGCCGCGTAAGGTGATCAAGCTGAGCCTCCCGCTGTCGGCGCATCCGCAAGACTTCGCGGAAATCGAGCCGCCGATGACCGAAGCGGAGGCGCGAGCCGGTTCGGGGGGCTGCCTCGACTGCGGCGTCTGCTCCGAGTGTGGCCAGTGCGTCGAGACCTGCCCGGCCGACGCGATTCATCTCGACATGAAAGAGAAGAAGCAGGAGGTCGAGGTCGGCGCGGTGGTCGTGTCCACGGGCTACAAGCTCTTCGCCGCGGACCTGAAGCCGCAGTACGGGTTCGGCAAGTACCCCAACGTCATCACCGCGATGCAGATGGACCGGCTCCTCGCGCCGACGCGGCCGTTCAACACCATCCTCCGGCCGGGTGACGGCAAGGTGCCGGAGCGCATCGCGTACATCATGTGTACGGGCTCGCGGGACAAGACCGTCGACAACCCACTGTGCTCCAAGTTCTGCTGCATGTATTCGGTGAAGCAGAACCAGCTCATCATGGGAGCCCTGCCGCTGGCCGACGTCACGGTCCACTACATGGACATCCGCGCGGCGGGCAAGCGCTACGAGGAGTTCTACGACCAGGCGAAGTCGATGGGCGCGACGTACGTCAAGGGCCGGGTCGCGAAGATTTCCGAGAAGGACGACGGCAACCTCGTCGTGCGTTACGAAGACATCGAGAACGGCGGCAACCTGGTCGAGGCCGAGTACGACCTCGTGGTCCTGGCGGTCGGCGTGCAGCCGAACAAGGATCCGGTCGGGCTCTTCCCCGAGGAGAAGCTCGCGCTCGACGACTACTCCTACGTGGCCGAGCTGGACGAGGACCTGAACCCGGGTCGGACGAACATCCCGGGCGTTTTCGTGGCCGGAACCGCGTCGGGCGCGAAGGACATCGTGGACTCCATCCTCCACGCCGGCGCGGCGGCGGCGCAGGTCGCGGCGCATTTGGAAGAGCAGGCCCAAGCGCAACGGGAAACCACGCAGGCGAAAATGAAGGTGCTGGCATGAGCGAGCGGCGAATCGGCGTTTACGTCTGCCACTGCGGCGGAAACATCTCGGACTACGTGGACGTGGAGCGGGTGGTCGGCACCGTCCAGGGCGCGCCCGGAGTGGTGGTCGCCAAGCACACGATGTTCGCGTGCTCCGACGCCACGCAGCAGGAGATGGCGGCCGACATCAAGGAGCAGAAGCTCGACGGGCTGGTGGTCGCGTCGTGCTCGCCCAAGCTGCACACGACGACCTTCCGCGGCGTCGCCAAGCGCGCGGGCCTGAACCCCTACACGTACAACCAGGTCAACATCCGCGAGCAGTGCTCCTGGGCGCACACCGACAACCACGAGGGCGCGACGCTCAAGGCGACCGGTCTCGTCAAGGCCGGCATCGCGCGCAGCCGCCTGTCGGTGCCGCTGGAGCCGATGGTGGTCCAGACCACGCAAAAAGCGATGGTCGTCGGCGCAGGAATTGCGGGCCTGCGCGCGGCCATCGGGCTCGCCGACGTGGGGCTGCAGGTGTTCCTGGTCGAGCGCGAGAAGAAGCTCGGCGGCTGGGTGGGCCAGTTCGGCGCGATGTACGCCCGCAACCGCAAGGGCACCGATCTCATCGCCGCGCTGGTGGCCGAAATCCAGAAGCGGCCCGCAATCACGGTCTACACCAACGCCGAGCTGGTCGCGAAGTCCGGCAGCTTCGGCAACTACGTGGCGACGGTTCGCCTCGATGAGACGCCGGCCAAGGAGCTGCAGGTCGACGTCGGCTCCATCGTCGTCGCGACCGGCTTCGACACCTACCAACCCGAGCCGGGCGAGTTCGGCTTCGGCACCGACGGCGTGGTCACGCTCCCCGAGTTCAAAGCGATGATCGATGCCTCGCCGGGGCCACTGACCTACCGCGGCAAGCGGGTCAAGACCATCGCCTACATCTACTGCGTCGGTAGCCGGCAGCCGAGCGGACACGAGTACTGCTCCCGCTTCTGCTGCGCCGCCACCGCGCACGCCTCGCTGAGGGTCGCCGAGCTCGGTAGGGCGGGGGCTCGTCCCCCGCCGGAGCCAGGCGTGCATCAGTACCATCTCTATCGCGACATCCGCACCTACGGGAAGTTCGAGCTCATGTACACCGACTCGCGCGAGAGCGGCGCGGTCTACATGAAGTTCGCGGACGACGCGCCGCCGGTGGTCGCGCTGGGCGATGATGGCAAGCTGAAGGTCACCACCCGCGACACGCTGACCGGCGGCGAGGAGCTGACGATTCCGGCCGACCTCGTGGTGCTGGTGACCGGGATGGTGCCGCGCAAGAACAACGAGCTGATGACGCTGCTCAAGGTGCCGGTCGGCACCGACGGCTTCTTCAACGAGATTCACCCGAAGCTGCGGCCGGTGGAGACGGTGGTCGACGGCGTGTTGATCGCCGGCGCCTGCCAGGGTCCGAAGAGCGCATCGGAGTCGGTGGCCTCGGGCCTGGCAGCGGTGACCCAGAGCGCGGCGATTCTGAAGAAGGGCTTCGCCGAGCTGGACCCGCTGGTCGCGACCGTCAACGCCAGCGCCTGCACCTGGTGCGGCAAGTGCGTCGAGGTCTGCCCCTACTCGGCCATCGCCAAGGTCGCGGCCGACGGGCGCGAGGTCGCGGAGATCAGTGCGTCGACCTGCAAGGGCTGCGGCGGATGCGCGCCCGCCTGCCCGGAGAACGCCATCGACTTGAAGGGCTACACCGACGCGCAGATTCGCGCGGCCATCGACGGCATGCTCGAGGAGAAAGCGGCATGAGGCAGCACTTCTCGAGACACGCGGCGACAACCCACTCCGCTCATCCTGAGCGTTTCCCTTCCGCTCATCCTGAGCGCAGTCGAAGGATGAGCGCCCCCGCGAAAGACCGCTCGCCCTTCGACTACGCTCAGGACGAGCGGTTTTTCGCTCCGCAAGAGTAGGTACTTTAGACGGGAGTTTGCATGAACACCATTCGGGACATCCGGGAAGTGATCCGCGAAGAGCCGGTGATGCAGCGGGAAATCCTGGCCGCGGTCAAGCTGGGACCGATGACGATCCCGGAAATCGCGACCGCCATCAGCCGCCCGGCGGACGAGGTGGTCTTCTGGGTAATGGGCATGCGCCGTTACGGGAAGCTCAAAGAGTCGAAAGAAGCGACGGACGGCTACTTCCGTTACGGCGCGCCGGAGGTGCGCTCATGAGCGCGCTCGTGGATGTCGGACTCATCGACGACGTGAAGCGGTTCGGGGCCGCCGACGTCTCCGCCTGCTTCAGTTGCGGTCAGTGTACCGCGATGTGCCCGCTGTCGTCGAACGACGGCACCTTCCCGCGCCGGCTCATTCGCTACGCGCAAGTCGGCATGAAGGACGCGCTGCTCTCGAGCAAGGAGCTCTGGACCTGCTTCTACTGCGGTGAATGCTCGGACACCTGCCCGACGCAGGCGGACCCGGGCGGCTTCATGGCCGCCGCGCGCCGCTACGCCATCGCGAGCTACGACAAGACCCGGCTCGCAAAGACGATGTACACCAAGCCCGTGCTGGGAACCCTGATCGCCCTCGTCCTCGCGGCGTTCTTCGCCCTCTTCATGTACCGCGAGCATGGGCCGCAGCACGCGAGCGCGCTCAAGCTCTTCGACTTCATCCCCGAGCCGCTGATCCACTACACCGGCGTCGCGGTGATGGCCCTCGTCGGCCTCGCGGGGCTCGCCGGCATCCTCTCGGCGGCGCGCAGCATCGCCAAGAAGGAAGGACTGTCGCTCGGAAGCGTCGTCGGCCGCGGCGCGGGCAAGGCATGGTGGAGCGCGCTCTGGACCGAGTCGCTGGGCCAGAAGCGCTACCGCTCCGACTGCCAGACCGCGCAAGAGGCTTCGCCCTGGTACCGCAAGCGCTGGCTCATCCACGCGATGACCATGTGGGGTTTCCTCGGTCTCTTCGCGGCGACGATTATCGACTACGGGCTCGCGCTGATCCACGTCAAACCGACGGGCGCCGAGGTCCCCATCTGGTATCCGGTCCGCCTTTTGGGAACGCTCGCCGGGCTCGCTCTGATCTACGGCACCACGATGCTCATCGTCGATCGCCTCCGGAAGGCGAACCGCTCGGCGAGCGACTCCACCTTCGCGGACTGGCTGCTCCTGACGCTCTTGTGGATCACCGGCGTCACGGGCTTCGGCATCGAGCTCGCGCTGTACCTTCCGCACGCGCCGGCGTGGGGCTATTGGGTGTTCCTCGTTCACGTGTCCATCGCGATGGAGCTGATGTTGCTGTTGCCGTTCACGAAGTTCGCCCACGCGATTTACCGGCCGGTGGCGCTGTTCTTCGTCGCGCGCGGAAAGGAAAAGGAAGCGGGACCAGGATGAGAATTGGAGCCGGACACGTGAGCGTCCGGGTGCAGGTAGGGACATCAAGCACCGTGGGGCGGGGGCTTGTCCCCGGCCGCATGCTGGCGGCGCCCCGAACGGCGGGGGACAAGCCCCCGCCCTACAATCCTCGTTTGCGGGCCGTGTCCAACCCGGACACTCACGTGTCCGGCTCCAACGAGATTCCGGCGGCGTGACCGCCGAGGAGAGACAAGGAGAACCACCATGGACACCACGAAGAAGACGCTGATCGTTTTCTCGAACGACCTGGACCGGGCGATGGCGGCGTTCATCATCGCGAACGGGGCCGCGGCGATGGGCGACGAGGTGACGATGTTCTTCACCTTCTGGGCGTTGAACCTCCTGCGCAAGCCCGAGGGCGTGGCGGTGAAGAAGACGTTCATGGAAAAGATGTTCGGCTGGATGATGCCGCGCGGGCCGGACAAGGTGGTGCTGTCGAAGATGAACATGGGCGGCATGGGCACGGCGATGATGAAGAGCGCGATGAAGAAGCACAACGTGATGTCGCTCCAGAAGCTGATGGACACCGCCCGCGAGCAGGGAATCAAGCTCATCGCCTGCACCATGACGATGGACGTGATGGGCATCAAGAAGGAGGAGCTGATCGACGGCATCGAGCTCGCCGGCGTCGGCACCTACCTCGGCGCCGCCGACCAGGCGAACCTGAACATGTTCATCTGAGAGGGTGTGGCCAAGAGATCGACGCGCTGGGAGAAGATCCGCTCATCCCGAGCGCATTCGAGGGATGAGCGCCACGCTCCGGCCTGACCTGCTCGCCCCTCGATTGCGCTCGGGACGAGCGGGTGAGGCCTGCCGCCTGCCGGTTGTTTTGGCCACACCCTCTCAGGCTCGAATTCCCAGTCGTCTCAGGTTGGGCATGCGGAGTCTCGCGAGCCCTGAGCGGAGCACCGGACGCCTCGTCCGCGCTCCGGCGCCGGTAATGTCCTGGCTCCTCGACAGAATGTGCGTGGAGGGCGCCGCTCGGGGCTCTGGACACGTGAGCGTCCGGGTCTTCCCGCGGCTATGCCTGCACCCGGACGCTCACGTGTCCTCCGATTCTGGCGGAGGCGCCGCCGGCGGGCAGAAAGCCCTGCGCTGGAGGGCACGGGTCGTCGCCCCCGCGGCCCTCGCCGGGGCATCGCAGGTCGCGAGGCCGACCGGACGCCGCGTCGATCGCCGTGCGGGTCCCGGTGCGCTCGGCGGTGAGCCGATGCATCGTGTGCGGCAGGACGTGCCTCGCGCAAGCGGGCGGGGAGGGCGGTCGGCCGATGCGAGCGTGGGTGTGCGCGAGCCTCCTGGGAGCGCTGGCCGCCTGCGGGACGAGCGGCATCTCGACCGGCGGCGGGGAGCAGTCGCCCGCCCCCACGCAGACGGCCCAGCCGAGCGGGCCTGGCGCCGCCTCGTCGAGCCCGAGCACGCCGCGCCCGAAGGCACTGGCGCCCACCTCCATCGCCGTCACCGTGACGCGCACCGACAGCGCTCACATCGTCCGCGCGGTCGACGGCCACGGCGAGCTGCTCGCGACCGCCTTCGCGACCGGCGACAGCGAGCTGTGGGCGAGCGCCGACGACGGCGAGAGCTGGTCCCGCCGCGCAGAGCTCGCCGACGGCGATTTCCGCTGCCTTTCCGTCCTGCCCGACGGGACCCTGCTCGCCTGGGTCTCGCGCCCGACCGGGAACTTCCTCGACCGCTCGGACGACGATGGCGCATCGTGGAGCGACGTGCTCTTCCTCGGCGCCTACCGGATGCTCCAGCCGCACAACGTCGTCCAGCTCGGCGGCACCGTCTTCTTCGGCGAATACCAGGTCTTCGCCAAGATCGCGCCGGTCCATCTGTGGGCGAGCGGCGACGACGGGAGGACCTGGTCCGTCCGCCACGTCTTCCTGAACCGCCGCCACGTCCACGGTCTCGTCGCCGACGCCCCGAGCGGCACCCTCTGGGCGCTCCTCGGAGACAGCACCGGCGGCCTCCTGCGTTCGACCGATGGCGGCGACACGTTCGACCAGGTGGTGGGCAGCCCCGACGGGGTGGGCGTCGATGCGCTGGTGACCCCCGCCGGGCTCCTCTTCGGCCGGGACGCGGTCTTCGCTCCGGCGGTTCCGGGCATCGAGCTCGTGCCACAAAGCGGGAGCCCCGACGTGATTGCCCCGCTGCCGGGCCCGTCCTATTCGCTCTTGCGCGCGGGCGGCGGCTACCTGATGGGCGTCACCCGCGAAGAGGACGGCACCGTCTACGCGTCCGGCGACGTGAGCGCGCACCTCTTCGGGAGCCCCGACGGCAGCTCGTGGCAACCGCTGCTCGATTTCCCCCGGCTGAGCACGACCGGCTACGCGCGCGCCAACGTCTACTGGACGCTTCCCGATGGCGAGGCCGTGCTCGACCTGTCGAACGTCCAGGGACTCCAGCCGACCGGCGCGGGTTTCGAGCTGCTCCAGGCGACTACACGCTGAAAGAGAGCTGAGCTCGAGCGATCCGTGCCACGGTTTCGACCACCCGCGTGGCCGGGTTCGGGTTGCGGGGTGCGGTATCGCCTTGACAGATCCATGCGTATCCGGTTGACACACTTGGAGCTGGACACGTGAGTGTCCGGGTCGGATACGGCCTCCCGGGTCAACCCGGCCACTGACGTGCCGGGCTCCAATGACCGGCAAGCATGTCAACCGGATAGGCATGGACAGATCGACGAACGGTAGGATGGGCAGTCCCGAAGCCCGTAGGGCTGCGGGCTGCCCGTCGTTCCAGAGCGAATCTGTGTCGGGACCGGCCAATGTCGCTCGAGTCGTCTTGACGATCCCGAACGATCGCGCTCCGACGGTCAGCCCGCCAAGCGCGAGAGGCGCCCGCGGTCTACCCGCACCCCGGCATGTCGCCAGCGTTGACCGCGGTCTCTCTTCTCGCCCGCGACGGGCCGCTTGACCGCGAGCACGACCTGCGCCTACGGTCGCTCCCGATGGAACGTCTTGCTCACGGGGAGCGCAGCGGCCACTCACAGGCTTCCCATGACCCGACAGCCGCCGCTCGGATGCAGACCATGCGCCCACATCTCTTGCGACCCGCAATCGCCGCTGCGCTGCTCTGGGCGCTGGCGGCACTCGGTTGTGCGCACGGAGTCGGCTCGCGCCGCGCCTCGTCGGGTGCGCCCGCGCCGCGCTTCGTGCCCGACGCGACGCGCCTCGATCCCTGGGACGCGGACCGCGCCGCCGCGCTCGGCCTGCGAGCGCCCTACGTCGCGCGCTACCGCCGCGACGGACGTGCCCTGTCGTTCGTCGCGGTGACCCATCGATCCATGGAGGGCACGCCGTCGTTTCGCCTGGTGCGGCGAGAGTTCCTTGCGCTGCGGCCCGACTTCGTCCTCATCGAGGGAATCCCGGCGGCGCTGGGCGCGGATCCGCCGGACATCGTGCGAGTCATCCGACAGGTTCGTGCGCCGGGGCCCTGGCCGGTCGGCGAGTCGTTCTTCGCCGCGTCGCTGGCTCTCAGCGCGGGCGTGCCCTTCGCCGGCGCCGAGCCGAGCCGCCGCGAGGAGGCCGAAGGGCTGCGGACCGCCGGCTTCAGCCTCGACGACATGCTCTCCTATTTCTTGCTGCGCCAGATCCCGGAGTGGCGTCGGGAGCACGCCCCGGAGCCGCTCCCACGAATGCTGAGCTCCTACGCCGCCGAGTGGTATCGAGAGCAGCGCCTGCCCAATCGCTGGACCCCGTCGCGCTTGTCGGCCTGGTGCCGCAGCCACCTCGGCCACCCGTTCGACGCGAGCGCCGTACGCGGGTGGGAAACAGAGCCCGCGACCGGACCGCACGCCCTCTTCACGCAGCGCATCGCCGCCGCGGACCTGCGCGTCCGAGACGGGTTCGTCGTCGGGCAAATCGCAAGGGCGTTGAACGAGCACCGGCGCGTCCTCGTCGTGTACGGCGCCGGCCATCACTTCACGGAGCGACGCGTGCTCCAACAGATGCTCGGGGCGCCGGAGCTGGCTGGCCCGCATTGAGGGGGCCACAACATGGAATTCCCCCGCTCTGCCGGGGGATCCCTAAGCGGCCGAAAATCCCGACCCGGATGAGACTACCTTACAACCACCCGCGCGCCGGCGTTCGCCGCAGCCGATGGGGCCGTCGCCGGGCCGGAGCGAGCAGCGCGTCGAGCGCCTTCGTGTCGCCAGCGAACACGTCGTGATCCACGTCGCCCGCGATGCCCGCGACCTGGTGCTGGTCGTCATACTGGAGAAAGCGCCACGGCGGAGCCATCCCATGCCTCGACGGAGGCCCCGGACCACAACCAGGTTGTCCTCGGACCACAAGCCCGGATACCCCCCATGCCACGACGGAGGCCTCGGACCACAACCAGGTTGTCCTCCAACCACAAGCCCGGATACCCCCCATGCCACGACGGAGGCCTCGGACCACAACCAGGTTGTCCTCGGACCACAAGCTCGGATACCCCCCATGCCTCGGCGGAGGCCTCGGACCACAACCAGGTTGTCCTCGGACCACAAGCTCGGATACCCCCCATGCCTCGGCCGAGGCCTCGGACCACAACCAGGTTGTCCTCGGACCACAAGCTCGGATACCCCCCCTGCCTCGGCGGAGGCATCCGACCGCAACCAGGTTGTCCTCGGACCACAAGCCCGGATGCCCCCATGCCCCGGCGAAGGCCGGCGTCCGCAAGGAGCATGCCCGGGAGCGAAACGATCGGCGTCTCGGACGACAACGAGGTGCGTCTCGGGGCGGGCACCCCTGGGGTTGACCGTGTACGCGGGCCTGCTGGGCGGACATTCATGAGTCTTGGCGAGTGCCTCGTGGCTCCCCCAATCTCCAGGATGCCTTCGATTGGGCGACCGCTTCGCCGGCAAGACCGCGAGCACCTCATCCCTGTCCGAGCAGAGCGAGGCTGCCCGCGGGCAGCGGTTCGTCGAGCCACAACTTCATCCTGTCTTTCATTCACGACTGCTTATCGGGATCACCACACCACGCTCGCGTTTCTAGCCGCTCGTCCTTCTCTGAAGCGCAGTCGAAGGACGGGCGGTCCGTGCGGCACCTCGCTCGTCCCTCGACTGCGCTCTTCGATGAGCGGCATTGCCCAACTGGCTTGGTGTGGTCAACCCGATAAGCATCCCAGAGCGAATGTTGTGGGAACATGGCGATGCCGCTCGAGTCGCAAGAGAATCCTCCCGGACGATCGCTCGCGGACGGACAGCCCGCCGAGCGCGAAGTGCGCTCGACGGGACTGTCCATCCTACTGGCCTGTGCCCGCCGCGGTTGCCGAAAACGCCATCCATCCGCCCGCGTCGCTTGTCGCGAACGGGCGAACGCTTCTATGCTGCCGTCCGGCACCGGAGGCCGCCAATGTCCGAGACCCCGCTCGACCGCCCGCCCGAATCGCCCGAATCGCCCGACGCCGCTGCATCGCCGCCCGCCGCGCCCACGCCGTCGCGCGCCGGCCTCGTGCTGCGCTCGGTCGGCTCGGTCATCGCCGGGGCCGCCAAAGGAGCCGCGCAGGGCGCGAGCGCCGCCTGGCACGCGGTCGATCCGGACTTGCGCCGGCCGTTGGGCGAGCTGCCGCTGCTCGGGCTGACGATGCTGCAGAGCCGCCGGCCGCCGCCGGTGCGCCTGCCCGACGACGGCCATCGCCCGCTCGTCTTCGTCCATGGCCTCGGCGGACATCGCGGCAACTTCCTGCCGATGCGGCTGTTCTTCCGGCTTCAAGGGCGGACGCGCACGTACTCGGTGGGGTTCGAGCCGCACGCGGGTCTCGACCAGCTCGCCGCGCAGCTCGGCGCCTACCTCGACGAGGTCGCGCGGGTGAACGGGCTCGGCGAGAGCGGGCAGGTGGACCTCGTCGCGCACAGCATGGGCGGCATCGTGGCGCGCCTCGCGCTGGAGGACCTTTCGGTGCGCTCTCGGGTGCGCACGCTCCTGACGCTGGGGACTCCGCACGCGGGCACCCACGCCGCGCGCTACGCCGCGACCGCGTTCACGCTCGCGCTGCGGCCGGGCTCCGAGGTCCTCGAGCGGCTGGCGCAGCAGGCGCCCTGGACCGCGCCTCCGCGGCTGGTCTGCTTCTGGAGTCGCTCCGACGTGCTGCTCCTCCCGCCCGAGACCGCGTGCGTGCAAGGCGCCGAGTGTGTCGAGTTGGCGGGCTTGACGCACTATGGATATCTGTTGCAACCGGCGTGCTTTCGACGGGCGTTCGAGGCGTTGCGCGAGGAACGCGAGCGTTAGAGCTGGGGGCAGAGGGCTCGTGCGAGGGGCAGCAGCGTTCGGGTCGGGGGCAGCGCGTCCGAGCCATTCGCGACGGTTGACGGGGGTCAACCGGTGTGCAACTCTCGGGCGCTCGCTGTCCGACCACACCCGAAGTGTGCTGCGAAGAGCGAAGGAAATCCGAACGCGGCCGGCGGATCGACTGGAGACCCGCCGGGTCCGCCTCGCGCGGGGAGGGTAACGTGAACGAAGTGCTGGGACGCATCCTCGTGCCGATGCTCGACGGCCTCGGGGAAAGCGGAGTGGACATCGCCGCCGCCCGCGCCTGCCTGAAAGCCAGCGACGACCAGTTGCGCGGCCCGACTTTCCGTGTCCCCTGGGACGATTACGTCGCGTGCATGGAAGCCCTGGAGCGTTCCTGCGGCGGTCCCGACGGGATGCGGCAGGCCTTCCACGAAGCCCAGCCGAAGATCTTCGCCGCGCACTTTCCGGCGCTCCGGCACGTGCTCGCGCCGCGCGATCTGTTCCGGCTCCTGGTCGTGATGATGAACTTCATCTACCTCGCCCCGCGCTTCACGGATACGGAGCTGCCGGACGGGCGGCTGCGGATCATGATCGAAGTTCCCGAGCCGTACCGGCCGACGACCGCGATCTTCCAAGCCTGCGCCGGGGGCATGCCCTCGACCACGGGCGTCATCGGCCTGCCGGATTGCGAGGTGGAATCCGACATCAGCCCGCGGCTCGGCATCTTCACCATCCGGCTGCCCGAGTCGCGCACGCTGGGGGCGCGTCTACGCCGTGCGGCGAGTGGGCTGCTCATCCACTCCGCGCTGCGCGAGGTCGAGCACACCTGGACGGAGACCCGCAGCCGCCTCGCCGAGCTGGAGAGCGCGAACGCCAACCTCGCCGACCTGACCCGCCGGCTGGAAGAAGAGATGCAGCACCGGGAGCGGGTGGAAGCCGCGCTGCGCGCCGCGCTCGACATCGGCCGTGACGCGCCAGCGCCGGGGGCCCCCGGAGGGGCGGGCGCGGGCGTGCGCGACTTCGAGCGGCGGCTGGAGAAGCTCGCGGAAGCGTGGAAGCTGACGCCGCGGCAGGTGGAGGTGGTCGCGCTCGTCGCCCGGGGGTTGCCGAACAAGGAAATCGCGTATCGCCTCGAGTGCGCGCTGCACACGGTGGAGCTGCACGTCAGCGAGGTGCTCCGCAAGAGCCGTGCCGCGAGCCGGAGCGCACTGACGGCCGCCCTCTGGGCCGACCCCGAGTCGCGGTAGTCCGGACCGTTCGCTCGCGCCGATCCGCCTCGCAGTTTCCTCCTATGGACGCTCGATCGAGGCTCCGGTACGGTCGAGAACGCTTGGCGTTCGGCCCGAACACCTGACTCGACCCAGCCCGATGTCCACCGGCCGCGATGGTCGTTCGCACCGCGGTCGCTTGCGGAACCTTCCCGGCTCCTCCGGAGGAACCTTGTCCCCGAAGACGCTCGCCATCCTCGCGCTCGTGGTCGCCGGCACCGCTGCGCTCGTCGGCTGCGGCCCGACCGTCACCTGCGGCTCCGGAACCACCAACGTGAACGGCGTCTGCGTTCCGGCGTCGGCGGACGGCGGCAGCTCGGCGCCCTCCGTCACCTGCGGCGCCGGCACCGTCGAGGTGAACCACGTCTGCGTGCTCGCGAGCGCGCCCGACGGCGGCACGCCGACCCCCGACGCGGCGACGCCCGACGCCGGCTCCGGCCTGAGCTGCGGCGCGGGCACGCATCTCGAAGGAACCCAGTGCCTGCCGGGCGCTCCCATCGACACGATCACGGTCTCGCCCGCCACGATTTCCATCCCCACCGGCGGGCGCACCAAGCTCACCGCGGCGGCGACCTACCAGGGCACGCCGGTCAACGGCGTCACCTTCACCTGGAAAGCGGCACCGGAGTCGGTAGCCACCATCGCTTCCGACGGCACCGCGACGGCAGTCGCCACGGGCGACGCGCAAGTCACGGCGAGCGCGCAAGGCGTAACCAGCGCACCGGCGACGCTCACCGTAACCGCGGTCACGATCGAAGCGACCTCGATCGATCCCAACTCCGGCCCGGTCGGAGCGACGGTCACGATTACGGGCAGCGCGTTCGGGCAGAGCGCGGGCACGGTGGCGTTCGGCCAGGCCGCCGCGACCGTTCTCGATTGGAGCGACACGCGCATCGACGCGACCGTGCCGACGGTCGATGCGGGCACCGTCCAGGTGGTCGTGACCACCGCCGATGGCACCGCGGCGGCACCGCTTTCCTTCACCGTGACCGCGACGCCGATCATCCTCGCGGTGACACCGGACATGCTCCCGCCGGGCACCGAAGGTACCATTGCGTTGAGCGGTAACAACCTCGATGGCACGACCGGCGTCAGCTTCGGCGATGCCGGGCTCAAGGTGGTGGTCAAGAGCGCGACCGCGACCTCGGTGGTTCTCGATGTGACCGCGCAGGGCAACGCGAAGAACGGGCCCCACACGGCGGTCGCGCACACCGGCTCGCACGGCGACTCGACGACCGACGCGACCGCGACCAACCAGCTCTACGTGATGCCGCGGACGGGAGCGATCTGGACGATCGTCGGCGACGGCCACGCGGGCAACTCCGCGAGCGGGACGCCCGGAACGAGCGCCGAGCTTTCCGCGCCGCGCGCGCTCGCGGTGGCGGACGGGGTGCTCTTCATCGCCGATGCGGGAAACCATTGCGTGCGTGCGTTCGGCCTCCAGCAGCACGTGTTCGCGTCGGGGCTGGTGGTGAACGCGGGCGTCGTCGTGAACGCGGTCGGAACCTGCGGCACGCCGGGGTCCACCGGCGATGGCGGCGACCCCGCGGCGGCGGAGCTGAAGACGCCTTCCGCTCTCGCTTACGACGTGGCGCGCGACCTGCTCTACATCGCCGACAAGGACGACGACCGGGTGCGCGTCGTCGACTTCGGATCGGCTGACGCGGCCATCGGATCGCTCACGGTGCCGGCGGGGAAGATCGAGACGCTGGTCGGCAACGGCGCGCCCGGGTCGAGCGGCGATGGCGGCGATGCGACAGCGGCAGAGCTCGCGAGCCCGCAGGGGCTCTACTTCTACCCGCGGCAGAACGTCCTCTTCATCGCGGACACCGACAACTCGCGCGTGCGCGCGGTCGCGACGGTGGATGATCAGACGATCGCGGGCGTGAGCATCGCCGCGGGCCAGATTGCAACCATCGCCGGCGGCGCGTCGGGGATGCCGGTCGATGGGCCGGCGCTCCAGAGTCCGCTCGGGCAGCCGGAAGGCCTCGCGGGCAACGGTATCCATCAGCTCTTCATCGCGGACCGGGCGGCGAAGGAGGTGCTGGCGGTGAACCTCGACTCGGTCGACCACACGCTCATGGATGGGCTGCTCGATACTCCGCCCGGTACCCTGGAGATTCTCGCCGGCGGCGACGGCTCGATGCTCTCCCAAAGCCCGCGCTACGCTTCCACCACCTTCAAGAGCCCCGCCGCGCTGGTCCGCGACCTCGCCGGCGGACTCCACGTCGTCGACGCCGGCAACTCGACCGTCAATCTCCTCTCCACCGGAGCTCTCATCCTCTACCGGGTCGACGCGGCGGTCTTCCCCGGCGACGTCCGGCCCGAGGTGGACACCGCCACTACCCCGCAGGCCGGCTACACGGGCGACTGGGGCGACGCGGCCCAGGCGGAGCTCTCCGGTCCGCTCGGCGCCGCGATGAGTGACGATGGTACCAAGATCTTCGTCGCGGACACGCAGAACAACGTCATTCGCGAGGTGTCGGTCGCGTTCGGCGGCGACTTCTTCGACGGCTGGCTGGGAGACCTGACGCTTCAAGGCGGGAAGAAGTACCTGTGGATGATCAGCTCGTCCGGCACCACCCTCATCGACGCCACCAATCCCTCGGACGAAACGACGGTCGCCACCCTCCCGGTCACGGACGGCATCTATGACTTTGGCAACTTCACGGTCCAGTCGGGCGCCACGGTGAGCATCGTGGAAAACGGCCCGACCGAGCGGGTGTTCATCGCCGCGAGCGGCAGCATCGACGTGAGCGGCACGATTCTGCTGCGCGGCGGCGCGTTGACCGACTTGGACACCACGTGCCGGGGCACGTACGGCGCCGGATTTGCGACCGCGGGAGAGGCTTCCGGCGAAAGCAACCTCTGCCATCAGCCGGACTATAGCTGCCCGCCGACGCCGCCCTACGGGATGTCGGAAATGCCCTATCTCCAAGGTGGCGTGGGCATCGGCGGCGGATGGGAGCCGCCGGGTGGTCTGATGCTCATCGCCCAGCAAGACGTCAGCGTGGACGGCACCATCGATGCCAGCGGACAGGGACCGAACCCCCAGTACGGGCCGCCGTGGCCCTGCGGCAGCTCCACCGGCGGGGGCGTCAAGATCGTCTCCACCGGTGGCAGCGTCACCGTGTCCGGCACCATCAACGCGAAGGGCTACGACGGCGGCAGCCGCGATCCCTCGATGCAGTGCGACGGCTACTACATGGACTACGAGGTGCAATGCGGCGGCGGCGGCGACGGCTACATCCGCTTGGAGGCCAAGGGCTCCGTCATCACCTCTGGCGCGACCATCACTCCAGACCCCTCGCAGGCCGGGGACATCACGCCCGCCGTCAACGCACTGTGAATCATGCCATGCCGATCCGGTCGAAACGCTTGGCCGCGAGAGCCGTACCGCTCATCTTGAGCGCAGTCGAGGGACGAGCGGCCCCGCGAAACACCGCTCGCCCTTCGACTGCGCCTGGCGCGGGGCTGATGCCCGCAACCCAAACCGTAGGATGGGTGAAGCGGAACGGAGCCCATCAACTGGGCGATCGCTCGAGACGATGGGCTCCGCTGCCGCTCCACCCATCCTACTCGTTGGCGCGCCGCATCGAGAATCTGCGCGTGGCGACAAGATCCTTCGGGCGAGTAGCGCAGGACGAGCGCGGAGGATTCCGCGAGTCGCCCGCCGAGTGTGTGAACCGGATGGGCACGCTGTGAACTTCGCTTGAACGCTCGAAGGGAGAAGAGACATGAAACACTTCGGAGAAAGACTTCGCTCGCGGACCCTGGCGCTGCTGACCTTGGCGGCGTTCTTGGGAAGCCTGCACTGCGCGAGCATGATGACGAACCTCGCGAAGACGCTCAACCATGCCATCGGCGGGGCGCTGACCTCGAAGACCGATGATCTCAAGGACGCGACCGTCGAGGTCCGGTTCATCCGCAACCTCTACCCGAAGAGCCTGAACATCACCGGCCAGGACGACTCGGTCTTCGGCGACCTCTGGAAGGACGGAGGGAACCTGGTCTCCATCCATTTCGCGAAGGAGCTCGGCGTCGACGGAATCATGATGGTGACCGTCGACCTGGCGATGCCGTGGGGGATGGTCGGTCTCCAGCCGCGGGTGACCATCGAGACCCTGGGCCCGTCGAGCACCTACGAGATACCGCACTCGAGCTACGGCAACGCGCGGATCGAAGCCGCCGCTTTCGACCTCGCGAAGCTCGCGAAGCGCTCGGACGGCCCGCCCCCGGCAGGCGGCGCGGCGGTCATGCTGATGAGCAAAGCCTCCGCCCAACTCATGGCCTTGGGACAGGCGCTTTCAGTCCACTACGAGCGCTACGTCGTCGGCCCCGACGCGCTCGATCAGTGCGTCCAGAAGGACGCTATCCTCGCCGCGTTCGCCGAAGCGATCGACAAGGTCCAGAAGGCCGAGGTCGCCGACGGCTACCCCGCCGTCTGGTCGGTGCAGTAGCCATGGTGATCCCGCTCTCGATCGTCCTCGCCCTGGCGGCGCCGCCGGACTACCAATGGATCGACACCCGGGCACGACCTCGACCGGTCGTGACGCGGGCACCTCCTCGACCCATGCCGACGCCGGGACGACCCGCACCACGCCAGGCTCGACAAGCAAGCCAGCCACCGGGGGATGCGGCTGCGGCACCGCGAGCCTCGACGGCGCGCTCTTCGGCCTGGTCCTTCTCATCGCCGGCTGGCGCCGGCGTTTCTCTCACCTCGCACGAAAAGGAGAACTCCGATGACCCGTAGCCTCTTCGCGATCGTCCTCACGACCCTCTGCCTCGCCTGCGGGCCGAGCGGCAACGCAAACAACAACAGCGGTAACCACTCGGGCAGCGATGCCGGGAGCGGGTCCGGCGGCCAGGTCGGGAACGGCAACCCGAAGGCGATGACCTGCCTGCCTTCCACGGTCAACGGCATCTACGGGATGTGCGACTGGCGCTCGCAGGGCCTGCAGAAGTGCGTGACCTATTACCTCGACAAGGGCTATCCCCCCGGCAGCATCACCTGCACGGTGGGCTCGACGAACCTCTTCGTGCAGGGCAAGGAGTGCCCGCCGGCCGGAGCGGTGGCGTCGTGCTGCGACCCGGGCTTCAAGTCGGTCTCCTACTACTACTCCGCGAGCGACGCCTCGGACGGCCAGAGCGCCTGCACCGCGCCCAAAGTCTACACCTCGCTCTGACCGAGCCGCCCGCCGGCCCGCGTTCGAGTCGGTACCGCACCCGCAGCCGACCCGGTCGGACCGGCGTCCGGTTAGCTCAGGTTGAAACGTCCTCGAGAGCCCTGAGCTTCCAAGCCGCGAAATCTTGCCGGCGTGCGCAGATTATCGAGGCAGCGCAGCAAGTCAGTAGTGCTGGTCGTCTGGCCCGGCAGGATCGCGCTCGGTGGCGTGCCGGGCCAGATGGCCCGCGCTGACGGTCCGAGTCCGATCGATCGGGTTGCGGGCGCGAGCCCGCGCTCCGCGTAGTGATCTCGACCTGGGCAGTGATCGGGATCGTGGCATTTCATCTAGGATCCCAACGCCGCTGCACCCAAGCGATTTTCCGGCGGCTACATCTCCGTTGCGGTCTCGCTCGCGGTCTGTGCCAGCCCGGGCTCTTTCGGCAGGCGGACGACGAACGAGGCGCCGTGGCCGGGCTCGCTCTGGACCTCGATGCTCCCGCCGTGGGCGCGCACGCTTTGCTGGGTAATCCAGAGCCCCAAGCCGAGACCCGAGTACTGCCTTCCCGGCACCGCGCGCTCGAACTTCTCGAAGATGCGCTGCTGCTCCGCGGGCTCGATGCCGATGCCGTGGTCGGTCACCGTCAGGACGGCGTTCTCGCCCGCCTCGCCGACGGTCACGTCGATGGGCTTTCCCGGCGCGTACTTGAGGGCGTTGGACAAGAGGTTCGAGATGATGCCGTCGACGCGCACGCGGTCCCATTGCCCCCGGGCGCGCGCGTGCTCGACAAAGCGGATCGGGCATCCGGCCTGGTCGAGCTCCGCCTTGAACCGCGCGACCACCGCTTGGGCCAGCTCTCCCAAGTCGAGCCGCTCGCGGTCGAGCGGCATCTGGCCGGTCGTGACGCGATCGATGTCCGTCAGCCGTTCCACCAGGCTGTTCAACTGCTCCAGCGCCCTGCAAACCACCTGCATCTTCGCGATGAGGGTCTCTCGGCTCGGGGCCGTCCCTGGCGTCTGGAGCAGACGGCCGCAGGTGTCGATTTGCAGGCGCAAGGCGGTCAGCGGCGTCCTGAGCTCGTGCGAGGCGACCGACATGAAGCTCTCGTGGGAGCGAATCGCCCGGCGCAGCTCGTCGACCAGGCGCTTACGCTCGCTCGTGTCCCGCAGGACCACCGAGAAACCGATGCGCCGCGCCGCCTCGCGAATCGGGTCGGCGGTACACTCGGCCCAGAATCGACTCCCGTCCCGCCGCCGGAAGAAGCCTTCCAGGCAGAAGGTCTCGTTCTCGGCTGCCGCGAGGCGGGCTTGCGTCGCCCGCTCCTCCTGCGGATCGGCGCTGACGAGCGCCGAAAACGGATGGCCGGCGATCTCTTGCTCCGAATAGCCCAGCACCCGTTCGGCGCCCGGATTCCAGCTCGCCACCCGGCCGTCCAGGTCGAGCATGAAAATCGCGTAGTCGCGCACGCTCTCCACGGTTCGCCGGTGGCGCGCCTCGAGGTCGCGAAGCCGTTCCAGCGCCTCGCGCCGTTCGCGCCGCACCCTGGCCTCGCGGACTTCCCGCACGACCGCCGGCGCCAGACGCCAGAGCTTGTTCTTCGAGATGAAGTCGTGCGCGCCCGCCTTGAGCGTTTCCACCGCCGCCTCTTCGCCGATGACGCCGGAGACGACGATGAACGGGAGATCCTGCTCCGCCGCGTGCAAAAGGCGCAGCGCCTGGAGCGCGTCGAAAGCCGGCACCGAGTAGTCGGCGAGAATCACGTCCCACGACCGCTCGGCGAGGGCCTTCCCGAACTGCTCGGCCGAATGGACGCGCGTCCACCCGACCGACAGGCCCCCGCGCGTCAGGTCGCGCATCAGGAGCTCGGCATCGTTCGGATCGTCTTCGACGAGCAACACCTCGAGCCGCATCGGTCTCTCCGCCGCCTCTTCAGGGCGGTGGCTCGTTCAGGACTAGCCAATAAAGACTGAGCTCGCGGGCCGCTCGTCGGAACTCGTCGAAGTCGACCGGCTTGCGCACGAAGCTGTTGGCGCCGAATTCGTAGCTCGCGACCACGTCGCGTTCCTCGTTCGACGAGGTGAGGACGACCACCGGCAGCCGGCGCGTGCGGGCGTTTTCGCGGATGCGCCGGAGCACCTCGATGCCGCTGAGCTTCGGAAGCTTCAGATCGAGCAGCACCACGGCCGGGAGGACGGCCATCGGGGCGCCGGACGCGCTGCCGACGAGCAGGCTCACGGCCTCGGCCCCGTCCTTGGCCACCACGACGCGGTTGTGTATCGCGTTCTCCTGCAAGCCGCGCAGGGTGAGCTCGACGTCGTCGGGGTTGTCCTCGATGAGCAAGATCGGCTGGTCGGCATGCATGCGCACCTCCGGCACACCACGACTCCCCGGAACCTTAGGTCCGCCGTCGGAGGTGCAGCAAGCCCGCTTGTCGTGGGCACGGGCATCACATCGTGGCATCATCACGTCGTGGCACGGGCGTCCTCGCCCGTGGAAGGCCGCGCTGGTTTCACGGGCGAGGACGCCCGTGCCACGGGAGAAGAACCCGCGCTGAGCCCGAGCGAACCGGAAAGCCCTTGAATCCAGAATCGAGCCCTCGACCTTGCGCTGGCTCGATACGGTGTCCATCTCGGACGGCGGCTCGGCGCTCGGTCGCGCGCGCCGCCTCACGGGACTTCCCATGTGTCGAATCACGGCCGCGCTCCTTGTCGGGGTCATGGCGCTCTCGGCGGTCGCCAGCGCCCTCGACGGGCCGGAATTCCACGGCTTCATCAGCCCGGCGGCGCTCAAGTCGAGCGCCAACGACTATCTCGCCAAGTCGCACCGCGGCAGCTTCGAGCTCACCGAGGCCGCCCTCAACGCGACCGAGGTCTTCAGCCCGTCGTTGAGGATGGGCGCGCAGATATTCTCCAGTCAGATCGGCTCGCAGGGCGGGTTCGAGACCGAGTTCGACTGGTACTATCTCGACTGGCACCGGTACAGTTGGCTGGGCTTACGCGCGGGCCGGGTGAAGGTGCCGTTCGGGCTCTTCAACGAGCTGTCGGACTACGATCCCGGCCGGCTCACGGTTCTGCTCCCGCAGTCGGTCTACCCACTCATCTCCCGCAATTTCCTGCTCTCCGCGACCGGCCTCGACCTGTACGGGCGAAGAGAGATCGGACCCGCCGGCGCCCTGGCGTACTCCCTCGTCGGCGGCACCATCTACGTGCCTCTGCCGGAGGGCGCGCCGCCCGGGTGGACCGTCGACGTGCCCTGGATGGCGGATGGTCGCCTGCTCTGGGAGACGCCGCTCGACGGGCTGACCTTCGGTGCGAGCGTGCTGGGCGCGCAGGCCATCGCCGATACGGTCGCGCAAGGCAAGATGACGCACGTCGATTTGCACGCGCTGCTGTGGCTGGCATCGGTCGAGTATCTGCGTGGCCGGCTGCGGCTCGACGCCGAGTACGGCCGCTGGAACGTGCGTACCTTCGTGACGCCGCCCCAGAAGCTGTCGAACGTGCCCACCGGCATGCTGATCAGCGAGCGCTACTACGTGCAAGGCGCCTGGCGGTTCACCGACGACCTCGAGGCCGGTCTCTACTACGCGGGGCTGTTCTCCGACATCTTCCATCGCACGACCCCGGGGAGCTTCCAACACGACGTCGCCCTGTCGTTCCGGTACGACCTCACGATGCACTGGCTCGTCAAGCTGGAGCTGCACTACCTTCACGGTACGGCGGGACTGCAAGCGGCGCTCAACGGAGTCGGAAATGGAGACCTGGGCAAGCTGACTCAGGACTGGGGCCTGGTGCTGGTGCGCACGACGGCGTATTTCTAGGAGCTGGGCGATTGGGCAGCGCACCCCCAGCACAGATGCCGTCGGCGGTCCGACTGGGCCTGCTGGTCGTGTCGCTCTTCACCCTGGCGCAAGCGCCGGCCGCGGTGATCTCCGCCGTTCCCGAGTTCCGAGTCGTCGTCAACGCCGCCAACCCACTCCAGAGTGTGCAACGCACGCTTCTCCGAGACCTCTTCCTCAAGCGCGAGACCCGCTGGCCGGACGGGGCGGCCGCGCTGCCGGTCGATCTGATCCCTCGAGCGCGAGCCCGCCGGTCGTTCGACGAGCAGATCCTGGGGCGCTCGGTCGCGGCCGTCCGCAACGCCTGGGAGCAGTCGATCTTCTCGGGCCGCGACGTGCCGCCGCCCGAGCTCGCGACCGACGCTGAGGTCCTGCGCTATGTCGCGAGCCACCGGGGCGCCGTCGGCTACGTCGCACGCGACACGGTTCTCCCGCCGACCGTCCACGCCGTCAAGGTTCAATGAGGGCTTTGCCGCCGCCCCCTCCCCCGCAATAGCGCGGGAGAGGGGAGATGAGGAGTTCGTTGAGTTGTCGTGGATTTGCCCGAGCTCTCGAGAGGCGATCTCCAAGCGGATATCCTCGGCTCTGCGCCGTTTCGCGTGGGTGGCGGGGAACGAGATGACGTTCATGATCATTCTCCTTCTCGGCCGAAATTGGAGCCGGACACGCCAGTGTCCGGGTGCAGGCGCGGCAACGCGAATGAGGATTGTAGGGCGGGGGCTTGTCCCAGGGCTTGTCCCCCGCCGTTGGGGGCGGCGTCAGCATGCGGCGGGGGGCAAGCCCGTGCCCAACGGTTCTCGAAGTCCTTGCCTGCACCCGACACTGGCGTGTCCGGCTCCAACTCCAATTTCGATTCCCATTTGAGACAGCGCGGAGCCATATCCTCTCGCGCGTTCGCGCGGGCTCTTGTCCCCTCTCCCGCGCCCTTGCGGGGGAGGGGGGCGGCGGCCGAGCCCTGAGACAACTGGATATCCGATGGGGGCTTGACGGTGCGCTGGACCATTCGAGGCAAGCTGGCGGTCATCGTCTTGTCGACCGCGGTGCTCCAGGCGATTCTGGTGGCGGTCGACCTCGAGCAGGAGCGCCGTGAGCGCGCGAGCCTCGCCGCCATCGAGCGCGACTATCTGCCGCTCATCGACTTGGGCAACGACGCGCAGCGCCGGTTCACCGACCTGACCCGGAAACTGGAGGACGCCGCGTCCGCCCAGGACCTGGCCGCGGTCGAGGCGACCCGAGGCGACGAGGCCGCGCTGATCGCCGAGCTGGGGCACGCGCCGCCGATCGTGCCGCGCGACGCGCTCCTGGCGCTCGACCAGGCCATCGACCGCTGGTACCTGGCCGCGACCGACGTGTCGCGCCGGCTCATCCGCGGCGAGAGCGGGCTCGAGCTGACCGCGGACATCGCCCGGATGCAGGCGTTCCAGCGGCAGGCGCAAGCCGGAATCCAGAGCACGGTGGTGCTCGACCGGGGCAAGCTCTCCAGCGCGTTCCGGGAAGTGCGGCGCCTGATCTCCGAAGCCTGGCTTCTTAGGATGCTCATCCGGATTGGCCTCGTCGTGCTGGTGCTCTTGTTGGCGGTGGGCCTCGCGCTGCAAATCGTCCGGTCGCTCGGGGCGCTCGCGGCGGGGTTCGAGCGGTTCGGGCGCGGTGAGTTTGTGACCGCGGTCGAGGTCCGGGGCGACGACGAGCTCTCGGAGGTCGCGCGGCTCGCCAACCGCATGGCGGCGAACCTCGAGGACTTGAATCGCAAGCTCCAGGCGCGGCAAGCGGAGCTCGAGCGCGTCAACCACGAAATCGAGGCGTTCAACTACTCGGTCTCGCACGACCTGCGCGCGCCGCTCCGGGCCATCGACGGCTTCAGCGCGGCGGTGGTCGAGGACTACGCGCAAGCCCTGCCGCCGAAGGGCCAGGACTACCTGCACCGGGTGCGGGCCGCGGCGCAGCACATGGCGGAGCTGATCGACGACATCCTCAGGCTGTCGCGGGTCACCCGAGCCGAGCTGCGCCGGTCGCGGGTCGACGTGACCGAGATGGCGCGTTCGATCGGCGAGGAGCTGGCCCGGGCCGCGCCGGAGCGGACGGTCCAGCTCGACGTGGCACCGGGGCTGACGGTCTTCGCCGACGCGCGGATGCTGCGCATCGCGTTGGAGAACCTCCTGTCGAACGCCTGGAAGTTCACGAGCAAGGCCGCGCGGCCGCGCATCGAGGTCGGCCAGCGGCCCGAGGGACCGGGCTTCTTCGTCAAGGACAACGGCGCGGGCTTCGACATGGCGTACGTGGACAAGCTCTTCACGCCGTTCTCGCGGCTGCACACGACCGACGAGTTTCCCGGCACCGGCATCGGCCTCGCCACCGTGCAGCGCATCATCCACCGGCACGGCGGGCAGGTCTCCGCGCGGGCGGCGGTCGACCGGGGCGCGACCTTCTTCGTCGAGCTGCCCGGCGACGACAAGGAAGGGTGAAGCGGAAGCAGGGGGCGCCCGCGTGGCGTTTTGGGCACCCCCGGGAGACTCACCGATTGCTCGCGGGGGGTGTGGGGTACCTCCCGGGTGACTCACCGATTGCTCGCGGGGGGTGTGGGGTACCTCCCGGGAGACTCACCCTTTGCTCTCGAGGGGTGTGGTACACCTCCCGGGAGACTCGCCGATTGCTCGCGGGGGGTGTGGGGTACCTCCCGGGAGACTCATCGATTGCCTTCAGCGCTCGTGAGAAATGACCCGTCTCTGCTCGCGAGAAAGGGACCGTGGGCATTGGTGAATGCGGGCGGGTAAGCCGGTGGGGAGCGGTTCCGGTTTTTGGTGGAGGCGGGGCAGCGC
>JAJYLH010000093.1 GCA_021787845.1 Myxococcales bacterium | reverse complement strand
CCGCTTGGAGATCTGCCATGCCGGCGGTTCGGCTGGGCTTCCACGGGCGAGGACGCCCGTGCCACAAGAAAATGGGCACCAACCTGAACGAAGGAGATACCCCTTCTGCGATGTTTGGAGTGGAAGTCTTGGTTGGAGCCGGACACGTCAGCGTCCGGGTACAGGCGATGCAGTCGACATATCCTCAGTGGTGCCCGGCACCACCGACAGCAATCCACGCCGTGCATGAACCCGGACACCGACGTGTCCGGCTCCGAGATCAGGGCAAGTGCGTCAACGAATGGACGTCGTTTCGCCCTTCTGGCACCAGTTCGAAACGGGCTTCCTTCGCCACGTCCGCGACGCGCTCCGCTGGGTCCTCGGGCGGGTCTTGCAGCCAGAACGCCATCTCATCTGCTTCCCAGGCATACGGCTGTCCGTTGAGCCTCACGCGTCCTTCGGCGAGCGCCATCGTCGCTTCGCGCAAGGGCACGTCGGCGAGGTCGCGCAGGAGGGCGACGAACCGGCCCTGCCGTCGTGGATCGACGAAGCGCAACCGGTACCGGGCCGAGTAAGCGGTATGAAACCACGACGGCCGGAAGGCGACACCGGCGAGCTCGAGCCGTCGCGCGGTCGCAACGAACATTTCGCCCGCCTCGCGGGCCAGTCCGAGCCCCGGCGCATCCTGTCCGGGCAGCTTCGGCCGCGCGTCGTTGAACGAGGCGACCGGATGGCGCAGGGTGAGCCAGTGTACGTAGAGCATGTCGGCTCCTGCGACCCGCTTCTTCGCCAGCACGCATTCGATCAACAGATGCTCCTCGCCGCGGGCGTGGCCTGAGACGCGCAAACGGTCGCCTTGATCGACGGCGTCGATGGCGACGCGCAGGTCCGAGTATCCGAGCCGGGTGAGCGCATCGAGGATGCCATAGCCCGCGAGCGCGCGTTCGAGCCCGTTCGAGGTGTAGTAGCCGAGGAGGAGCGCCTGCGGCGGCGCCCGGCGTAGGCCCAAGGCGACTTCGATGCGCTGATCCTCCTCCGCTTCGTCGCCGGCGAGGTCCGAGCGCATCAATCCAGCGGCGATGGCTCGAAACTTCGCGGTCAGCGGGTCGTACTTCTCTGGAATCGGCCGGCGCGACCCCAGTCGGAGGGCGAGCGCGGAGCCGGCGAGAACCTTCCAGGCGTTGCGGTTGTAGCCGCCGGCGGGAAGCCAGACGCTCGGGACGCCGCGGAGGGCACGCGCGACCGCGAGGTCCCGCCGGCGCGTGCCATCCAGGGTCAGTGCCAGCCCGCCCAACCGGTCGCCCCGCAGCACGTCGCCTCCGGCGAGGACGAAGGCGAGGTCCGGCCGCGGCATCCGTTCGAGCAGCGCGCCCAGCGCCTCGAGGTAGGCCGCGTCGCTGGCGTTTTCCAGAACCGTCTCGTCCACTTTCGGCGGCAGCGACCAGTGCGTCCCGGAAATCGACCCGATCCACGCCCGCTCGTCGTTCTCGAGGCAGTCGGCGGTGCCATCGGGCGGGTGCGCGTCGAGGTCGAGCACCACCGCCCGGCCACGAAAGCCCTCCGCCCGGACGTCGGCGAGCGCGATCGCCAGATCGTTGACCGCGCAGAAGCCGCCGCCGAACCCGCGCCCGGCGTGATGGAAGCCGCCGAGAAGGTTCATCTGCGGCCCACCGGTCTTCAGCGCGCGCCGGGTCGCGTCGAGGGTGCCACCGCAGGCGAGGCGCAGCGATCGGAGCAGCTCATCGACCGGCACCTCGGCGGGCGAGCTCGCGAAGATGCGTGCGAGCGTCTCGGGCCGCGTCAGGCCGTCGAGCCAGGCCTCGTCGTGGACGCGGGCGAAATCTGCCCAGCTCGCCGGATGCGGTGTGCGCAGCGCGTCGGCCGGCAGCACGCGGCGGTCGAGGAGAAAGAAGGCGACGAAGTCCGCTCGCCGCGGCTCCATCCCGGCTTGGCTCTCGAGCCCGGCGAGTGGCAGCCGGTAGGCGGGGTCGTAGAAGACCGAAAGCTCTCGAGCGAGCCGCCGAAAGAGTCTTGAAGCTGGGATGCGCATCGCGCGATCCACCCTGCCGACCAGCGGCGAGGCAGCATCGCGCGCCGCGCGGAGGGAAGCAAGCGGCTCGACCGCGGTGCACGATGCCTTGGACGGGGTCGGGAAACCCGGCTCTTGTCGCTTCCCGCATCAGATTCTGCCGGCAGACGCTTATCGGGTTGACCACACCAAGCCAGGTGGGCAATGCCGCTCATCCCGAGCGCAGTCGAGGGACGAGCGTGGTGGCGCACCGGCCGCCCGTCCTTCGACTGCGCTCAGGACGAGCGGCCAGAAACGCGAGCGTTGTGCGGTGATCCCGACAAGCAGTCTACCGGCAAACTGGCTATCCGGTTGACCACGCCTGGCAAGTCGGCGGTGGCGGGCTGCTGGCCCGCCAGAAATGCGCCCGTGTTCTCATCTCGCGGCCAGCGGCCCGCGACCACCAAGCTGGCGCGTCGCCGGCAGGGTCAACCGGAAATGCAGATGCCTGCCGCCCTCACTCCCGCCGCGCGACGACCAGGTCCGTCGGGCCGGGGATGGGCACCACCTTCGCCTCGGCGAAGCCGGCCTCGCGGCTCCACCCGAGATACTCCGCGCCGCTGTAGGCGCTCCCGCGTTCGGTGCCGACGAGCATGTTGAGCGCGAAGAGGGCGCCGGTCTTCGGCCCGGTCTTCGCGTCGTCGAGGATGAAATCCTGAATCACCATGCGCCCGCCCGGCCGGAGCGCCTGAAACACTTTGCCCACGAGCTCCTGGTTCTCTTCCGGCGAGAGCATGTGGCAGATCGCGGAAAGGAACACCAGGTCGTACCCCTCTCCGAGCCGCTCCTGGTGGAGGCTACCGACGATCGTCTCCACCCGATCGCTGACGCCCGACGCATCGAGGTATCGGCGCGTCAGCGGCACCACCGAGCCGAGGTCGAGAACGGTCGCACGCAGATCCGGCTTGGCCCGGGCGAACTGCGCGGCGTAGGCGCCCGAGCCGCCGCCGACGTCGAGCACCCGTTCGACGCCTGCGAGGTCCAGCGCTCCGACCACGATCGGCGCGCGCACCGAAGCGTTGCGATGCATCGCCGCGATGAACGCCTCGGTCCACTCCGCGGGCTCTTCGGCCGTGTCGCGCGGGAGGACGCTCGTGCCTTGGCGCACCGCTTCGGTCAAGGTCGACCACCGATTCCAGAGATGGACCGAGTGCATCAGCGCCCCGCGCGCGTCGTGCGGCGCGCCCGCGCGGAGGAACTCGCTCGCCACCGCGCCGTCGATGAAGCGGTCGCCCTCCTTCTTCAAGATGCCGAGCGCCACGAGCGCGTTGAGCAGCCCCTCGGTGCCGTGCGGCGAGAGGCTCCTCTTCTCCGCCACCGCACGGGCACTCGCGCCGGAGTCGCCGAGAGCGCTGAAGACGTCCAGCTCGACCGCGGTCAGGAGCACCCGGGCCGGTTGGAAGCGCGCCATCGCGTCCACGTCCTCGGGCAGAAAACCCGCCGCCGCCCGCGCCGCCAGCGATCGCCGCGCGCGTTCCTTCGTCTCCGCCGCCTCCTGCCGAATCGCCTCCGCATCGGGATCCTTGCGCTCGACCGGCTGGCCCTGCGCGAGATGGCGCTCGACGATGGCGCTCACCTCGTGCGGCTGCACTCCCGTGTACCAGCAGCCGTCCGGCTGGACGATGACGTTCGGCCCCCGCTTGCACAGCCCGAGGCAGCCGCTGTTGGTGACGAGGACCCGCTCGGCCAGTCCCGCGCGCGCAACCTCGGACTTGAAGGCGTCGAGGACCGCGCCGCTCCCCGCCGCCATGCAGCTCGGCGCGCCGTCCGGCTTCTCCTTCGTGCACACCAACACCATCTTCTCGTACGGGAAATTCGTCGCCATCGATGCCTCGCCGCTGGTCCCGCCCGCCGGGCGCGCAAGGTAGCACAACTCGATGTTGGGGTTCTGCGCGGTATGGTGCGGGCGGCGCAGAGTGGGCAGCACCTTCGCGATCCGCTGAACCTCCGCCAGAATTGGAGCCGGACGCGTCGGTGTCCGGGTTCATGCACGGTTGCGAGCCGTTGGCGGCGACTGCCCGGGCCAACCGACGATTGGATCATGTCGCCTGCACCCGGGCACTGACGTGTCCGGCTCCGCCTTCGATTCCCACTCCAAGCGCAGAGCCGCTGTTGGCGACGCCTACGATGCGGCTCGCTCGGCCTTGGCGTTCGGCACCATGGTCACGACCCGCTGCGGGAACGGCATCTCGATCTTCGCCTTGCGGAAGGCGGCATCGATGGCGAAGCGCAACTCCGAGCTGGTGCGCAGGTCCCATCGCGGTTGGCCGATCCACACGAGCAAGGCCAGGTTCAAGCTCGAATCCCCGAAATCGAGGAAGCGGACTTCCGGCGGCGGCTTCGAAAGCACGTTCGGGTTCGCCGCGGCCACCGCGAGGAGCGTGCGCCTGACGAGGTCCATGTCGCTTCCGTAGGCGACGCCGACCGAAATGGAGATGCGAACGTCCGGCGTGGGAATCGAGTTGTTCACGACCTGCCCGGTGATGAGCTCGCTGTTCGGAACGATGATCATCACCTCGTCGCGGGTCATCACCCGGGTCGCGCGCATGCCGATGTCCGCGATCTCGCCGTACACGTCGCCGACCTTGACGAAATCTCCCTTGCGAACCGGTTGCTCGATGAGGAGGATGACGCCCGAGACGAAGTTCTGGGCGATGTTCTGGAGCCCGAAGCCCAAGCCGACGAGGAGCACCGCGGAGGCGGCGAAGAAGGCATTGAGGTCGATCCCGGCGGAGCTGAGCGCGACCAGCGCGCCGATGATCATCACCAGGTAGCGGAAGATCTTTTCCGCCGCGAAGCGAGGGCCCTCGTCGACGTGCCGGCGCGCGAGGAGCCGATGAACCGCTTTGCCCGCCAGGCGCCCGAAGACGACCGACAGCACGACGATGGCGACCGCGACGATGAGCGAGCTGAGCGTCACCGTGCCGCCCGAAAGCTTCACGATCGGGGCGTGCAGGATGCTCGTGCCGGACGCGGCGATGGACATGGCCCTCTCCCGGCCGCCGATGAGAGATCATCTGCGCGCCGGACGCAAGGGCGGTGCACGACAAGCCATGCCTATCCGGTTGACACACCTGGAGCCGGACACGTGTCCGGCTCCCACATCCGGGCGTGTGCGTCAACCGGATAGGCATGCTACAAGCCAGTAGGATGGACAGTCCCGTCGAGCGCGGCTCTTCGCGCTCGGCTTCGCTGTCCGTCCGAGAGCGATCGTTTCGGATCTTTCAGGCGATTCAAGCGGCATTGGCCCGCCCCTGCACGCATTCGCTCTGGAACGACGGGCAGCCCGCAGCCCTACGGGCTCCGGGACTGCCCATCCTACTGCGACAACCACTGCTATGCGAGCCGGCGCTTCAAGAACTGGTCGACGATGTCGCCGAGGATCGGCTGGCCGAGATCCTTGAGCTCGTAGCCGACGCGCACCGCGGGCTTGTTGATCTTCAGGAGCCGCGTCAGATCGATCGGCGTCGCGAAGACCACGAGGTCGCACTCGGTCGCGTCGATGGTCGCCTGGAGCTCGGAAATCTGCTCGGGCGAATAGCCCATCGCGGGGAGGGTGCGGCTGATGTGCGGGTACTTCTTGAACGTCGCCGCGATCGACCCCTTGGCGTACGGCTTGGGGTCGACGACCACCGACGCGCCGTAGCGCTCGGCGGCGACCTTGGCCGCGCCGAAGGGCATGCCGCCGTGGGTGATGGTCGGGCCGTCGTCGACCAGCAGCACCCGCTTCTCGCGAATCGCCTCGCCGTCCGCGATGCGCAGTTCCGAAGCCGCCATGACGATTTGCGCCTTCGGGTTCGACCGCTTGGCGTTGTCGAAGACGAGCTGCACGTCCGCCGCGGGCGCGTCGGTCACCTTGTTGATGACGATGACGTCGGCGGCGCGGAAGTTCGTTTCCCCCGGGTGGTAGCTCAGCTCGTGGCCCGGTCGGAGCGGGTCGGCGACGGTAATCCACAGGTCCGGACGGATGAACGGGTAGTCGTTGTTCCCGCCATCCCAGATGACCACGTCCGCCTCGGCCTCCGCCGCCCGCGTGATCGCCTCGTAGTCCACTCCGGCGAAGACGATGGTGCCATTCTCGATGTGCGCCTCGTACTCCTCGCGCTCCTCGATGGTGCACTGGAACCGGTCGAGGTCTTCGTAGGTCGCGAACCGCTCGACCGCCTGCCGCGCGAGGTCGCCGTAGGGCATCGGATGACGGACCGCGACGGTCTTCAGGCCCCGCTCGTGCAGCTTGGTCGCGATGTAGCGCGCCGTTTGCGACTTGCCGCAACCCGTTCGCACCGCGCAGACCGCGATCACCGGCTTCTTGGACTCGATGAAGGTGTGCTTGGGTCCGAGGAGCCGGAAGTCTGCGCCCGCCGCCAAAGCGCGCGAGGCGAGGTGGCCGACGCTCTCATGGCTCAGGTCCGAGTAGGCCATCACCACCGTGTCGACGCCGTGCTTCTCCACCAGCCGCTCGAGATCCGCCTCGGGGTAGATCGGTAGCCCGTCGGGATAGAGCGGTCCCGCGAGCGACGGCGGGTAGCGGCGGCTCTCGATGCCGGGAATCTGCGTCGCCGTGAAGCCGACGACCTCGTACTCGTCGCGGCCGCGGAAGTAGACGTTGAAGTTGTGGAAGTCGCGTCCGGCGGCTCCGAGGATGAGAATCTTGGTGCGGGTCATGTGAATCACCTATCGCGAGAGGACTCGCGCGATGCGTTCGAGCGCCCAGTCGATGTCGTCCTTGCCGATGACGAGCGGCGGGGCGAAGCGGATGACGTGGGTATGGGTTTCCTTGCACAGTAGACCCTCGGCTTGCAGCGCCTCGCAGAAGCGGCGGGCGCCGCCGGCTTCGGGGTGGAGCTCGACTCCGATCAGCAGCCCGCGGCCGCGCACCTCCTTGACATGCTTGCTGGGGATGCGTCGCAGGCGGCTCATGAAGTAGTCGCCCAGCTCGGCCGCGCGTTCGGCGAGGCGCTCCTCGACCAGGACCTTCATCGCGACCCGCGCCACCGCGGCCCCGAGGGGATTGCCGCCGAAGGTGGAGCCGTGCTCGCCCGGTTTGAAGACGCCGAGAACCGACTCCGACGCGACCACCGCCGACACGGGATAGACGCCGCCGCCGAGCGCCTTGCCGAGGATGTACACGTCGGGCCGCACGCCTTCGTGATCGCAGGCGAACAACTTCCCGGTGCGGCCGAGGCCGGTCTGGATTTCGTCGGCCATGAAGAGCACGTTGCGCTCGGTGCACAGCGCGCGCGCGGCGGCGAGGAAGCCCCGCGGCGGCACGCGCACGCCCGCCTCGCCCTGGATCGGCTCGACGAGGAACGCCGCGGTGTTCGGCGTGATCGCCCGATCGAGCGCGGCCGCGTCGCCGTAGGGAATCGTCTCAAACCCCGGCGTGTACGGACCGAAGTCGGCCCGGTAATCGGGCTCGGTCGAGAACGAGACGATGCTGATGGTGCGCCCGTGGAAGTTGTCCGCGCAGGCGATGATCTCCGCTCGGCCGGCGGGGATGCCCTTCTTCTGGTAGCCCCACTTGCGCGCGGCCTTGAGCGCGGTCTCCACCGCCTCCGCGCCAGAGTTCATCGGCAGGACCATCTCCATGCCCGGACCGCACAGACGGCAGAGCTCGGCGCTGAACGGCCCGAGCTCGGTGTTGTGGAAGGCCCGCGAGGTGACGGTCACCTTGTCGGCTTGCGCCTTGAGGGCCGCGACGATGGCGGGGTGGCGGTGCCCGTGGTTCAGCGCGGAGTAGCAGGAGAGGAAGTCCAGATACTTGTTGCCCTCGCAGTCCCAGACCCAGATGCCTTCCGCCTTGTCGATGACCACCGGCAGCGGCTTGTAGTTGTGGGCTCCGTACCGGTCGGTCAGCGCCATGATCTCTTCGGAACGGGTCATCGCAGAGCCTCCGAAATGGACTTCGCCTGGGTGAACAGGAGCAGGTAGTCGCGGCCGCCCGCCTTCGAGTCGGTGCCGCTCATGTTGAAGCCGCCGAACGGATGGACTCCGACCAGCGCCCCGGTGATCTTCCGGTTCAGGTAGAGGTTGCCGCAGTGGAGCTGGCGCTTGGCGCGGGCGAGGCGGTCACGGTTCCTGCTGTAGAGCCCGCCGGTCAGGCCGTACTCCGTGTCGTTCGCGAGGTCGACTGCGTGCTCGAAGTCGTTGGCCCGGGTGACGGCCAACACCGGCCCGAAGATTTCCTCGCGGAAGAGGCGCGCGGTCGAAGGGACGTCGGCGAAGACGGTCGGCCGGAGGAAGTAGCCATCGCCCGGCGCGCGCTCGCCGCCGGCGACGAGACGCGCCTCCTTCCTGCCCGTCTCGATGTACCCGAGGTGGTCCTCGAGCGCGCGCTGGTTGACGACCGGGCCCATCCAGTTCGCGGGATCGCGCGGCGGGCCGACGGTGATCGCCTCGACGCGCGGCTTGAGGCGCGCGAGGAAGTCGTCGTAGACCTCGGCATCGACGATGGCGCGCGAGCAGGCGGAGCACTTCTGGCCTTGGAAGCCGAACGCCGAGCGCACGACGCCATCGACCGCCTGGTCGAGGTTCGCCCCGGAATCGACGATGATGAAGTCCTTGCCGCCCATCTCGAGGACGGCGCGCTTGATCCAGGGCTGGCCGATCGCGGCCTCGGCGGTGACCTGGTTGAGCCAGAGCCCGACCGCCTTCGAGCCGGTGAAGGCGATGAACCGGGTTCGCGGGTGCCGCGCGGCGCCTTCGCCGGCGATGCCGCCCGAGCCGGTGAGGAAGTTGACGACCCCCGGCGGCATGCCCGCCTCTTCGAGGATGCGGAAGAAGCGCCAGGCGATGAGCGGCGCGTCCGACGACGGCTTGAGGATGACCGAGTTGCCCGCGACGACGGCCGCGGTGGTCATCCCGCAGAGGATGGCGGCCGGGAAGTTCCACGGCGGGATGACCACCCCGACGCCGAGCGGGATGTACTTGAGCTCGGCCAGCTCGCCGGGATAGGGCGTGAGCGGCTGCGGCTTGGCGAGGCGGAGCCCCTCGCGGGCGTAGAACTCGCAGAAGTCGATGGCCTCGGCGAGGTCCGCGTCCGCCTCGGGCCAGGACTTGCCGACCTCGAGGACCATCGTCGCGTTCAGCTCGTAGCGCTGCTCGCGCATGAGCTGGGCGGTCCGCAGGAGCAGCGCTGCCCTCTCGCGCCACGGCATCCAGCGCCAGGTCGCGAACGCCCGCTCCCCCGCCTCCACCGCACGCTCGATGTCGCCATCGTCGGCCTTGCTGAAGACGCCGACCACCTGCTCCGGCTGCGCCGGGTTGAGCGACTTGAATGTGGCCTCGGTCTCGATCCGCTCCCCGCCGATGACGAGCGGATGCTTCTCGCCGAGATGCCGCTCGACCTCGGCGAACGCCGCGAGCTGGCGCGCCCTGACCTCCGGCTGGGTGAAGTCGAGGAGCGATTCGTTCCGGAACTCGGTCAGCATTTTCAGCTCTCCTGTGCGTGTCCCGTCGGCGGGACCGAGGTGGTCGTGCGGTCGTCGAGGCGGTCGAGGGCACCCCGATCGGGTTCCTGGCCGCTCGTCCTGACGCGGTCGAGGGCACCGCGATCGGGCTCCTGCCCGCTCGTCCTGAGCGCAGTCGAAGGACGGGCGGTTCGGACGGCGCCGCGCTCGTCCGTCGGCTGCGCTCGGAATGAGCGGTGTTCTCCACGCGGTCTGGCGCGGTCAACCCGGCAAGCAGCGGCTGTGGATTCCATGCGGGCCCCTCCAACATCTGGAGCCGGGCGCGCACCCTAGTCCACCGGCCGCGGGCGTGTCAAATCGCTCGCGCGCGCCTGCCTGGCGGCGATCAGACCGATCGGTCGGATCGGTCCGATCGGTCCGATTGGCGCAAGCGACGGGCCGATGGCGCGCCACCGTCCCGGGTGGCCCGACCGCCAGCCCTCGCGGTTCATTGGCTCAAGAGGCACTCGTCGACGCAGGTGCTGGTGTCGCAGAGCGACGAGCTGCAGTCGACGTGGCCGGACATGTCCGGACAGGCGCTCACGCAGTGCTGGTCGGGCTGCACGCAGCCGGTCGCCGCGGTGCAGGGCTCGTAGGCGCTGCTTCGACAGAAGCCGGTCGCGGTGTTGCAGCTTCCCAGAGCGCACTGGTCGTCGGCGGTGCAGGCCTCGAGCGACTGTCTGGAGTGGAGCGGATAGCAGGTCGGGTACTTGCGGCCGTCGAACGCGGCGCAGAAGAGCCCGGCGCCGCAGGCGTCGACGCCGTACGATGCGCAGCAGGGCTCGGAGACGGTCTGGTCGGGCGGCGTGTTGGCGCAGCTCGGGATGGTCGCGCCGGAGCCGGACGAGCTGCCGGTGCCCGACCGGTCCGACGGACTCGCGCCGCCGCAGGCGGTTGCCACGAGAACGGCGGCGAGGAGGCCGACGGCGGGAAGCGATCGCAGGCGACCGGACATGCGAAACCTCGCGGGTCGAACAGGGAAGCCGGTCACGGCTTGACCGTCCCGCCCGCTTGGGGCACCTGTTGGGCGCCCTTCAGGATGTCCTTGGCGGGCACGATGATCTCTGACATGCTGCCGTTCCTGCCCCCGATCACGCGCATGACGACCACTCCGAGCAGCTTCCCGGTCGGCAGGAACACGGGCGAGCCCATGCCGGTCGCGGTCATGGTGGAATCCGGAACGTAGAACAGCCGCGGCTGGTGCACCACGGCGGCGATGTGCTCTATCGCGGCCGAGTAGGCGCGATCGACCGCCCGCCCCAAACGGTTGATGGCGATGACCTCGTCGAGAAGCTGGGCGGTGCCGGCGTCGTGCAGATCGACCGCCGTGAGCGGCTTGGCTGGCTTGGTCTTCGGCCGGATGAAGGCCAGGTCCAGATCCTGATCCCGCAGCACGACTTCCGCCGGCAGCTCGGTGTCGTCAGAGAGCAGCAGCTTCACGTCGCTGATCTGGGTGTTCATCTTGAACCTGGCGTCCACGGGCATGAAGCGGCGGTACATGCTCATCGGGTCGAGCTCCGACAGCGACAGCACCGTGAGCCCGGACGGATCGATGACCGTTCCGGTGAGGTCGCGGCGCATCTCGCGCCCCGGCGAGTTCTGACCGCCCTCCATGAAGGTCGTCTTGACCGCGATCTCGACGGTGACCACGGCGTGGCTGTACTTCTGGAACACCTGGCGACCCTGGTCGATGATCGGACTGCACCGGCCGGTCGAGGCGTACACGCCGACGATCAACCCGGCCGCGAGCGCCAGAACCGCCGGCGCGACGCGCCTCGGGCGAGCCCGCGGCGATGGCCTGACTGCCTCCAACACCGGCGGCAAAGCGGGTTGACGACCGTCATTCACGTTCGAGGAGCTGTCTCTGGCGTCGCGCATGGTGTCTCCCTTGGGTTGAAACGTGCCGGTCCGGTTGAAGCACTTGCCTTGGCCGCCTGCGTCCTTGCCGCATCGGAATCTCGTGGCACAGGCGTCCTCGCCTGTGAAAGCCACAACGAAGGCTACACGGGCGGGGACGCCCATGCCACGACTGATGAAGCGAGGTGCAGATACTTTCGCAACGACTAATACCGCGCGTCGTGACCGCAGATCGGACCGATCGGACCGATCCGACCGATCGGTCTGATCATCGCTGGGGGCGCGCGGCGGGGGGTGAGGCCGACTCACCGACGACTCGAGCCAGCCGGACATCCCTTTGGCTTGAATCATCATCGCTTCCATTCGGGTTCGAGCTCCAAATAGACGGTGGTGATGCCGCGGAGCACTTTGAAGATCACCTTGGACGGCTTGGTCTTCTTCACGCGGTCCATCTGGGTCTTCAGGTCGGCGGAGGAGGCGATCGGATGCCCGTCGACCTGTTCGATCAAGTCGTCGACGTAGAGCGAGCCGAGCTCGGCCCAGCTTCCGGGTTGCACGTCGGCGACCAGCGCGCCCTTCTGATGCGGGTCCCATTGCTGTTCGGCGGCATCGAAGAAGGAGACGTCGCGCGCGGTGAAATCGAACTGATGGTCGCGGTACTTCTTCATCTCGCGTGCCAGACGCGGTGAGCGTTCGAGCGTGACCGGGACGTCCATCCGTTCGTGGCCGCGCAGGACGCTCAGGTGGACGGTGGTGCCGATGTCGTACTGACGAATCAGGGCGGAGAGCTCGTCCTCGTCGCCGGAGTCGGCGGCGGTGAGCTTCTGCTGATCGACCGCGAGGACGAAGTCCCCTGGCTTCAGTCCCGCCTTGGCGGCGGTGGTTCCGGGATAGACGCGCGTCAGGTAGAAGCCGGTCAGGTCCGGGGTGCCCATCTGCTCGGCGAGGCTGCGGCTGATGACTTCGGTTTCCACCGGCAGCCAGGCTTTGGCGATCTCCAGACCGGGATCCGTCAGCTCCTGTTCGCCCACCTGCACGACCGCGAGGTAGCGGACCGCCTTGCGTTCGAAGACGGCGAGGACCGGCACCGGGTCCGTCTTGCCCTTCGTCAGCTTCCGAGTCAGGTCGACGAGGTCGTGGACGCTGTGCACGGGCGTTCCGTTGACCGCGACGAGCACGTCCTGGGACTGCATCGGCGGTCTCGCCTCCCCCGCGGGGCCCCCCGGATTGACCGAAGTGATCAGCACGCCGTCGAGCGTCTTGCGTTTCATCTCCTCCGCGAGGAGGAAGGAGAAGTCGCGGCCGGTCAGTCCCCACTTCTCGAACGCGTGCTCCGGGCGGAAGACGAGGCCGCGCTCCCGCGGCACGAGCCAGACCGTCTTCCGGTGCCCGCCGCGGAGAATCTCCGCGCTCACCTTCTTCCCGATGGGCAGGCTCGCCGCGAGTCTCATGAAGTCCGGCATCTGCTCGTTGAACCGCACGTCGGTCGGGTGGCCGTTCAGCTTCAGGAGCAAGTCGCCCGCCCGGATTCCCGCTTTGCTCGCCGGAGAGCCGGCCAGCACGCCGCCGACGAGCACCCCGCGCCTCTCGTCGGTATGCCGCAGCCGCGGCTCGGGGCTCACGCCGAGCCAGCTCCGCTCGACCACGCCATGCGCGATGAGCTGTTCGGCGACGCGCTTGGCGAGGTTGCCCGGGATGGCGCCGGCGAGCCCGAAGCTGATCTCGTTGATGCCCACGATCTCGCCGCGCAGGTTGACGAGAGGTCCGCCCGAGTTGCCTCCGTAGATCGCCGCGTCGTGGCCAATCCAGCGGACCAGCGAGCCCACGTCCTCGCCGTCGAGCGTGAACTTCCCGAAGTCGCCCCAGAACTTCGGCATCGTCATCTCGGTGTTGCTGACGATGCCCAGGGTGACCGACTGCGACAGCGCCATCGGGCTCCCCATCGCGAGCACGTAGTCGCCGACGCGCAGCTTCGAAGAGTCGCCGAACGCCGCCGCGAGGAAGGTCCGATGCGCCCGCGGCTCGAGCTTGATGACGGAGATGTCGGTCAAGGGGTCGGTGGCGACGAGCTTCGCGTCGACTTCCTCCCGGTTCCAGAGCGTGCAGAGCATCCGGACCGCGTGCCCGGCGACGTGATGGTTGGTGATGACGTAGCCGTCGGGGCTGATGATGGCGCCGCTGCCGACCTCCTGGAACCGGATTTCCCGCCCCTGCTGGAAGCGCGCGGAGACGACGCGGATGCGGACCAGCGCCGGACGGACCCTCGCGATGGCCGCCTCGACGCTCGGCCGCAGCCCGGTGGGAACCTCGCGGCCAAAGGCCCGGCCGGGGAGCGCCCCGACCGCCAGCCCGAGCACGACGACCAACGGCAGACCACTGCGGCGTCCTGGACAACGATGGGAGCTGGTCATGGGCCGGAGCCTAGGCACAGGCCGATCACGAGGTCAAGGGGAAAGATCGGCAGGAGGTAGGATGGGCGGAGCCCATCGCTCCACCGATCGCCGCACGACGATGAGCTACGCTTGCGCTCGCCTATCCTACGGCAGTGCGGTTCAACGCCGTCCGATCGGACCGATCGGTCGGATCGGACCGATCAGTCCGATCGTCGGACGCGACGGCAAGGGACGAGAAGGCAGGGCGGGTGGAGCGGGACCGACCCCTGGCCGCGAGGAACCTGTTGACGCCCGGTTGTTTTCGGCGCAAGGTGCCGGCCGGTCGCAACCTGGAGGTTCGCATGAGCATGAAGAAGGTCGTCGGTCTCCTGCCGCTGGCGTGTCTCTTGGCGGCCTGCCCGTCGTCGAAAACGCCCTCGAACGGGTCCGGGCGCGACGCGGGCGCTCCTCTCGCCGACGGCGGCGGGGACGCGGGCAGCCCCGACGCGGGGTCGTCCGACGCCGGGTCGCCTCTGACGTCGTGGACCTGGAACGTCGAGGTCGTCGATCAGACCGACGACGTCGGCGAGTTCTCCTCCCTCGCGCTCGGGCCCGACGGCGCTCCCCGCATCAGCTTCTACGACAACACGACGGGCGACCTCGACTATGCGATCAAGGCGGCGGCGGACGGCTGGTCCATCGAGCCAGTGGCGACGGAGGGCAACGTCGGGCAGTACTCGGCGCTCGCGCTCGGCGCCGACGGCCGCCCGTACATCAGCTACTTCGACCTCCCGAACAAGGTCTTGAAGCTCGCGACCCGAAACGGGAGCGCCTGGTGGAGCGGGTCGATCGATGAAGGAACGTTCGCCGACAGCGCCATCGCCGTGGAATCGACCTCCAGCGGGCCTCAGGTGCTCGTCAGCTACTACGACGTGGACCAGGGCACGCTGAAAGTCGCCTCCGGCGATCCCACGGCGCTCAAGATCACGACGGTCGACCCGGGCGGCGGGAACGACGTCGGGTCGTACACGGCGATTGCGGTCGGCGCGGACGGCTCGGTCCACGTGTCGTACGTGGACTCGACGAACTACGCCTTGAAGCACGCGGTCGAGCGCGGCGGAAACTGGACGACGGAAACCGTGGACGACGGCAACTCCGGGACGGTCGCGGAGTACACGTCCATCGCGCTCGACGATCGGGGGCGGCCGCACATCACCTACACGCACGACGTCGGGACCGGCGTGACGCCGTCCTACCAGCTCTGGCACGCGGTCAAGACCGCGAACGGATGGCAGAAGGAGCTGGTCGACGGCAGCGACGGCGGCGAGTTCAGCTCGCTCGAGATCGACCGCTGGGGCCGGCTGCACGTGAGCTACCTCGGGCAGGGCGCGCTCAAATACGCGATGCACGATGACGCGGGATGGCACCTGGAGACCGTGGACTCCTCGGCGACCGTTGGACAGTACTCGTCGCTCGCCCTCGGGCCGCGCGGGCGCGTCCACATCAGCTACCGCGACGTCGATCACCAGACCTTGAAGTACGCCGTCCAGGTCCCGAACTGACGCGAGCCGCCGCCGGGCGCCGTTCTCCCTCCCCGGCAAGCTGGCGGATGGGTGGAGCACAAGCGAAACCCATCGAACGGCCACCGTTGGAGCGTTCGAGCTGGGGGCAGGACCGTTCGAGCTGGGGGCAGGACCGTTCGGGCTGGGGGCAGAGGGCTCGAGCTGGGGGC
>JAJYLH010000092.1 GCA_021787845.1 Myxococcales bacterium | reverse complement strand
CTGTGCCGAGCCCTCACGGCCCTTCGAGGGCCGGGCACGAGGGCGGTGGCAACGAGCGAGGTCCGTGGGCCCGGCCGCCTCAGGGCGAGCGGGAACGACAACCTGAGATGTCTGGATACCCAGCCTGGCGTGTCCGGCTCCAACTCCAATTCCGATTCCCATTTGAGACAGCGCGGAGCCAGATCTAACCAGGCATATCCGGTTCACACACCTGCTGTCCGCAACCGGCTTGAGCCGCGCGGCGTTATTAATCGTTGCGAAAGTAGTTGCGGTCGGGGTCTCGTGGCACGGGCGTCCTCGCCTGTGAAAGCCACAACGAAGGCTACACGGGCGGGGACGCCCGTGCCACGACTGATGATGCGAGGTGCAGATACTTTCGCAACGATTAGTACGGGCGAGACGAGGAAGCCGGACACGTGAGTGTCCGGGTGCAGGCACCGCCTTCGTCGATCGCGAGAACTGCACGTCGAGATCTTCGCATCGGGCGACAGGACGGTCGGAGAGCGGCGAACGGCACTGCCCAACCCGGACACTCACGTGTCCGGCTCCAACGGGCGCGTCGGCCACGACCCTTGTCGACGGATGGGTATCCAGGCATCTCAGGTTCCTACGTCCCCGCGGCCCCCCTCCCCCGGCCCAGAACGCGGGAGAGGGGAGGAGAGCCGTCACGAACGATGAGGGTCATCCGCCTCGTGGGACCGGAGCCGGATGAAGATCGACGCCAACGCCACGAGCGCCCTCATCTCCCCTCTCCCGCGCCCTTGCGGGGGAGGGGGCGTCAGCCGAACCTGAGACGCCTGGATACCAGTCAACCGGATAGGCATGGTCCGGACATCGGGTCGATTGGCGTGGGCGGTGCGGGCGCGGTAGTCTGCGTGCGCCCGGTGGGCGGTCGAGGCTTGGGATGATTTCGCTGCGCGGGGTGACGAAGCGGTTCGACGGGAAGGTGGCGGTCGACGACCTGTCGCTGGAGGTCCGTTCGGGCGAGGTGTTCGGATTTCTCGGCCACAACGGCGCCGGCAAGACGACGACGCTGCGGATGATCGTCGGCCTCTTGCGGCCGGACGCGGGCGCGGTCGTCGTCGATGGCGTCGATGTCCTCGCCGATCCGCTCGAAGCCAAGCGGCGCATCGGGTTCGTGCCCGACAACCCGGATCTCTACGACCGGCTGACCGGCCTCGAGTATCTGAATTTCCTCGCCGACGTCCGCCGCGTGCCCGCCCAGGCTCGCCTCTCGCGCATCAACGATCTCGCCGGACGGTTCGAGCTCGCCGCCGACCTCGGCGCGCGCATCGGCAGCTACAGCCACGGGATGCAACAGAAGCTCGCGCTCATCGGCGCCTTGGTTCACGACCCGCCGGTCTGGATTCTCGACGAGCCGCTGGTCGGCCTCGACCCGCGCGCGGCGCACCTGCTCAAAGGCCTGATGGCCGAGCACGTCCGAGCCGGCCGGACGCTCTTCTTCAGCACCCACGTCCTCGACGTCGCGGAAAAGCTCTGCGACCGCCTCGCCATCATCCGCGAAGGCAGGCTCCTCGCGATTGGCACCCTGGCCGAGCTGCGCCAGGGCCGCGTCGGGGAATCGCTCGAGTCCATCTTCCTCGAGCTGACCGAGACATGAGCACGCTGCGGCAGACGCTTCTCGTCTTCCGGCTGGAGGCGCGGCTCGCGGCGCGCAACTTCATCGGACGGCTGTCGCGCGAGCGCACCGGCTGGCGGGCGGCGCTGCCGATGGTCCTCTTCGTCGTCTTCACCACGCCGGCGCTGGTGATGTTCTGCGGGTTCGGCGCCGCCTTCACCCTCGGGATGAACGAGGTCGGCCAGCCCGACGCGGCGCTCGCGCTCGTGTTCGTGGCCGCGACCGTGCTGGCGCTCGTCTTCGGTTTTCTCTACGTGATGAGCGCGTTCTACTTCGCGACCGACCTGCGCATCCTCCTGCCGCTGCCCTTGCGCCCGGCGGCCATCGTCACCGGAAAGTTCCTCCGCGTCGTGACGAGCGAATACCTGCTTCTCGTCGTCTTCCTGCTCCCCGCGATGGTCGTCTATGGATGGCTTCTGGGCGGCCTCCTCTACTGGCCGTTCGCGCTCGTCGTCTTCCTCCTGTTGCCGGTGCTGCCGCTCGCCCTCGACGCGGTCGTCGTCATGCTCTTGATGCGCGCGACCGCTCCCTCGACCGCGCTCGGGAAGAGCGGAGTCAGCGCCCTCAGAATGCGCATCCGACTCCGGCCATCGCGAGATCTGTTGCGCATCGTCGCGGTGCTCCTCGCCGTCGGTCTGGTCATCGGCATCCAGTTCGCCCTGACCCACACCCTCGATCGCGCGGCGACGGGCACCGCCATGCCGACTTCCGCGTCGATGTTGTTCGTGCACAGCCTGAATCTCGCGCCGCATCTGACGGAGCGGCTGACGCGGTTCGTGCCACCGGTTCACTGGGCGGTGCTCGGTCTCGCCGCCCCGACGATGAGCGCCCGCGTCGGATGGTTTTTCGCGTTCGTCGCGACCTCATTGGGCGCGCTGCTGGTCGTCCTCGGCCTCGCCGCGCGCTGGTGGTTGCCGAGCGTCGAGCTCGATCAGGGCACCGGCCAGCGCACCAGAGCGCGAACGAAGGTCGCGACCGCTGGCGCGCCGCAGCGCTCGCCGTTTCGCGCGCTCGTCTGGCGCGAGTGGGCGACGGTCGTTCGCACGCCGATGTTCCTTCTGAACTCGCTGATGCCCATCGTTCTGATGATCGCCTGGCTCGTGCTGCTCGTTCCGACGATGCGCGGGCTGATGGTCGCGCAATGGCGGCAGGCGATCGCCGACCCCGGCATCGTCAGTAGCCTCGTGCCGATCATCGGCGCCGTCGCGACCGGGCTCTTCGCTTCGATGAGCACGCTCGGGAGCACGGCGATCAGCCGCGAAGGCAAACGCTTCTGGATTGCCCGCGCGCTGCCGGTCGACCCGGCGCTGCACGTCCTCGCGAAGCTCGCGATTTGCGGCATCCACGCGCTGGTCGGGCTGGCGTTCGTCCTCGGCGCGATGACGTTCCTCGGCGCCTCGCCGCTGAAGCTCTCGGGCATCGTGCTCCTCGCGATTCCGACGGTGGCGCTGGTCGACGCGGCGGTGATGGCGATGGATCTCTGGCGCCCGTACCTCGCCTGGACCGACCCGCAGCAGGCGCTCAACGGCAACCTGAACGCCATCCTGGGTTTCGCCATCGCGACGGGCGTCCTCGCGGCCATCTTCTCCGCAGGCGCGCTCGTCGCCTTCCTCGCGCCGGCACTGGTGGTGCCCGTGCTCCTGCCGATTCTCGCCGGGCTCGCCTTCGTGGCGGTTCGCGCGCTCCTCGCGCTCGCCCGCACGCGCTACCGCGACGCGCCGATGTGAAGGCGCGTCCAATCCTGGAACGGACCATGCCTATCCGGTTGACACACTTGGAGCCGGACGTTGAGTGTCCGGGTTGGTCCGGATGCCGTGCCCGGGCACTGACGTGTCCGGCTCCAACGTCGGAACATCGGGAACGTCGGCGAAGTGTGTCAACCGGATAGGCATGGAACGGACGGCCGGACTCCCGAACCTGTCCGGAAGACTTTGGGATCTGTCCGCAGCGGGCCCGCTCGCCGGTCGATGCCGGGTGAGCGGGCTCCCACGGATCTACAGCGCCGGCAACGTCCCCGGGTCGGGCGGCGGCGCGAGCTGGTCGGCCGGCGGGAGCTTGTCGTTCGCCGCGCGCCAGGCGTCGAACTTCTGCATCTCCTGCGCATGCTCCTGGTCCATGTCCGCCCGCGCGTTTTCCAGATCCGCCTGCCGGCTCGCGACCTTGGACGCGAACCACGGCGCCCGATGCTTCATGCCCGCCGCCTCCTGCGGCCGCACGCGCTCGAGCGTGTCGAACACCGCTTCGTCGAGCTTCGCCTGGTTGTACCCGACCAGCCGGCCCGCCACGTCGGCCCGCGCCTTCGCGTAGTCGCGATACTTCTGCAGGTACTTCACCTTCGCCTTCGCCGCGTCCAGCTTGAGCTGCGCGCCGTAGAGCTTGCTGACTGGCGGATAGGTCTCGGGCGCCGCCTGCTCCCGCGCGGCGCGCTGCTCGGCGCCAGGTTGGATCGGCTGGGTCGACATCTTCGAAATCTGCTTCTGCTGCTCGAGCTGTGACTTCGCCAGGTTCTCGTCCGCCTTGGCGACCTTCACCGCGCGGTCCGCCTGGCGGTACGCCATCCACGCTCGATGGGCCGTCGCCCTCGCACCGTCGAGCTGGGCCTGCTGCGCGTGGACGTCGCCGAGCTCGCCCGGCGGAACCTGCGACAGCCGCGCCATCGAGATATTCGGTTGGTACTGCGCCGCGGCGGCATGGCTGCACCCCACCTCGAGCGCCAGCGCCGCGACGGCGAGGCCGAGCGCGCGCAACGTCATCCGTGTCCACATCGCATCCCCCTGTTCGAGCGACCGAGCGCTCCGTGCGCGAACACCTCTCTAGTGAGGATAGGCGAGCGGGAATCGCTGCGCCGGACGGCAGGGCGAACAGGCGGTTGACTTTTTCCCCCGGATGCGCTGGAACAGCGGGCGCCATGAGCGAGCAACTTCCAGTGACGGTGGCGGTGAAGCGGGCGGACGGCTCCATCGAGCAGGTGCGCGTGGGAACGGCGGTGCGCACGGACGAGGGCTTCGAGCTTTCGCTCGGCGCGATGAGCATCGGGGCGACGCCGGTGGAGCCGTCGGCGCAGGCGCCGCGGTCGGCGCCGTCGGCGCGCAGCGGGTACGGGCCGCCGATGGTGTTCCCGAACTACGGGCGCAGCAAGGGCGCGCCCATCGCGGGGGCGACGCTGCAGGACCTCGAGTACTACGCGAACGGCGCCCGGCGGTCGCTCGCCGATCCGAGCAAGGCGCGGTTCCACGACAAGGAGCGGGAGCTCCTGGCGGTGATCGAGGCCGAGCTCGCGCGCCAGGGACACGCGCTGCCGCCGCCGACCGAGCGCCGCCCGGGCGGCCCGCACTGGAGCCCGCCCCCGGAAGACCCCGAGCCGCCGCCCATCGGCGACGACGACGTGCCGTTCTGAGGAAGGCGGCTACGGCAACTCGGCAGCGGCGGCGGGATCGCGTCGCCCGGTGCGAACCCGTTGGCGACGATCAGACCGATCGGTCCGATCCGACCGATCAGTCTGATCAGACGGCGGCAGCCACGCCGAGCCGCGCGACCCTGCCAACCCGCGGGGCCCGGAACGCTCTGGCCTACTCGCGGCCGCCAAAGTCGGTCGAGGGCTGCGCGGCGATGTCGCGGCGGGCGCTCAGGCAGAGCCAGGCCGCGGGCGCCTCGGGCGAGCGCGCGTCGAACTCGACCGCGCGCAGCTCGACGATGCGCAGGGCCGGCTCGATGGCGTCGACGACCTCGCGGGCCGACCGGCGCGGCGGACCGACCTCGCGCGGCGCCCCCTCGGTGGAGCCGATGAGGCTCAGCCACCGCCCGCTCGGACCGAGCAGCCGCGCGACGTTGCGGACGAACGCGATGCGATCCTCGGCGGCATCGAAGACGTGGAAGCATCCGCGGTCGAAGACCAGGTCGAACGGGGGCTCGTCGAGGTCGTCGCGCAGGAAGTCGGCGGCCTTGAATCGGGCGGTGACGCCGCTGTGCGCCTGCCGTTCGCGGGCCCGCTCGACGGCCGCGGCGGACACGTCCAGGCCCAGCACCTCGGACCCCTGCCGCGCGAGCCACACGCAGTTCGTGCCGGTGCCGCAGCCGACCTCGAGCAACCGGCGTGCCCGCTGCTTCTCGCTCTTCCAGAACGCGACGAGATGGCGGTCCGGCTCGCCGGTGTCCCACGGAAGCGCTTCGCCTGACTGGTACAGCTCGTTCCAAGTCGGTCGGTCCATCGGTTGTCGGTAACCGCGAGCCCGCGTCCGCGCAACTGCGCAAACTGGTGACGGTCCGCTCACCCGCGCGACCGGATGTTCACGGCAAGCTCAGCCGCTCGATGGCGCTGTCGGGTGTCCGAGGATACGGGGCAAGGAACGAGACGAAGGTGCTGACCGACCAGTAGAGGTCAGAACCCACGAGCGCCACGTCCCAGGGATGATCCTGCCAGTCGACGAGTGTGACCGGCGTTCCGCCCGGTCGACCTCGCCGCCGATTCGCGACACCCCGATCGCGGACCTGTCTCTGGCGCTTCGCACCTCGGCGCGATAGACTCTCGCCGCTTCGCCGGGATGGGGCGTCGCGTGGGCATGTGGAGGCGGCCATGGGTCTCGTCAGCCTGTTGCAGAAGAACATCGAGAGCAAGGTCAAGGCGGCCATCGGCACGGGCGACTCGCGGCTGATGTCGGTCGTGGGCAAGATCGCGTCGCACCCGGGCATCGCCGAGCGGGTCTACGGCGAGGGCGAGGTGTTCCTCTTCAAGAGCGCGCTGTTCATGACCGGCGTCCGGCTCGACGAGTCCGCGTTCGACGGCGTGGGCACGCGGTTCAAGGAAGATCTCGGCCAGCGGCATTACGATCCCGACGCGCGCCGCTCGCGCACCCGGCCGGTGCCTCACGGCATCCTGATGCCACACGGCCTCTTCCTGCCGCTGACCATCGAGGACCGTTCGCCCTTCCTGCTCAAGCGCGACGCCGGACAGCTCTACCTCTACCTCGACGAGCTCCGCCTCTTCCCGGTCGACTACGAGCCGCGGCCCGGATGGTATTCGCGCGACACCTCGACCGGCATCCCGATGCGCCACGTCGGCGTGCATCGCCTCCGGCGGCAGGTGCTCTTCGAGTTCAACGCCTACTGCAAATTCTTCTCCGACAAGACGCCGTGCCTCTTCTGCGGCATCATCTCCGACCGGCCGCTGTTGCCGCGACGTTACAAGGATCATTTCTCCGCTTCGCCGCTCGAGATCGCCGAGGTGGTCGAGGCGGCGTATGGCGAAGGCCTCGCGACCGAGATGCAGGTGACCGGCGGGGTGCTGCCGGGACAGGTCGAGCTGGACTACTTCCTCGAAGTCGGCCGGGCGATGCAGGAGCGGCTGGGCACGAAGACCATTCGCGGCAGCCAGGCGGTGCTCGCGCCGCCGCCGAAAATCGAGGACATCGACGCGCTCAAGGAGGCGGGCTGGGAGGGCGTCGCGTTCAACGCGGAGATCTTCGACGCCAAGCTCTGGCCGGGGATGGTGCCGGGCAAGGCGGGTCTGATGACGCAAGAGAAGTGGCTCGCGTCGTTGGAGCACGCGGCGCGGGTCTTCGGCAAGGGCAACGCCGCCTCGGTGCTCGTCGCAGGCCTGGAGCCGATGAAGTCGCATCTCGCGGGCGTCGAGTGGATGGCCGAGCGCGGCATCTTCGGGGTGCCGATTCCGTTCAGCCCCGCGGCGAGCTCGGCGCTGGAGGGTTTCCAGACCCCGACCGCCGCCTGGCACCTGTCGGCGACGGCGAAGGTCTTAGACATCTGGGAACGCCACGGGCTCGACGCCGACCGGCACAGCTCCGCGGGACTCCACTACGCCGACCTCGCCCGCATGCGCGCGCACGTCCAGCACGACCGCCGGGAACAGCCCGACCGCGACTGGGGAAACGACCTGCGCTGGCAACTCTCGGTCGAAGGCAAGCTGCCCGAGACCTGAAGCGTGCCGCGGTGGCTCGGGCGTCCATGCCCATGGAGGCATGGCCTTGCACAGTAGGATGGACAGTCCCCGTCGGGCGCGGCTCTTCGCGCTCGGCGGGCTGTCCGTCCGAGAGCGATCGTTCGGGATCTTCAAGACGACTCGAGCGGCATCGGCCCGCCCCTACACACATTCGCTCTGGAACGACGGGCAGCCGGGAATCGCCTTGCGATTCCGCGGACTGCCCATCCTACTGGCGGAAGCCACACCCGAACGCCCTGGCGGCGCTCCGACTCGACGACCTTGGTTTTCATCCCTCGCGCCGCGGCAGGCCCCGATGTGGGATTGACTGCGCGACGGCAGGTCGCCTAGAGTCTTGCGCCGAGGCGGGCGAAGTTGGCTGTCTCGCTTCGTGACGACGAAAGGTGGATCGCATGTCCGACGCGATGAAGAAGCTGGCGGGCAAGGCGCGCATCAAGGTGCTGTTCGTGCGTCCGCCGCACCACTACTGGCCGATCATCAACCAGTCGGACAACTTCCTGGTGCCGCTGAACTATCCGACCCTGGCGGCGTGGATCCGCAAGCGCCTCGACTTCGTGGATGTCGAGATCCTGGATTGCTGCGTCGAGCAGGTGGGGTACCAGTCCCTGGAACGCGAGATCCGGCGGCGCCGTCCCGACGTGGTGGGCATCGGGGAGAAGGTCGTGTACGCGAACGACGCCCTGCGGGCGTTCGAGGTGGCGAAGAAGGCGTGGCCGGACGTCGTCACGATCGCGGGGGGACACATCTTCACCCACGAGCCGGAATGGGCGCTGCGGACGTGCAAGGCCATCGACTACGTGCTCCGTTTCGAGGGCGAGGTGGCGCTGGAGCATTTCCTCAAGGTGGCGCGGGAGGGCGGTGGTCCGGAGGACATGCTGAGCCTGTGCTGGCTCGACGGCCAGGACGGCCCGATGCGGTTCACCAAGCTCGCACCCGCGCTGGCGGACCTCGACGAGCTTCCTCCGCCGGCCTTCGACCTGATGCCGATCAAGCGCTACTCGCCGTTCGGGATGCTGTGGCCGCGTGCGGCGACCATCCAGCGGGGCCGGGGATGCACCGACACCTGCTCGTTCTGCTCCTGGATCGCGATGGAGAACAAGCACGAGATGGACGACGCCGGGGTGACGCACGACGAGCCCTGGTACCGGAGCAAGTCGGTCGACACGGTGTTGAAGGAGGTGGACATCCTCTACCAACAGTTCGGAGTCCGTTACCTCTTCTGGGTGGACGCGACGTGGAACCTGGACGACAAGTGGCTCAACGCGTTCTGCGATGGGATCATCGAGCGCGGATACAAGCTCGGGTGGTGGGCGTTCGTCCGCTATGACCTGCTCCCGCGCCAGCACCGGACCGGGACGCTGCGCAAGATGGTCGACGCGGGCCTGCGTCACGTGCTGGTGGGGGTGGAGCGTTCGCAGCCGAGCGCCCTCGAGTGGCTCAACAAGCACCGGTATTCCGAGGACAAGGCGGAGGAGGCGTTCCACCTCCTGCGGGACCACTATCCGGAGGTGTTTCGGCAGGGGACGTTCATGACGGGAATCCGCTCGGACACGGCGGAGGACATCCAGCGCTTGTTGGATTTCGCGTACGCCTGCGACGTGGACTTCGCCGCCTTCCACCCCTCGACGCCGTTCCCCGGGACGCCGCTCTACCGCCAGGCGAAGGAAATGGGCTGGCTGGAAGAGACGAACTTCTCCAACTACGACATGTTCTACCCGGTGATGCCGACCGAGCACCTGAGTCGGGCCGAGGTGGCGCACTGGACGACGTGGTGCCAAGCGAACTTCGTGCAGAAGAAGCCGCTGCGATACCTGAGCCGGATGCTCTCGCCCCACCCGGTGCGGCGGCGGCTGCACTGGTGGTTCGCTTTCTCCATCGGTCGGGTGATGGCGATGCAGGCGCTGAACCATGTCACAGGCAAGGAGAAGTTCGAGGGCTTCGCCGGCGTCAACAAGCTCTGGAAGCCGTCCTGGTACGAGAGCTGAAGGCCGGGGCGGTCGGCTGGGTATCCAGACAGTAATCAATCGTTTCGAAAGTGCTTGCACCAAGTCCCATCTGGGGTGCAGCTACTTGCGCAACGATCAGTAGGATGGGCAGTCCCGAAGCCCGTAGGGCTTCGGGCTGCCCGTCGTTCCAGAGCGAATGCATTAGACCATGCCTATCCGGTTGACGCACTTGCCTGCTCCTGGAGCCGGGCACGTCAGTGCCCGGGTTGGCCCGGGAAGGCGCATCTGACCCGGACACTCACGTGTCCGGCTCCAAGTGCATCAACCGGATAGGCATGCATGTGACGATGGCCGATGCCCCTCGAGTCGTCCTGAAGATCCGAAGCGATCGCTCTCGGACGGACAGCCCGCCGAGCGCGAAGAGCTGCGCTCGACGGGACTGTCCATCCTACTGGTTTGGGCTCGCGCCCCTCAGCGCAGCGAAGCGCGGATAGAGCCGCAGGTGCCCGAGGTAGGAGGATCCGCGGTAGAGCGCCTGGACCAGGTGCCGCGGGCTCTCGACGAAGCGGCGCAGGTCGCGCAGCCGCCCGGGCCGGAGGTAGAAGGTGCGGTAGGCACGCAGGGTCTGCCGCTTGAGCTCGGCATCGGAGAGGCGGGACCTCTGTGAGGCGCCAGTCCCGTAGCGCTCTTCGAAGATACTGACGGACACGAGGTCGAGCTGCACGTCGCGCAGGAGCGCCAGCGTGTCCGCGATGGACGCCTCCGACTCGCCTTCGAGGCCGAGGAGGAAGTGACCGACGACCCGGATACCGTGCGCCTTGAACAGGTCGACACACCGCACCGCGTCGGCGACGGTGAAGCCCTTGCCCATCTTCGCGAGGAGCGCGTCGCTGCCGGTCTCGATTCCGATGTGGACCACGTAGCTGCCCGCGTCGCGCATCGCCGCCACCAGGCCGTCGGAGAGCGGCCGCGGCTTGACCCAGCTCGCGAAGCGCACCTCGACCGTCGAGGCGATCTCCCCGCACAGGGCCTCGGTCCGCTTCGCCGAGAGGTTGAAGGAGGCATCGCGGAAGAAGACGTTGGTGACGCCCTGGGCCGACAGGCGTTTGAGCTCGTCGATGACCTGCTCCTGAGGCCGGAACCGCGGCCGGCCGAGGCCCGGCACCATGCAGAAGGAGCACCGCTGGTTGCATCCGTGGGAGGTGTAGACGCTCGCGAAGGGACGCTCCCAGTAGGGCAGGTAGTAGCGCCGGAGAGGGAAGATCTCATGCCTCGGGATGCCGTAGTCCAGATCGTCCACCCGCTCGTCGACCACCACGCGGCCGGACACGCGACAGGCTGCGCCGTGGACCTCGCCCGATTCGAGGAAGCGCTTGAACCCGGAAGAGACGAAGTCGAAGAGGACGCCGTCGACGAACGGGTGCTCCTCCAAGAAAGCGGCCCGCTTCCCGTAGGTCTCGTCGCCCGAGGCGAAGACGACGCACCCGTGCTTGCGCTTGACGGTCTCCAGGAAGGCGAGGTCCTCGTCCAGCACCGGGTGCCCGACGAGGGACAGGACCGCCTCTGGCCGAAACGCATCGATCCGCGCGTGCGCCTCACGCGGCCCGAGCCGGGAGGCCGTGCAGTCCAGCACCGCGAGGTCGTGGCCGCTCAGGTGGCCCGCCTGGACGAGCAGGTCGAGCGGGTGCCACAGATAGAGACTCGACTTGGAGGTGACGGCGAAGCAGTCCCGCATCAACGGGACCTTCGACGGCGGGTTGAGCAGGAGGACCCTCATCGCGTCGCTCGCACAGCGCCCAGCAGCTCGTAGAGATGGAAACGAGGACGGTAGTCGAGGACGTCCGACATCGGTTGCAGCCAATCCTGAGTCACGTAGGCCGCCAGGTCCGGATTGCCCAACGCCCAACCGGCGAGAATCGCCAGGCCAGGCAGGCCGACGGGGACGCGGAGCAAGGGCGCGACTCGAGCCAGGTGGTCGGCGAGGGCCTCGAAGGAATAGGACTCGCCGTCGGACACCGTGCACACGGCGTTGGGCGGCTCGGCGCGGTCGAGGAGCCCGGCGATCAGCAGGGCGACGTCGTCGACGCAGATCCCCGAAAACCGGTGAGCCGAGGTCGGGGCGACCCCGAGCCGCACGAGTCGCCGCAGGAGCGTCAGGGAGCGATCCCCGGTTCCGTAGACCATCGGCAGACGCAGCGCCACCCACCGCGGAAGGGTTTCGAGCGCCCGTTCCGCGAGGAGCTTGCTCAATCCGTAGCTCGTGACGGGCTCCGAGCGCGGCCGGCCGTCGGCGCGTCCGCCGGCGTGCGAACGACCGGGCCCGGTCGCGGCGATGCTCGACGCGAAGACGACGAGCGGCGGCTTCTCGAACGTCCGGACGGCGTCCACCAGCCGGGCCGTGGCCAGGGCGTTGTGCTCGAAGTATCGGCGCGGGCGCCGCGACCGGGTACAGGCCGCCAGATGGATCACCGCGCGAACGCCTTCGAACCACTCCGGCCGGGGATAGCGGACATCGCCGCGAACGACCTCGGCCCCCGGCGCGGCCACCGGGCCTTCGTGAACCAAGAGCCGCAGCGGCTCACCCCGCCGCGCAAGGTGCGCCACCACGCGAGCGCCCACGTAGCCACTGCCACCGGTGATGAGGACTCGATCCATCTGGCCCGCGCTCCGGCTCCCCGCCGCCATCGTAGCCGCTGCCTCGACAGGCCCGCAATGATGTCGCCGCTCTCGCGCGCAGGTCGACCTCGCTCCTATTCAGCGTCTGTCCAGGAGCCCTCTTCCCTCGAAGATCGCCGGCACCGCCTTTTCGATTCGCGCCACTCGCGTCGCCGCCCGCTTCGCCGCGGCGAAGTGATAGAGGTAGCTCCGCTGCCGCCCCGGCGTCAGCGCGTCGAAGGCGCGCTTGAAACGGGGGTCCTTTCGGAACCGCTCCGTCAGCTCCTCGGGAATAGGCATATCCGAGGTCTTCTTCCACTCCACCCGCAGCCCCGCCTTCTCGACCGCGATGGCCTCGCGCACGTAGGCCCTGATGGTCGCCGCCTTCGCCGTGATCTCCTCGACGCTGGTGAACTTCATCACTCGCCCGGCCCGCACGTGACCGAGCTGCACCAGGAGCTTCTGGGGGTCCTTCAGGAGGGCGCCTTGAAAGAAGCCCAGCGCGAAGTACTCTTTCAAACCCTGCATGATGACGATGTTCTTCCCCTCCACCGTGTAGGTCGGCTTACCCCACTTGCACTCCTCCGTCATCGCCAGGCGGGCGAGCACCTGCCGCATCTTCGCGATCTCCGCCCCCCACCGCTCTCGATACGCCATCTCCATGTCAACACCCTCCAGCCTGCGACGGAATGGGACCGCAAACCCCGATCGCCCCCGCCATCTCTTCGGCGAACCCGATTCCGAGCCCGCCACACGGCCCGCGCTGAGCCGGCCCTCAGTCGCAGGTGATTGCACCGACGGTCTGGCCGGGCGGGAAAGCACGCACGCCGAGGTCGAGGGCGAAGGACGTCGTCCCTTCGGAGAACGGCACCACGGTGCCCGCCTTCCAGGTCTTCGCGGAAAGGTCGAAGAGGTCGAGCTCGCAACTGACGTCCGCGCTCAAGAAAGTCCCGAAAATCGAAGAGGCATCGGTGGAAAAGGAGAGCGACGCGCTGTCCACGCCAAGCGCGACCGGACCGGGGTTGTGGAACGAGAAGTAGAGCATCGGGTTCGTCGTCATCGATTGGGTGCTGCCCGCGGCCGGCACGGGGGGCGACACGTCCTCGGGACCTCCGAGCGCGCCGTCGAAAGCCTCCGCGATGACGATGCTGCCGCCCGCGCTCGCGCCGATGAACGAGAACGTCGAGGTGGCCGGATAGGTGGAAGTCGCTGCCAGCTCGGAGCTCGCGTTGGCGCCCGCGGAGAATGTCACCGTCGCCGAGGGTCCGGCGAATCGGTAGGTCACCGCGGTCGTGCCCGCGTCGTTCGAGCCGGCATCGCTCGACCCCCCATCGTTCGAACGCGGGTTCGTCGGCGCGCTGCAGGCGGCCACCGCGATCAGGAGTGCAACGAGGCGATGCATCGGACCTCCAGCCCTGCCGAATCCGCTGACATGGCAAAGGGGGTATCGGCTTCGTTCAGGTTGGAGCCCGGCTCCCATTTTCTTGGGGCACGGGCGTCCTCGCCCGTGGAAGCCCAGCCGAACCGCCGGCATGGCAGATCTCCAAGCGCACACGGGCGAGGACGCCCGTGCCACGGGAGAAGAGCCCGCGCTGAACCTGAACGAAGGAGATGCCTCTTCATGGCAAACTCTCAGACGCTCACGGGCGAGGACGTACCTGCCATGGTCCCGATCAGTTCCCACGCCGAGCTTGGCTTGCGGGCGTCAGCCCGCGCCATGACGGATGATAACCCAGCCATGCCTGAGAGCGTCAAGCTCGGCGCGCGGGCCTGCGCCGAGACGAGCCTCTCCCGGCCTGCCCGCACCGCTCACGGATGCGGCGTCGAACCCGGCGGGGTCGCGGGGGGCGTCGCGGTCGGGGCGGGCGATGCCGGCGCCGGCGCCGGGGTCGCGGGAGTAGCCGGGGCGGTCGTCACCGGAGCCGGAGCCGGAGCCGGGGCAGGGGGTGGGTTCTGCGGCGCCGGGGGCGGGTTCGTGTTCGGGGGCGTGGGCTTGGCGGCGCGGGGCAGCTTCCGCCGCTCGAGGCCGAAGGCGAACTGCTCGTTCTTCGGGATGATCGCGATGACCCACCCCTCCAAGCCCAGGCCTTCGGAATCCCAGAGCTTGTGCGCGACCGGCCGCTGCTCGCGCAGGGTCTTGAGCGCGCCTTTGAGTTGGGCGCCGCACGCGGCCTCGACCTCCGCCGCCGGCCCGTGCAGCTCGATCTGCTTCTTCACGGCGGCGAGGGTGACGTGTTCCCCCGGCAACCACACGAACGCGGGCGTGCAGCCCGGCAGCTCCCGAGCCAGGGTCGCGAGGCGCACGCCGGTTTCCGCCGCATCCGTACCGCAGTTGAGCGGAGCGAGCTTACGCAGCTCGTCGGGATGGTGCCGGTACTGGTACCGGATGCCGTCCTGGATCTGCATCGCCAGGTCGCGCGAGTTCTCGATGACGGTCTCGGCGGCGGTGAGCCGCTCCTCCAGCGCCTTGTCCTTCTGGTGCGCGAGATAGGCCAGCGCCGGACCGACGAGGCCGACGAGGGACTCCAGGGCAGTCCTCAGCGGCTCGGGCATGAAGGCGAAGTACTTCGGCTGCGCCTTGAGCGCGGTCAGGCACTTGACGGAGCGAACGTGAATCTCATTGCGGGCGATGGCCATCGGAGTCTCCCATTCGGGTCGGGCCGCACACCACGTACGGCGAGCCGGATGCCGACAGAACATGCACGCCCCATGCCAATCGGGGACGCGCGCCTCGGCCCCCAGGGCCATCCCCCGTGAGGAGCAGGAGTCGCCGCTGCTTTCTCTCCGTCTCGACGCTGCCTTGTCCGAGAGGGAAGGCCCTTGAGCCGGAATCGGCCGGGGCGAGGAGATGCAAATTCTGCGGCGAGGGCCCTGCCGAGAAAAAATTTGCGCGCCCCCTCGGCCGCCGGGCCAGCTCGACCGCGCGTCCGCGACTGGTGCGCCGCAGGAACGGGGGTTGAGCGGCCGGCCTGATCAGGCGCGGGGCCGGCGGGGGCATCTCCGGCCGAGCGTTCGCGGCCCGATCGCTCGGGGAGGCCGGTTTCGCCGGCGCCGGACGAGTCACGCGCCCGGAAAACGGCGGTTTCGCGGGAGATCGAGGAACTGGAACGGCCCGAAACCCCCTTTTCGACCGTTCCAGATTCGCGCGCCTCCGAAAAGGGCGTTTTCGGAGAGATCGAAAACGGGAACGGCCCGGACCCCCCCTTTTCGACCGTTCCGGATTCGCGCGCCTCCGAAAAGGGCGTTTTCGGAGAGATCGAAAATGGGAACG
>JAJYLH010000091.1 GCA_021787845.1 Myxococcales bacterium | reverse complement strand
CCAGACGATCTCTCGGACGCGCCCAGACGATCTCTCGGACGCGCCCAGACGATCTTTTCGACGCGCCCAGACGATCTTTTCGACGCGCCCAGACGATCTCTCGGACGCGCCCAGACGATCTCTCGGACGAGCCCAGACGATCTTTTCGACGCGCCCAGACGATCTCTCGGACGCGCCCAGACGATCTCTCGGACGCGCCCAGACGATCTTTTCGACGCGCCCAGACGATCTTTTCGACGCGCCCAGACGATCTTTTCGACGCGCCCAGACGATCTCTCGGACGCGCCCAGACGATCTCTCCGGCCGAAGGCTCTCGAAGCCTTGGGCCGGAGAGACATCGTCTCGCTGCCCGCCGGAACGGCTTGTCCGGCCTCATTTCGCGGCTCTGAACGCCCGCCCCATCGGGGGGCTTGACGGCGGCCGAGCGCCCGACCTAGAAGCAGATTCTGCCCCGCGCTGACTACGGCGCATTCGCCCCGAGGAGGGCACCATGTCGCACCGCAAGGTCCCCGAAGCCACGGAAGCAGCCCCGACCACCGTTCCCGACACGCCGCAGACCCCGCCCGCCCGCACTCCGGTCGAGGTCGCCGCGGACGATTTCCGGCACCAGGCGGAGGCCAAGCTGGCCGCGAAGCCCGACTACCCGGTGCCGGCCAAGGATGCGGTCCACCGCATCTCGGTCGCCGCTGGCTTGGAAGTGGCGAAGGCGGAGAAAGAGGACCAGCCGACCAAGCTCGGCATCGTGCCGACGTACCTGGAGGTCCGCTGGATCCCCCTGCTCGATCTCCTGCGCCAGCGGTCGGACGCGGCGCACGCGACGCCGGAGGGCGAGCCGCCGCCCTCGAACCTCGACGACGCGGTCACGAGCGGGAGAGAGGTCATCGACCGGGCGGTGACCGCGATCGACGGCAACGACCCGAACGACCAGGAGGTCAAGCAGCAGCACCACGACATCATCGAGACGTTGCCCGCGCCGTCGCAGCCGTCCTACATCGCCTACCTGGAGGGGCTGAGGGCCCGCATCGAGGACTCGGGCGACGAAGTCCTGGCGGAGATGATTCCGCTGATCGACGGTGGGCTCACCACCTTGCGGGGGGCGACCGTCGGCCGACCGGGGCCGAAGAAACCGCCGCCGTCGACCAGCACCCAGGCGCCGACCCTCGCCTTGCACCTCGCCCTCGGAGCCCTCCTGCGCGCCGCCGCCGTCCGCGCGACCAAGCCCCGGCTGGGCTTCTTGCGGCAGATCATCAATCCCTCGCGGCGCAGCACCGACACCACCCAGACGCCGTCGACTCCACCGGCGCCGCCCGCGCCGCCCGCGCCGCCCGCGCCGCCGGCCCAGACCAAGGGTCCGTAGCCGAGCAGGAGCGGTCCACTCCCGCCAAGCGGCAAGGCTCAGGATTCACCTCGGCACCGCTCTCCAGGAGGCACACCGCTCCTGCTAGGCGCGTGCCGAGCGGGAGCCGCGTCGGGTGGGAGCGGCCGCGAGCCGACGCCATGACCCCTCCACGACTCGGCATCCCGACGGCGCAGCCGAGTGACGACGCCGCTGCCGCTCTGCATAAGGACCTCGCGACAGCGTGTCGCTCGCGCCACTCACGCGAGCTGTTCCCCGGGACGTCGACCGGGATCAGCGGCCGCCGCCGCTCGGTCATGTCGAGTGTGTCGGACCTACGCGAACGTGACGGCACCTCTCCCGCTGGGCGACATGCGAATGTTTCCGAGGCTTCGAAGCGCCTCTTGACCGTCAGAACGAATCGCGCCTACGGTCGCAGCCGATGGGACCTCTTGTCCGCCTACCCCCGTCTGCGAAGGAGAGGCTGGATGTCAGGACGATGGCATACGATTAATGGTTGGCAGTTGCGGGAGTACCTGAGCTGCGCGCGCAAGCCGTACATGCGTACCTACCGGCCGTTTGATGCGCAAGATCTGCCGCGAGAACAGGCTGCCGTCATCGCCAGCGACCTGGACCTTGGTTTGGCACACGAGGCCGCGGTCGGGTTGGCCCGGCATCCCGCGACGGCGTCGCCACCAAGCGGCGCACGATTGCCTGAACAGGCCGAATGGACCCTGGCGGCGATGCGGCGCGGCGAACCGAAGATATATCAAGGTGTTCTCCGTTGGAGGACCAGCATGGGCAATCCGGAGTGGTGGGGTGCTCCAGACTGGCTGGTTCGTAAGCCCGGTGCTTCCGCGTTCGGCAACTGGTACTATTCCGCAGACGATGCGAAGGCTGGGCGGAGGGCCTCACGTGACATTCAAATCGTCCCCGTGGCCTACTACTGCCTCCTTCTTGAGAAAATTCAGGGGACGCGACCGGATTTCAAACTCTTGCGCGAGTTCGGGCGTGTCGAATATCATCGGACGACGGATCACGAGCAACGGGTTCTGTCGACGATCGCAGACCTATCTATGGTGCTGGGCGACGGAAGGGATCCGGGCACTCAGTTGGCATCGCGTTGCCGCAACTGTGAGTTCAATCGTGCATGCACGACCGACGCAGAACGGTTGAAGCATCTGACTCTACTGCCTGGGCTGCGCAAGGAACAGTTGGCGACGCTCGAGCGGCTTGAGATTCACTCGGTTTCTGATCTCGCCAGGAGAACCCCAGATGCAATTGTCGGCACGGGCGGGTTCCCGGACCCGGGGCGGGTCCGACTACTTATCGAACGAGCCCGAGCGATTGATACGGGCGACGCGCGACTCGTCGGAAGAGTGGAAATCCCAGCGCCTGAGAAGGTAGAAGTGTTCATCGACATCGAGAACGAGGGCTTGACAAACCATGACGACGGCTTCCTGTTTGGCGTGCTCGTGAGAAGAGGTAAACGCGCGACGTATTGGTCCTCGCTGGCCACGACGGCCAGAGAGCAGCGCCGTGCAGCGCGAGAGTTCCGGCAGAAGCTCTTGGCGTTTCCAGATTGCCGGGTCTTCCACTACGGGCCGCACGAACGTGGTTTCGTCACTGAGCACGACCTTCAGGCGCGCCTTTTTGACGTCTATTCGATCGTCCGTGAGAACGCGGCGCTCCCGGTGAAGGGAACTGGTTTGAAGGATGTTGCAAAGGCCCTCGGGTTCCGCTGGCGCGAGGCGAATCTTGATGGCAGGGTCATCCCATCACTCTGGTATTCAATGTCTGGCGCCAGCAAGCGCCATCAAAGCCGTGTGCGTGCACGTCTTCGTCGCTACAACGAGGACGACCTCCGGGCGTTGCTACATGTGGTCGACTGGATTCGGTCTGTCTGGCAAGCGGCTGTTCCTAAGTGACTAGTCCGCTGGGCATCGGAGCATCGCATCAGATTCGTGCGCAGTTCGGGGCAGATCATCGAAATCTCTCCAGCCGCCAACCTCCCAAGTTGACGGCTCGCGCTCGACGCGCCGTTGTCTCGGTCCCCGTGCAGACGACGAGCACCTCCGGCGCGGTCCACGTCAGGGACGTGGCCTGGTGGGAGTTCAAGGACAGGGGGCTTGACCGGTTCTGGCGAAACCCTTGACGCGAGAAGGCGCTCATGCTCGAATAGCGCGCCTTCGAGCGGGAACTGCTTCCCGCTCCACGGAGCAACGCGTGATCACGAAGTTGACGATCGAAGGCTTCCGAGGCATCGCGCGCGGGACGCTCGATGGGCTCGCGCCGCTCACGGTGCTCGTCGGGCCGAACAACTCCGGGAAGAGCACCGTGCTCGAGAGCCTGGTGCTGGTTTCACCAGACGCAGGCGGCGACTCGCTAAAAGACCTTGTCGATCGACGAGGCTTGATTGGCCAACAATCGGTCTTGAGTTTCGTCCCCTCGGGCGCAGGATCGATCGAGGCCATCGATGGTGAGAGACGCGCGCGTTTGGAACTCAAGTACAAGGATCTCCGCCTCGATGGCTCTCTTCAACCAGAGGGAAGTGCCTTCCATCTCGGGCTAAACGACAACAACGGTGGCGGCTGGTCCACGGGTCGAGGCGAAGACCGGCAAGCTCGCAAGCGCATTGTGGAGGCTGACCGAGCCGTTGCGGATCCGTCCGAGTTGGAGCGCTTCATCTCCTGGGCCGACCTGGCCAAGCGTCGTGCGTGGCTCCTCGACGTCCTTCGACCTCTGCTGCCCGGCCTCAAGGACATGCGCATCCTCGTACCCGGTACGCGGCCGACCGTCTTCATCGAGGATGACTCGCCCAAGCCCTGGCCGGCGGCGATGGCCGGCGACGGCTTCAAGCGTCTGCTCGCGATGGCGGCTCGCATCGCGACGGACGAGTCTGGGCTCTCGCTCGTCGAGGAGCCGGAGACGTTCCTGCACGTCGGTGCCTTGCCACAAGTGGCGCGGCTCTTCTGGGAAGCGACCGCGGCTCCGAGAAACCAGCAGATCGTCGCGACGACGCACAGTCTCGAATACCTCGATGCGCAGTTTTTGGACGCCACCGATGAGGAGCTGGCGCGAGCGGCCTTGTTCCGTCTCTCGCTGCGGCACGGGGAGCTTCGCGCGGTCCGGGTGCCTGGGGAAAAGGTTCGCGAGCTGCGGGCGGACATCGGCGAGGACCTGCGGCGATGAGCACGCGACGAATCTTCTGCGCCGGGCCGGACGATCGTTCCGCGTTGCGAGAGCTCATCGGTCGCGGCGGATTCTCACGCACGCTTCGAAAGCCCGTGCCCGCGGAGGAGCGGGGGCGAACCGTCTTCATCAAGCCAGGGTCCGAAGACCTTGAAATCACGATCGCCGGAGACGACGACCGCGTGCCGCCGGTCGCGCTCGATGTCGTCTTCGCGCACGGCAGCCCGAGCGAGCCGGTTCATCTCTTCGGCCTCTCGTTCGACCCCGAGGAGCGCGACGAAACGGCTTGGCGCCGAGCCATCGAGACGACCTTTCGCGAGCAGAATCCCATCCGCATTCCCGGTGCTGATGGTTACGCGCTCACGGGTCCTTTCGGTCCAGTGACGCTCCTACCGTTGCCTTGGTGGGATCCCGCGAAGGCGCATCCGGAGCTGACCGAAAAGCAGTGTCTGGAACGGATTGCGGGACACGCGCTCGCGACCGTTCACCCGAACCTCGGGGAGCTCGTCGATCAATGGCTCCCGCAGGCACGCGAAGCCGGCCGCCCGCCGAGCTGGAAGATGGCCGCCAGGTTCTGGAACGGCCTCGTCCACGCAGATGCTTCCGGAGCCGGGTTCTTCGACAAGGTCTTCGGGCAAGACCACGCGCTCGGCGAAGGTGTGCGGCGGGCACTCCAGGGCTCCATGCTCTGGCGCGGGCTCGAACAGCTCTGCGCGTGACGTCTACCATCCAAGCGTCTGATCTGAGGCGACGGCCGATCGAGCAGGGCTGAGCGAGGATCGGGATGAAGCGAAGCGCCTCCGTCACCGGCGGCCATTCTGCTGGGCTCAGTGCCGACTCGGGAGCACGTTCAGGCGCTTGCGTGTCGATGGCGCCGGCGGCGGTGCCGGCGAGCGAGGGGCCTCAGGGAGGCGGGAGCGCTGCACGAGACCGTTGATGCCGCCGACGAGGTCGTAGTCGCCGGCCTCTTCGACGCGGACTCGCACGAGGTCGCCGGGCGACGCTTCGCCGTCGTTGATCAGCACCGTGCCGTCGATCTCCGGCGCCTGTCCAGCGTGGCGGCCCTCGAGGAGCAGGTCGGTCTGGGCGCTCGAGCCTTCGACGAGCACCTCGAGGTCCTGGCCGACGTACGCCCGTTGGTGCTCGCGGCTGATCGCTCGCTGCCGCTTCATCAGCGCGCGCCGCCTCGCCGCCTTGACCCGCGCCGGAACCTGGCCCGGGAGCTGGTCCGCTGCCGTCCCCTCCTCGCGGCTGAACTCGAAGACGCCGACGTGGTGGAAGCGCTGGCGCTCGATGAAGTCCGAGAGCGTCTGGAAGTCCTCCGCGGTCTCGCCGGGAAAGCCGACGATGAACGAGCTGCGCAGGACCAGGCCCGGAACGCGCGCCCGCAGCTTCGCGAGGAGCTTCTCGATCGACATCCGCCCGCCGCCGCGGCGCATCGCCTTGAGCACCGCGTCGGACGCGTGCTGCAGCGGCAGGTCGAGGTACTTGGCGATCCGCGGCTCGCTCGCGAGCACCTCGATCAGCTCGTCGGAAAAATCGCGCGGGTAGGCGTAGTGAAGCCGAATCCACCGCACGTCGACCTGCGCCAGCTCTCGCAGCAGTTCGGCGAGCTTCGGGCGCCCGGGCAGGTCGTAACCGTAGGCGGTCAGGTCCTGCGCGACGAGGTTGAGCTCGACGGCACCGCCCTCGGCGAGCGCCTGCGCTTCCCGGACCACATCGTCGATGGGCCGGCTGCGCATCGGCCCGCGCAGGGCGGGGATGATGCAGAAGGCGCAGGCGTTGTCGCAGCCCTCGCTGATTTTCAGGTAGGCGGTGAACGGCGGCATCGAGTTGAGCCGCGGGGTCACCGACGACTGGACGAAGCCCGGGTCCGGTACCGCTGAGCGGTTCCGCTCCGAGCGGAGGATCTCGGCGATGCGCGGGTAGGCGCCGGTGCCGACGAAGTGGTCGACCTCCGGCAGCTCGGCCTGGAGTGCTTCCGGATAGCGCTGGGTCAGGCAGCCGGCGACGACCAGCGTCCGGCAGCGGCCGGTCTCCTTGAAGCGCGCGTGCTCGAGGATGGCGTCGAGCGATTCCTTCTTCGCGTCGCCGATGAACGCGCAGGTGTTGATGACGATGACCTCGGCGTCCTCCGGCCGTTCGACCACCCGGTAGCCGCCTTCGAGCAGGGTGCCGAGCATCACCTCGCTGTCCACCCGGTTCTTCGGGCAGCCGAGCGAGACGAGGTGGAGGGTGCGGGCGGAGTCGGTCATGCGCTCTCGATGGGCGAACGGCCGCCCGAAGCCCGGTCGGATATCTTGCCCTGCGCGGCGTCGCAACCGAGCCGCCGGCGATGCGGAGCCCGATGCAACGACAGGTCTTCATCTTCCTGACCGAAGCGGACGAGGCGGAGCTCGTGGCGGCGCTCGCGGAGCGGCTGTCGTTGCGCCGGCTCGCCGGGCCGTACTTCCAGGGCGACGTCGCGCGGCTGCTGGCGGCTCCCGAGTCCGTTCCCGTCCGGCAGCAGCGGCGCGGGGAGGCGCGAGCGCATTTGTTCCTCGATGGCGCGGCGCTGGTCGCGCACCGGATGTCCGACGGCCCCTTCGACGGCTGGTCGCGGATCGACGAGGCGCGCAGCGAGGTGCTCACCCTCACGCGGGCGGAGCCGAGCCCGCAGGGGCTCGCGCCCTCGCGGCTGTACGCGACGACGCACTGGTGGGAGGGCGCGACGAAGGTCCGCAAGTCGAGCGCGTTCGTGCGGCTCGTCGGCCAGGCGCTCGACCTCGTCGCCTCGAGCTATCCGACCTGCGCCTTCGACTGGATGCGCGTGGCGCCGGGCGCTCGCGCGTTCGCGCTCCGAGGGGGCAGGCTGCACTACCTCTACCAGGCCGTCGGTCTGGCGCCGGAGCCGGCGACGCCGGTCACCCGCCCACACCGGGGGCGATGAGGTGGCCGCACGGCTCGCCTCGGTTCGAAACGCGGGCGGCCGCGCGCGAAAACGCGCATCAGCGGAGACGTTTTCGACCGACCTTGCCAACCGGCCCGTGGTTCGCATATAAGGCGCACCCCCGCGCGAAGTGCCTCGCGGCGCGCGGTGGAGCGAGCGCGAGGCGGCCCTCGGGCGATGGACGCTCGATGGCCATCACACACACTCCCCGATCGCTTGGGGCAGCGGTCCTGCTTGGCAGGTGCCCTCTCGGCGAGAAGACGGGAGTGGAGGAGCAACCGATGGACGACACCACCCCGACCGAAACCCCGAGCAGCGCCACCGGCATCTCGATGCGCGCCCTGCTCGAAGCCGGCGCCCACTTCGGCCACCAGACCCGGCGCTGGAACCCGAAGATGAAGCCCTTCATCTTCGGCGCCCGCAACGGCATCCACATCATCGACCTGCAGAAGACGGTGCGCATGGCCAAGGACGCCGCGAAGTTCGTCGCCGACGTCTGCGGGAAGGGCCACAGCGTCCTCTTCGTCGGTACCAAGAAGCAGGCGCAGGACGTGGTGCGCGAGGAAGCTCAGCGCGCCGGCCAGTTCTTCGTGATCAACCGGTGGCTCGGTGGCACGCTGACGAACTTCAAGACCATCAAGGCCGGCATCGACCGCTTGAACTCGCTGCAGAAGATGACGACCGACGGCACCTTCGAGCGGCTGACGAAGAAAGAGGTCTCGCGGCTCGAGGACGAGCGGGAGAAGCTCGAGCGCAACCTCGGCGGCATCAAGGCGATGGGGCGGCTCCCGGGCGCGCTGTTCGTCGTCGACCCGCGCAAGGAACACATCGCGCTGCACGAGGCGAACCGCCTGGGAATTCCGGTGATCGGGGTGGTCGACACCAACTGCGACCCGAGCGGCATCGACTACGTGATTCCGGCGAACGACGACGCGATCCGCTCCATCCGGCTCTTCGCGGGGAAGGTCGCGGACGCCTGCCTCGAGGGCAAGGCCCGCTACGACGCCCGCGGTGCCCCCGAGCCAACGGAAGGCGAGGACCGCGACCAGGCGAGCGAACGCCGAGAGCGGGATCGCGACCGGCGGGGGCCGCGGCGTCCGGAGCGGCGCGAGGGTCGCAACGCGAACGTCCAGATCGAGCGCAAGCCGGCCGAGGCAGAGGCGGCGGCAGAGGCACCGGCGGCCGAGTAGGCTTCTCACGTCTGGCCGGCACCGGGAGGGTCCTCGCTGTCCTCGATTTGGTCATCCGCTGGTGCTGGCGGATGCGAGGCAGCGAGGCCGAGCCCCGAACGGTGCCGGCCACTTTCCCCTTTTTCCGAGGAGCGACCCATGGAGATCACGGCCAAGCAAGTCAGTGAGCTGCGCCAGAAGACCGGCGCGGGGATGATGGATTGCAAGAAGGCGCTGATCGAGAGCGCCGGCGACCAGGAGAAGGCCGTCGACTGGCTGCGGCAGAAGGGCATCGCCAAGGCCGGCGCCAAGTCGACCCGCGCGGCGACCGAAGGCGCGGTCGCGAGCTACATCCACATGGGCGGCAAGATCGGCGTGCTGGTGGAGGTGAACACCGAGACCGACTTCGCCGCCCGCAACGAGCGGTTCGGCGCGCTCGTCAAGGACGTCGCGATGCAGATCGCCGCCTCGGCGCCCTTGTACGTCCGGCGCGAAGAGGTGCCCGCCGCGGTCCTGGAGCGGGAAACCAACATCATCAAGGGGGAGCTCAAGGAGCAGGGCAAGCCCGAGGCGATGTGGGAGAAGATTCTCGGCGGGAAGATCGAGCGCTTCTACCGGGACACGTGCCTCGTCGATCAGATCTTCATCAAGGATCCCGAAGGCAAGAAGACCGTCGACCAGATCGTCAAGGAAGCCGTCGCGGTGATCGGTGAGAACATCCAGATTCGCCGGTTCGCGCGGTTCGTCCTCGGCGAAGGGCTGGAGAAGAAGTCGAGCGACTTCGCGGCCGAGGTCGCCGCCGCCGTCGGCGCCAAGTAAGAAGAGTCGCGACCCGTTCGCTCAGGCGGTCGGTGATTCGGCCTCACCCCCGCCGTCGCGACGCTTCGGGAATCCCGGAGGGGCAATCCGAGGCTCTGCGTTGTTGGGGGTATCGCCTTCGTTCAGGTTCGGGCCCGGCTCACATCCTCTTGTGGCACAGGCGTCCCCGCCTGTGGAAGGCCAGGCGAACGTCCTGACGTGGTCGCGTCGGCCAAGCCTGCTCGGGCGAGGACGCCCATGCCACGAGTGAAGAACCCGCGGTGAACCCGAACGAAGGCGATACCCCTCTGCGTTGGCTGGGTATCCAGAAATCTCAGGTTGTCGTTCCCGCTCGCCCTGAGGCGGCCGGGCCCACGGACCTCGCTCGTTGCCACCGCCCTCGTGCCCGGCCCTCGAAGGGCCGTGAGGGCTCGGCACAGCCTGTGCCACCCTCGCGCTCGCCCTTCGAGGCCCGCGCATGCTTGCCGTGCTCCATTCATGCTCCGTGGGCGCGGGCACCTCAGGGTGAGCGGATCGGGGACCAAGACACCTGAGGTGTCTGGATACCCAGTCTGCGTTGTCTGGAGTGAGAGTCGTAGTTGGAGCATCGGTGCGTCGCCGCAGGACCTCGAAGCGTCGCCGCAGGACCTCGAAGCGTCGCCGCAGGACCTCGAAGCGTCGCCGCAGGACCTCGAAGCGTCGCCGCAGGACCTCGAAGCGCCTCCGCAGGACCTCGAAGCGCCTCCCGCGGACTGCAACTGGGGAAGACATCCCGCGGCGTCGGGGAACTCCTCCGCGAACCTCGGACGAGAACGCACAGCCTGGAGAAGAAACCCGTCGAGGTGGTCCGGCCCGTCGGAGCCGACTCGTGTCCGTCGGAGCCGACTCGTGTCCGTCGGACGCGTCGACCACGCCACGGTGCGTCATCGCGAGGGGCTTTCGTTTCGACTTCGGCCCTGTTAAGGTCCGCCGTCCGGATGCCTGGTGCGCTCGCCAGCCTCTCGAACTTGAACCGGCTGCGGGAGATTTCGGTCGCCGTCGCCCGGCACGGCTTCGGCCAGGTGTTCGAGCAGGCGCGCGTCTTCCAAACGCTCGGCTTTCGCCCCAAGACGCCGGCCGAACCGACGACTGCAAGCGCCGCCAAACGCCTGCGCCTGCTGCTGACCGAGCTCGGGCCGACGTTCGTCAAGCTGGGCCAGGTGCTCTCGACGCGCGCCGACCTCCTTCCGCAGGACTTCATCCGCGAGCTGTCGGAGCTGCAAGACCAGGTTCCGCCGTTCCCCTTCGCCGACGTGCGCGCCGAGGTCGAACGTTCGCTCGGCCGCGCGCTCGACGACGCCTTCAGCGCGTTCGACGAGACCCCGCTCGCGTCGGCGTCCATCGCCCAGGTCCATCGCGCCGCCACCCGCGCCGGCGTCGAGGTCATCGTCAAAGTCCAGCGGCCCGGCATCCGCGCGCGCATCGAGGCCGACGTCGAAATCCTCTACGTCCTCGCGCGCTTCCTCGAAAGCGTGGTCGAGGAGACCCGCCTGTCGAGCCCGATGGCGCTCGTCGAGGAGTTCGAAAAGGCGATTCTCGGCGAGCTCGACTTCGCCCGCGAGGCCGCGAACGTCACCCTCTTTCGTCAGACCAACGAGGGCCGGCCGTACGTCGTCGTCCCGCACGTCGTCGAGCACCTCTCCTCGCCGACCGTCCTCACCCTGGAGCGCCTCGACGGGCCAAAGATCACCGAAATCGATCCCGAGAAACACGACCGCGCGGCGCTAACCAAGAACCTCGTCGAGCTCGCGTTCGTGCAGCTCTTCGAGGACGGCCTCTTCCACGGCGACCCGCATCCGGGAAACCTCCTCGTGCTCGACGGCAACCGCATCGGGCTCATCGACCTCGGGCTCGTCGGACGCCTGTCGCGACCGATGCAGGAGACGCTGATTGTTCTTTGCCTCGCCGTCGCGCTCAAAGACGCGAGCACCCTCGCGCGGCAGCTTTACAAAGTCGGAGTCGGGACCGAGCGCGTGAGCCTCGCGGACCTGCGCGGCGACATCCAAACCGTCCTCGACCGCTACGCCGGCGCGCGCCTCGACGCGATCGATTCCAAGAGCCTCCTCGGCGACCTGCTCGACCTCGCCCAAAGGCACCGCATCCAGATTCCGCGCGAGTACGCCGTCCTCGCCAAGGCCGCCGTGACCATCGAAGGCGTGGTCCGCCGATTGTCGCCGCGCATTGACATCCTGGAAATGGCCCTACCCTACGCGCGCCGGCTGCTGGTCGATCGCCTGAACCCCGCCGGCCGCGACGCCAGCGCCCGGCGGATGCTCCTCCAAATCCAGGGCTTCGCCAACGACGTCCCGAGCCAGCTCTCGCAAATCCTGATGGACTTGGAGCGCGGCAAGCTCAACGTCACCAGCCGCGACGCCGAAACAGAGCTGCAAAAGCTCGTCGCCGCCGTGCGGCTTGTCGCCCTGTCTCTGATCAGCGCGACAATGACCCTCGGCGGCCTCTGGTGGCTGGCAAAGCCGCTCGCCCCGCACGCCGCCGGCGCCGCTCTCATCGCCGGAGGAGCTACCCTCTTCGTCGCCTCCTTCGCCTGGCTCGTCCTCGGCGTCAGGCCGAGGAAGATTCGGCTGAGGAAGTAGAGCGTCCGAGCCGACGGCGGCCGTACATGCCTCTCCCGGGTGGACCGGCCACGAAGGAGACCCGCGCGGCAAGCCGGCCGGTGTCTCTCGTGCCGCAAGGGAGCGGGATCCCGGTCTTTCCGCGCCCACGGTCGCTTGACTTGGAGCCGGACACGTGAGTGTCCGGATTTATGCTGGGCCACGAATCCGCCGGTGGAACCCGGCCGCTGGCCCCGAGCAACTACCCACATCACGACGCCTCGGCGAGAGCCCAGGAAGCGCAAGAGTCGCCGAGCAAGAAGAGGTCAAAGCGTCAAAAGGCCAAAACGAACCCGTCCTCAACGCACACAGCGCACGTAGTCGCCGAGAAAACCCTTCCCGGCAACCCCGACTGTCCCGTCCTTGAACCATAGGTCGGATGCTTGTAGCCAAAGAAAGCCGGTACTGGTCGAAGTCCAGAACCATCCGCCTGGTGTCCGTGGGAACGCCTCCTTGTCAATCGCCGGACTTCCGACCTTGCGCACCACCAACGTCTTGATCTCATCGAGTGTTGGAAGGCGCCACAAACGCGAATTCGCTGGGACAAGTTGGCGAATTGCTGTGTCCTCAGGCCGCGTGAGCGTGACAACCTCGTCGCTCTTGCCAGTCGACGGTCGAATGCGGAGTTGCACGCGTTGGCCGGGTCGAACTGCATCATGAACAATATGCAGAAAATCGTCCTCGGATGTGATCGGCTTGCCGTTGAGCGCGAGAAGCACGTCTCCACGCCTAATGCCAGCGCGATCCATGAGGCCCCCGAGCATGATCAAAGAGACGCGAACCGTCTTCCCTGTCTGCTGGAAGCTCGCCTGAAGCCAGACGCGCGGCTGGACCCAATTCGTCATGTCCTCGGAGCAGAAGTCTCTCGCGGCCGCCCAGTTGAAGCGCAGGTTGGGAACGAAGCGTTCCCAAACCAGCCCAGTCTTCACGTCGAACACTTGGTCTGCGAGAACCACGAGATGTCCATATCTCTGGACGAAAGCTTCCTTGATTTGCGCTTTCGCCTTCGCGCCAAGGCTCGCAAGGGGAAGCAGTCGCTGCATCCGTGCGAAGTCAGCGAGCTCTTGGCGCGTGAACGCTGCTTTCTCGATCGCGTAGGCATGCCACTTCGACGCTCTGTGAGCCGCGTCGTCCCGATAGGGGTTGCCTGCCTTGATTGCTGCGAGCGCATCCCATGCCTGCGCTGCAGCATTGGGGTCGATTGTTCCGTTGGCGTCAACGCTTAGAGCGGTGTCCCGCGCCACCAAAACATCGGTTGAGGCGCCCAATCGGATGACCGACGCGAGGTCTCCGCTGATGGCCGGCACTGCCGCGAGGGCCGGCCGGGCACTGGTCGACAACTCGGCGACGTTCACCGTCGGTCCCTGCGCCAAAGATATGTCTGCAAAACCTGCCCGCGCGAAGAACTCCGGCGCCTGCTTCTGGAACGCCGCTCGCAGCGCGAGCGTCGTCTTCCCTATCAGCGACGCCGACGCCAGGATGCGACCGCTATTCGTGTCCATCAGCCGAATCGACGCCGTGTACTCACCGTCGACGTACTGCACGGCGCCGCTGAAGAACTCCTGCGCCTCGATCTGCCGCGCCATCTCGAGGTGGCACGACGCCTGCGTACACTTCGTCGGGTCGATGCCGTTCCCTTCGAGGAGCGCCACGGTGTTGTCGCCGGTCAGCACCGTCCATCCCGGCAACAGGTTCGACGCCTCGTCGCGCAGCATCTCCTCCAGCGAGGCCTCGTCGTCCTTGGTCATCCGCCCGTGCGTGTGCCTCACGTCGAGCGGCAGCACGGCCAGCACCTTCGGCATCGCCTCCGCTCGCGGCACGAGCATGGTCGCGCCCAGCAGGAGCGCCACGACCCAGGCCCATCGATTCGCCACCTCACACCTCCACGGGGCGCGGGATAGCACCGGTCTTCGGCGAGCGCAAGAGGCATGGTTCTGCCACTTCGCGACCGCGCCTCACACTCTTCGCGCCGGTTGGATGCTGACCGTGGCCGCGATCGCAGCGACTCAGGAATCGAGGAGAATCTTCTGGAACTCGTCTGGTGAGAGGTCGATCTCCCGCAGGATTTCCCTGACGAGCGGGCGCCCGAGATCGCGGCCCGGGTGGTGCGGAACGGTGGTGGTTCGTCCATCGGGGTGGCGATAGAAGACGTGGCTGCCCTTCTGTCTGACGGCTTCGAACCCGAGCCGAAGCAGGACCCCCTCCATCCGCCGGGCGTCGACGAGAGGGAGTCGGCTCACACCGTCACCGAGATCTGTTGGATTCCCGCGAACGGCGCCAGGTCGACGGGCTCGCCTCGGGCCTTGTGCTCGTCCAGGACCAGCTCGATGACTTCCTTCATGTTGCTTTGGAGCTCGTCCAGCGTCGCGCCTTGGCTGTGCGCTCCCGCCAAGCCCGGCACCATGCCGACGTAGAGCTGCGTCTCCGGGTCACGCTCGACGTAGATCGTGAATGTTTGCGACATGCCCTCGCCTCCGGTAGGGAATCTAGCACATCGGCGGGCGCAAGGCAGGAGTCAAAGTGCGGAGCGCCGAGGGCCTCGGCGGTGGCCTGCGTTTCATGACTCTGCCGGGTAGACTCGAATACGCGACGGCTCGATGATGAAGAGGCGGCCCGCGAGAGCTCGGTGCGCAAGCTCTGGGAGCGCTGATTCGAGCAAGCGCCTGACCTGCGGCAACGTCGCACGATGCGGTCGAAGCACGATGACCCCGAGGGTTGCGTCTGGCGGATAGCGAAGGGTGTTCGAGAAGTCGAGATCGAGCGTGACGAGGGTCCGCCCGGCAGCGGTCGCCGCGGACAGGACCTGCGGATCGTCCGCGCCTCCGAGTCCCTCGCCCGTGACCAGGTCCACGTCGTGTCCCGCCACGCGCAACGGTTCCACCAACCGGCGGTCGAGGTTCTCGCCGAGCTCGAGACGCATCAGCGCGCCTCGATCGACAGCGGTGCGAACGCGGTTCGAGACAGGTCGGCGGCAAAGGCAAGGGCCGCGGCGATGTCATCGCCGGTCAGCGTCGGGTGGGCGGCCAATAACTCCTCGCGCGAGACGCCCTCGGCGAGGTTTTCGAGGATGAGCTCGACCGGGATACGGGTCCCAGCGATGCAAGGGCGCCCCCCGAGCACCGAGGGCTTCGAAGAGACTCGTTTCAGCAGCTCGCCACGTTCCATGACCGACCTCCGGCGCCAGAATAGGCGTCTTTCGCATCGCACGCCAACCGCAGGCGCCGCCAACGCCTCGCGCCAGGACGCTTGGCTGGACCCACGCCTGCCGCCTTTCCGCGCCCGCGCCTGCGCGCTCTTCGCCGCTCGTCAGAAGTGACCCGGGGATGCTCGTGAGAATCGACCCGGAGGGGGAGCGCGGCAGGGGCGCGGGCGGAGAGTGCGCGCGCAAGGAGGTATCGAGGCGAAGCGAGCGGCCCC
>JAJYLH010000143.1 GCA_021787845.1 Myxococcales bacterium | reverse complement strand
CGCCCCAGGCTCAAACCCAGACTCGCCGCTGGACAAAAGGGAGCCAACTGACGATCATCACGTCCGCGTCACGCAGGGGGGGAAAGTTTTGGAAGTACGGGGGGAAAGGTTTTGAGAATCGACAGAAGAGAACACGCCGCATCACCGCAACGAGCCCGCTTCGGCGGTTTCTCGACGGACACAACGTCTTCAGGAGCTGCGCGAACCAGTGGCCGGCAGTGACGTCAGGTCGAGCTCCCAAGCTTCGAGCCGCTTCTGGACTTGCGCTTCGACCGGGCCGAGCTCGTCCGCCGAGAGCGTCGGCCGGTCGGGGAATCCCGGCGAGGGTCGGCGCGACCGGAAGCTGGCAACCTCGGACCGGTCGCGATAGACTGGCCCAGGTTGCTCGGAGTCGTCCATGCAATCGGATCGCCTCGTTTCGTCCCAGGTCTCTGGTCTCCGGTCGCTGCAGCACGTCAAGCTGCTGCTGGGCGGAACGGTGCCGACGGAGTCTACTACTTCGACCTGCCCGAGTTGATCCAGGCGATCGCGGGCGCCGTGGAACACTGGCTCAACACCCGAAGCCCGGTTCTCGCCCCCCCATCGACCAGGCCACCGCGACCCCGACCCCGGCCGAGCTCCAGGCGCAGCGCGCCGCCTTCGATTCCCGCGCTCCGCGGGCCGCGGCCCTTCTCGAGGCGGACGTGAAGCCCCGCGGCGACGTCTACCTCGCGAAGGAGAATGCGAAGGCCGGCTACGACGAGGTGCACAAGTACGTGGCGAAGCTCGCGGGCAAGTGGACGCCGGAGCGCATCAGCGCGCTCGGCAACGTCGTGGCCGACTACCTCGCGGCGATGTACGCCGATTCCCAGGCCAGCCTCGCGGGCGCGCCGAGCGGGGCCGTCCGGGCGGACATCAACGCGGGGTCGCACCTGTACACGATGATGTTCTCCGCGCTCGACACCTGCGCCTTGTTCGGCGTCATCCCGGCGGAGGACGTCTCCCGGTTGCGCGCCGGCCGCGGAGCGGCGCATATCGGCCAGGCCCTCGTCAACGTCGCCTCCTACTGGGACGAGAACGACGGCACCCTCGCCGGCAACAGCCCCGTCCAGAGCTCGCACCGCTCGCAGTGCGTCGAGCTCGGGAACAAGCTCGTGATGGAAATCAAGCCCAAGCTCGCCCACGCGCGCACCGACCCGGCCATCGAGGCGGCCGACGACCGCGCCAACCGGTACTGGACCCTGCTCGTCGACGACCACGAGGAGGTGGAGAAGGCCGCCTTCGAGATCTGGGGCAACCACTACCGCGACCACGTCCCGCCGCTCCAGTCGCGCGTCGTCCACAAAGCCAAGGCCGAGCCCGCGCCGCAGGACCCGCCGCCGGCCCAGGACCAGAAGCAGACGACCTCCGATGCCAAGGCCGAACAGGCGCCGGGCTCCGAGACCGAGTCCAAGCCCACGAGCGAGACGAAGAAGTAGCGTTAGGGCGGCCGTCGGCCTGCACCTCGAACTGCCGATGCGTCGGTCAGCCCGGGAGCCCGGCCGAGGGTCGGCCCGGTCCGCGGGGAGAATCTTCGCCACCAAAATCCCTGACCAAGCTACGAAGTTCCTCTGAAATCTGACCGTTCGACAGGAATCTTACGGCCATTCGCGAGAACCTCCGTATTTCAGTCATTCGAAAATCCACAACAACCTCCTGTCCATCTTGGCTCTCGAACACAAGCGCAGAAGACCCCTTCGCAAACCGACGCGCTGTCAATCGCGCGCGTGCTATCCCGCCGCCTTTGGGGCGTTTCCGAGGAAATTGACCGATCCATCCGACGCGCTGGACGCTCGTCCATGGAATCTCTTGGACCGACCACAGCCGTCGGAGCTTGATTCCGCCATTATCCGCCAAGATCCGCGTACCAAGCAGGGTCACGGCGATGTATGCCGCCGCCGCCGAGGGCACCGACGCCAAAGCGAGGCCCAGCAAAACGCCTGCGCTCGCTGTGGCCGGCACTGCAACCCCACATCCCAAGGCAACGGCAAGGAGGACCCAAGGAGTGACGACGGTCCACCGGTAGCGCATGACTACGCTGTGCACGGAGGGGATCTGCTGTTTGGACATCATCATTGACCGCACACTGACACTACATCCGTCGAGGTCAACGTTGCACCAAACATGCTCCTCAAGAAGTTTCCGAGAGTAACATTGATTTCGAGAACGATCTTCGTATTTAGGACGCGATCTACGACACTGCCCGTCGCGTAGTACACCGACGGCGTGGTAAACGGTCCAACGAGAAAGCCGGTCAAGAGCGCATACAATTCGCGCATCGCAAAAGCCGAGTACGTCATCGGCGAGCCCTTGCGAATCGTGCTGACCACGAAGGTCAACCAACTGGCGACTGCGCCGAGGACACCAGCACCGGACCGGGTTAGGAAGATCCCCGCGGGCGAAACCATCATGGCAGCGCCCGTCACTAATCCGGAAATGTAGCTCTCGTAAAAGTCCCAGTTCGATGCTGCGGCAGACACGCTGAGAGGCTGACCACGCTTGTACTGCTCAATCAAGTTGCCGACAATCTGGCCAAGGAAATCACCTACATAGCCAACCAAGAAACCGACGACAAACAGGGCGCCCTCCGCGAGCGCTGTAAGCGCCTGCCGGCCCGTCGGGTCATCGTAACCTGTCGGATTGCCTTGGGCATAAGCATACGCGTTCAACCCACCACCCTCGACGCCCAGCCTATCCCGCTGGGTCCACATGCCGAGCCAGGTTGCGAGGTAGCGGTCGCGGTTGTAGTTGAGGCCGCCGTCGTCGTGCTCGCGGCCGGTGTAGCCGAACCTCAGCGCGAGGCTGCCGGAGGTCTGCGTGCGGGCTCCGTAGACGTCGTACTGGAAGGTACTGGTCTGGTCTCCCTGGTCGTCGCCGAGGCCGTAGATGCTCCCGAGGGCGTCGGTCATCGGGTAGAGCTTCTTCGGCTGGCCGTCCACGAGCACCGTCGCTGAGAAGATCTCGTCGATGCGTTGCGGGTTGGTCACGCAGTACGCGGTGCGCGTGGTCCCGGCATCGTCGTAGTCGGCGACGACGCTCGAACCATCGAGCAGGAACCGCGTCGTGCCCGAGCTGTCCGACTTGCGCACGCGCAGGCCGTTGGCGTCGTAGTCGTACGTGTCCGTCTGCCCGGTCGGCAGCGTCATCGTGCGCATCCGGTTGTCGGCGTCGT
>JAJYLH010000027.1 GCA_021787845.1 Myxococcales bacterium | reverse complement strand
CGCGAACAGGCGCGTAACCACCTCTCCCGCTACGCCGACGGCAACCCACGCAACGTCATCCTACGCTCCGCCCCAGCCCACCAGAAGGCTCATCTCCATGTGGTTTCAGAATAGCCGCACCCGTTTCGGTTCACACCCTTGCCGGTCGATCGTTGCGGAACAAGTGCGTCAACCGGACAGGCATGCCTCAAACCGTGTCCGAGCGGTTGGTGAGGGTCTTGACGGTGTGGACGAGCTCGTCGGCGTCGAGGGGTTTCGCGAGGTGCTCGTCGGCGCCGGCCTCGCGGGTGGCTTGCCGGTCCTGCGGAGCCGCGCGGGAGCTGATGAAGAGAAACGGCGTGCTCCCGATTTCCGGATCGCTCCGGACGGCCCGGCAGAGCTCGATGCCGTCCATCTCGGGCATGTTGAGGTCCGAAATGATGAGGTCCGGCCGTTCGGCCCGGGCCACCTCCAGCCCCTCGCGACCGTTGCGCGCGAGCGCGAAGTCGAAGTCGAGGCCCAACAGGTAGACCTTCAGAACCTCGTGGATCGTCTTCGCGTCGTCGACGATGAGGATCTTGCGGCGGACCGCCGGGGCATCGTCGCCGACGATCGTCACCTCTTCGTCGACCGGCGCCGGCGCGGCCGGCACCTCCGCCCCGAGCTTCGGCTTTTCCCCGCGGACGAAGCTCTCTTCGAACGCCCGCTCCTCCCGCATCTCCTTCTCGTCCGATTCGATCTCCTTCGCGAAGACCCGGCGCATCAGCGCCCCGAGGAAGGTGGACGACATCTCGAGCTCTTCGTTGCGCGAGAGAGCGGCGAGGTCGCGGGCCAGCTCGTCGGCGCTGGAGTACCGAGCGGCCGGGTCGCGTTCGAGCGCCCGCGCCAAGATGTCGTCGAGCGCGACCGGCACGTCTTCCCGCATCTCCGAAAGGCGCGGAATGGGCGCCTCCACCACCGCCTGGAGCGTCGCGTGGGCGCTCGGCCGCCGGAAGAGCCGCTGGCCCGCGAGCGCCTCGTGCAGGACGATGCCCAGCGAGAACAGATCGCTCCGGTGATCCAATGGCTCGCCGAGCGCCTGCTCCGGGGCCATGTAGGCGAGCTTCCCGGCGAACCCGGGCTCGGCGGCCGCGTGGCCACCGGTCACCGCCTTGGCGATGCCGAAGTCGGCGAGCTTCACCTCGCCCTCGAACGAGAGGAGGATGTTCGACGGGGTCACGTCGCGGTGGACGATGCGAACGAGGCGGCCGCTCGCGTCGCGCCGCTTGTGCGCATGGGCGAGGGCGTGACTGACCTCGCTCGCGACATAGACCGCGAGGTCGACCGGCACCCGCTGGCCCGCGGCCTGGCAGCCGCGGACGAAGGTCGCGAGGTCGCGCCCCCAGACGTGTTCCATCGCGATGAAGTAGCGAGCCTCCCGCCCTTCCCCGCAGCTCCCGAAATCGAAGACCGAGACGATGTTCCCATGGGCGAGCCCGGCCGCGAGCTTCGCCTCGTCGATGAACATCGAGAGAAAACGCGGGTCCGCGGCGAACTGCGGGAGGATGAGCTTGACGACCAGCGTCTTCACGAAGCCGTGCTCCGCGAAGAGCTTCGCGCGGTAGGTCTGGGCCATGCCCCCGGCGCCGAGGTTACGCACGAGGTAGTAGCGAGAGAACTTGACGGGGGTCATGGCTGGTCCATCGACCGGCTGGAGGTCCTGCCGCGGCGGCCGGCCGCGCCGGATCCGACGAGCTCGACGAGCCTGGGCGCGATGTTCTCCAGCGCGACGACCTCGTCGACGGCCCCCCGCTCGATGGCGGATTTGGGCATTCCGAAGACCACGCTCGTCGCCTCGTCCTGGGCGAGGGTATGCCCCCCGGCGTCGCGCAGCGCCTTGAGCCCGGACGCGCCATCCTCCCCCATTCCGGTCAGCAAGACGCCGATCCGCCGAGCCCAGCCGGCCCGCGCGAGCGATTCGAAGAGCACGTTGGCGGCGGGGCGCAGGCCGTCGACCGGCGGGCGGTCGAGGATCTCGATTCGCCCCTTGACGTCCAACGCGAGGTGCCCGCCCTCCGCCACGTAGACCGTTCCGGGGACTGGCATCTCGCCGTTCGCGGCCACCTTCACGCAGAGCCGAATGGCCGTCGAGAGCCACTCGACGAACTGACCGATGAAGCCGTCCACCATGTGCTGGACGAGGAGGATCGGCGCGGGAAACTCGGGTCCGAGCGCCCCCAAGATCAGAGCCAAGGCCGGGGGACCTCCGGTCGAGGCGCCGATACCGACGATGGCGCCGTCGATGCTGGCCGCGGCGGGAGTCGTTCGCGACAGGCCCTTGCGCAGGAGCTTCACGCCAGCGGCGGCTCGCACCGACCGGGCGAGCTGCGTCGCCTGCGCGGGCGAGAACTGATCGCGCGCGGGGAGGATGTCGATCGCCCCCTGCCGGAGCGCGTCGAACGCCTCGGCGCCCGCGACCTCGCTCGCCATCACCAGAACGGGGACCGGCATCTCGTTCATCAGCCGGCGGGTCAGCTCGGCGGCGCCCAGAGCCTGGCCGGTCCCGAGGAGGACGACGTCGGGCCGGGTCTTGCGCATTAGCCGCGGAACCTCGTCGGCGTCGCCCGTCTCCCCGACGACTGCGAGATCGCGTTCGGCGTCGAGCGTCGTCCGGAGGACCTCGCGGGTCTCTTCCCGCATTCCGACGAGAAGCACGGTGATCACGCGGGCACCCCCTTCTCTTTGAAGCCCTGCCGCCTCATCAGACCATCGAGGGTCTGGAGCAGCGCCTCCCGGCCGAAGTCTTTCTTGATCATGTAGGCGTCGGCCCCGACCTCGGCCCCGCGCGCGCGATCCTCGGGGCTCTCCTGGGAGGTGACGAGAACCACGGGAACGTCGGCAAAGGCTTCGCTCGCCCGGATCGAGCGGGTGAGCTCGAAACCATCGAGGTTCGGCATGTTGACATCGGAGACGACGCCGTCCGCTCCCTCCGCCTTGAGGAGATCCAAGGCGTGAGCGCCGTCGGTCGCCGTCACCACCTGATACCCGGCCGCTTCGAGCTCGCTCCCCAAGACCATCCGGGTCGTCGCCGAGTCGTCCGCAACGATGATCTTTGGAACACGTCGAGGTTTCAGGCTCTGGGCGACGCTCGCCGCTTGCCCCCGCGCCTCGGCGATGAGCGCCGCCGGGTCGAGCACGGGGACCACCCGCCCGTCGTCCAAGATGGTCGCGCCGGCCAGGAGCGGAACCGCCGACAGCGCTCCCGGCAGGTCGCGGGTGATCACTTCGAGCTCGCCGACGATGGTGTCGACCTCCAGCGCGAGCCGCCTGCGCCCGCTCGCCACCACCACGCAGGAGACCGCCCCTTCGCGCGGCGTCATGGCCCGCGACGCCAGGCCGTTCACGAGCTCCCCGAGCGGCACGAGCCGGACCGGCTGCCCGGAGACGTCGATCTTCGGAATGCCCTGGACGGGCTTGACCTCGCCCCCCGGCACCCGCATCACGCGTTCGACCATCGTCACCGGAATCGCGAAGAGCTCGCGGCCGGAAGCGACGAGCAGCCCTCTCGTCGACGCCACGGTCAGCGGGACGAGCAGACTGAACGTGGTGCCCTTCCCGGCCTCGGTCGACACCGAGACCTCGCCGCGGACCCGCAGGCAGCGCTCCCGCACCACCGCGAGACCCATGCCCCGCCCGGCGTCCGACGAGGCGCGCTCGCGAGTGGAGAAGCCGTCCCGGAAGATGAGGGCATGAACCTCGGCCTCCGAGAGCGACGCCGCGGTCTTCTCATCGACGAGGCGATGCCGGACCGCGGTCGCTTTCACCGCCGCCTGGTCGATGCCGCGCCCGTCGTCGTGGACGGTGATGACTACCCGGTTCCCTCGTTGCTCGGCCGCCACGCTGAGCTTCCCGAACGGCGGCTTGCCCGTCGCGAACCGCTCCGTCGCGGTCTCGAGCCCGTGGACGACGGCGTTACGCAAGAGGTGGACGAGCGGGTCCTTGATCAGATCGAGCACCGTCTTGTCGAGCCGGACCTCGCCGCCAGCGACCTCGAAACGGATGTTCTTGCCTTGCTCCGCGGCCATGTCGCGGACCGGCCGCCGGAAGGTCTCGAAGAGGTTGCTCGCCGGGAGCATTCGCGCCACCCGGAGGTCGGCGAGCAACGCCCCCGAGAGCGTTCCGGCCCGTTCGAGGTCCACCGTCAGCTCCCAGGCGGTCGCCGCGAGCCGCTGGCGCATCCGTCTGAGTTGGACGACGGCGCCGTCGAGGGGATCCTCAGATGAGCGCCGGCCGCGCCCGGTTCGCTGCCGCACGCGCTTCTCGCGCTCGAGCTCGCGAACGAGCGCGTCGAGCGTGTCGACCGTCGTCTGGATCGCCTCGATGCGCGGGCGCACGCGCGTTCCGGTGACGACCAGCTCCTCCGCCTGTCCCAGCAGGCCGTCCAGTTGTTCGACCGAGACACGCAGAAACCGCGGTTCGAGCGCCGTGTCGGCCGCCAAGGCGGTCGGCCCGGGCATCGCCTCCGCCGCCTTGTTTCCAGCGGCATCACCGGCTGGCGCGGCATTCTCTCGGGCATTGGTTTGTGGCGCTGGCTCGGGTTCGGAAGCTGCGGCCGCGCTCATCGGAGATGGAGCCTTCGCTGGGGGAAGCGCGGCGCGTTCCGTCGTCGCGGGAATCCGTTCTGGAGTCGGAGAACCCGCCAGCGGCGGTGTCTCCTCAGGCGGGGTGGCGGTCGCGGGCCGCTCGACCAGCGACGGTCGCTCGTTCTGGAGCGCCGCGACCTGGGTGCGTGTCCTTTCGAGCTCGTCGGGCGGAATGGCCAGGTCACGCGCGGACGCTTCGATCCAGCGCTGGACGCTGTCGAACGCCGAGAGCGCCGTGGTCACGAGCGGCGCCCGCGCGGGCGGGTTGTCGCCGGAGAGGGCGTTCATGGCGCTCTCGATGTCGTGGACCACCGTCGAGATCTCGCCGAAGCCGACCATCGCCGCCGAGCCCTTCAGGCTGTGCAGCTCTCGCTGGATGGTCTCGACGGTCGCCGAGTGAGGCTCACCGGAAGACTCGAGCGACAGGAACGCCTGAGTCAACCGGAGGAGCCGCTCGTTGGCCTCCTCCCGGAACGCAGCAACGATCTTGGCCTTGTCGGCCGCGTTCATCTTCTCGGCTCCCCGACAGAATCTATGCGGGCGACGCCCGCCACACCTGGAGCCGGCACGTCAGTGTCCGGGTTGCGAGGCATCTCGCCGCTCTTCGAGTCTTGTTGCGTCCGATCTGGAGATCTGAACGCCGTCGTTCCGCCCAATGAGCGAGCTGCCTGTACCCGGACACTCGCGAGTCCGGCTCCACCTCTCTCGGCCACAGCCCGCACGGATTCATTTGGAGAGCCATCTTCTCACTGGTCCTTGACGATGGCGCCGAGCTGGTCGCTGAGCGCTTTCAGGTCTCGCACCGCGAGGTCGAGCTGCTTGATCCCGGCTGCCGATTCGCTCGTCGCCTGGGTGATGTTCGACATCGCGGAGGTGACCTGCTCGAAGCCGATCGACTGCTGCCTCGCGGCGACGGCGATCTGCTTGGCGGCCCGCGAGGATTCATCGATCGCGGAAATGAGCTTCGCCACCTGGTCGCTCGCCTGCGCCGACGAACGCCCCCCTTCCTCGGCCTTGGCACTGCCCTCCTCGGTCGTCCGGACGACAGACTGGATGACCTTGCTGATCTCGGAGAGGATGGTTCTGATCTGCTGGGTCGAGCGCTTGGAGTGCTCGGCGAGCTTGCGCATCTCGACCGCGACCACGGCGAACCCCTTGCCGTAGTCGCCCGCCTTCGCCGCTTCGATCGACGCGTTGAGCGCGAGCATGTTCGTCTGCTCGGCCAGCTCGTTCACCGTCGTGACGATCTCTCCTATCTGCCACGCCTGCTCGGAAAGCTCGACGACGCTCTCCGCGATGCCGCCGACCTTTTCGCGCATGGCACTGATCGACGCGAGCGCCTCCTCCGCCGCCCGGGCGCCGTCCGCGGAAGCCACCGAGGTCCGTTCGGCGAGGTCGATGACCTTCTGCGCATGCTCCGCCGAATGCTGGACGGACTGGTTGATTTCCTTGATCGTCGCGGTCGTCTCGCTGATCGCGGCCGATTGCTCGCTCATGCTGGCGTTCTGCTGGCTGGCCGTCGCGAGCAGGTCGCTCACCACGCGGCTGAGATGGACGATCGCCTCTCGCACGAGGGCGAGGATGCCTTTCACTTTCTCGGCACCCTCGATCTCGCTGATGTCCTGGAGAATGCCGTAGAGGCCGACGATCTCCTTTGTCGTCTTGCGCAACGGGCCCGCGTTGATCAGAACCCGCACGTTGCGCCCGTCCGGCGCGATGAAGGTTCCCTTGAGCCCCGTCGCCGGCTTGCCCGCGACCAGCCCCTCGTGGACGGCCTGCATCACCTCCGGCTCATCGAAGCGAAGGCTCTCGGCGCAGGGACGGTTGACGAGGTTCGGCAGCTCCTTCCCGACGAGACGGCCGAGGCTCTCGTTGGCGTACGTGAAATGGCAGTCGTGGTCGGCGGTGAAGAACGGCTCGACGATGCCCAGCTTCACGCAGTTCGAGAGGGCCAGCTCGTTGCCGAGAAACGCCGTCTGTTTGTTCACGTTCTCGACGTAGGTCTCCAAGCGCCGGACCTTCTCTTTCAGCGCCTCGTTCTCCGCGCGCAGGGAGTCCACGCCGTTGGGCTTTTCGCTCTTGCGCTGTCGCCCGGGACCACCCGCGCCCGGAGTCGCCGCTCGTGTCGCCACTTTTTGTCTCCTGCTTTTCGCGCCTCAGTCCACGCCGCTCATCACGTTCACGTAGTGCTCGCACTTCTGGCAATTGCCGAGCTTCTCCGCGAAGGTCCCCTGAACCACGCCACCGCAGAAGGTGCCCGCGATCGTCCAGCAGTCCCGCCCGTGATCCGGGTAGGAGGGGCAAACCCCGAACTCCTGGACCTTGGCGCCACCGGCCTCGCGGCCGCAGCTCTTCCTCTCCCAGCAGTTGAGCGGTTTCGCTTGCGCCACCGAGAGCTTCTTCCCGCCGTTCTTGGTACTGCCTGCCATGCTTCCTCCTCGGCCTTGCTGGTTATTCCTGGCCGGCGGCCAGGGGCGTCGACTTGGGATGGCCTCGCGTCGGTCTTCCCCCCGAAAGCGCGGGATCCGAGAGAACCGCCGGAACGTTGAGCAGCACGAGGCTGCCGCCGGCGACCCCCTCCACGTACCTGCCCTCCTGCAAAGACGGAGCGACCTGGTCGGCCGGCAGCTCCGTGATCCCTTCCACCGACTCGACCAAGATCCCAATCTCGTGGCCCGTTGGACCGATGACCACGACCCGGGTGAGGTCGGCGATGCCGTGCGTCGCGAGCCCCAGGAGCCGAGCCAGGTTCACGAGCATCACGATCTCGCCGCGACGGCTGGTCACACCGGCGACGCACGACGGCGCACGAGGGATCGCCGTGAGCGTGCCCAAGGGCAAGATCTCCGAAGCGAAATGAGCGTCGAAGCCATACTGCCCGCCCGCCACGTTGAAGACGAGCACGTTGCGAACCTTCTCTCCGATCCGCGAGTCGGCCTCCTTGGCCAATTCGCGAGCCCGTTCGAGCAGAATCGCGTTGATTCGCTCCGCCGACGCCTCGGTCGCGGGCCGGGATGCCTCCTCGGCTCTCTTGAGCCGAGCTCTGATCGATTCCCAGTCGATCACGGGGCGAGCTCCTCGAGCTCGGAGGTTTCATCGAGAGACTTCATCCGCGTGCGGATCACCCGCGTCAACCAGCCGGCCCGGATCTCGGTCGAGCCGGCGAGGACCGCGTCCGCATCCAGACGCTCGAGAAGAGCGAGGGCGTTCTCGAAGCAGCCGAGCGCCTGGGCGCGCCGGTTCTCGGCCGCCAGGAGCTCGGCCATCTCGTAGTGGGCGAGCGCGAAATTCGGGTCGAGGTAGACCGCCCGCCGCACGTATCTCATCGCGAGACGCGGGTTGCGCTTCTCCTTGTGGATGAGCGCGAGCAGGTGACAGGCGGGGGCGTCGGTCGCGTCTTTCGCAAGCCACTCTTCCGCGAGATCCTGCGCTCCGGAAAGGTCGCCGCGGTTCGCAAGGGAAAGAGCGCGCTCGGCGATGTCGGCCTTCCGGAACGCCGGCGGGGCGGCCGGCACGGAGGTCGGCTCCGGACGGCGCGGCGGGCGCGCGGGAAGCGGCGCGCGCTTCTCGATGAGACGAGACTTCGCCACGGCCTTGGACGGTGGCTTCGGTCGCTCCGACTCGGCTCCGGTCCGCTGGAAGACCATCGAGGCAGCACAAGCCACCGGCTTCATGCCAGGGAGCTGGGCGGGAACCGGGTCGGACGGCCCGAAGAAGAGATAGCCGCCGTCGCGCAGACAAGTCGAAAGCTGTTGGGCGAGCTGGGCGACCCGCTGGGTGTCGTGATAGATGAAGACATTGCGACAGAAGATCACATCGAGCCCAGCCGTGCCCGTCAGCAGGTCCGGGAAGCAGGCGTCGTTCAGGTTCAGATAGCCGAACCGGGCGAGCCGGCGCAGCTCGGGTTTGAGGCTGGCGCTCGCCGGAGTCGGCCAGTCGAAGTAGCGCTCGCGGTCCGACTCGGAAACGCCCCGCAGCGACCAGGTCGAGTACTCAGCCTTCTCCGCGCGGGCGAGGAAGCTCCGGTTGATGTCCGTCCCCAGCACGGAAATCTGGAAGCCCGGCAGCGTCTCGGCGAGCGCGATGCCGATGGAGTAAGCCTCCTCGCCGCTCGCGCAGCCCGCGCTCCACGCACGAACGAGCGCCTGGCCGGTCGAAACGCAGTTGCGGGCGACGTCGGGCGCAACGATCTCGCGCAGGGCGGCGAACTGCTCGGAGACTCGAAAGAAATAGGTCTCCCCGACGGTCAGCTCGCGAATGAGCCACGGAACGGCGGCGCGCTCGGCCTCAGGGCTCTCGATCTGGAGAGCGAGGTTGGCGAGGCTCCCGAAGCCGAACTGCTTGGCGGCCGCGGCCGCCACCCGCGCCAAGTTGACCTGAGCATGATCGGCGAAGGTGAGCCCAAACCGGTCGGTCAGGTAGGCGGCGATGCGATCGAGCGCGGGATCCGACACCGGCTTCGCGGCGTCCAAGCCCTCGAACGAGACGGAGAGCAGCGGGGCCGAGGTCTGGCTCGCCGAGCCGCTCACGCGACGTCTCCCGCGGCAAGCGCCGTCGACCGCACCTCGACGACGTTCTTCTCGACAGGGGAAAGCAGCAGCGCGGGCTCGACGATCAGCACGAGCCCGTCGTCCATCCGGAGGGCGCCGCTGATGCAGGAGAGCGACCCGCCGGACGGGGAGCCGTCGGGATGGATCGGCTGCGGCTGGCCTTCGACGAGTCCGTCGATGTCGTCGACGACGATTCCCAGCAGCCGGCCGCGAACGCGAGAGATGATGATCTTCGAGTCGAGACCCGGCGGGCGGGAGGCGACCCCCAGCCGCAGCGACGGGTCGAGAACCGGGACGATGGTTCCCCGGTAGTCGATGACCCCGAGGAGCGACGGACCGGCGTCCGCCAAAGGGTTGACCGCCACCATCCGCACCGTTTCCACGACCTCGGGCAGCGCCATCGCGAACGCCCCGCCCCTCACGCGGAAGGACAGGAAGGCACGCGAGCAACCAACAGGATCCACGGTTGCCGACTCTTGCACAGTCCGCGTTTTGCGTCAACCAGCGCGCAGAAGCCCCGGCGGGCGCGAGAACAGCGTTTGCGGCAGGAGGAGGGCGCGGGCTGACGCCCGCAACCCGGTCGTCGGACCCGGAGCACCAGTGCCGGAACGGCCTTGACAAGTCGTGCTGCCCTGGACCGCTCATCCTGAGCGCAGTCGAAGAGACGAGCGGTCCAGGGCGCTCCCGCCCATCCTTCGACTGCGCCTGGCGCGGGGCTGATGCCCGCAACCCAAACGATCGGGCTCGAACCGGTAGTGCCGGCCCTCCCGCCCGGCACGCGAACGATCGTGATCGTGCCGGGCCAGAGGGCCGGCACACCTATCGCGACGCTGTACGTCGAGAATCTGCGCCTGGCGACGAGATTCCTCGGGTCAGCAGTTCAGGATGAGCGGGAACGAGAAGACGCCCGAACAGGTTCGGGTTACTTGTTTCCAGGACCTGACTTACCGCGCCCCGTCGAAAGTCTGCACGTGGCGCGCGGCGCTCTCGGCTCGGCAGGTCAGCTCGGAACCGGTCTCCTGGACCGCTTCAGAGTTCTTTGAAATCGATCCACAGCACTTCTTCGGCCGGCTGGCCGCCGCCCGGGTAGCGCGCGCCGCTGACGCCGATGCCCCGCCTGGCGCACAGCGCCCCGCGCCAGCGCTCGCCGTCGCCGCCCGACCGGCGGGCGATCTCCTCGAGCACCGCGCCGGCATACGCCGCGGCCGCCTCGCAGTCGTAGCGGCACGGATAGAACGGAATCAGCCGCGGCTCGTCGGCGCCCAGGAGGTCGTTCAGCCGCCCGAGGAAACGCCGGCTGTCCCGCGCGGCCTTCTCGGCCATGCAGAAGTCCTCCTCCGCGCTCTGACCGTTCAGCCGCGTGCGGGCGCCGACGGCGAGCCGCGCCGCATACGACCGCGCGCAACAGGAGGGGTAGCCCAGCAGCTCACCGACCAGGGCATAGGCCGCCGGATCGTCGCGCCTCGTGGGGTCGGCACCGATGCCGGGTAGCGTCGGCGCTTCGGCTTCCCGAATCGCCTCGGCCTCCGCGTCGCCGCGCGCGACATACGCGATGACCCGCGGCTCTTGCGACCAGAACGTGCCCGCGGTCGTCGAAAGCCCCCACCCGCGCGCCCGCACCCGCGCTTCGAAATCGTCCGCCTCCTCCGGCCGCAGCATCGCCCGCACCGCCGGCTTGATGCCCGCCTCGAACGCCAGCCACTCCGTGCCCGAGAAATCCATCCCGCCCTCCTCGTCCGGTCCTCGCACGCCGCCGGCCTCCTCTTGAGGCCCCTCCCGGCTCCGCTGTCGCCCGCCGTGACGGCTCCCGCCCTGCTCTCCCGGCCGCCCAGGGATCGGCTCGCCACCCGGGCGATCGCCCCGCCGCGAGTGGACACGCCCCGGGCGCCAGCGATACTGCACCTTCCGATGCCCGGCGCCGAGAGCTCACCGAGAAGCGCGGTCGCCGTCGCCGACGAGCTGTCGCGCCTTCTCTTCCACGACCGCCGCCTCGCCGCCGGGTATTCCGTCGAGCGGGTCGAGTGCTCGCGCATGTTCGAAATCACCCTCGGCGACGGCACGCGCCGCTTCACCGTCTGGCTCGAGCCGGCCATCGCCGGCGGCCCGTCGTATCGCGCGACGCGGCTGTTCCTCGTCGGTCACGAAGGCGACCTGCCCGACGGCGGGCGCCTGGCGCTCGACGCCCTCGTCGACCGGCTTCGCGCTCGCGAGCGGACGATTCCCGAGCTCACCTACGCCCGCTTCTTCCTCGAAACCTCGGGACCGCGCTACCACCCGGCGATGCCGCCGCTCGAATGGCTGGCCGTGCTCGCTGGCTTGCGGCCCGCCTGCCGGCAGGTCGTCTCGCGCGCCATCCTGCCCACCGCGCAATCGCTCGCGCGAGACCTCGGCCTGACGGTGCTCGCGCAGCCGGTCGCCGACGAGCGGTTCCAGGCGCGGCTGGAAGGCGACACGCTGCTCTTCGTCGCGCAAAGCCCGGCGCAAGCGCAGACGGTGGCCGAGACCGATCTCGTCCTCCTGCCCGGCACGTCCGACGAGCGCGCGCGTGAAACGGTGCGGGCGCAAGGCGAGGCGCTCGGCTACCCCGCCTGCTGCATCGAGCGCTTCCAGGCGCACCACACCGAGCCGAACGACGCGCTGCGAAGGCTCGCGCTCGCCGCGACGCCGCCGGGACGCTTCGAGCCGCTCCTGAACAACCTCGACTTTCGCTGGTCGCTCGTCTCGCACTTCGTCTGCCGCTACGACTGCGGGCCGTCACTCGCGTACGCTCGCGCGCTTCACGCGCAGGTGCGCGCGCGCTCGCCGGCGATCGCGAAGGCGATCGAACGGTTCCTCGTTCTGACGACGGAGCGGCTCTTCACGCTGGAAGGATAGGCGGCGAAGCCGTTCGCCTATACTCCTTCCCGCCATGCCGGCTCGCCCGCGCGCGCCGCCGCGCGTCGCCCTCTTGAGCTTCCAGAGCCACAGCGACCGGTCGTTCCTCGACGACCGCGAGCTCGCCTTGGTCTCCGGCGACCTGACCGCGCTCGGCATCGCGAACGACCTGGTCCTCACCGTGCTGGGCGGCGGCGCTGACGCCGAGGTGGAGCGGCGCCTGGCAGCGATGCTCGGCGACTACGACACCATCGTCTTCGAACGGGTGTGGAGCCGCGACGTCATCGCGAGGCTCCGCTTGGCGCTCCCGGACCGGACCTTCATCAGCCTGCGCGGCGAGCATGCGCTCGACGATCCGCCGGCCGATTGGATCTGTGGCGGCGACTTTCGGCAGACGCTGCCGCCGCTCTTGGCGCACCTGCGAGGGTCGGGACCGGTTCCGCTCGGCTCATCGCGGCGCGAGGGCGACCGGTTCATCGCGCCGTCAGGCGCCTCGGTCGTCCCCGAGCGGCCGCTCGCGTTCGCGCCGAACCTGCACCCCCAGGTGGTGAACCCGGAAGCGCTCCCGCCGACCCGCAGCTTCTCGATCCTCGGCAACGCGGGTTGCCCCTACCAGGCCGACGCCCGCGCGAACCCGCTCTACGCCGGGGTCCAGCTCCCGGCCGGGCTCGGACGCGGCTGCGCCTTCTGCACCACGGGGAACCGGTACCAGGGCGACAGCAACGAGGCCACCGCGGCCTCGGTCCTGGAGCAGATCCGCACCCTCCGAGCAGGAGCGCCGGAGCGGACCTTGTTCGTTCTCAAGGACCAGAACCCCTTCGGCTACCTGACGGAGGTGGTGGAGAGCTGCGAGCGCGAGGGCCTCGGCGGGTTCACGGTGCTCTTGGAAACCCGCGCCGACTGGCTCCTGCGAAGCGAGAAACGGTTCGAGCGGGCGCTCCAAGCGGCGGGGCGCAGCCGGATGCGCATCGCGCCGTTCCTCGTGGGGGTCGAGAATTTCTCCCAAGCCGAGCTGGACCGCTTCAACAAAGGGACGACGGCGCAGGCCACCGTCGAGTTCCTCGAGCGGCTCTGGGCCTGGAAGGAGGCGCACCAGGACGCGCTCGACTTGTCCCACGCCGCGTTCGGGTTCGTGCTCTTCACGCCTTGGACCACGCTCGCCGACCTGGAGCACAACCTCGCCGCCGTCCGCCGGACGCGGTTCGACCGGCTGCGCGGAAGCCTCCTGCTCTCCCGGGTGCGGCTGTATCCCGACACCGCGCTCTACTACCTCGCCGAACGCGACAGCCTCTTGACCGGCGGGTGGGAAGACGAAGGCAGCGACAGCGCGCGCCGCTACGGCTACTACCCGGGGCATCCCTGGCGGTTCGCGCAGCCGGAGGTCGCCCGCTTCGCGCGCCTCGCGGCCGAGCTCTCCGAACGGACGAAGAACCGCGACGAGGTCGCGCTCTTCGCCTTCCTCTTGGAGTCGCTCCGCTCGGCCGCCGACCCCGCGACGCTCGACGCTGAGGACCTGTACCGGCGATTCGCCGCGGCGCGTGAGGAGCAGGACGACAACGCTGGTGAGCTACGGCAGCGGTTCGGCAAGCTGGTTACGCCGCTGCCGATCGACGGCGAATTCGCTCCCGGGTGGCGGTTCGGGAAGATGCGCCAGGCGCCGGGGCGGCTGCGGGTACGACTCGAGCCGGCGACGGGCGACGGCGTGGAGCTGGAGCTCTGCGCGCGCCGGCCCGGCGAGGACGCCCCGCGCTTCACCCGCTCGCGCCACTACGACCTGAGCACCCTCGGCGGCGAGCTGACCGACGACCAGCGCGCCGCGGTCACCCGGGTGATCGCCGCCATCGTGCGAAACGACCGGTAGCGAGTCAGCCGCGGTCCGGCACTCGACGCCCTCGTCGCATGACCGATCCGACCGATCGGTCGGATCGGTCGGATCGGTCGGCCGCGACCGCGGAGACGAGACCGAAATGCCGCCGCCTTCCTACGCCCGGAGCTGAGTGCCGATTCCCCGGTCGGTGAAGATTTCCAAGAGCATCGTGTGCGGCTGGCGGCCGTCGACGATGTGCGCGCTCTTGACGCCCTTCGAAAGCGCTTCCAGGCAGCACCGCACCTTCGGAATCATCCCGCCGGCGATGTCGCCGCCGGAGATCGCCGCCTCCGCCTGCGCCGCGTCGAGGCTCCCGAGAAGGGCACCGCTCTTGTCCAGCACGCCGGCAACGTCGGTCAGGAGCACCAGCTTCTCCGCCCCGAGCGCGCTCGCCACCGCTCCCGCGACCAGGTCGGCGTTGACGTTCAAGCTGCGGCCGTCGCCATCGACGCCGATGGGCGCGATCACCGGAATGAACCCGCCCTCGTCGAGCGTCCGCAAGAGCGCCGGCTCGACGAGCCGCGGCGTTCCGACGAGGCCCAGGTCCTCCCCGCCCTCGGCGCGCAGCACCTCGCAACGCAAAAAGCCCGCGTCGTGCCCGGAGAGCCCGACCGCGCGGCCGCCGTGCGCGTTGATGAGCTCGCACAGCTCCTGATTGATGCGCCCAGCGAGGACCATCTCCACGACTTCCATCGTCGCCGGGTCGGTCACCCGCATCCCCAGGACCTTGCGCGGCACGAGCCCGAGACGCTCGAGCATCGCGTCGATCTGCGGGCCGCCGCCGTGGACCACCACCACCCGGATGCCGACGTAGCTCAGGAGCGCCACGTCGCGGGCGAAGTCCTCCCGCAGCCCCGGCTCCTTCATCGCCGCGCCGCCGTACTTGATGACGAAGGTCTTCCCCGCGAACCGCGAGATCCACGGCAGCGCTTCCGTCAGGACGCAGGCCTTCCCCAGGGCGTCTTGGAGCAGGTCCGGCAGTCGCGCCACCGCAGGAATCATGCCGCGCTTTTCACACGAGGCTCGCGCCACGGTCAAGGCGCCCTGCCCCTCGCCGCCGCCTTCGTGCGGCGTGCTAGCACTTCTTGAGCAGCGCTTGCGCCCGGGAGTCGCCGGCCTCGGCAGCCTCTCGCAGCGCCCGGCGAGCGTCCTTCTTCATCCCGCACTTGAAGAGCGCCTCGCCCAGGACCGCCCGCGTGCCCGGGGACTTGTCGCCCAGCTCGATCGCCCGCTCGGCATGGACCCGGGCGCGCCTGGCCTCTGCCCTACCGTCGCCCAGGAGCGCTACCGCCAAGGCCAGATGGGCCCGCGCGTTCTGCGGGTCCAGCTCGACCGCGCTCGTCAACAGCTCCAGCGCCCGACCGGTCTCGCCCTCCTCCTGCATCCTGGCCGCCTCGTCCATGGCCGTCTGCGCGTGCCGGGCCACCGCCACCTTCCTCGCCTCGGTGAGCTTCTCCCGCGCCTCGGCGAGCCGCGGGTCCAGCGTCTGCGCGCGCTGGTAGGTGTTGATCGCCTCGGCGAGATCCCCGCGCCCGAGCGCCTCGTCGCCTTCCTGCACGAGCTCGCGCGCCTTGGTCAGATGGGCGAACCCGCGCGTGCGCAAGAGCCGCTCGCGCCGGTTCTTCAGCCGCTTCTCGTCCTCGATTCGCTCGACTTCGCGCGCGACGATCGCGGCGCGCTCCTCCGCAGTGAACCGCGCGGTGTTCTCCCGCTCGTAGGCCTGCCGCTTCTGGTCGTCGCTGAGAATCTCGTAGGCCCTGCGCACCGCCTGGAAGATAGCGTCGAGGCGCGGGCGGAAGTTGCCCAGGCGCGAGCGGAAGTGGCGGTCCGGGTGCAGCTCCTTCGAACGCAAGAGGTAGGCCCGGTGCAGCTCGGCAGCGCTCGCGGTCGGCGTCACCCCGAGGAGCTGGAAGCAGCTCACCTCGTCGAGCCGATGAAAGAGGTAGAGAATCCGCTTTCGCTCGTCGCGATCGAGGTCGACGTCCTCGTTGAGCTCGGAGGGGCTGAAGACGAAGTCCCGGTAGGGCGACGGCGGCGGGGGGACCCGGGGGGCGACCGGCGCGGGAGCGTCGCCGGGGAGCAGGAGCGCTCCTTTTACCACCAGGTTGACGAGGACGCCGAGGGCGTGCGACTCCGGCAGCGCGGCGAGGGGAAGGATCTCGCGCACCCGCATCGGCCGGTCGAAGCGCGAGAGCAGGAACGCTTCCTCCTTGGACAGGCGAAGGTCCTCGAGCGACGCGGCGGGCGCGGCGCGCAGCACCGTCTCGCGGTCGGAGGCGGCGGCGTGGGCTCTCGATGGGTCGACGCGCTGAGGCACGGCAGGGAAGTCTATGCCTCGCGCTGGAGCAGCTCCAACACCGCCTTCTGCGTGTGCAACCGGTTTTCCGCCTGGTCGAAGACGGCGGACTGCGGGCCTTCGAGGACCTCGGCGGAGATCTCCTCGCCCCGGTGCGCGGGCAGGCAGTGGAGGACGATGGCCCTGGGGTCGGCCTCGCCGAGGAGCGCCTGGTCGACGGTGAACCCCCGGAACGCCTCCCGGCGGCGGGCGGCTTCGCTCTCCTGCCCCATGCTGGCGAAGACGTCGGTCATCACCACCCGGGCACCCTTCGCCGCTTCGGCGGGAACGGTGGTGAGCGTCACCCGGGCGCCCTCGCGCTTCGCGCGGTCCAGGAGCGCTTCATCCGGGCGGTAGCCCTCCGGGCAGGCGAGAGCGAGGTCGAAGGGCAGCCGCATCGCCGCCTCGATGAACGAGTAGGCCATGTTGTTCCCGTCACCCACCCAGGCGAGCTTGAGCCCTTCCAGGGGGCCGAAGCGCTCCTGCACCGTCATCAGGTCGGCGAGGATCTGGCACGGGTGCGAGCGGTCGCTGAGCGCGTTGGTCACCGGGCGGCCCGAGAAGCGCGCGAGCTTTTCCAGCGTCTCGTGGGCGTAGGTGCGCGCGACGATCTGGTGAACGTAGCGGCCGAGCACGCGTGCGGTGTCCTCGGCCGGCTCGCCGCGCGAGAGCTGGGTGTCGTTCTTCGAGAGGATGAGCGGCTGGCCGCCGAGCTCATGGATGGCGACCTCGAACGAGACCCGCGTGCGGGTCGATGGCTTCTCGAAAATCACCGCGACGCTCTGGCCGGAAAGCGGCCGCGGATGGGCGGCGGTTCCCCGGAGCGACTTGAGCTCGCGCGCGCGCGCGACCAAGGCGAGCAGCTCGTCGGTCGAGAAGTCCAGGAGCGAGAGGAAGTGGCGCATGGGGGCCTTTGTACCACGTTGCGGCGATCGGTCCTCCCTGGGGTTGCTCTTCGTCGGCCTCGGAAGGCCCGTGCCGGAGCCACGGTCTTGCGTGTATGATTGGGGCGTGACGCGGGTCGCGAAAACCATTCGCCTCGAGATGCCCTCGCGCGACCCGGAGGCGCGGCCCGTGCGGTCGCCGGCGGACCGGATGGCGCTCGTGTGGTACCTGACGAGGCAGGCGCTTGCATGGAGCACCCGCGGTGAAGCCGAACCAAGACTTCAGAGATCTGCTGTCCGAATTGTCAGCCGCAGGCGTTGATTTCCTCATCGTCGGTGCGCACGCGCTCGCGGCGCACGGCCTGCCTCGGATGACAAAGGACCTCGACGTCTGGGTGCGCCCGTCGCCGGAGAACGCCGCGAAGGTGTTTCGCGCGCTGGCGGCGTTTGGGACGCCGCTCGCGGGCGTCGAGGTGGGCGACTTCGATCATCCGGGAACCGTGCTGCAGATCGGCGTCGAGCCGATTCGCATCGACATCCTCACGGAAATCGCCGGCGTCGCCTTTGACGAGGCGTGGCCGGAGCGCCTGATGTCGGCCTATGGCGACGTGCCGGTCGGCGTGCTCTCGCGGCGGCACCTGGTGCTGAACAAGCGCGCCGCCGGCCGCCCGCAGGACCTGGTCGACGTGCAGAGGCTCGAGAGCGGTGACGGGGGGTAGCACCGCTCACGGTGGACAATGACAACGCGTCGGATGGATTGCGGGCGCACGTCTTGCGCAAACGAGAGCCGCGCCGCCTACTTTCGCCGCTCGCGCTTGGAAAGCTCCGCCAGGGCCCGGTCGGTCAGGCGGTAGCGGCTGCGGGCGTCGGGCGGACCGAGCCATCCCCGCTTGACCCACGAAGCGATGGTCCGGTCGGACACGCCGCGCGCGTTCAGCGCGGGCCACGACATCGTCTTCGGGCTCCGCGGCTTTTTCGATGCCGGCTCCGGCGTGGCCGGCCTTGGCTCGAGGGCCGACGGCTTCTTCTTTCGCGGTCTGGCGATGACCGGCGCGGCGGGCGGCGCTCCCTCGATTTCGATGCCAAAGATGTCCGCGAGCTCGTCGTGGGCGATGGCCTTTTCGGGCGCCGCGGCCTTCGCAAGCGCGCCCGCGCCCTCGGCCGCGAGGTCGGTCACCTCGACGCCGCGCAAGAGGAAGAACACCTCCGGCTCGTGGTCGAGCCGCGCGCCGACGCCGTAGAGCGCCGCCGCGACATGCTTGCACATCGACGCCCAATCCGGACACGAGCAGGAGAACCGCATCTCCTTGGGCGCCGGGAAGAGCCCCGATTGGCGGTCGGCCAGAGTCTCCAAGAGCGTCTTCGGCAGCCTGCCCTGGAGCACCTCGACCACCGACGAGACCTCACCGGCGCAGCGGCCGACCAGCCCGCTCCAGCGCTTCTTCGCCAGAGGGTCCACGTCGATCTCGACTTTGTAGAGCTCGGAGCCCATCACTTGCGCCCGGACCTTGCCGCTCTCGACGGCGAGATCGATGACCGAGCCGTTACGAACATACGTCCGGCCGCGCGGAAGGCGGTTCGCGAAGTCGGCGTATGACTCCAGGTTGTCGCACCAGGACTTGCCCCAGAACGACCAGGCGATCTTGCGGCCGTCGATGCTCACCGGCTTGAGCTTGACTCCCTTCTTCGCCTGCTCCTTGCGGGCGCGCTCGGCCTGCGCCTTGCGCTCGGCCTGCGAGACGTACGGCCGCCATCCCCAGTCGTTCGATCCGTACCGTGCCATGCGCGACCTCCGTTTAGCTCAAAGGATTCGAAGACCGATCGGACCGATCCGTCGGATCCGACCGATCGGTCTGATCAACCAGCGCCGCCTGATGGGCGCGTTCCACGCCGGTCTGCCCGGCACTGTTCTTCTGCGTTGTCGCGGCAGCCATCTTCACTCCACCGTCGCTCGCCGGGCATCGAGCTGCACGAGCGCCAGGAGCTCCTCGTTCGACAGCTCGGTCAAAGGAACTTCGCCGCCAGTGCCCAGCAGCTCCTTCGCCAGCCCCCGCTTCTTGTGAATCATCTCGTCCACGCGCTCGTCGACCGTGCCTCTTGCGCAGAGCTTGTGGACGAAGACGTTTTTCTTCTGCCCGATGCGAAACGCGCGATCGGTCGCCTGATCCTCCACCGCTGGGTTCCACCACCGGTCGAAGTGGATGACGTGCGACGCCGCGGTCAGGTTGAGACCAGTGCCGCCCGCTCGAATCGACAGCACCATGAACCACACCGCGTCATCAGACTGGAACCTCTCCACCAACGCGCGCCGCTTCGCGACCGTCGTGCCGCCGTGGAGGATGAGCCCCTCGTGTCCCATTTCCTTGGCGAGATAGCCCGCCAGGGGCTCTACCATCTCGCGAAACTGTGTGAAGACGAGCACCTTCTCCTGCCGTTCGCGGATGGGCTCCAGAATCTCCGCGACCCGAGCGAACTTCGCGCTGCGCTCCGGCTCCCAGCGATTGTCGGCGAGCCACTGCGCGGGATGGTTGCAAATCTGCTTGAGCCGGACGAGCGCCGCCAGCACCGCGCCGCGCCGCCGCATCGGGTCGTCTTCCTTGTCGCTCAGCCGCTCCTTGAGCTCCTCGATCGCGCGCTGGTAGAGCCCGACCTGCTCGCGCGTGAGACCGCACTCCGCCAGCATCTCCGTCTTGTCGGGCAGATCGCTGATGACTTTGCGATCGGTCTTCAGCCGTCTGAGGATGTACGGCGACACGAGCGTGCGCACCGGCGCCCAGCCTTCGGACTTCTCGGTCGCGGCCTTGGACAGACGTTTGAACTCGGTCGTGGTTCCGAGGAGACCCGGCTGCAGAAAGTCGAAGAGGCTCCACAGATCGCCCGCGCGATTCTCGACCGGCGTCCCGGTCAGCGCGAGCCGCATCCGCGCCTCGACCGCCTTCGCCGCCCGCGTCTGGCGCGCGCCGGGATTCTTGATCGCCTGCGCCTCGTCGAGCACCATCGTGTCCCACGGATGCTCCGACATCCACGTGGAACGCAGGAGCATCGCATAGGTCGTCAGCACCACGTCGGCGCCCTCGCGCAGCTTCGCACCGCGTGATTCCAACTCGCCCGCGGGCATGGCAGACGGGTGCGCGACGACGAATCTCAACGAAGGCGCGAAGCGGGCCGCCTCGGATTGCCAGTTGCCGATGAGCGATGCCGGTACCACCAACAGATGCGGCGCCCGCGCCAGCCGCTTCTCCTTGAGCCAAAGGAACAGGCTCAGCACCTGGATGGTCTTGCCCAGACCCATGTCGTCAGCGAGGCAAGCGCCCAAGCCCAAGCCGTTGACGAATTCGAGCCATCGCACGCCCGCTTCCTGGTAGGGACGCAACGTGCCCGCCAGCGACTTCGGAAGCGCGGACGAGGCGGCATCGGGAGATCGCAAGGTCTCCAGCGTCTTCGACAGCCACTCGCCCGGCGCGACCCGCGTCCAACTGCGCTCCGCATCATCCGCCGCCGGCGAGGTGGGCGTGCCATCGAAACCCGCGAGCATCCGCATCGCCTCGTGAAAGGGGATGCCCTCCTTCGCCGCCCGTTGCGCTCTCTTCCAGTGCGCCAGGGCTTCCGACAAACGCGCGCGGTCGATCTCCACCCAGCGGCCGCGCAGCGACACGAGGCTCGCCGTCTCCTCGGTCAGCGCGCGCCACTCGTCCTCGGTGAGCGGCTCGCCGTCCAGCGCCAGCGCCGCATCGAAACCCACGAGCGCGTCCGCGCCGACCCCGCTGGGGGCCCCCTTGCCCAGAGTCACTTGCACGGTCACCCGCGCCGGCGCCCGCTTCTGCCACCAGTCGGGAACCCGAACCACGACTCCCGCCGCCTCGCACGCGGGAGCGTCGCGCAAGAAGGAATGCGCCTGTGTCGCGGTCCATCGCTGCGGCTGAAAGATCGCATGCGAGTCGAGCAAGCTTCGAATGAACCCGCTCGCCTGCGCCGCCCGGTGGACCGGCCCCAACAGCGCGAGCAGCGCCACCTTGGCGTTCGCGCCCGCATACTCAGCGAGAGCGGACCCGAGGGGCTTGTGCTTGGCCTTGTCCGTCGCGATGCCGCTGTCGACGTAGGTCGCGAGAAACGCGAAAGGGAACGCCGGGTCGCGCTTGTTCTCCGCGAGATGGAAACAGACGCGACCGGCGACGTGCCATTGCGCGTGCCGAGCAGCGAGCCACGGCTCGACCTGCGAACCCGCGGCGTCGGCGAGCGCGAGCGCGAGCGCCTGCCACAGCGCGGCGAGCGCCTCCTTCGTCGCGTACTCGTTTCCGCGCATCGGCGGCAGCGTGTCCGCGAGGTTCGAGAAAGCGTCTGGCGCGGCGCCGACCCCTTGGGGGTCCCCTTGTCGAGCGGCTTCGGCGATGACGTGCCGCGCCGCTTCCCGGGCGAACGCCCACGAGGGCGGGAGGGCCTCATCGGGATGCCGTGCCGCGAGCTCCAGCGCCGCGAGCGCGGGCCCGGTCTCGAGCCAACCGCGCACCGCCTGGTCGAGCGCCGGCGAGAGCACCGACTCCTCCGGCGGCGCCGGATCGAGCTCGATCTTCCCAGCGCGCGACCACGACAGCGCCAGCGGCGGCCGACCCGAAGACATCGCGGAGGCTTCTAACACAACGCGTGTCGGGATTCATCTCGGCGCCGGCGCGCTGCCCGCCCCATCGTTCCATGTCGCCCGTCGTCGCCGACCGCGACCCCGGCGGGAGCGACACGACCTCGCCTGGCGGGATGCCGACCGCCCACTCGCGACCGTGGAAACTCGGTCCAGCACCTCAGAAGTCGTAGTCGTTGGATCGGTGAAGTGAAACGGAGCCCATCGGCGGGCGTCGCGCTGATGGGCTGCGCTGCGCTCCACCCATCCTACTCGTTGGCGCGCCGCGGCGAGAATCTTCGGGCGCCGGGAAGACTTTTCGGGTTAGTACTTCAGAACCCCATCCGCCGAGTGGGGCCGCGTTTGAGCTCGCACTCATGTTGCAACTGGCGAAGCAGGTCGCCAGGCTCGAACGTGGTCTCCAGCGATGCGGCGCGCCGGCTCACCGCCGCGAAGTCGCCGGGCGTCAGGTTCGTGAGTTTGGCCAACTCGTGAAGAACGCGCGTTGCCTCCTTTTCGGCCAGGGGACCCCGGACGGTGTCGCGAAACAGCGTCATCGCCTGCTCGGCGAGCAGCGGCCGGAACTCCACTTTGAACACGAACCGGCGCAGCGACGCCTCGTCGAGGTCCTCGCGCAGGTTGGTCGTGCAGACCACGACGCCGCGGAACGACTCGAGCTGCTGGAGAAATTCGTTGACCTGCGTCACCTCCCAAGAGACCCGTGCACGAGACCGGTCGCGCAGGAAAGTGTCGACTTCATCGAAGAGGAGCAGCGCATCGTCGGCCTCGGCCTCGCGGAACGCCTCTGCGATGAGCTCCTCGGTCTGGCCAACGAATGGCCCCAAGAGATCAGACCCGCGCCGGGCGACGACGTGGCGGCCCATCCGCCAGGCGAGGTATTTCGCGAACTCGGATTTCCCGGTGCCGGGCAGGCCGTAGAAGCAGAGCGACACCCCTGCCTTGGAGCTCGGGCACCAATCGCTCAGCCGATCGACGATGGCCTGAAGGTCGTCGGCCGTGTTGAGAACGTCGAGGCGGTACCCGCTCGCGTCGAAGATGGGGCGTACGTTCGCATCGAGTCCGGTGACGAGCTTGTGCATCGGGGCGAGGACCCGTTCGAGGCTCTCGCGGGTCGCGCGACCCTCGGCCGAGAGCATCCGCGCGGCCGAGACCCCGGCGCCGAACTGCGCCGGCGACACGTCGAACTTCTGCGCGAGGAGGTCGATTTCGCTGCCGCTCAGCTCCCCATCGCGCAGGTGCTTCGCGAGCACCCGCCGCCGTTGCGCGACGCCGAGATGCCGGAATTCGATCGCGTAGCTGAAGCGCCGCAGGAACGCTCCATCGATGCCGGAGACCCGGTTGGAAATCCAGATCGTCGGCGCGGGATTGGTCTCCAACAGGTCGTTGAACCACTGCTTGGACATCCGCGCCGTCGCCTGCTCGGGCTCGAACGGCGATGAGCCCCACAGGAACAGGTCTTCCACCTCGTCGAAGAGTAGTAGCGCTTGCGCTCCCGGCAAGAGCCGGTGCCCGAGCAAGAGCGACGACAGGCGCTCCTGGGCCGACGCGGACTCCCCGTCGCGGTCCGCTTTACCGGCGACATAGAGCTTGATGCCCAGCTCCGCGGCGAGAAGGCGCGCGAGCTCGGTCTTGCCGGTGCCGGTCTCGCCGTAGAAGAGCACGTTGACGCCCGGACGCCGGTCGCGCAGGGCCGCGCGCAGGAGGTCGCGCGTCAGGCCGACGGACTCGCCGAGATGGAGATAGTCGTCGGCGACCAGCGTCGCCGGGCGCGATTCGGGCAAGTACGCCGTCACCAGACGATCGCGGTCGAGCCCAGGCTGGAGCGCGAGGTCCGGGAGCCCGTGCTTCAGCTCGATCTTGGCGGAGAAGGCATACAGGTTCCTCTCGTCGAACCGCACGAGGCCGCTGCGCAACAGGCGCCCCTGCGGCTCGAGCGCACTGCGAACCGCGGCCCGCGGCCGGTCGATGGCGACGGCGGTGAGGTCCGTAGCCTGCCCGATCGATAGGTCGCCGAACGAGTCGAGCAAATCCTTCAGGTCCGAACGCACGACCGTCACGAGCGTGAAGAACAGGACCTCACGCTCCACTGGGTCGAGGTCGAGCAGGTCGCCGACGACGCTGACGTTCGCGGCGAGCATGCCACGTCCCATCGCTGGCCGGCGGGGCTTCCGTCCAGCATCGCGGAAGTAGGCGCGCAAGCTCCGCGCCAGCGCCCTGATGTTCCAATCACCCGATTCAACATCGCACTTCGCGAGCAGGTCGACGACCACATCGACGGCCACCACGCGCCGTAGCGCGCTCACGCTCATCCGCCGCAAGTCGGTGCCGACCAGGAGGTTGTGGACGTACACCCTCACGAGCGCCTCGAGCGGGTCGCGCGCCGTCTCGCCGAGCTTTGCCGAACCTGACCGCGTCATGGCTCCTCCGAAAAGTCCCAGCTCGCGAGTGTAGCGACCCCCTCGGACATGGCCGGAAATGGCTTCACGTAGGCAGTTGTCGAGCCGGGCGACGATGTGCGGGACGTGAACGTGAAGAGTCGAAGTCAGGCTTCGAATTTTCATGCTATCTTCCCCTCTCATGATCGAGCGCATCGAGCAGCTCTCGCGGATCGAGTCGCTCCTCAGGCAGAACCGCGTCGTGGCCCTCCTGGGGGCGCGCCAGGTCGGGAAGACCACGCTCGCGCGGCAGCTCGCGGCGCGCCGACGCGGGGCGGTCACGTTCTTCGACCTCGAGGATCCACTGCACCTCGTGCGGTTGAGCGAGCCGATGCTCGCGCTCGCACCGCTCAAGGGGCTCGTGGTCATCGACGAGATTCAGCGGCGCCCCGACCTCTTCCCGGTCCTACGCGTGCTGGCCGACCGGCCGCGGTCGCCGAAGTTTCTGATCCTCGGCAGCGCTTCTCCTGACCTTCTGCGACAATCGTCGGAATCGCTCGCCGGGCGCATCGCCTACCGCGAGCTGAACGGTCTCTCGCTGGCCGAGGTCGGACCCGCCCGGCGCGACCGGCTGTGGCTACGCGGCGGGTTCCCGCGTTCGTTCCTCGCCCGTGGAGACAACGCGAGCTTCTCTTGGCGCACGGAGTTCCTGCGCACGTTCCTGGAGCGCGACGTACCTCAGCTCGGCTTACGCATTCCGGCACCGGCGCTGTTCCGCCTGTGGAGCATGCTCGCCCACTGGAGCGGCCAGACGCTGAACAGCTCCGAGCTCGGCCGCTCGATGGGCCTGAGCGACGTCGCCGTGCGGCACCACGTGGACGTGCTCGCGGCGGCCTTCATGTTGCGCGTGCTCCCGCCGTGGCACGAAAACATCGGCAAGCGACAGGTCAAAGCACCGAAGGTCTACGTCGCGGACAGCGGTCTGCTGCACGCGCTGCTCGGAATCCGGACGCGGCACGACCTCCTCTTTCACCCGAAGGTCGGCGCCTCGTGGGAGGGCTTCGCCATCGGACAGATACTTGCCGCCCTCGACGCCCGGCCGGGCGAGGCGTTCTTCTGGGGTACGCACGGCACCGCCGAGCTCGACCTGCTCCTCGTGCGCGCAGGCCGAAAGTACGGCTTCGAGGTCAAGCTCACCGACAAGCCGACCGTCACCGCGTCGATGCACATCGCGATGCGAGACCTGAAGCTCGACCGACTCGACCTGGTCTACCCCGGCACCGATGCCTTTCCGCTCGGCGAGCGGATTCGCGCCATGGGCATCGAGCGGGTGGAGGCAGAATACGGCGCAGCGTCGGGATGAAAGATCGGATCCTGACCCTGAAATGGTCGCGCCGTGCGCGTCTGCGTAGTAGATTTATGGCTCGTGAAGCCACTCCGTTCGGGCGGCCCGTCCCGACGATGTTCGCGCGGGGCGTCGAAGGCCGTCACGGTCCGCCGCGCTGGCGTTGCGACGAGGCCCGCGCGGACTTCCTCGCGGCCAGCATCGCGTCGAACCCGCGAAGCCTCTGGGCCGCCCGTTTCCCGCGTCCGGCAGGTCCCAGCAGGCCACGGCCTCACGTGCGCTGCCTGGCACCAGGCATCCCAGGAGGACCAGGTCGCAGATGAAATCGCCGAGATCGATCGCCGGGAGCCCGTGCCTCGATGCGGCTCGCCGAGCGCCTTCGTCGCGTGCGACGAGCGCCAGCGGCTGGTCGTGGTGGGTCGCGAAGGCGATGAGGTTCAGCTCGCCGCGGCTGCTGCGACCGGGATTCCCGCGCTCTTTGAGCAGGTCGCGGAAGGTCACGCCCGCCGGGCTCTTCGGCGCGACCTCATGAACGGCAAGACCCGCCCGTTCCAGCTTCCGGCGGACCGGCTCCAGGGCCGAAAGCTCGTGTTCCCAGACGTACCGCGTGCAGCACGCCACGACCGCTTTCGTCGTGAGACCCGCGCTCAGCGCGTCGATCAAGCCCAGGGAGTGCAGGTCGATGACCGTGTCCGCGTCGAGCAGATAGGCCGGCTCGTCGAGCACGGCTCACTCCCCGTGCAACGGCACGTCGGCCTCCGCCGCCAGCGTTTCGACGGAAACGTCAGCGCCGACGCCCAACAACTCCCGGGCTCGCGCGCGAGAGAGGCGGTCCGAGCGCACGGCCTCGAGCACCCGCCGCGCCAGCTCCCCTCGCCGCGGTAACGGAACGCTCTGCAGACCACGCCGTTCCTCGGGGAGCTCTTCCGCTCCCGCCCACCGGTTCGGCCCCGAGCGGTCGACGTTAGGCAGACGGGCTTCCGCGTCCTCGCGGCTGAGCTTGAGCAGCTTCTCCACATAGAGGTGCAACGCGCTGTAGTGGACTCCCCAGCGCTCCATCAGCGCGCGGAACTTCGAAGGCTCCAGCACGGCCTCGCCCAGCTTGCGCACGGGGGCATAGGGCAACAGCAACCGCATCGCGAAGGCGTTCGCGCGCGACTCCACGTCGAGCCCGCGGGTCGGATCGACCTTGCAGGCCACCCCGTAACCGCCAGCGACCGGCCGGTCGAACAGCACGTGACCCAGCTCATGCGCGAGCGAGAAACGACGCACCAACGGATCGCTATTCTTTCCCGCCAGGTTCAGGACGATGACCGCCCGACGGCCCGGCGCGTAGTACGAAAAGCCGTCCGGCCCGAGCTCCGTCAGGTCCGCACCGACCAGCGGGATGCCGAGGGTCTCCCGGACGAGATCGCGCATCGAGGCGACCGGCCCATCGAGGCCGAGGGTCCGACGCACCTTGGCCGCGAGCCGATCGCCGTCCTTCCACGGGAGATCGTGCGAAACCGGCTGAAACGAAAACCGTTGGAAGCCCGGCTTGTCGGGAGCGGTGTCGGCGAGGAGGTCGAGCAGGTCTCTCGCGGCGGCGGCCGCTTCCAAGATACGCAGGCGAACCCCTTCGGTCGGTTGGTAAGCGACCGCGCTCTTCATCAGGATGCGAATGCCGTCAAGGAGAGCGGAATCGGTGATGTCCTCCTCGAAGGTTTCTTCCGGACGCAAGCCCAACACCGAGGCGAGGCGCTCCAGCTCCTCAAAGCCAGCGTCGTGCCGCCCTTCTTCGATGCCTACCAGGTGCGCAGTCGAGAGGCGTGCGAGTTGCGCGACCCTTTCCATCGAAAGGCCCGCGTCCGTTCGCCAGGCTCTCAGGAACACGCCGCGATCCATCTCTGCTCCGGCCAGACACCCTACCAAGCGCGCGCGCTTCTACGCCAGGGAGGGTATCAACGGCCGGGGGATCGCGCTCGTTCCGCCTGGTCGCGTCAGCAACGACAAGAAGCCTGCCTCGATGCCCTTCGGCGCCGCCGCGAGGTTCTCGGGCGATCGCGCGCTTACGCCTTGCGGCTGGCGACCATCACCTTGGCGGCGGCTCGCTCCACCTTGGCGCGCTGCATCTCGTAGGCGCCGTCGCCTTCTTTCATCGTCTTGAGCTTTTTCGTCTCTTCCTCGACCTCGCCCTTCGCCGCCGTGAGGTCGATGTCCTCCGCCCGCTCGGCGCTCTCCGCGAGGACCAAGACCCGGTCGTTGGAAACCTGGACGAACCCTTCCCCCACCGCGAACCGGCTCGGCGCGCCGCCCGCGACCGTCACCAGCTCTCCCGGCTTCATCCGCGCCAGAAACGCCATGTGCCCCGGCCGCACGCCGAACGAGCCTTCCCACCCCGGCGCCCGCACCTCGTCCACCGCCTGCGTCAGCACCCGCCGCTCCGGCGTCACGAGCTCCAAGCTGATTTTCCCGTCCGCCATCTTGGCCTCAGCTCCCTTCGGTCGGCCCAGCCTTCCGGTGTACTCGCCGGTCAGTTCTCTAGCCCTGGCGCGCCCATCCTTCGACTGCGCTCAGGATGAGCGGATTCGCTTTCCCGAGCCGCTAACTTCCAGCGGCTGCGCTTCCGCTGGACTCTTGCCCTGCCGTACCCGGTTGCGACCGACCATGCCCCCTCACATCGAGCGGCTCCACCCCGCTCATCCTGAGCGCAGTCGAAGGATGAGCGGGGCGCCCTGCCCTACTTGGCCAGGGTCTCCGCCTTCGCCCGCGCCATCTCGATGCCGCCGACCATGTAGAACGCCTGCTCCGGCAGGTCGTCGTGCTTGCCCTCGACGATTTCCTTGAAGCCGCGGATGGTGTCCTTGAGCGCCACGTACTGGCCCGGCGTCCCGGTGAACTGTTCGGCCACGAAGAACGGCTGCGACAAGAACTTCTGAATCTTCCGCGCCCGGGCGACCACCAGCTTGTCGTCCTCGGAAAGCTCGTCCATCCCCAGAATCGCGATGATGTCCTGCAGCTCCTTGTAGCGCTGGAGCACCTGCTGCACGTCGCGGGCCACCTTGTAGTGCTCCTCGCCGATCACCTGCGGGTCGAGGATGCGGCTCGTCGAGTCGAGCGGGTTCACCGCCGGGTAGATGCCGAGCTCGACGATGGCGCGGTCGAGCACCGTCGTCGCGTCGAGGTGAGCGAAAGCGGTAGCGGGGGCCGGGTCGGTCAGGTCGTCCGCCGGGACGTAGATCGCCTGCACCGAGGTGATGGAGCCCTTCGTCGTCGAGCAGATCCGCTCCTGGAGCTCGCCCATGTCGGTCGCCAGAGTGGGCTGGTAGCCGACCGCCGAGGGGATGCGGCCCAGGAGCGCCGACACCTCCGAGCCCGCCTGCGTGAACCGGAAGATGTTGTCGATGAAGAGGAGCATGTCCTTGCCCTCGACATCGCGGAAGTACTCGGCGACCGTCAGCGCGGAGAGCCCCACGCGCGCGCGCGCGCCGGGCGGCTCGTTCATCTGCCCGTAGACCAGCGCCACCTTCGATTGCTTCAGGTCGTGCTCGTTGATGACGCCCGCCTCTTTCATGTCGTGATAGAGGTCGTTGCCCTCGCGGGTGCGCTCCCCTACCCCGCCGAAGACCGAAAAGCCCCCGCCCTTGACCGCGATGTTGTTGATGAGCTCCATGATGAGGACGGTCTTGCCCACGCCGGCGCCGCCGAAGAGGCCGATCTTTCCGCCGCGGGCATAGGGGGCGAGGAGGTCGACCACCTTGATCCCGGTCTCGAAGGCCTCGACTTTCACGCTCTGGTCGGTGAACTCGGGCGGCGGGTGGTGGATGGGCCGAAGCTCGATGGCACCGCTAGAGGTGAGCGGCCCGAGCTCGTCGACCGGCTCGCCGACGACATTGAGGATGCGCCCCAGGGTCGCCGGCCCCACCGGCATCGAGATGTAGCCGCCCGTGTTCTTCACCGGAAACCCGCGGACGAGGCCGTCGGTCGAGTCCATCGCGATGGCGCGGACGGTGTTCTCGCCCAGGTGCTGCGCGACCTCGAGGGTCAGGTTGTCCTGCTTGTCGCTGATCGACGGATTCGAGACGGTGAGCGCGGTGTAGATGGGCGGCAGCGCTCCCGTGGGGAACTCGACGTCGACGACGGGGCCGATCACCTGGGTGACCTTGCCGGGCTTCAACTCGGTGGCGGTGGCGGACATTTTTCCTCGACTCCAAGCGCTCATCCCTCGCCTCGCGCCAAGGGAGGAGCGGCGTACGAAACGAAACGGCTACGTCAAGACTTCAGGGCCTCGGCGCCGGAGACGATCTCCATCAGCTCTTTGGTGATCGCCGCTTGCCGGGCGCGGTTGTACTGGAGGGTCAGGCGGGCGACCATCTCCTTCGCGTTCTTCGTGGCCGAGTCCATCGCGGTCATCTGCGCGCCCAAGAACCCGGCCTCGCTCTCCAACATCGCCTGCCAAATCTGGACCGCCAGGTGCTGGGGCAGGAGCGCCTCCAACACCTGGTCCGCCGTCGGCTCGTAGAGGAAGTCGGCCGCGTACTTTCCAGAACCGCTCCCGCCCCCCGCGCCAGGCGCGGCCGGCAGAATCTGGGTCAAGGTCACCCGCTGCACCAGCGCCGACTGGAACCGGTTGTAGAGGAGGAACACCGCGTCGATGTCGCCCCGGACGAACTCCTGCGACACGTCGTCGGCAATGCCCCGGGCGGTCCCGTAGTGCACCTTCGCCGGCCAATCCTTGCGGATGGTGAAGCCGCGCTTCTTCGCGTAGTCGCGCCCGCGCCGGCCGACGGTGGAAATCTGGATGCGCTCGTATTCGCTGCCGTGGTCGACGAAGAACCGCTGCAGCCGGCGGACGATGTTCGAGTTGAAACCGCCGCACAGACCGCGGTCGCTCGTCAGGACCACGAGCTCGACCTTCTTCACCGGCCGCCGCTGGAGGAGCGGATGCGCGTCCTGGTCCTCGCCGGCGACGCTCAAACGCGAGAGCAGGGCGTCCATCGCCTCGGCGTACGGGCGGGCGCGCAAGGCCGCATCCTGCGCCCGCCGCAGCTTCGCCGCGGCCACCATCTTCATCGCCGCGGTGATCTTCTGCGTCCCCTTGACGCTCTTGATGCGCGTGCGAATCGCTCTGAGCGACGCCATCGGTCAACGCTCCTCGAAACCGCTTCCGCCTTGCTCGGTCCTTGGCCCCCAAGATCCGTTTCCGCTCATCCCGAGCGCAGTCGAAGGAGGAGCGCCCCCGCGAAGAACCACTCGCCCTTCGGCTGCGCTCGGGGTGAGCGGTTCTTCGGTCGAGCGGGGCGGATTTCTCAAGCGGCAGCGCATCCGGTCGGCCTACTCCTTCGACGCCTGGAACACGTCCTTGAACGCGGCCAGCGCCTTGTCCAGGTCGGCCCGGATTTCCTTCGTCAGCTCCTTCTTCTCCGCCATCTGCTTCAAGACCGCCGGGTAGCGCGACTCGACGAAGGAGACGAGCTCCACGCAGTAGCGCTGGATGTCGCGGGTGGGCACCGCGCGGACCCAGGAGGTGCCGGTCTCGTCCTTCTGGGTCGCCGCGTAGATCTGCAACACCTGCACTTCGACCGGCTGCGGCACGTACTGGCCCTGCTTCAGGACGTCGACCAGCCGCTCGCCGCGGGCGAGCATCTCCTGCGTCGCCTTGTCGAGGTCCGACCCGAACTGGGCGAAGGCCGCCATCTCCCGGTACTGCGCGAGGTCCAGCCGCAGGGTGCCGGCGATCTTCTTCATCATCTTGGTCTGGGCGCTCCCGCCGACCCGGCTGACCGAGATGCCGACGTTGATGGCCGGCCGGACGCCCGCGTAGAAGAGGTCCGACTCGAGGAAGATCTGCCCGTCGGTGATGGAGATGACGTTGGTCGGAATGTAGGCCGACACGTCGCCCGCCTGGGTCTCGATGATCGGCAGCGCGGTCAGAGAGCCGCCGCCTTCCGCGTCCGACAGCTTCGCCGCCCGCTCGAGCAGCCGGGAGTGCAGGTAGAAGACGTCGCCCGGATACGCCTCCCGGCCCGGCGGCCGGCGCAACAGCAGCGAGAGCTGCCGGTAGGCGACCGCGTGCTTCGAGAGGTCGTCGTAGACGACGAGCGCGTGCCGCTTCGAGTCGCGGAAGTACTCGGCCATCGTCACGCCCGCGTAGGGCGCGAGGTACTGGAGCGGCGCCGACTCGGAGGCGCTCGCCGCGACGACCGTCGTGTACGCCATCGCGCCGTACTTGTGCAGCTTGTCCACCACCTGGGCGACCGTCGACTGCTTCTGCCCGACGGCGACGTAGAAGCAGTAAACGCCCTCCCCTTTCTGGTTCAGGATGGTGTCCACCGCGACCGCGGTCTTCCCCGTCTGCCGGTCGCCGATGATCAGCTCCCGCTGCCCGCGGCCGATCGGCACCATCGAGTCGATGGCCTTCAAGCCCGTGTGCAGCGGCTCGTACACGCCCCGCCGCTTGACGATGCCCGGCGCCTTGATCTCCACCCGCCGCCGCTCGGCCGTCTCGATCGGCCCCTTCCCGTCGATCGGCTCGCCCAGCGCGTTCACCACGCGCCCGACCATCGCCTCGCCCACCGGCACCTCGGCGATGCGGCCCGTCCGCTTCACCCCGTCGCCCTCGTGGACGCTCTCCGGGTGGCCCATGATCGCGACGCCGACGTTGTCCTCTTCCAGGTTGAGGACGATGCCGTGCACCCCGCCAGCGAACTCCACCAGCTCGCCCGCCATCGCCCCGGAGAGGCCGTAGAGCCGGGCGATGCCGTCGCCGGTCGACAGCACCGTCCCCACCTCGGCGACCTCCACCTTCTTGCCGTAATCGCGAATCTGCTCCCGCAGGATGCGGCTGACCTCGTCGGCGCGGATGTCCATCGTCTCTTCGCCCTTCTCTTCGCTTGGCCGAAAAAGCCAAGTCACCCGTCCATTTGGCTTCTGGTCGTCCTCACGCCCACCCGAGCCGCTGCCGGCCACCAAGACCGGTGCCGCATAGCGCTAGCCCCGCAGGGTGGCTCGCAAGCGGTCGAGCTGCGTCCTCACGCTCCCGTCGAACACCGTCGAGCCGACCTGCGCCACCACCCCGCCGACGAGCGCCTGGTCGACTCGCGTCTCCAAGGAAACCTGTTTGCCCGTAATCCGCCCGAGCGCCTGCTCGACGCGAGCGGCCTCGGCCGGCGGGAGCGCTCTCGCACTGGTCACGGTCGCCCGCACCTTCCCCACCCGCTCGTCGACCATCGACCGGTACGCCTGCGCGACGAGCGGCAGATCCGCCGCCCGCTGGCGCTCGACCAAGAGCCCCAGCAGGTTCGCGACCAGCGGCGACAGCGCCAGCGGCTCCTTCAGCCCCGCCACCGCCCGGAGCCGCTCTTCCCGCTCGTGCGCCGGGTTCTGCCAAAGCTCGCGCAGCGCCTCGCTCTCCTGGAAGGCCGCCTCCAGCCGGGAGAGCTCCTCGCCGTACGCCTCGAAGCGTCCGTCCTCGATGCCGAGCGAAAGCAGCGCACGAGCGTAGCGACGAGCGACACTGGAAGAGGTCACGAAAAAACCCTCGAAATCGCCGGCATTTCCTCGATCCTTCCGGCCCATGGCCCCCGGCGGGCGCGGCCTTCTAGCAACCGCCCTGCGCCCCGTCAAGGGGCCGTCGAGGCGCGGCGAACCGTCGTCGGGCCGGGGGGCTGACGTCAACCCCAAAACTCTCTATCCGATGGAGCGAAAAAGATCGAAGCCGGGCGCTTCGCCCTCCCAGCCGCCAGCGGCCGAGATTTCGCCGCCGTCGAGTGGAACCCCTCGACCCGCGCGACCGGCACGCGGAGGCGAGCGGGGCTACCCCGTTACGGTCTTTCGGGTTGCTGCAAGTTCGGCCTCGCCGACCCGGCGCGGCGCACCGCGACCGTCGCGGGCGGGTCTGGCGCCGCCTTCCCGTCGCCCAGATTTCCGCGCCGCGACGGTCAGGGGCCGGCACGCCGACACCGCGGCGCTTGCCCTGATCCCGACGAGCGGGTCTTCCGCTTGCTCAGGCGCGCGGCCGATACGATTCCGACCCAGCCGCCGCGACGATGGACGCTGCCATCCCCCCGGGGCAACCCGGCGGAGCGGGTGTACGCAGCCCGACACCGCTCCCCATTGGCGTAAGCGCTGCTACTCCCCACGTCGGGCCCCGCCGGCCGCGCCCTACCCCGCTTTCGGCGGCGCTGGCTTCGGCGCCGGCGCGTCGAGGTTCTCCATCGCCATCGTCCCCTCGAAGATGACGCCCCGATCGATCACCAGGAGCGGGGTCGCGACGCCGCCCTTCACCCGGGCCGGCGCGTGCATCTCGACGAGCTGCTTGGCGCGAATCTGGCCGCTCACCTCCCCGTTGATGATCAGGGTCCCGACCTGGATGTCCGCCTGCACCTTCGCGCCCTCGCCGATGACCAGCGCGTCGCTCGAGCGGATCTCGCCCACGAAGGTGCCGTTGATGTGCACCGTCCCCTCGAAGACCAGCTTCCCCTCGAAGCTCGAACCCCGCCCGAGCAGCGCGTTCACGCCACCCGCCGGCGCCGCCGGCTCCGGGTCGTCCACCAAGCTGACCGACTTCACGTTCTTCGCCATCAGGCTCATCGCTTCTCTCCAGCCGGCGCCCTTGCCTCACGCCTTCGAGGCGGAGGGACCGGCGATGAGGGTTTCGAGCAGGTGGTAGGCCCGCTCCTCGCTGTCGAACCGCACCACGAGCTCCCCGGCCCCGCTCGCACGCACCTTCAGCTCCACCGGCGCTTGGAGCTGTTTCTCGAGCTTCTTCGCGAGCGCCTGCAGCCGGTGCGCCGGCTCAGGGCGGTCGGGCCGGGAAAGCCCCTCGCGCTCCCGCTGCACCAGCCGCTCGACGTCGCGCACGCTCAAGCCCCGCGCGACGATCGCGTCCGCCAGCCCGGCGATGCGTTCCCGCCCGTCGAGCCCCAGGAGCGCTTTCGCATGGCCCGCGGTCAGAAGGCCCGCCGCCAGCCGCTCGCGCACCTCCGCCGGCAGCTTCAAGAGCCGCAGCGCGTTCGCGAGGGTCGACCGGTCCTTTCCGAGCCGCGCCGCCAGCGCCTCCTGCGTCAGCCCGTGCTCGGTGATCAACCGGTGATACGCCTCGGCCTCCTCGATCGGGTTCAAGTCCTCGCGTTGGATGTTCTCGATCAGCGCGAGCTCGAAGACGTCGGCGCTGGAGACCTCCCGAATCACGACTGGAATCCGGGTCAGCCCCGCCTCGCGCGCCGCCCGGTAGCGCCGCTCCCCCGCGATGATCCGATAGCCGCCCTCCGCGAGCCGCCGAACCAGAATCGGCTGGAGGATGCCCTTCTCCTTCACCGACCGGGTGAGATCCTCCAGCGCTTTCGGGTCCCAGGTGCGCCGCGGCTGTTTCTCCTCGGTCGACACCTCGTCCAGCGCGACGGTGAGAAAGCCCCGGGAGGCGCTGGCGGAGGCCGGGGGGATCAACGCTTCCAGGCCGCGGCCGAGGGCGGCGCGCTTGGGGACCGGCGCCGGGGCGCTGTTCGGGTTGGCGCTCATCGATGGTCTCCTCCGGCGGAGGCGCCTTGCGCCGCCCTCCGGCGCCGGCCCGGAGAGCAGGTGCGATCTCGCCCAGGGATAGCGCCACCGGCCAGCATCGACCGGTCTCGCGCGCGCTCGGGCTTCGTCTCGACCTCGGAAAGGCGCATCGCCGCTCACCCCGTCGCCCGGAAGGCGGACTTCCCCCAGCGTTTCAAGAGCGCCTCGGCGAGCTTGACGTATGCCTGGCTGCCCGGCGAGCGCGGATCGTACCGCAGCGCCGGCCGCCCGTGCGAGGGCGCTTCGCTCAGCCGGACGTTGCGGGGAATCACCGGGTCGAGCACCTTCTTCCCGAAGTGGCGGCGAATCTCCTCCGCGACCTGATGCGAGAGGTTGTTGCGGGGGTCGAACATCGTCAGCACCACCCCTTCGAGCTCCAACTCGGGATTCAGGTTCTCCCGGACGAGCTCGACGGTCCGGATGAGGTGGCTGACCCCTTCCAGCGCGTAGTACTCGCATTGCAGCGGCACCAGCACCCGCCGCGCCGCCGCCAGCGCGTTGATGGTCAACAGCCCCAGCGAGGGGGAGCAGTCGATCAGGATCACGGCGAAGCGCGGCTCGAGCGGCTGGAGCACCTCCTGGAGCTTGAGCTCCCGGTGCTCGACGGTGACGAGCTCGATTTCGGCGCCGGTGAGGTCCGGAGTGGAGGGCACCAGTGACAGGTGAGGCACCTCGGTCGCGACCACGCAGTCCGCGAGCGGCACCCCGCCGACCAACGCGTCGTAGACCGTCGGCCCCTCGGCGTCCCGCGGCCGCCCGAGCCCCGAGCCGGCGTTGCCCTGGGGGTCGAGGTCGATCACCAGAGTCGGCCGGCCGGCGGCGGCGAGGCTCGCGGCGAGGTTGACCGCGGTGGTCGTCTTGCCCACCCCGCCCTTCTGGTTGGCGATCGCGATCACTCGAGCCATGCCGCAACTCCGGACGCCACGTTCGCGCGATCGATCGGCGCTCGAGAGCATCTACCACAAGGGGCGGACACGGCGCCAAGACCGGACGCGAGCTCCCGCGGACGGCGTCGCTCGCGCCCCGCGCGAGCTTCTTCGGACCCCAAGGGCTCCCCGCTTCGCCCCGGTTCGGGAATTCCAGCCAACAGAGCCGGTCCGCCCGACGGGCGGCTGGCGACGACGACCCGAGCGATGCGGAACGTCCACCGTCTGCAAGGTCCGACTGAGAGCCCGGAACGGAATTAACTGAGCAAGTTCGTGTTACCGCTCATCCCGAGCGCAGTCGAGGGATGAGCGGTAGCGCCCGGGACCGCTCGCCCTTCGACTGCGCCCCGGGGTGAGCGGCCCCGGGCTCCACGACTTGCCCAATTGATTCGGGTGCGGCTCCTGACCGCAGCAACGGCTTGTGGTCGCGGGCCGCTGGCTCGCCACACCCGAACCAGATGTGCCTTTCGGCGGGCCAGCGGCCCGCCACCACCGACGCGCGCGGAGGCGCTCTCGTCCAGGTTCGGTCAACCGGACAGGCGGTCGCCCTTCGAACCGGACCGGCGCGGCTTCAGGGCACCGCCGATCGCTCGCATCGTTCCACGTGGAACAGCTACCCGGTCGGTCGTTCGTACAGCCGGAACGCCCGGCGGGCGCCGGCGAGCTGGCCCGTCCAAGCGCCGGCGAGCATCAACCCGTGCCGGGTTGCGCTCGCGTCTCCCTCCTCCCCGCCGCGGGCGCCGAGGGTGACCACCAGCCGTCCGCCCGGCGCGACCCGGGGCGCGCCGATCGGAATCCACTGCTCCGGCCTCGCGAAGGCGCGGCTCACCACCGTCGACGCGACGCCCCACGGCTCCGCGGCCTTCCCTTCCGCCCGACCCTGGAACGCCTGGACCGGGAGCGCCGGATGGCGGGCGAGAAAGGCGCGGGTGAACGCGACCTTCTTCCCGGTCGCCTCCACCGTGCGCACGGCGAGCCCCGGCCGCGCGATCGCCAGCACCAGCCCGGGGATGCCCGGGCCGCTGCCGATGTCGAGCGCGGTCTCGCCCCGCAGGTGCGGAAGCAGGAGGAGGCTGTCGTCGACGATCCGGACCGCCAGCGCGTCCGGCGCGGCGGGCGCGGTCAGGTGGACGTGGCGGTTCCAACGGGCGAGTTCGTCGAGGAGGTCCTCGAAGAGGTCGGGCGCCGCCGGGGGCAGGTCCCCGGCCAGGGCGCGCCAGCGTTCGGCCCGCTGCGCGCGCTCGGTCACCTCCCCCCTCCTCCCCGCCCGCGACCGGCGATCGCCGCATCGACCGCGGATAGGTGGTCACGCAGATAGCGCTGGACCTGGTCGTCGGTCAGGCCTTCGTCGCGCAGGACTCCCCGATAGATCAGGTCGAACTGGGGGCTCTGCTCCTCCCGGCGCAGCTCGAACGTCCGCCGGAGCACCGCGGCGCCGAAGAGGGGATCGCGATCTTTTCGGGAAGCCACCGGAACCTCGTCGCGCGGGTCGAAACCTCGGAAGGCGCGGGGATGCGCCGCTAGGGTGGCGGGGCGTCCCGGTCGCCCGCCTCGGGCGGCCGCCGGTCGACCAGCGACCGCGGAATCACCCAGAGCCGGCGATACAGGCCCTCGCCCTCGCTCTGGGTCCATGCTTCCGGCAGATCGCTCAGAGCCTGATGGACGAGGCGCCGCTCGACCGAGGTCATCGGCCCGAGCGCGAACGCCCGACCGAGGGCGACCGCCCGCCGGGCCGCCTGTCGCGCGGCGGTCACCCAGCCGTCTTCTTCGACCTCGCCGCCCGCAGGCGCGGGGGAGGGCGCCGCGAGGACGACCTCGACCGCCACCTCGGGACCCCCTCGCAACGCGAGCGCGGCGTCGGCGAGGGCCTGCAAGCCCGCGGCGACCTGGCGCCACCGCTTGAGCTCGAGCCCCGCGCCGGAGGACGGCGCGACCGTCGCTGCGAACGCCGGCCGCCCGGGCCCGCGGCGGAATCGGACCTCGACGGTTCCGTGCAGCCCGAACGCCCAGAGGCTCGCACCCAGGGCCTGCCGGATGAACGTCTCGAGGGAGGCGGAGGGGTCCGGCACGGAAGCTACTTCAGCGGCGCCGGCGCGGGCGCCGGGGAGGGGTACCTGCGGCGGTACCAGAGCGATTGGAGAATCGACAGGACGTTGCTGGTGAAGATGTAGAGGACGAGCCCCGCCGGCAGCGCCATCATCAAGAAGCCGAAGAAGATCGGCATCCCGTAGGTCATCGCCTTCATCTGGCCCTGCTGCGGGGTCGCCTGCGGGGTGAGGAGCTGGGTGCCGAACATGGTCACCGTCATCAGGATGGGCAGGACGTAGTACGGGTCCATCACCGTCAGGTCGTTGATCCAGCCGTGGATGAACGGCTCGTTGTAGAGCTCGTAGGAGGCCCCCAACGTCTCGTAGAGCGCCCACCAGATGGGCATCTGGACCAGCATCGGAACGGCGCAGCCGATGGGGTTGATGTTGTGCTCCTTGTAGAGCTTCATCGTCTCTTCGTTGATCCGCTGGGTGTTGCCCTCGTATTTCTTCTTGATCGCCTCGAGCTTGGGCGCGATGGCCTTCATCTGGTCCATCGACTTCATCTGCCGGTGCGAGAGGGGGAGGGTGATCACCTTGACCAGCACGGTCAGGAGGATGATCGCGACGCCCCAGTTGTTCGCGACGTGGTGGAAGGCCCGGAGAATCGGGATCAGGAGCTTGCCGACCTTGGCGATGGAGCCGTTGTAGACGCTGACGTCGGAGCCGTGCCCCCAGGCGTGGAGGAGCCCGGTCGCCTTCGGTCCCAGGAAGAGGTCGAATTGCGCGCTCCCGCTGCCCCCCGCGGGGACCTCGAGCGCCCGCGAATAGGAGGCGACGAGCTCGTTCGGTTTCGGCGAAGCGAGGGTGCAGGTCGCGCCGGGCGCGGAGGCGAGCCCCCCTTGCGGCGCGATGGCGGCGAGGAAGTACTTCTCGTCGATCGCGGCGAACGCCGGAGCCGAGGTGAACGTCTTCGGCGCCTCGACCTTCCCGTAGTCGCGGGTGTCCATCGAGCGGGAGCCGGCGAGATAGCAGGCCGCCTGGTGAATCTCGGCCCGGGTGGCGAAGGCGAAGAGGCCGCCGGTCTTCGGGTGCGCCTCCCAGGCCGAGTATTCGACCTTCACCGGTACCGTGGCGGCCGCTCCGGTCACGCTCCTCACCGCGACCTGCAGGCCCAGCGCGTAGCTCCCGTCCTTCCAGGTGAACGTCTTCGTCACCGTCAGGCCGTTCTGGGTCCGCTCGTAGGTCAGGATCCCCGCCTTCGGGTCGAACTTGCCGACCCGGTAGCGCGTCGTCGCCCCGAAACCCTGGTCGGCGGGCCCGATGGTGGTCGAGAGCGGCACCGGCTGATCCTTCGCCGGATGGGCGAGGTTCACGCCCTCCGCGACCTTGCCGATGTGCCGCCGATCCTTCTTGCCCTTCAAGACGAACCGCTCGATGCCGGCGCCGCGGCTCGTGAACGTCGCGGTCCAGTTTCGGGTGTCGACCACCTGGGTGGTCACCGGCGGGGCGGCTTCCGGCGCGGCCCTCGGCGCCGGCGCCACAGGAGCCGGAGCCGGGGCAGGGGAGGGGGCCGGCCTCTTCGGGGCCGGCGTCGAGCGGGTGGCGATCTTCGGCGGCGGCGGCTTCGCCTTCGGCGGGGGCGGCGCGAAGAAGGCGCTCCAGAGGATGATGATCAGGAGCGAAATCGCGATGAAGAGGAGGAAGCGACCCTGCTGGTTCATGAGCTCTTGGCCTTGGAGAGCGGGCGCCGCGGGAGCGGGACCGGGTCGGTGCCGTGGCCGCCCCAGGGGTTGCAGCGGGCGATCCGCCAGAGGGAAAGGGCGAGACCGACGACCGGCCCCCGCACCCGAAGCGCCTCCAGCGCGTAACGGGAGCAGGAGGGTTCGAAACGGCAGAGTGGCGGGAGAACGGGCGATATAAACTTTCTGTAGAATTTAACCGGCAGCGAGAGGAGGAGGACCAGGGCGAGCCGGGGGAGGGCGAGGAACCGGGCGCTCACGGGCGCGGCTCCCGGTCGCCGAGCCGGCGGGAGAGTTCGTCGAAGGCGTGGGAGAGCACCTCGAAGGAGACGCTCGCCGCGGCCGGGCGGGCGCTGACCACCAGGTCGAGGCCGGCGAGCGCGGTCCGCCGGCACCGGAAGATCTCGCGCAGGCGCCGCTTGACGCGGTTTCGGACGACGGCGTTGCCCACCCGGCGGCTGACCGAGAGGCCCAGGCGGGCCGGGAGCGGTCCCGTCGGGCTCGATGGCCGGGGAGCGAGGCGCACGACCACCGGGCCCAGGTCGACGAACCGGCCCTCCGCGTGCACGCGACGAAACTCGGCGCTCGCGCGTAGGCGCGCGGCGGCCGGAAAAGCGCAGGCGAGCGGGGAGGAGAGCACGTCCGGGCGACCTCGTCTGGCCTTCGACCTCGAAGAGCCAGCGGAAGCGGAGCCGCTGGCCGGCACGGCCCCGGTGCATCGAGAGAGCTTCTGAAAGGTCGCGCAAGAGAGCGGGAGCGGTCCCGGAATTCACCTGCGCGGCCGCGGGAGCCCTACTTCTTCGGCGCGACCGAGACCAGACGCTTGCGGCCCTTGGCGCGGCGGCGGCTGAGCACGTCGCGTCCCTGCTTGGTCGACATCCGCTTGCGAAAGCCGTGGTCCCGGTTGCGCTTGATCCTGCTCGGCTGGTAGGTCCGCTTCATCTCTTCCGTCCCGCCTCGAAAAAAGTCGGCACCCGTCGGCCGGGGCCAAGCCATACTGGCGCCGTCACGTCGGCGCCAGCGAAAAGCGCGGTTACAGAGCACGCGCGGGCGCGCAAGTCAAGCGCGAGACGCGGCGTCCGGTCGTGCGGGCGACGGTTCGCCGTCCATCGCCACGGCCCCTGCGGCCCTGCGGGCGTCCCTGGTGAGCGAGCGACATGGCGATCAAGCAAACGGCCTGAGCGGGGGCCTCGCTAGATGTCCAGGTTCTGCACCTCGAGCGCGTTCTTCTCGATGAACTGGCGCCGGGGCTCGACCTCGTCGCCCATGAGGATGGTGAAGACCTGCTCCGTCTCCTCCAGGTCGCCCAGCCGCACCTGCAGGAGCGTGCGCCGGGCCGGGTCCATGGTGGTCTCCCAGAGCTGCTCGGCGTTCATCTCGCCCAGCCCCTTGTAGCGCTGGATGTCCTGGCCCTTCAGGCCGTGCTCCTCGACCAGCCCCAGCACCTGGAGCGCGTCGGCGGCGACCGAGAGCTTCCCGCCGAAGTCGCAGCTGTACGGCGGCGCTCCCAAGGTCCCCGCCGCCTCCGCCAGCGCCAGCAGCTCCCCGAACTCGCCGCTCCCGAGGAAGGCGTGGTCGAGAAGGGTCTCCCGCCGATGGCCGCGTTGCTCGAGGCGCACCGCCACCCGGGCGCACTGGTGCTCGACGTCCGGGGCGAGCGGTTCCATCTCCGGCCGCTGGTCCGGGTAACGCTCCTCGAGAGCGCTCTTGAGCTTCGCGAGCTCGGCTTCCAGCGCCTGCGGGTCGTCCAGGGTCGGGCGGCGGATGGAGGTCCGGGTCACGATCGCCTCGACCACCCGCTGATCGCGGCGCTTGTCCATCCGCTCCAGGAGCTGCTTGAACTGCAGCACTCGTTCCAGGACGGCGCGAAGCGGCCGGGCTTCGGTCACCACCTGGGCGCCGTTCCCTGGGGCGCCGGAGGTGACGCGGACCTCGGAGGTGCCGAGCTCGAGGAGGAACGCGTCCAGCGCCGGCTGGTCCTTCAGGTACCACTCCTTCTTGCCCTTCGAGACCCGAAAGAGCGGCGGCTGCGCGATGTAGACGTACCCCCGCTCGATCAGCTCCCGCATGTGCCGGTAGAAGAAGGTGAGCAACAGCGTCCGGATGTGCGAGCCGTCGACGTCGGCGTCGGTCATCAGGACGATCTTGTGGTAGCGCGCCTTGCCCGGGGAGTAGTCGGCGTCGTCGCCGGCGCCGGTGCGGATGCCCGTGCCCAGCGCGGTGATCATGGTGACGATCGCCTCGGAGGAGATCATCTTCTCGAACCGCGCCCGCTCGACGTTCAGCACCTTTCCCCTGAGGGGCAGAATCGCTTGGAAGGAGCGGTTGCGCCCCTGCTTGGCGCTACCGCCGGCGCTGTCCCCCTCGACGATGTAGAGCTCGCTCTCCGCCGGGTCCTTCGACTGGCAGTCGGCGAGCTTGCCCGGGAGCGACGCCCCGTCGAGGACGCCCTTGCGCCGCACGCTCTCCCGGGCCTTGCGCGCCGCGAGCCGCGCCCGCGCCGCCTCGCCCACCTTGCGGCAGACGGTCTTCGCGACGACCGGGTTCTCCTCGAAGAAGGTCGACAGCTTCTCGCTGACCACCCCGGCGACGATGCCCGCCACCTCCGGATTGATCAGCTTCTGCTTGGTCTGCGCGTCGAACGAGGGGTTCTGGAGCTTGACGCTGACCACCGCCACCAGCCCCTCGCGCATGTCCTCGCCGCTGACGCCCTCCTTGAGCTCCTTGTCCTTCCACAGGTCGTTCGCCTGGGCGTAGGCGCTGATGGTCCGGGTGAGCCCGGTTCTGAGGCCCTGCAGGTGGGTGCCGCCGTCGGGGTTTCGGATGTTGTTGGCGAAGCAGAAGACGCTCTCGTCGTAGGTGCCGTTGTACTGGAGCGCGACCTCGACCGTCTTCACGAAGGTCGAGGCGTTCTTCGCGAGGAGGTAGATCGGCTTCTCGTGGAGCAGCTCCTTGTTCCGGTTCAAGTGCTCGACGAACGACTGGATGCCGCCCTCGTAGTGGAACTCGTGGCTCTTGCCGGTGCGCTCGTCGGTCAGGGTGATGAGGAGCCCCGCGTTCAGGAAGCTCAGCTCTCGCAGGCGGTTCGAGAGGGTCTCGAAGTTGAGCATGTGCTCGCCGAACACCTCCGGATCCGGCTTGAAGGTGATCTTCGTCCCCCGGCGGTTGGTCTCGCCCGTCTGCTTGACCTCGGTCGCCTTCAAGCCCTTCTCGTACCGCTGGGCCCAGACCTTCCCGTCGCGGTAGACCTCCGCCTCCAGGTATTCGGAGAGGAAGTTGACGCACGAGACGCCGACGCCGTGGAGGCCGCCGGCCACCTCGTACGACTCGTTGTCGAACTTTCCCCCCGCGTGCAGCACCGTCAGCACCACCTCGAGCGTCGAGACGCCTGCGTCCGGATGGACCTCGACCGGGATCCCGCGGCCGTCGTCGACGACGGAGAGCGCGTTGTTCAGGTGGACGGTGACGTCGATGCGCTTGCAGTGGCCGGCGAGCGCTTCGTCGACCGAGTTGTCGACGACTTCCCACACGAGGTGATGGAGCCCGTTCTCGTCCGGCGGGCCGATGTACATCCCTGGCCGCCGCCGCACCGCTTCCACGCCCTCCAGGATGGCGATGGAGGACGCGTCGTATTCCTTCGGCGGCTTGAGCACAGCGGCAGGGCTAACGCCCGCCGGGACGGCTGGAATCGCGTCGGTCGAGTTGGACACAGAGATCCCTTCGGTGTTTCAACCACGTCACGTCTCGGAAGAGTGACGACGTGCTCGTCCGCTTCGAAGTCACGGCCCGCATGAAAGCAAGCCGCGGGCGAAAACGCGGCGGTCGTATAACACGCGCGACCGCCCCGGACAAGCCGAAACACCGCACCAAACCCCGCGGAATCACTGCGTTTTCTAGGCGTTTGGAAATGCCTCGCGGAGGACGCTCGGCGGGCCCCTTGACGCGCCGCGTCGAGTGCTTAGCTTGGCGCTTGGACGGTGGGCGGTGGCCCTACGACCGGGTGGCTCCACCCGAGGGGTTCCGCAGCGCTCTCGTCCCTCTCGGCGACGCCGAGCGACCCGCCATTGCGCCGGGATCTCCTCCACTTCCCTCCGGAAGCTCCGCCGGCGCCGGAGACTTCCGTCTTCGCGCTTCGCGTCAGCGTGCTGTCCATGAGCGCTGCTGTGCTCATTGCGACGCCGATGCTCGCTTGTTTTGGCGGCGTTCACCGGCGCAGCTTCGATCGGACCGATCCGTCCGATCCGACCGATCGGTCCGATCGCGAGCGCTCTCGCCCGACCCTGGACCACGGAACCGCTGCTGGCCAGCCGCGCCTTGGCTGACGCAGCCGCGCGGGTTTACGCCGGCTGAACGGCACCGCTCCTGACCTGCATCACGACCACGTCGTCGCCGGTAGCCTCGCGCACGAGGCCGAAGTCGGTGGTGGTGAGGAGCACCTGCGCGTCGAGCTTGCGGAGGTAGGCCATCAGAAACCGGTTTCGCTCCGGGTCGAGCTCGCTCGAGACGTCGTCGAGGAGCAGGAGCGGATAAGCTCCCCGGTGCGCTCGCAGGTTCTCGATCTCGCCGATCTTGAGCGCGAGCACGATCGCCCGCTGTTGCCCCTGCGAGCCGTAGAGGCGGGCGCTCTTCTCGCCGAGGAGGAGCTGCAGGTCGTCCGCGTGCGGCCCGACGGACGTGAACTTGCGCTCCGCGTCGAGCCGCTTTCGCGTCTCCAGCGCCTCGAGGAGCACCTGTTCGAACGCTGTCTCCTCGGCCCTGGCGTCGAGCGCCACCGCCGCCGGGCGATAACGGAGCGAGAGCGCTACCGCTAGGCGACCGACCGCCTCGAACGCGCGCGTCGCTTGCGGCGCGAGCTCCTCGACCAGGTCCAGCCGCCGCCGCCAGACGCGCGCCCCGAGCCGCGCGAGCTGGGCGTCGAAGGCCTCGCGCACTCCCTCGGGGGACCCCTCGCGCAAGAGCCGGTTCCTGGCCTTCAGCGCCCGGGCGTAGTCGCGGCTCTCGGAGAGAAACACCGGGTGCCGCCCGAACACCGCGCGGTCCAGAAAGCGCCTCCGCCCATCAGGAGCGCCCTTGATGAGCGAGAGGTCGTCGGGCGTGAAGGCGACGACGCTGGTCGCCCCGAGGTAGTCGTCGAGCGAGGGCGCGCGCTTGCCGTCGATTTCGAGCTGCCGTTCGCCGGCGAGGACCCGCACCGCGTAGCGCCGCGGCCCGCCGGGCAGCATCCACTCGGTCCGCACGAGGGCCCCCTCCAGAGGTCGGTCGAACGGCACCAGCTCCGCGAGCCGCGTCCCCCTGAGGGGCTTGAGCGTCGCCGAGTACCAGATGGCTTCGAGGGTGTTGGTCTTGCCCTGCCCGTTCTCGCCGACCAGCACCGTCGAACGCGGACCGGGAACGAGCTTCACGTCGGCGAGGTTTCGAAAGCGCGGAATATCGACGGAGAGCAGGCGCATCGGCACGGTGGCTCGGGCGTGACTCGTGGCGACGCCCAGGCGCGCTCGGACCGATCAGTCCGATCCGACCGATCGGTCCGAGCGACGGCCCGATGGCGAAGCTTCAGATGCGCATCGGCATGATCACCGCGAGGTAACCCTGCTCGCCGGCCGGGCGCATCACGCCGGGGCTGAGCTCGTCGGCGAGCTCGAGCGACACCTGCTCGGTCTCCACCGCGGTGAGCACGTCCTGCAGGTACTTCGCGTTGAAGCCGATCTTGAGCGGGCCGCCGGCGTAGTCGATGACCAGGTCTTCCTTCGCTTCCCCGAGGTCCGGGTTCTGGCTGGTGACGCGCAACTGGTTCGGCCCGAGCTCGATGCGGATGGCGCTCGCCTGGTCCGCGCTGATGAGCGCGACGCGCCGGAGCGTCTCCAGAAACCGGGTCCGGGGCAAGGTGATCTGCCGCTCGCCCTCGCTCGGAATCACCTGCATGTAGTCGGGAAACTGCCCGTCGATGAGCCGCATCACCATCACGAGGCCCTGTCGCCGGTAGACGCCCGAGCTCTCCGAGAACCCGAGCTCACCAGGAGCGCTGGCCTCCTCCAGGAGCAACCGCCGCAGCTCCATCAGCCCCTTGCGAGGGATGATGACGCCGCGCTTGAGCCCGAACTTTCCGGCGAGCGGCTTCTCGATCATCGCGAGGCGATGGCCGTCGGTCGCGACCATCTTCGTCGTCTCCTCACCCGGGTCGAAGTAGACGCCGTTCAGGTTGTAGCGGGTCTCGTCGGTCGAGATCGCGAACTGCGTCTTCTCGATCATCTCGAGCAGCGTCGACGACTCGAGCCCGACGAACGGGGTGTCGTCGACCTTCGGGAGGGCGGGAAAATCGTCGGCGGTCTGCCCGACGATCCGGAACTCAGCGGTACCGCTGACGAGCTCCACGCGGTTGTTCGCGCCCTTCTTCAGGACGACCACGTTCTCGGGAAGGTTGCGGACGATTTCGTAGAGGCTCTTCGCCTGGAGGGCCATCGAGCCTTCCTTCACGACCTCCGCCGGGTGCTCGCCGGTGACCCCGACCTCGAGGTCGTACGCCGAGACCGTGACGCGACCGCCCTCCGGCGTCTTCTTCGCCTCGATGAGCACGCTCGACAAAATCGGCATCGTGCTCTTCTTCTCGACGATGCCCTGCGCGCGGTAGAGCGCCTTCGAAAGCTCGTCCACGCTGATCTGGAACTCCATCGCAAGTCTCCTTCAAGCCGACCGAAAAGCGCACCTTACCGGAACTCGGCCGTCGGGCGAAAGGGGGGTGGGCAACGCCGCGATTTTCCGAGCGGGGCGCGTTCTCGCTCTTCGACCAGATTTCTTTTTTTTAAGAGCTTCGTCGTCGAGATAGGTCCTGTGGAGTTGGGGACCGAGCCTCGAAGCTCGCGAGTTTCCTGCACTTCTTCCCACTGACATCGCCTGGGTCTCGCCCGTTCAGAACCTGCGTACGCCTGCCCGCCTGGAGCGACCCACCGCGAACGAACAGGGGTGTGCAGAACGCACTCACAGGCTTTCCAACACCGTTTTTCCACAGCTCTCAGGATTTTCAGGCGACCAGACGTCTAGTCGGTGATCGGTCTTAGATCTAATTCTAAATCATCAACGTCTAGAATTATTTCCAGCAGGGCGGGCGCCCGTGGAGAGCCGCCGAGAGCCCTTCCGCGTAGTTGTCGCTCGTTGCGATGCGCTCCTCGAAGAGCCGCTGGATTTCCGGAAGGTCGTGCTCCAACCGTTCTCGGCGTGGGAGCGACAACGCGTGGACGAAGGTCCGCAGCGCTGTCGTGGGGCGGAAGAGCACGGTCGCGCGAAGATACCGTTCCGCCAGCGTGTCGAGCGTCTCCCAGCCGCTCGAAGACCCGGAGACGAGGCCTGCCGCGAGCGCTTCTTCGACCGCGATGACCCGGCCGGAGAGCATCCACTCCTCGGCGCGCGTCCAGCCGATGCGCTCGGGAAGCAAGAGGGGCGTGAGCAGCGGGATCGCGGCGAGCGAGAGGTCGGCGGTGCCGAATTTCGCCGTCGAGTCCGCGAGAACGACGTGAGCGAGCAGAGCCAGGTCGAGGCCAGCGCCGAAACACGGCCCGCGGACGAGAGCCATCTGCACCGCTTCCAGCGTGGATAGCTTTTGCGCTGCCGCTAGAAAGGAGCGGATCAGCTCGCCGCCGATCGGAGGCCGCCGGTGGCCGAGCGAGAGCCCGGACGAGAAGCTGGTGCCCTCTCCCTCGAGGAGAACGCAGACGAGGTTCGGCCACCGCTCGATGGCGTCGAGCGCCGCGCACAGCTCGTTCGCCAGCGTGACGTCGATGGCGTTGTCGGGCGCGTTCGCGAGGACGATGCGCGCGATGCGTCCGTCGTGCTCTTCGTGCAGTTCGACCCGCGACGCCGGGCTCAGTTCGGTGCGCGCGTTCATCATGTGGCGACCTCGGTGTCACGCCGACGGTGCCGAGTCTACGAAATCTGCGCGCGGACGTCCCGACCTTCAAAGGCGATGGGCCGCTTGCCGTCGCACCGGGAAGAGCGCCCACCGTTTCTGTTTCGACCGCATCGAGGATGGCGCGTGGGTGGCGTCGCGGCGCGCACCCGTGCGCGCGGAATCACCATCGCCGTCCGCTGCTGCCGTGCTCACCCTGTCCGGTCGGATGGGAGCGCCATTTCCGCGCTGGAGCAACACCGCCACGCACGTCGCGCTGCTCGCGGTGGTCGGCGGCGGTGTCGGGGGGCTCGCGTTCCTCTTCTTCCTCGCGCGCTCGCCGTATGTGAACAACATCGCCGACCCGCCGTTCCAGCCGTTCGAGTTCGACCACCGGCACCACGTGCGCGACGACGGCATCGACTGCCGCTACTGCCACACCACGGTGGAAACGCAAGCGCGCGCGGGAATACCGCCGGCGGAGCTGTGCCTCAACTGTCACAGCCAGATATGGACCGCCAGCCCTCTCCTGGAGCAGGTGCGCAAGAGCTACTTCACAGGGCTACCGATCCCCTGGAAGCGGGTCGACGTGCTGCCGGGCTACGTCTACTTCGACCACGCGATCCACGTGCAGAAAGGCGTCGGCTGCGTCGAGTGCCACGGGCGCGTCGACCGGATGCCCGAGGTCTACAAGACCGAGCCGCTGACGATGCTGTGGTGCCTTTCGTGCCACCGCGACCCGGCGCCGCACTTGCGCCCGCGCCGGTTCATCACCTCCATGTCCTGGCGGCCGCCGGCCGACCCGGGCTTCGAGACCTGGGACGACGCGCGGGCGCTCGACGGCACCGTCTCCTTCGTCCAGCCGCTCATCGAGGTGCTCTTCGGCGGCCGGCCGGCGCAGGACGTGCTGGCGATGCTGGCGGGCGAGCCCGACCTGCCGCCGTACGATCGGCTGCGACGCTTCTGGAGCCAGCGGCTCCCGTCCCTCGACGCGGCTCGGGATGAGCGGTTCGGCTGGGACGCGACGATCCAGCGCGGCTTCATCGAGGAGAGCGCGTACCCGACGACCGTCCCGACGACGCGGTGGGAGGCCATCGCGCCGCTGCTTCAGACGCCGAGGCGGCCCGAGGCGGCGTTCGAGCTGAGCGTGCGGCCGGACGCGAAGGTCTACGACGGGCGGTTCGCGAACAACCCCTGGCTCCAGGAGCTGCCGGAGCCGATGACCACCCAGACCTGGGGCAACGCCGCCTGGGTGAGCCCGAAGACCGCGGCGGCGTATCGGCTGGAGACCGGCGACCACGTGCAAGTCTCGCGCGGCGAGCGACACCTCGAGATTCCGGTGCTGGTGCTGCCCGGGCATGCCGACGGAGCGGTGACCATCGCGGCGGGGTACGGGCGAAAGCCGCTGCGGAACGGCGAGCTGAACGCGGTCGACGTGGGCGCGAACGGCTTCCTCCTCGGCGACGGGCCCGTGACGCTGGAGAAGCTCGGGACGAGCGAGCGGCTGGCGCTGACCCAAGAGCACTGGTCGATGGAAGGGCGCGACCTCGCGCTGTCGCGGACCTTGACCGAGTACCGGCGCGACCCGCGCGTGCGCGGGACGGACGAAAAGATCTTCACGCTCTACCACCAGCCGCATCCCCCCGGGCCGCAGTGGGCGATGGCCATCGATCTGACGAGCTGCACCGGCTGCAGCGCCTGCGTCGTCGCCTGCGTCGCCGAAAACAACATCCCGATGGTGGGCAAGGAGCAGGTTCTGCACTCGCGCGAGATGGAATGGCTGCGCATCGACCGCTACTTCGGCGGCAAGCCGGACCGGCCGCTGGTCGAGGTGCAGCCGACGCTCTGCCAGCAGTGTGAACGCGCGCCGTGCGAGTACGTCTGTCCGGTCAACGCGACCACCCACTCGACCGACGGCCTCAACGAGATGACCTACAACCGCTGCATCGGGACCCGGTTCTGCTCCAACAACTGTCCGTACAAGGTCCGGCGGTTCAACTTCTTCAACTACAACTCGCAGGTGCCGCCGTCGATCGAGCTGTCGAAGAACCCGGAGGTCACGGTCCGCGCCCGCGGCGTGATGGAGAAGTGTACCTTCTGCGTCCAGCGCATCCGCACCGCGCAGATCGACTCGCAGCTCGAGAACCGGCCGCTCGTCGACGGGGACATCGCGACCGCGTGCGAGGAGGCCTGCCCGACCCGCGCCATCACCTTCGGCGACATGACCGACGAGAAGAGCCGGGTCTCGCAGCTCATCGGGCAGGGTAGGGCGTACCAGGCGCTGCAAGAAATCGGCACCGTGCCGCGGGTGCGGTATCTCGCCCGCTGCGCAACGTGAACCCGGAGCTCGGATGAGGACGATGCGACCGCCTCACGCCCCGCTGGCGCGCGCGCAGGCCGCTCGTCCCTCGACTGCGCTCGGGATGAGCGGTCTTGGCATGAGGCGATCGAGCTCCGCCCTGGGTTCGAGATGTGGCTCCTCGACAGAATCCTTGCCGGCGACGCCTGCCAGACTCGGAGCCGAACACGTGAGTGACCGGGTTGGGCACGGCACCGCGGATCAGGATTGTAGGGCGGGTGCTTGTTCCCCGCTGTCGTGGGCGTCGTCAGCATACGGCGGGGGACGAGCCCCCGCCCTACGGTTCTTGAGGGTCCTGCCTGTACCCGGACACTCACGTGTCCGGCTCCACCGGGTGGGTTGCGCGCGATGAGCGAAGCCTCCCCCCTCGCGCCGCACCGGCCGGACATCGACCCGGTGCTGGAGTCGAAGTCCAGCGACTACCAGCTCACGACGAAGCTCCTGGAGCAGGTCGGCCGGGCGCCGCGGGGCTGGTGGATTCTGATCGGCATCGCGGCGACGGGCACGCTCTGGTTCGCCTATGCCATCTACTACCTCATCACGGTCGGCATCGGCGCGCTCGGCAACCAGATCCCCGTCGCCTGGGCGTTTCCCATCACCAACTTCGTCTGGTGGATCGGAATCGGCCATGCGGGCACGTTCATCAGCGCGATTCTCTACCTCCTGGAGCAGCGCTGGCGCACGTCCATCAACCGTTTCGCGGAAGCGATGACGATCTTCGCGGTGATGCAGGCCGGCCTCTTCCCGCTCCTGCACCTCGGTCGGCCGTGGTTCGCGTACTGGATCATCCCGTACCCAGCAACGATGGGCGTCTGGCCTCAGTTCAAGAGCGCCTTGACCTGGGACGCCGCCGCGGTCTTCACCTACTTCACCATCTCGGTGCTCTTCTGGTATCTCGGCCTGGTTCCGGACCTCGCTGCCGCCCGCGACACGTCGAACGGCTTTCGCCGCAAGGCCTTCGCCGTCTTCTCGCTGGGGTGGCGCGGCGCCGCCCGGCACTGGAAGCACTACAAGATCGCCTACCTCCTCCTCCTCCTCGCCGGCCTGGCGACGCCGCTCGTCATCAGCGTGCACTCGGTGGTCAGTCTGGACTTCGCCGAAGCGCGGGTTCCCGGCTGGCACTCGACCATCTTCCCGCCGTACTTCGTCGCGGGCGCCATCTTCTCTGGCTTCGCGATGGTCCTGACCTTGCTCGTGCCCTGTCGCGCCATCTTCCACCTCGAGGAGGTCATCACCCCGCGGCACCTGGAATCGATGGCCAAGATGCTCCTCGTCACCGGCTGGGTCGTGACCTATACCTACATCATCGAGCAGTTCCTCGCCTGGTATTCGGGCGACACCTTCGAGATCTCCGAGATGTTCAGCTCGCGTCCCGCCGGCATCTACGCCTTCTGGTTCGCGGTGATGATCTTCGGCAACGTCCTGGTCCCGCAGCTCTACTGGTTCAAGCGCGTGCGCCGGAGCCCCTGGGCGCTCTTCGTGACCAGCATCTTCATCAACATCGGGATGTGGCTGGAGCGGTTCATCATCATCGTCACGTCGCTCTACCGCGAGCACATTCCGAGCATGTGGTACCAGTATCGCCCGACCTGGGTCGACTTCAGCCTCCTCTTCGGGTCTCTCTGCTTCTTCAGCCTGCTCTTTCTCATCTTGCTCCGGCTGGTGCCCATCGTGCCCATCACCGAGACCAAGGAGATGCGGCACGAGATGGCCTCCGAGCACGACGAGCCGACGCGGGCGGCATGAGGCGAGTGATGCGGTCTGCGAATATTGCCAGTAGGTTGGACGGTCCGGGTCGCACGCCGTTAGGCGCGCGAACGGCCGTCCGACGCTCCCGAGCGATCGCTGTGCAGGGACGGACGGCCCGTCGCGCGCCAAGGGCGGCGCTCGACGGGACCGTCCATCCCACTGGCTTCATGGCTGCGCACGTTGGTCTCGCGAGGGTGACCTGACATGCGCTCTGGTCTCCTCATCGAGTTCGAAACCCCCGACGGGCTGCGCTCGGGCATCGAGCGCCTGCGCAAGCTGGGGCCGGAGCACGGCATCGACGAGATGGAAGCGTACACGCCGTGGCCGGTGAAGGGCGTCGACGAGCTCTTGAAGCTTCCCAAGTCCAAGGTCCCGCGCAACGTCCTCATCGGGGGCCTGTGCGGCGCGGCGACCGGCTACCTCGTGCAGTGGTATTGCAACGCCATCAACTTCCCCATCGACATCGGCGGGCGCCCGCCGCATTCGGCGCCGGCGTTCGTGCTGATCACCTTCGAGACGATGGTCCTCTTCGCGGGGGTCACGTCGTTCCTTTCGGCGCTCGTCTTCGCGGGCCTGCCCCGGCTGTGGGATCCGGTCTTCGAGGTCGAGGGCTTCCGGCGGGCGTCGATCGACCGCTTCTGGCTTGGCCTGAAGCGGGGTAGGGCGCCGCTCGACGTGGACGCCATTCGCCGGGAGATGGCGAGCCTCGGCGCCTTGCAGGTGGTCGCGGTCGGGGAGGACCAGGCGTAGGATGGGTGGAGCAAAGCGGAACCCATCAACCGTTGCCCCGCGGCCGCCGATCAGACCGATCGGTCCGATCCGACCGATCGGTCTGATCATCGGCGCGGCCGCAACCGACGGGCTCCGCCGCGTGTCACGGTTCCTGCTCGTCCTATTGGCGCTCCTGCCCGCCTGCGATGCCGGCGACGACATCAACGCGGCGTTGCAGCGCATGATGGTCCAGCCGCGGGCGGTCGACTACGGCGCAAACCGGATGTTCCGGGACCATCGGGCGATGCGCCCGCTGCCGCGCGGGGTCGAACCGCTGGGCCGTCCGTTGCCCGCGCCGATTCCCCCCGACTTCCCGTCGCCGCCGACGCTCGCCGAGCTCCAACGCGGCCGCGACCGGTTCGACATCACCTGCGCCGCCTGTCACGGCCTCCTGGGCGACGGCCACAGCCCGGTGGCGGACGCGATGCGCCTGCGCCGCCCGCCGTCCCTGGTGAGCGGACCGGTCAAAGACTTCCCGCCGGGAGAAATCTACCGAGTCGCCACCCAGGGCTACGGCCTGATGCCGAGCTACCGGCTACAGCTTTCGCCCGAGGACCGCTGGGCCGTCGTCGCCTACGTCAAGGCGTTGCAACTGCGCCAAGCGATACCCATCGTCGCGCTCCCGGCGCCGATGCAGGCCGAAGCGCGGAAGGAGCTGAAGTGAGCGGGAACGCCCCGGGTCTGGAGGCAGGTGATCCGGGTCCGGAGGCGGGTGATCCGGGTGGTCGAGGCAGGTGATCCGGGTGGTGGAGGCGGGTGATCCGGGTGGTCGAGGCAGGTGATCCGGGTGGTCGAGGCAGGTGATCCGGGTGGTGGAGGCAGGTGATCCGGGTGGTCGAGGCGGGTGGTCCGGGTGGTCGAGGCGGGTGGTCCGGGTGGTGGAGGCGGGTGGTCCGGGTGGTCGAGGCAGGTGATCCGGGTGGTCGAGGCGGGTGGTCCGGGTGATCGAGGCAGGTGGTCCGGGTGATCGAGGCAGGTGATCCGGGTGGTCGAGGCGGGTGATCCGGGCGGTGGAGGCGGGTGGTCGGGGTGGTCAGGGCGATAGGTCGGAGGCGTTGGCGGGATGGGTCCTGAGCATCGGCACGGTGGAGGCTTGAGGCCTGGCGAGTCAATCCCGACGTTCTGTCCCAGCCGGCGGGTCGTCGTCGGGTCGCTGGTGGTTGGCTTCGCGGGGCTCGTCGCCTGGGTCGTCGGGGCAGCGCTGGAGACGCAACGGGCGCTCTACGCGCTCCTGGTCGCGTTTGGCTTCTTCGTCACGCTCGCGGTGGGCGCGCTCGTCTTTCTCATGATGATGCACGCGGCGCGGGCGGAGTGGCCGGTGGCGCTCCGGCGTCTGGTCGAGGCGGTGGTCGCGGCGATGCCGCTGGTCGTCGTGGTCTTCATCCCGCTGGCGATGAACCTCGGCCGCGTCTATCCCTGGGCGGGCGGGCTTCCCTTGAGCCTCCACGCCGCCGAGGTCGTGCGCCACCAGGGCCTCTACTGGAATCGCGCGTTCTACCTCGGCCGGACCGCGCTCTACTTCGCCCTCTGGCTCGGCTTCGCCGCGCTCTTGCACCGCTGGTCGCTGCGCCAGGATTCGGACGGCGAGCTGCATTGGAGCCAGAAAGCGGAGCGCCTGAGCGGCGTCGGTCTCATCGTCCTGGCCCTGAGCCTGACCTTCGCGGGTTTCGACTGGTTCATGTCGCTCACGCCGGCCTGGTACTCGAGCATCTACGGCATCTACCTCTTCGCGGGCGGGTTCGTCGCGGCGCTGGCGCTCTTGGTCGTTCTGATGGCCCGGTCTCAGGCGCAAGGCTTCGGCGTCAGTGGTGTCTCTTCCGTTTCCGGCTCCGCTCATCCCGAGCGCAGTCGAGGGACGAGCGGAGCCGGAAACGACCGCGGGCAGCTCGCGGGCCTCGTGACCGGCGCGCACTTCCTCTCCGTCGGCAAGCTCGTCTTCGCGCACGTCATCTTCTGGGCGTACATCGCGTTCGATCAGTACTTCATCATCTGGATTGCCGACCTGCCGCACGAGGCGAGCTGGTGGGTCACCCGGTCGGTCGGCTGGGGCCTCTTCAGCATCGGGCTCGCGGTCGGGCACTTCTTCGTGCCCTTCTTCATCCTCCTGAGCCACGACCTGAAACGCGACCCGCGCAAGCTCGGCCGCATCGCCTGGTGGCTCATCGCGATGCACTACTTCGACCTCTACTGGCTCATCATGCCCGCCTTGACGCCGAACGGCCCGCACCCGAGCTGGCTCGACCCGGCGGCGCTGGCGATGGTCCTGGGCTTCGCGTTCGCCTTCGGTCTCACCCGCGCGCGCGGGCTGCCGGTGGTGCCCGCCCGCGCTCCGGGCTTCGGGGTCTCGACCCGCTACGAGGGCACATGAGCGACGAGCGGCCCTTCGTCGTGACGGCGCAGCCGGAGGGGCTCCATCACCGGAAGCTCCTCCTGATTCTGCTGACGGCGCTGCTCGTCGTCTGCCTCTCGCTGGGTATCGTCACGGTCTGGATCGGCGGGCGCCTCCATGTCCGGACCAGCATCCACGGCCACGCGCCCGACACGATAAGCCGCGTCTACCGGACCCTCATCCGCTCGACGCACCAAACGCGGGACCTCGACGCCCGAGAGCAGAGGGATCTCGATTCCTACCGCTGGGTCGACAAGCCGCGTGGCATCGTCCGGATTCCCATCGACCGCGCCTTCGAGCTGATGGTGCAGAGGGAGAAGAAGGGAGGGGTGCCGCTGCGATGAACCTCCGGCGTTCGGTTGGCGCAGACGGAGCCGGACACGTGAGTGTCCGGGTGCAGGCACGGCCCGCTCGTCCCTCGACTGCGCTCGGGATGAGCGGTCTGGGCACAAGGCAGCGGTCGAGTCCGGCACCGGGTTCGCGTCGTTGGCAGTGGCCTCTCGTTTCCGCTCGTCCCGAGTCGCCTCGCGTTTCCGCTCGTCCCGAGTCGCCTCGCGTTTCCGCTCATCCCGAGCGCAGTCGAGGGACGAGCGGAAACGAGAGGAGGCGCGCGCTCGCATGAACGACCTCGCGCGCTGGCTCCTGAACCTCCCGCCGCAGGCGTCGAGCCTGGCGCGGCGCATCGACTACCTGCATTACTTCGTCATCGGCATCTCGATCGTCGGCGCGACCGTGGTCTTCGGTGCCATCCTCGGGTTCACCATCCGCTATCACACCAGCCGCCGGCCGTCGGTGACGCCTCGGGTAACCGGCAACATCCGCATCGAGGCGGGGGTCATCGTCAGCATCCTCGGGCTCTTCATCGGTATCTGGATCGTCGGGTTCCACGACTACATCCAGCTCGAGACGCCGCCGAAGGACTGCGTCGAGGTCTACGTCACCGCGAAGCAATGGATGTGGAAGTTCGCTTACGCGACGGGCCAGGCCTCGGCGGGCGTGCTCTTCGTTCCCGAGGACCGGCCGGTCAAGCTGATCATGACTTCCCGCGACGTCATCCACAGCTTCTTCGTCCCGGCGTTCCGGGTGAAGCAGGACGTGGTGCCGGGGCGCTATACGCTCGCGTGGTTCAAGGCGGTCGAGCTCGGAACCTTCCCCATCCGCTGCGCCGAATACTGTGGCGTCGGCCATTCGCGGATGCTCGGGGACGTGGTCGTGCTCCCGCCGCAGAAGTTCGAGGAGTGGCTGCGAAACCCGGAAGGCCCCATCGCCGCCGAGCTGCCGACGCCGCCGAACGGGGTGCGCCCGACCTTCGACCAGGCCCAACGCAGCACCCTCGCGCAGGAGGGCGAACGGGTCGCCGCCGACAAGGGATGCCTGCGCTGTCACAGCCTCGACGGGACGAAGTTCCTGGCGCCGACCTGGGCCGGCCTGTGGGGCTCGGAGGTGACGATGCAGGACGGCAGCGTCGTCCGCGCGGGCGCGGCGTATCTCACGCAGTCGATGATGGATCCGAAGGCGAAAGTCGTGAAGGGCTTCACGCCGATCATGCCCAGCTACCGGGGACAGCTCACGCCGCCGGAGGTGGGGGCGATCATCGAGCTCATCAAGAGCCTGTCGCTCCGGTCCAAGCGGGTCGCGCACCCGAACCCGCCGCCCGTGCAGCCGGGAGGGCTGGAATGAGGGCTGACCGCCGCTTCCCGAGACCAGCCCAGGGAGGTCGGTCGTGCCCCTGGCTGCCGCGCCCGGGTTTCGCAGGCCGGCGCCGTCCCACGCAATCGGACCGATCGGACCGATCGGTCGGATCGGTCCGATCAGTCCGATCGGCGTTGACGATGCGGCCCCCAGTCACGGGCCGGCGAGCGAGGGGCTCCCCATGACTTCTTCGCCCACCTTTCCGCGGCAGCATCTCTACAACGCGGCGAGCGGCCTCTGGGGCTGGCTCGCGACGAAGGATCACAAGCGCATCGGCATCCTGTTCTTCTTCGCGACGGCGCTGGCGCTGATGATCGGCGGCACGTTCGCGATGCTCATCCGCATCGAGCTCTTGACTCCCGGCGGGACCATCGTCGACGCCCACAGCTACGACCGGTTCTTCACCGCGCACGGCATCATCATGGTGTGGCTCTTCATGATTCCCGCCATCCCGGCGGGCTTCGGGAACTTCCTCCTCCCCATCCAGCTCGGCGCCCGCGACGTCGCCTTCCCGCGGCTGAACCTCGCGAGCTTCTACATCTACCTCGCGGGCGCGGCGATGGTTCTGTGGGGCCTGCTCGAAGGCGGCATCGACACCGGCTGGACGTTCTATACACCCTTCAGCCTCGAGACACCGACGATGGTTCTCGTCGTCGTCGCGGGCGTCACCGTCATCGGGTTCTCCTCCATCGCGACGGGCATCAACTTCATCGTCACGACGCACACCATGCGGGCGAAGGGCATGACGTGGATGAAGATGCCGCTCTTCGTCTGGGCCATCTACGCGACGAGCATCATGCAGGTGCTGGCGACGCCGGTGCTGGGCATCACCCTCATCCTCATCGGGCTCGACCGCGCGTTCCATCTCGGTCTCTTCGACCCGGCGCTGGGCGGCGACCCGGTGCTCTACCAACATCTCTTCTGGTTCTACTCGCACCCGGCGGTGTACATCATGATTCTGCCGGCGTTCGGGGTGGTCAGCGAGCTGGTCTGCGGCGCGGCGCGGAAGAACCCCTTCTCCTACAAGGCGATCGCCTACTCCTCGCTCGGCATCGCCTTCGTCGGGTTCCTGGCCTGGGGCCACCACATGTTCGTCGCGGGCATCTCCATCTTCGACGCCGGCGCCTTCGGCATCCTGACCATGCTGGTCTCCGTCTTCTCCGCGATCAAGGTGTTCACCTGGACCGCGACCCTCTACAAGGGCTCCATCACCGTGACGGCGCCGTTCATCTACTTCGTCGCGTTCATGTTCCTCTTCATCTTCGGCGGCATGACGGGCGTCGCGCTGGCTTCGGTCGGTCTGGACGTGCACTGGACCGATACCTACTTCGTGGTGGCGCATTTCCACTTCATCATGGTCGGGGGGACCCTCACCATGTACCTCGGCGGCCTGCACTGGTGGTTTCCCAAGTTCACCGGCCGCCTCTACAACCGGACATGGGCGATCATCGCCTCGCTGATGGTGTCGGTGGGCTTTCTGCTGACGTTCTTCCCCCAGTTCCTCCTCGGGAACGCCGGGATGACCCGCCGCTCCTACTACTACCCGCCGCAGTTCCAGATGCTCAACGTCGCCTCGACCACCGGCGCCTCGGTGCTGGCCGGGGGCCTCGTGCTCACGCTCCTCTACCTCACCTACGCGGCCGTTCGAGGGCCCGTCGCCGGCAACAACCCCTGGAACGCGCGCGGCCTCGAATGGGAAACGACCTCCCCGCCGCCGGTGCACAACTTCGGCCCCGAGCCCATCGTGCTCCCCGACGACTACGAGGCGTACGACTACTGGAGAGAGGAGCGCGTGAAGTGAAAAGGTTTGTCGCCGAGAGGGAACGGCCTCACCCCCCGCTGCCGCGCGCCCCCTCACCTCCGGGCCGACCCGCTCGTCCCTCGACTGCGCTCGGGATGAGCGGGTTGAGTCAGGCGGCGTGTTTGCCGACCGTCGATTGCCTGAGGCCCATCGCTCTTTCGTTCCGCTCATCCCGAGCGCAGTCGAGGGACGAGCGGAACGAAGATCCGATTAGCCGCGCGGCAGCGGGGGGTGAGGCGGCGCCTCTCCGGGCCGCGAGAGCCGTCTCTTGACCCCGCACGAGCAGTACGCGGACCTCGGGCACCAGGAGCGCAGCGGGCGCTTCGGGATCTGGGTCTTCATCGGGTCGGAGGTGCTCTTCTTCGGGGCGCTGTTCGCGCTCTACGCCGGGTTTCGCGCCCACTACACCCGCGACTTCGAGGAGGCGTCACGGCACGCGAAGCTCTGGCTCGGCACCGCGAATACCTACATCCTCCTGACGAGCAGCCTCTTCGTCGCCCTGGGGGTCGCCGCCATCCGCGAGGGGAAACGCCGCCAGCTCGCCGTGTTCCTGGTCCTGACCATCCTCTGCGGCCTCGCGTTTCTCGTGATCAAGGGCGTGGAATACTCCGAGCACTTCCGCGAAGGCATCGAGTGGGGCGCGGCGTTCAGCGATCCCGCGCTCCCGAGCCGCGGCGCGCTCCTGTACTTCACGATGTACTTCGTCATGACCGGGTTGCACGCCCTGCACGTGCTCATCGGCGTGATTCTCTTCGGCGGCCTCCTCGTGCGCATGCGCGGCGGGCGGTACACCGGCGAATATCACCTGACCGTCGAGGTCGTCGGTATCTACTGGCACTTCGTCGATATCGTCTGGCTCTTCCTCTGGCCGAGCTTCTACCTCATGCACTGAAAGGATGCGGCGAAGATGCGAACGCGAAGTGTAGGCGAGTACCGCTCATCCTGAGCGCAGTCGAAGGATGAGCGAGCTTGCGCGGGCCTTCACGCTCGTCCCTCGACTGCGCTCGGGATGAGCGGTCCGTTGTCCAGCGCGCTGGGTGTTGGTGCGCAACCTCTCAAGGAGCCCTCGCGATGCCGTCGCACACGATGAAGTACGTCGCCCTCTACGTCGCGCTCCTGGTTCTGACGACGACCTCGCTCCTCTCGTCGTTCGTCACCGTGGGCGCGTTGAGCGTCGCGGTCGCCTACGCGATTGCGCTGACGAAGGGGTCGCTCGTCGCCTGGTTCTTCATGCACCTGTCGGAGGAGAGCTGGGGCAGCCGCCTGACGCTGGTCACCGCCGTGCTCTTCGTCGTCGTCTTCGCCGGGCTGATGATTGGCGACGTCGACGGGCGCACGGTCCTCAGCATCCGCGTCCCGATGACGCGGTGAGCCAGGCTCCCGGCGAGGGCGAGGCTCCGACACGTCGTCGACGGCCCCCCGGGCGGCCGACTGCCCGCCGACGGGTCGTCGAAAGCTCCCCGGGCGGCCGACTCGCCGCCGACACGTCGTCGGAGGCTCCCCGGGCGGCCGACTGCCCGCCGACACGTCGTCGGAGGCTCCCCGGGCGGCCGACTGCCCGCCGACGGGTCGTCGAAAGCTCCGCCGTCTCCCCGGCGCCCGCCGAAAGGCATTTCCATAAGACCGATCGGACCGATCCGACCGATCGGTCCGATCGGTCTTGACGGCGGGGGGCGCGGCAACCGCGGCGAGGCAATGCCCCCGGTGCCGGGTGACCGGAGAGCCCGTCAACCTTGTTTCAAGCGGACGAACGTGGCGCCCCAGCCGCCTCGAGTCGGCGGCGCGAGCGCGAAGGACTCGACCCGCGGATGGCTCTTCAGCACCGCGTGTACCGTTCGCAGGAGGGCACCGCTTCCCTTGCCGTGAACGATGCGCACGACGGGAAACCGCCCGGCGCAGGCGTCGAGGTACTCCCGGACCACCGCGGCGACCTCCCGCGGCTGGAACGTGTGGAGGTCGAGCTCGTCAGTCAGCTCGGGCACGAAGGTCTTGGGGTGTTCGTCTTCCATCGCCACTCCCCCTGGCAGCCCTGATCCTACGCGGCGCGGCGCGAGGCGGGGAGGGCGCGGAAGTACTCAGCGAGCTTCGCTTCCGCCTCGTCGCCGAAGAAGATGCGGCACGCCTCGCGCAATCCCGCCGCGTGGGCGACCGCGTCGGCGCGGACCACCAGCTCGATCTTCGACCGCCGGCGCATGAAGTCCTCGAGCTTGACGATCATCTCCGACCGCGCCGCGTGGGCCAGCTCGCAGCGGATGTACTCGGAGGTCTCGATGATCTGATCGGCCATCGACGGGTCGGCGCGGATGTCCTCCAGCATCGTGAGCGCGTCCAGCCCGTAGCGCCGCCAGAGCCGGGGCGTCAACGGCTCCGACGCGCCCGGGGAGGTCATCCTATCGAGGTTCATCAGCCGCGCGCGATGGAAGAACTCGCGCCGCTCCTCCTCGGAGGGCTCCCCGAACCAGCGCTCCTTCGGATACGGCAGCAGCACCCCGAGCCCGCGCACGTGGCGGCACACCTCTTCGCCCACGTTCAGGCAGTCGGTGAGCTTGCCGCCGAAAATCGTGAGCTGCCCCCGGTCGCCGTGGACCTCGACCGCGTGCTTGCGCGACAGGTGCATCCAGTCGTCGCCGCCGCTCTCGCTCCCCTCGACGACCAACGGCCGCACGCCGCAGCGCTCGGCGATGATGTCCGCGTCGGTCAGCGGTTTCGCCAGGTTCAGCCGCTTGTTCGCGTTGTCGAGGACGAACCGCCGATCCTCCTCGGTCACTTGGACCTCGGGGCGCTCGACCGAGGTGTCGGTGGTCCCGATGCAGGTCTTCTGGCCCATCGGGATGACGAAGAACAGCCGCCCGTCGTCGGCGAAGAAGGTCAGCACGCGGTGGTGCGGCGTCAGCCGATCGACCATCAGGTGGATGCCCTTGGAGAAGACGTGGCGATGCGCCGTCTTCACCTCGGCCATCCTGTTCAAGCCGTCCGCCCACGGGCCGGCGGCGTTGACGAGGAGCTTCGCGCTGACTTCCTTGGTCGCGCCGTCGATGGCGTCGCGCAGCCGGACCCGCCACTCGCCGGCCTCGCGCCCAAGCGAGGTCACCTCGACGTAGTTCGCCGCGATGCAGCCGTGTCGCATCGCGTTCTTCACGAAGCCGTAGACGAAGCGCGCGTCGTTGTCGTGCAGGTAGGCGTCCGAATACTCGAAGCCGCCGTCGACGCCATCGAGACGGACGACCGGCTCCTCGCGCTTCATCTGCCGCCGGGTCAACCGCCGCGGGCGTCGGGTGAAGAAGCTCCCCATCGTCCAGTACAGCCAGGAGCCGGCGACCAGCGTCGCTAGCCGATGCCGGAACCCCTTCTGGTGGGCGACGAAGAAGCGGATCTCCTGCACGGTCGACGGATAGCTGCGCATGAGCTTGTTGCGCGAGCGGCAGAGCTTGCGCACCAGCGGGAGCTCGTACGACTCCAGGTATTTGATGCCGCCCCACGCGAGGTTCGACGACTGTTGGGAGGTGCCGCCGGCGAAGTCGCCGCGGTCGACCAGCGCGACGCGTGCCCCCCGGGTCGCGAGCGCCGCCGCCGACACCGCTCCGTTGATGCCCCCGCCGACGACGAGCACGTCGAACGTCCCCTCGCCGAGCCGCTCCCAGTTCGCCTGCCGCAGGTCCATGCCCCGACGATAGCCCGTTGCCGCCCCGCGTCAAAGCGGGCGGGCGGATGAACGACAAGACGGCACGCGGGGGCCGGCCTGCACTACACTCCTGACCCATGGCGTTGCTGGATGCCGAGACCATCGAACGTGCGCTGGGCGCGCTGAACGATCTGCTCGCGAGGCAGGGCGAGAAGGCGGAGCTTGCCTTGGTCGGTGGCGCCGTGATGTGCCTCGTCCATCACACGCGACCGGCCACGCACGATGTCGATGCGTTCTTCGCGCCGCCGCCGGTCGTTCGGCACGCCGCCACGAAGGTGGCCGAGGATCTGGGTCTTCCGTCGGACTGGCTCAACGACGCGGCGAAAGCGTTCATCCCGCCCGCCGCACGGTTCGAGGCGTTCCGAAGCTGGAGCCACCTGACGGTGACCGTCGCGGATCCATCGACCTTGCTCGCGATGAAGGTTGCCGCCGCGCGCACGGCCGAGGATGCCGCCGACATCCGGTTTCTCGCGAACCTGCTGCGCCTCTCTTCGGCCGAGCAGGTGCTCGCGGTCGTTGCACGGTACCTGCCGGAGGATCGGCTCCCGGTCCGTGCCCAGTATCTGCTCGAGGAGCTGTTCGATGACCGCGCGTGAGCTCGTTCGCGAGTGCCAGGCCGACGAGGTGCACTTCCAGCTCCACGTCAACGAGTTCGTCGACGAGTTTCGCGCATCCTCGCCGGCCGCGCGCGCCGCGATGATGTCCGACGGCCCCGACTCGAGCGGCCGGTACGAAGGGCTCGTCGCCGCGGTGGTCAGCGCGCTCTGCCGCGAGGTCGCCCTCGCTCCCGCGCCCTGGGTGGCACGCACCTCGAGCCCGGAGCCGTTCTTCGCCTTCCCCGCGAAGAGCTACGCCTTGCGCTTGCTCCTGATGATCGAGTCGCCCGCGCCCTTCAAGATCCGCAACGTCTTCGTCCCCGAGAACTACCTCTCCCGGGCATGAATCGGCCGCGTCTTCTTCACCGTCGCAGGTTCACGTGCCCGACAAGGGTGGCGTTGCGGCCGCGCTGGCAGGCGACGGCGACGAGCGGCTCCAGCCGGTCGGCGAGCGGCGCGACCTGCTTGTGCAGCGCGTAGAGCCCGAGCAGGAACGGGTCGCGCATCGCCTGGAAGAAGCTGATGCCGTCGAGCGAGCTCGCGAGGGTCGCGGCGTCGACGCGCAGGGAAGCGACGGGCAGCCCGCGCGGGCAGGAAAGCGAGGGGGGCCCCGACGGGGTCGGCGGCAGCTCGGTCGGCGCGCCCGGTCCGACGCCGAGGATGACCGTGCCGCTCATGCCTCCCGAGAGCGCCGCCGTGGAGACGTTCGCTCCGAGCGGCCCGCGCCGGTCGATCACCAGCGCCGGCGCGATGAGGTCCGCGATCGCGTCGTCGCTCTCTTCGGTGCCCGGCTTCGGCAGCGCGAGGTGCCCGACGACGATTTCGTCCGGTCCCTTCAGCAGCGTCGCGAAGGCATCGGCGACGGTCTTCGCGACGGACGCGGACTCGAACCGGCGCGCGAGCGTCTTCACCCCGCGGTCGCTCGCGAGGAAGCGCAGCCGCAACCCCATCTCGCGCGGCACTGACCCGGTGAGACCGAGAATCCATCCCGACCGCGCGCGGCTCGCGTCGAGCCAGCCGGGTTGGAGCCCGTAAGCGCTCCCCTTGAGCGCGATGCCCGAGGCCGACGCGCGCAGGACGAGCCACGCCTGTCGCGCGAGCGGCGACGACTTCGCCCAGACGACGAGCGTTCCCGTCCCGGGCGCATGCAGCGGAATCGCGTCGTTCATCGCCCGGAGCGCGAGCGGGAGCTGCGGCGAGCGCGCCGGCGACAAGAGCACCACCGCCTGATGGCCGGCGAGGATGTAGCCCGCCGCGGTCCAGGACCCTTGGGCGCGCGCGAAGGTGACGACGACGCCCTTGCCCTTCGGCAGCGTTCTCACCTGCCGGGACCGGAGCTGGCGGCTGGCACCCCACGCGTCGAGCGCCGCGCGCAGGCGGACCGGATCCTTCACGAAGACGTCGAGGTAGGTGACGCCGCGGCGTTGGAAAATCGTCCAGGGCTCGTGGAGGTCGACGCCGTCGGCGGTGAGCTCCTTCGCGCTCAAGAGGCCGAGCCCGGTCTGGCGGACGAAGTCGTTGTTGACGAGGCGCGCGGAGACGACCGAGTCTTCGCCCGCCGCCTGGTCGAGGAACGCGCCGGCGTCGTGGGCGAAGGCGCCCGCTCTTGGCGCGACCACCGCCCAGTCCGCGCCACTCGGCACCCAGACCTGCGCCGCGAGCGCCAGCGGCGACGCGAAGACGATGGCGAGAAGGAGGCCCGCGCGCATCGACCGAGAGCATCGCACGAATGCCGAGTGAAAGCGCCAGGAGAACGGGGCCTCGGCCTGCCGTCGCGAAAGCGTTCCTAGATTAGCCCGACCCGACGCCGTCGTCATGGCGCCTGTTCACCGTAGTCCGTACTTCTTCATCTTGTCGAGCAGGGTGACGCGGCTGACGCCGAGCCGGCGCGCGGCTTCGCTCTGGTTTCCGTTGGAGGCTTGGAGCGCCTCGGCGACGAGGCCGCGTTCGAACGCGCCGACGCGGTCCTTGAGGCTCATCGGCGCCTCGGCGGTCTCGGCGCGGTCGGTGAACGGGTCTTCGTCGATAACCGGGCCCGAGGCGAGCGCGACCAGGCGTTCGACGACGTGTTCCAGCTCGCGGACGTTGCCGGGCCAGCTTGCGCGGCGCAGTCGTTCGAGCACGCGCGCCGAGAGCGTGACCTCGCCGGTGCCAAAGCGATCTGCGAACCGCGCGGCGAAGTGTTCCGCGAGCGGGACGATGTCTTCCGGCCGTTCGGCCAAAGAGGGCAGATGGATTTCGACGACGTGCAGCCGGTAGTAGAGATCTTCGCGCAGCCGGCCGGCGCGCACCTCCGCGGCGAGGTCGCGATGGGTCGCGGCGATCAAACGAACATCGACCGGCACCGGCCGCTCGCCGCCGACCGGACGGACCTCGCGCTCCTGGAGCACCCGCAGGAGCGCCGCCTGCGTCGCGAGGTCCAGCTCGCCCACCTCGTCGAGCAGGAGCGTCCCGCCGTTGGCCTCGCGAAAGAGCCCCGGCCGCTCGCGAACCGCTCCGGTGAACGCGCCGCGGGTATGTCCGAAGAGCTCTGCCTCCGCGAGCTCCCGGCTGAGCGCCGCGCAGTTGAAGCGAACGTACGGTTTCTCAGCCCGCTTCGAGGCTCGCACGATGGCCCGCGCGACCAGCTCCTTGCCCGTTCCGCTCTCGCCGGTGACGAGGACCGTCACGTCACGCGCGGCAATCCGTTCGACCAGCTCCGCGACCCGGCCCATCGCGTCGGACACGAAAACCATCGACCGCCCGAGAGCCAGCTCCGCCCGCAGCCGCACGTTCTCGCGCCCGAGCGTCGCCGCGCGCAGGCTCCGCCGCACCACCCGCGCCACCTCGTCGGCGTCGAAGGGCTTGGCAAAATAGTCGAGCGCCCCGCGTTTCATCGCCTCGACCGCCATCCGTTCCGAGCCATGCGCGGTCACCATGATCGCCGGCGGCGCCCCCGGCCGCTCGGCCAGCGCCTCGAGTAGCGCCATGCCATCCATTTCGGGCATCCGCAGATCGGTCAGCACCAGGTCCACCCCGCCCGCGTCGATGCGCTTGAGCCCTTCCCGCCCGTCCGCCGCCAGCGCGACGTCGAGGTCCTCCTCTTCGAGAATCGCCCGCAGCGTGTAGCGGACCGGCTCCTCGTCGTCGACGACCAGCACGGTCGGCTTGCGATCAGCCATGAATGACCTCGCGAATTGCCAAGACTCGCTTGCACGCCAAACCCACACGTCCGATCGGACCGATCCGACCGATCGGACCGATCGGTCTTGGCGCCCGTTGTGCCCCATGCCGGAGCTCATTTCGCAAAGGACTGCTCCGCGGCGGCGTTGGGTTGCGCCGGCAGCTTCACGACGGCCCGGCAGCCGCCGCCCGGGCGCTCGATGAGCGACAAGCTCCCGCCGTGCTGCTCGGTGATCGCCCGCGCGACGGTCAGCCCCAGCCCGCTCCCGGCCGCCTTCGTCGTCGTGCCCGGCGTGAAGAGGCGCCCGCGGACTTCATCGGACAACCCGGGCCCGGTGTCGTCGACGGTCAGCCGCATCCCGCCATCCTCGGACTCGGCCCGCACGACGACTTCGCCGCCTGTGGGCGTCGCGTCGAGGGCGTTCTGCAGAAGGTTGACGACGACCTGTTTGATCTTCCGAGAGTCGCAGGCCACCGGCTGCTCGGTGTCGATGCGGATCGTCAGACGAACGCCGCGCTCGGCCGCCATCGGCTCGTGCAGCGCGACCAGGTCCCAGAGCAGCGCGCGGGCGGTCACCGGCCGGGTCGCGAGGCTCTGCGCCGGCCGGGAGAAGTTCAGAAACTCGTCGAGGATGGTGCCCATCCGCCGGACCTCGCCGCGCAGGACGCTCATCTGCTCCGCTTCGCGGCTCCCCGGCTCCAGCTTGCGCGCGAGCAGCCCCGCGAGGCCTTGAATCGACGCCAAGGGATTCTTCAGCTCGTGCGCCAGCGCGCCCGACAGCTCGACGAGCTCGCGATTGCGTTCGCGCATCGTGGTCACCGCCTCGCCGCGCGCCGTGACGGTCGCCTGCACCGAATTGTCGAGAGCCCGCCGGAGGAACGCACCGATCGCCGTGCCCGCGCCCATCGCTCCAATCAGGACCAGGGCAAAGACGATCGTGTGCGCCGGCGAGGGTGGACCGCCGACGCAGGTTCGAAAGATTCCGGGCAGGGCGAGGTCGCGCAGGCCGGCCAGCTCGGCGATCGCGAAGAGCAAGACGAGTCCGACTGGCGCCAGGGCGAGCACCACCCGGTGCGACGTGCGCGCGAGCGCGAGGCTCGTGGCCACGGCGACGAGCGGCAGGTAGACGACCACAAAGGGACTCTCGATGCCGCCGGTGGTCGCGATGAGGACCGTCTGGACGCCGACGACGGTCAAGAGGACGTTGAGGAGATCGCGCGGGGTCGCCTCGCCCCCGCGAAACCGCCGGCGGCCGAGCACGGTCAGCCGGGCGAAGACGACCGCCGCTCCCGCGGCGAGGCCGAGCTTCCACGGGACCGGATCGAAGACGGCGAGAAAGGCGATGAGCAGGAGCATGCCCGGCACGGCGACGGTTCGCACCCGGACCATCAGCGACACCAGCCGGCCGAGCTCGCGGAAGGTCATCGCGGTCGGCGCGGCTCGCGCCTCGGTCGTCGGGTCGTCGGAAGATGAGCGTGTCTCGCCCATGGCACACACCCCGTGCGAACCCGATGCCAGCCGCCGCGAGGCGCAGAACCGCGGCCCGAGCGGCACCGGGCCGCGGACAGTGTAAAGCAATCCGACAGACCTGTCGGCCCGGTTGACACGGGGCAGTCAACGGAACATAGTGGGCGCCGGCGCCACCGCCGGTCGAGCTGGTCGAAGCCTGCGCGTAATCGGGTCGGAGTTGTCGATGCTGCGTTCGTCTTGCCTACTCCTCTTCTTTTGCGTCCCGATGGCATTCGGCTGCGGCCCCATCGGGCGTGGGCGAGGCGGCGATAGCTCTTCGGACAACGGCACCGCGACCGTCGCACCCGATGCGGGCGGTGGCAGCACGACGCTCCCCGATGCCGGCATGCCACCTCCCGACGCGGGTCCGGCCGATCCCGCCGCGCCGCGGATCGTCAGCCTCACGGCGACTCCTGCCACCATCACGGTCGGCGGGTCGGCGGTCGTCGCCGCCACGGTCAGCGACACCAACGGACTGAGCGACCTCGCCGGCGGAACGCTGGTGGACGGCGCCTCCGGGCAACAGCTCGGCTCGTTCGGCGCGACCGGCGGGCAAGGAAGTTTTGCGGTCACCGTCACCTGGTCGGCCCTCAACGCCGTCACGCCCATCGATTCCCCGACCGGCAGCACCTCCCGCTGGCTCACCGCCACCTTCTCGAACCTCGAAGGACACCGCGCCTCGCAATCCGTCGAGCTGGGCTTGAGCTGCGGAGTCGCCGCCGGCGGCCGGGCCCTGTGCAGCGGACAATGCGTCGACCTCTCTTCGGACCGGGCGAACTGCGGCCACTGCGGCGTCACCGTGCCGCCGAGCGCGAGCTGCGTCGACGGCAATCCGGTCTGCCCGTCCGGCTACGAGTATTGCAACAACGTCTGCGCTCAGGTCGGCAACGCCCGCGAGAACTGCGGCGCCTGCGGGCACGATTGCGGCACCTGGGCGGCTTCGCATGGCGCCCAGGTCTGCTCCAGCGATGCCGACGCGGGGTCGTGCGACTATCAGAACAACGCCATCTGCGAGAACTCCACGACCGGCGTCTGCCAGCTTCAGATCACGAACGACACCCGCGAGAGCTGCGACAGCCTCTGCCAGGCCCTCGGCCTTCGCTGCACGCCCATCGACGTCAACGGAAGCTGCCCCAGCGGCGCCTGCTCGTACTATCTGACCTCCTCCGGCTTCGAGTGCAGCGAGAACACCGCCTGCGACAGCACGCCCCCGGGCACCGAAACCTGCAGCGGCCATTCCGCGTCCTTCTCGGCCCTGCTCTGCGGTTGCGAATGACGCAGCAGCGGCGTCGGCCATCGGCTGCGCCCTCGGAATGCGGTGTCGTGGAGGGCAGGAGCGGCAGCGGTCGGCGCGGGCGACGCCGATGCCGCCGGCCGAAGTTCCGTGCTCGGCCGATGGGGTGAGGAGAAGCGGCATGCCCTTCGTTCAGGCACCGGGTCGAGAAACCTCACGAGGCTAGAAATCGCAACACACTGCCATCGGCTCTCGGAGGCGGGCGCTTGCGGCATCATCTGGTCCGACGCAAGCGTCGTCGCGAGGAGGCGGAAGATGTCTCCCCGCGGGGTCGTAAGCACGTCGGTGCCCATTCACGCCTGAAGGAGATACCCCTTCTGACGTGAGCCCTGAGTCGCAGTCGTAGGATGGGTGAAGCGGAGCGCAGCCATCGTTTGCGGCCGTCCGATGCCCGCAATCCAGGTCGCTGATGGGCTCCGCTACGCTCCACCCATCCTACTCACGGCGCACCGGGCTTCGCCGCTCGTCAGAAGTGACCCGGGGATGCTCGTGAGAATCGACCCGGAGGGGGAGCGCGGCAGGGGCGCGGGCGGAGAGTGCGCGCGCGACGAGCTGGCGATGCGAAGCGAGCGGCCCCCGGA
>JAJYLH010000142.1 GCA_021787845.1 Myxococcales bacterium | reverse complement strand
TGTTCCGCCGCAAGCTCCTGGAGTTCCTGCGCCAGCCGACGTGGGTGTTCGTCGGGCTCTCGACGCCGCTGCTGTACCTCGCCCTCTTCGCACCGCTCCTGAAGCCGCTCGCCGGGAGCGCGGCGTTCCCGACCGGCGACGTCCTCGACGTGTTCGTGCCGGGCGTCCTCGTGCTGATGGCGTTCGGATCCGGGATGGGCGCCGGCTGGATCGTCATCTGGGAGCTCGACAGTGGGGTGCTCGAGCGGCTCCGCGTGACCCCCGTGAGCCGGCTCGCACTGCTCCTCGGCACGGTCCTGCGCGACGTCGTGACGTTCGTCGTGCCGGCGTTGCTCGTCGTGGTCATTGCGATCCCGTTCGGCTTCCACGCCCACTGGGCCGGCATCGCGGCGCTGCTCGTGCTGCTCTCGCTCGTGACGGCGACCGTGTCGGCGTGGTCCGCCGCGCTCGGCATCCTGCTCCGGCAGATCGGGAGCCTGGCCTCGGTGGTCACCGGGCTGCAGCTTCCGCTGACACTCCTGTCGGGCATCCTCCTGCCGCTGTCGCTCGCGCCGGCCTGGCTCGTCGCGCTCGCCCACGTCGACCCGCTGTACTACGCGGTCGACGCATCCCGCGACCTCGCCGCGGGCACGATCGTGAGCGCCGCGGTCGCGCAGGGGTTCATCGTCCTCGCCGTCGTGACGGTCCTGGCGCTCGCCTGGGCCACGCGGGTGTACGGCCGCGCGATGGCGTAGGCGTCAACCGACGGAGGACCACCTACGCCCCGGTCGTCGTCCTCGAGCAGCGCGCGCTCCATTCGGACGCCCCCTCGGCAGCCTGCGGCTCGGCCGAGCTTGGCGCGGCGCGTTCTCTCGGAACCCGAACCTTGGTGTACCAGCAGTCGCGAAGATGTTCTCAGCCATGCGCAGGTGACATGTACGTCCGGACTGACGCGTTCAGCACTGAGAGAGCGCGTCCCGCCGACGTGCGCCGGATCATCGAGAGTGCGGTCGGAAAGACGGGCGCTGCCATCGCTCGCCTTGTCGCCCGACCCCCCACCGATGCCGTTATCGGTGAACCGGCACCCGAGGCGACGGCTCGCCCGATCTTCGCGACCTATCCCACGCGGCGCGCCCTCAGCCTTCGCCCCCTCGACGATCCGTCTCCCGTTCGGCTCTCCCAGCTCGAAAACCTCATCCAGGAGTCGCGGGCAACCGCTCACGGGCACGCCCTCATCCCGCGATACGTCGACCCGGGCATCCTCGACGACGCCTTCGTCCTGCGCCGAGCTGAGGGACTCGTCATCGAGCTTGAGCGCGAGGCGTTCGGAGGGGCGAACGTGATGAGCGTCGTCGAGGCGTCGAGGACGCTTCGCGTTCGCCTTTCGGAGAGCCTTTGGGAGGATACGGCGCACGCGGTGGGGGCAGGCAAAGTCGACATCACGGCGATGTTCCGCTTCGCCTACGGAAGCCTGCTCTTCGCGTGGCGCTTGTATGCCTCGGCCGGCGTCGTCCGGTTTCGGTTCGAGGTCGGCCTAACCTCTCCGCTCGGCCGCACGCTAACCGTCGATCCTGCGAGGTTCATGGGCCCTGGTCCGCGCCTATCGTGCCTCGACTGACGAGGACATCTGGGTCGGACGCGACCTCGACACCAGAGGCCTGCAGACACAGGAGAGCCGCGGCCACTTGGTGATCGACATGCTCACCGAGCTACTGGAGTACTGGGGCTTCCGCCTCGCTCCAGACATCGCTGCAAACCCAGCTTGCGGCCGCAAAGCGGAACATCGATGACACTCCTGAGGATCCGGCGCAAGGAGCGGAGTGATGTTCCGCAGTGGCGCCAGATGAGGTGGCGAGCAGGAGCGGCCGCTGACGACGGCCAACGCACGCACCGGACTCGACTCGCGGGCCTGAACCCGACCTCTCCCCCGGCCTTGACTCCATGACTATCCCGCCAACATTCGATGGCCTACCGATCAAGTCGCCGAACATTCGACGTCCGAGGACGGAATGAGGTCAGAGTGGGGGAGGGAACCGCTGCGTGGCAGGGATACCCGCTTCGACGGGCGAAACCTCAGCAGTTCGACGGCCGAGAATGGTCCGACAGTTCGCGCCCAATCTCCGCGACCTGGGTGGCCATCGCACTGCGGACGGCGCCCGCATCCGCCGCCGCCTTCCCCATCGTTCCACGGCACTCGACCGGCTGGAGGGCGACGACGCGCTTCCGTTCGCCCGCCTCGGAGCCCGCACCGTCTTCGATCTGCGGACCGAGCCGGAGCGACGCGCGGCACCGGACCGGCTCCCGGAGGGGACACGCCGCGTGATCGTCGATGTCATCGGCGACGAGGAACTGGGGAGCCCGGCTCGGCTGCACGGCCTCCTGGACGACCCCCGGCTCGCCGCGACGATCCTGCGCGACGGGCGCGCGACCGCGATGTGGACGGACCACTTCCGGGACTTCGGCCGGCTGCCCACCGCGCGGCGCGCGTACGGGCAGCTCTTCCGCGTCGCCCGGGAGGACCACCGGCCGGCGCTGGTGCACTGCTCCACGGGGAAGGATCGCACCGGCTGGGCCGCGGCCGCGTTCCTGCTGCTGATGGGCGTCCCCGAGGACGGGGTGATGACGGACTACTTGGCGAGCGAGCGCTTCCTGCAGCCGGTCCTGGCACGGATCCTGCGCGCGTTTGCCGAGAAGGGCGGGGACCCCGATCTCATCCGCCCGATCTTCGGGGTGCAGCCGGATTTCCTGCGCGCCGCGATCGACGAGATGCGCGGCCTGTTCGGCTCCGTCTAGGGGTGCTTCGCCGACGGCCTGGACGTCCCGGCCCGGTGCAGCGCGCGCTCCGCGAGGCATTCCTCGAGGCGCCGACGACGACGCCTCGCCCGGCTTGACGTTCGCCCGGCGCGCAGTAGACTCGGGACCAATGATTATCGATTATCGTGAGGGCGACACGCCGGGGCGGCCGCGGCCACCGCGGCCGCGGCGACATCGGGCGCGCGCGTGCGCGGTCGCGGTCGCGGGCGATCGGCAGGCAGGCGTTCCTGATTCGACCGGCGTGAACGTCGCCGCAGGTTCCTCCCCGAGGACGGTCCGCGGGCGCGGCCCGGACTCCGCGGACCAAGAGGTCGGAGATGGCTGAGGGCAAGGAAGCGGTCCTGGGCGAAGAGGTACTGGGGCAGTTCCTGGGAGACGAGGCGTTCCCCGTCGAATGGGCATCACAGGCCGAGCAGGACCTCTTCTGG
>JAJYLH010000090.1 GCA_021787845.1 Myxococcales bacterium | reverse complement strand
TCGGGGCGACCTCGGCCGCCACTTGCACGACGGCCGTCGCCGTCGCCAGCCCCAGTCCTCTCGCCTCTTTGAACTCCTCCGAACCTGGATTTTAGGTTAACGCATATGGGACAAGCCCCCGCCCTACAATCCTCATTCGTGTTGCCGTGCCTGCACCCGGACACTGACGTGTCCGGCTCCAATTTCGGCCGAGAAAGAGCACGATCATGAACGTCATCTCGTTCCCCGCCACCCACGCGAAACGGCGCAGAGCCACGAAATCTTCGCGCCGCGCGCAAATTTTCGACCCCACGTAGCAAGCCTTGGTGGCACCGGCGTCCTCGCGCGTGAAAACCCAGCCGAACCCCCGGGCATGGCAAGTTCCCAAGCTCGGGCGAGGACGCCGGTGCCACTACCCCGATCATCTCCGAGATCGAGCTTGGGTGGCGGGCGTCCACCCGCGCTGTGACAAGTGGCTCCCAGTCTCCCGAGTGCTTCGAACAGGACTGACCGTGCGTCGTTGCAACATCGGCTTCGACGAGTGGATGACCATCGTCGCCCCTTCCTCGGGAACCACGGCTTCGGCCGCTCGCCCCGGAATGCACGAACCGCCGGCCGCGCCGTCAGGCCGCGAAAACCCGCAAGAGATTCGGCAGCTTGGCGCTCTTGTCCACAACCACCCCTCGTGCGCTGCTGCACGACTTCAGTCGGCTTGTCGGGCCACTCATCCGTGGTCAGGGTTGCATCCTTGGAGCGGGCGAGCTCCGATGCCGCGACGCGGCATCGCGCTTGCAGCCCTCCGCCGCCGAGGTTGCCACGATGTTCTCTCAAGTCCGCGATCGGAGAGAGACGCAAGTCTTCGGTGCTTCCCTCTCGCCCGGTGACATGCGCCCCGCAGCCCGATGGCGGTCGTGCGGCGGCGGTCCCGCCCCTCCCGCTCAGCAAGCGGTCCGACCGAAGAGCTGACGCGCCGGTGGACAAGACTTCGGGGCCGTTCGGTTGAACGGCCCCGTCTGGCGTCATCGCTGCGTGGGCGGACCGCCAACCTTCCATCACTCCGAGCCTCTTGCTTGTCCGGCTGACGCAAGTCGACCGTGCGGACCACGGGTACCGCCCCGGTGGTCGCAGTACGGACGTCCCGGCCACCGGCCAGTACCGGTCTATCCCGCGACCGACCAAGGGCGGGACGAGCGGTCATCCGAGTGGCCCTTGCTTCCAGCCGGGTAGGCCGTTCCCGTTCTCTTGCCTGGGGAATTCGAAATGCGAAAGAGTTACTACCCGAGCCTGCGGACCGCGTTCTCCGTCTCTTCGGCCCTTTTCGTGGTGCTGACGCTCGTCGTCGCCAGCACGACGATCGCATCGACCGACCTCATCGCCGAACGCGCGGCAGCCCTGTCGGCGATAGTCAATCGCGTCGACTACGCCGACGATCTGGAGGTCGACCTGCTGCTGTACAACAGCGCGGCCGATGCTTCGACTCAGACCGATCGGGCCATTCGCCTCGTCGACGATCTCGACAAGGCCCGGAGCGCCGAGTCTGGGAATCGCGGAGTGTTCCGATTGGCCGAGCGCGCCGTTCGCTCCTACATGGCGGCACCGGACGACACGACCCTGACCGACGCCTACGAGCGCATCGAGAAGCTCGTTCAAAGCGACCATCGCCAGGCCGACGCCCTCGTCCACGATGCGAACCGCGAGCGCAGTCGCGCGCGGGCTGCGGCGCTGATTATCAGCATGGTGCTTGTGTTGGGAACGATCGCCATCCTCGTCTGGCTTCGCGTGGCGGCCTTGCACCCGATTCTCGAGCTGAATCGCTCGCTCAAGAGCTTCGCGGCCGGGGACCATGCGGCCCCAGCGCCGCAAGGCGGTGCCCAGGAGCTGCGCGAGATCAGTGCCTCGTATGAAAGCCTCGCCCAGACCCTGCGGGGGCAGCAGCAAGAGCAAATCGCCTTTCTCGGGGGCGTCGCTCATGACTTGAGAAACCCGCTATCCGCGCTGCGGATGGCGACCGCCGCGGTCGCCCTGGGGAAGCGAGCGACCGAAGAGCAGCTCCGGACCATGCTCGCCATGGCGTCTCGACAGATCGATCGACTCGATCGGATGGTGGGGGATCTGCTCGACGTCAATCGTCTGGAAGCAGGACAGCTCGACCTCAGACTGGCCATCGTGGACCTGCAGAAGGTCGTCGAAGAGACGGTGGCGCTGCTGCAACGGGCGAACGCCGACCGGGAGATTCTGGTCGAACGTCCCGCGGGTCCCTGTTTCGTGCGCGCGGACGGGTGGCGGCTGGAGCAGGTCTTGATGAACCTGCTGTCGAATGCGGTGAAGTACTCGCCGGATGGGGCTTCGGTGGAAGTACACGTTTCGCGCGACGGCAACGAGGTGAAGGCCGCGGTGCGCGACCGCGGACCGGGAATAACCGAGGAAGAGAAGCGCCTCCTCTTCCGTCCTTATCAACGCATCGGAGCCCGGCGCCGGTCGGTGCCCGGGACCGGACTCGGACTCTACTTCGCCTACCGAATCGTGGCCGCTCACGGAGGTCGCATCGAGGTCGCCGACGCGCCCGAGCAGGGAACTATCTTCAGCTTCCACCTCCCGGCGGCGCCGATTCAGATGCCGGATCGCGACATCCCGCGCGACAGCTTGAACGCGTCAGTCTAGTGTAATCCGTCAGGGGTCTCCTTTGTCTTGCCTGACCCGCTCGCCCTTCTGAGGTGCCCGCGCGCACCGAGCCCGCCAGGAGCGGGGCTTTCGTGTGCGGGCCTCGAAGGGCCAATGGAAACTCGCAGAGCATTCGCGCGCCGTGCCGAGCGCGACGGCCGTTCGGGGGCCGCGTATTAATCGTCGCGCAAGTAGCTGCACCGCAGATGGGACTCGGTAGTGCCGGCCCTCTGGCCCGGTACGCCGGCGAGCGCGCCTTCATTGCTGATCGGACCGATCGGTCCGATCCGTCCGATCAGTCCGATCGGTCCGATCAGTCCGATCGGTCCGATCCGACAGCGCGCGTCTTCACACCACAGTGTACCGAGCCGGAGGGCCGGCCCCACTGCTTCAAACCTTGCCGATCCGGTTGACACACTTGCTCGTTCTCCGCGAGGGCTGTTCTACTAAGCCTCGAAAGGCTCGCGCGGCGCGCAGATTCTCGGCGCCACGTAGCACGACTTCGTGGCACGGGCGTCCCCGCCCGTGAGCGCTTGGGGACCTGTCATGCCAGCGGGTTCGACTGGGCTTTCACGGGCGAGGACGCCCGTGCCACGATTCCGATAGTCTCCAAGGTCGAGCTTGGGTTGCGGGCGTCGGCCCGCGCTAGGCGAAGCGGCTAGCCCGTAAGACGAGCTGTGTCGGGCGGCGCGGGTCACACCCGCCGGAGAGTCGTCACCTCGCCGGCGACGAGGCGGTGCAGGTGCCCCACGGCATCGCGGACGAGGAGCGCCGCGGTCTCGTCGACCTCCTCGGCGATGCCGGCCAGGACCTGGCCGTCGACCAGCGCGTGGACCTCGGCGCCGAGCGTCGACGACCGCGCGCGCCACGAGTCCAGGACCGACGCGAAGCCCAGCGACTCGTGGAGCACCAGCCACTCGTCCAGCCGTTCGTAGAGCGCCGCCGCCAGCGCAGCGGAGGAGAAGGTGTGCCCGGTCGCCGCGCTCAGGCTCGTCGCTCGGCCGCGCAGCTCCTCGGGGAAGTCCGCCGCCCCGCCCTCGACGTTCACGCCAAAGCCCAGCACCACGTGCTGCAACCGGCCGCTCACCTCCGCCGCCAGCTCCGCGAGGATGCCCGCCACCTTGCGGCCGTCGAGCTCGAGGTCGTTCGGCCATTTGATTTCCGGCGCGAGCCCGAACCCCTCCAGCGCTTCCGCCAGGCTCACCGCGGCGACGATCGTCAGCTCGAATGCGCGCTCGGGCGGGAGGTTCGGCCGCAGGATGACCGAGGTGAAGAGCTGCGACCCGGGCAGGCTCGTCCACGTCCGACCGCGCCGACCCCGACCCGCCGTCTGCGTGAGCGCCACCACCGCGGTGCCATGCGCGGCGCCTCGATCGGCCAGCTCGCGCGCGAGCGTGCTCGTCGAATCGACGCGGTCGCGGTAGACCAGCTCCCGACCGATCACCCGCGAGCGCAGGAGGCGCGGAATCTGTTCGCCGAGCGGCGCGGCCGGATTGCGCAGGAGGACGAACCCCCGCGTCTGGCCTTGCTCGACGTGGCCGATTTCGTAGCCGCCTTCCCGCAGCGATTGGATGGCGGCGAAGACGTCCGCCGCGCTCAGGCCGAGCTTGTGCGCCAGATCCTCGGCCAGGAGGACCTCGCGCGCCTCCAACAGATGGGTGAGCACGAGCTCGGAGGCGGACGCGCTCATCGGTCTTCCCTTCCGGCGATGCTCGTCACGGCGAGCGAAAGATCCGCGGCTGGCGCGGAGTGGGTGAGCGCGCCCATCGAGATGAAGTCGACGCCGGTCTCGGCGACCGAGCGGAGCCGCTCCCGGGACATGTTACCGCTCGCCTCGACCGGCACCCGTCCTGCCACCCGCCGCACCGCGGCCGCGAGGAGCTCGTCGGTCAGGTTGTCGAGGAGCACCAGGTCGGCTCCGGCGGCGAGCGCTTCGTCGAGCTCGGCGAGATCCTTGACCTCCACCTCGACTCGCAGGAGCGGATGCGCGAACGCCTTCGCCCGGCGGACGGCTTCGGCGATCGACCCGACCGCGGCGATGTGGTTGTCCTTGATCAAGATCCCGTCGGCGAGGCTCGTCCGATGCCCGTGCCCGCCGCCGTCGCGCACCGCGCGCTTCTCCAGCCCCCGCCAGCCCGGCGTCGTCTTGCGCGTGTCGAGCAGCCTCACCTTCGTGCCCTCCAGGAGCCGCACCGCCGCGCGCGTCTCGGTCGCGATGCCGCTCAGGCGTTGGAGGAAGTTGAGCGCGGTCCGCTCGCCCGAGAGGAGCGTGCGCAGCGACCCGCGCGCCTCGAACGCCACGTCGCCCGGCTCGAGCTCGTCGCCGTCGGCCGCGCGGCGCGAGAAGTCGATCCCCGGATCGAGCAGACGAAAGACGCGCTCCGCCGCCTCGAGCCCGCTGAGGACGAGACCGCTCTTGGCCACCGCGACCGCTGCCCCCCGGGCCGACGCTGGGACGAGCGCCTCGGTCGTCGCGTCGCCGGCGCCCAGGTCCTCGCGCAGCGCGAGCCGAACCAACTCGTCGAGCACATCGCCGTCGAACAGGTGCACGCCTCGCCTCCCGGTTGCCCCGCGGCCAGCCTAACACACACGAGCCGGTTGGAACCGCGAGGGACGGACTCCGCATCGCACGGCGGGGCCTTGGCGCCGTAACCGACGGGAACGAGCTGCGAAGGTGGGAGCCGTGGCACGGCCGTCCCCCCCCGTCGACGCTGCCATGGAGAAAGGCTCTGCGCTACAGGTGCTTCGTGATCCACTGAGCCTTCGCCAGAGTCGGAGCCGGGCCCGGGAGAGGATCCGCTGTCTTGCGCCCCAAAGACTGCGTCCCTCCCTAATGATCCCGTTGCCGTGACCTCTGTTCGTCCCTGGCGGGCTGTCCGTCCGAGAGCGGCCGTTCCGGATCTTCCAGACGACTCAAGCGTCATCGGCCCCGTCCCGACACTCATTCGCTCTGGAACGACGGGCAGCCCGAAGCCCTGCGGGCTCCGGGACTGCCCATCCTACTCGACAACCACGCCGGTCCGAGGGCTCGCCGCGGTTCAAGTCGCGAGCGCGATCGCCATCGCGGTCAGGGCGACGTCACCGAGAACCCCTCGAACGCGGTGCGGGCATCGGCGCCGTTGTAGAGGCCGGCCTGGCCGGTCGTCGGTTGTTGCGCCGAGGCGTCGTCGATCGCGAGCATCTGCGTTCCCGCGAACCAGGCGACGAGGTGCGTCGGGTTCGTTCCGGTCACTTGGAGGCGGATGCGGTACGACGACGGCTCCAGTTGCACCGATTGCGGGACCGAGCCCAGAACCGTGACCGCGCCGGCGTCGACTCGGATGATTTCCACCGTCTGCGTCGCCGGGACCACGCGCTCGGCGTAATAGCTCCCGTTCGCCTCGCGCGCGGAGAGGCCGCCGAAGCTCGCGCTCGTCGCGAACTGCACGCGCACGGTCTCGTCGAGGTCGGACATCGGGCTCGTCTTCGCGACCGCCGTCGATGCCGCCGCCTCGCCGCGCGCCTTGCCCGCGGCGCAGTACCAGAGGCCGTTGACGATGCTCCAATCGGGTCCGAGGTCGGTCGTCGAGGTGCATTCGGTGAACGAGTCCGAGAAGCTGACGGAGGTCGCGGCGCTCGTCGTCGCGTGCGCGGTGGTCGCGATGGACCAGTTGCCGGCCGAGTCGCGGGCGTAGGCGGTAAAGAAGTAGGCCGTGCTCGCCGCCAGGCCGGAAGCGGTGGCGTTCGTGCCCGCCTTGTCGAAGACGGTGACCTCGTCGCCGCTCGGCACCGGGCTCGACGCGAATCCGGTGGGCGATTCGAGGATGCGCGTCGAGGCGTAGTCCGCATCGGTCGGGTTCGTCCAGGTGAGCGTGACTTCGCCATCCCCGCCGGTCGCGACAAAGCCCGTCACCGGTCCGGGCGGGTTCACGTTCTTGGTGACTATCAGACTGCCCGCGCTCGCCGTGCCATTCGCGGTCGTGACCGTCGCGGCCGCCGTCACCGGACCATCGGGCAAGCTCGCGAAGGTCGACGCCGAGAACGTTACCGACCAGCTCTGCTCGTTGGCGCTCGTGGGAAGCGTCGCGCTCGCCGACAGCGAACCGTCGAGAGTGACCGTCACCTGCGTCGCGTCGGGCTCGGCGGTGCCGGAGAAGGTTTCGTCCATGCCCGAGTCCGCCGCGGAGTAGACCGGAATCGACGCGGTGGTGATCGCGTTGGTCCCCGAAGTCGCGGTCGAGCCGGTGAGCGAGTAGCCATCGAACTGCGTGCGCGCGTCGGCGCCGTTGTAGAGGCCGGCCTGGCCGCTCGAAAGCTGTTGCGAGGTGCCATCGTCGACCGTGAGCACCTGCGTTCCCGCGAACCACGCGACGAGATGCACCGGATTCAGCCCGGTCACTTGCAGGCGGATGCGGTACGACGACGGCTCGAGCTGGACCGCCTGCGCCACCGATCCGAGGACCGTGGCCGTGCCGGAATTCACTCGGATGATCTCGACCTTCTGCGTCGCAGGCACGACGCGCTCGGCGTAGTAGCTGCCGTTCGATTCCCGCGCCGCGAGGCCGCTGGCGCTCGACGTCACCGCGAGCTGAACGCGCACGGTTTCGTCGATGTCGCTCATCGAGCCGGTCTTCGCCAGCGCCGTCGACGACGCGGACTCGCCTCGCGCCTTGCCCGAGGCGCAGTACCAGAGGCCATTGACGATGGTCCAGTCGGGTCCGAGGTCGGTCGTCGAGGTGCACTCGGTGAACGGATCGGAGAAGCTCACCGAGGTCGTCGCGCTGGTCGTGGCCTGCGCCGTCGTCGCGCTCGACCAGTTGCCGGCGGAGTCGCGGGCGAAGGCAGTAAAGAAATACGTCGTGCTCGAGGCGAGACCCGTCGCGGTGGCGCTGGTGCCCGCCGCGTCGAAGACGACAACCTGATCGCCCGTCGCGGTCGGGCTCGATGCGAATCCGGTCGGCGATGCGAGGACGCGTGTCGAGGCGTAGTCCGAGGCGGTCGGGTCTACCCACGACAGCGAAACCTGTCCCGCGCCGCCGGTCGCGACGAAGCTCGTCACCGGCCCGGGCGGGTTCACGTTCTTGGTGATCGTCAGACTGCCCGCGTCGATCGTTCCGCCGGGCGTCGTCACGGTCGCGGAAGCGGTCACCGGTCCGTCGGGCAGCGAGGCGAAGCTCGATGCGGAGAACGTTACGGTCCAGCTCTGCTCGTTCGCGCTCGTCGGTAGCGACGAGCTCGCCGTCAAGGCGCCGTTCAGGGTCACCGTCACCTGGGTCGCGTCCGGCTCGGCGAAACCGTTGAACGACTCCGGCTGGCTGAGAGCGGCGCTCGAGTAGACCGGAAGCGAAGCCGAGTCGATGCTGTTCGTCGCGCCCGCGCCGGGCGTGAACGCGTGGATGTTGCCAATCGTGTCGGCGGCGAAGAGCTTCCCTTCCGCGAAGGTCGGCTGCGAGGCGAAGTCATTGCCGTCGTAGTGGAAGAGGACCGAGCCGTCGGATTGATTGAGGACATAGACATGCCCCTGCGAGCCGTTCGTCGCGGGCGCCACCAGCACATCTCCGACCGCCGTCAGCGCCGCGAGGATGAAGCCGTCCGGATGAAACGTCCACTGCGCCGCGCCCGTCGCGGGATCGAGCGCCTCGACGATGCCGGAGAAGCCATCCGCGGTCGCGCCTCCACCGACGAAGACGTGCCCGTTCGCGGCCGCCGGGCTGACGATGGAACCATTGCCCGTCTCGGGCGAGCTTCCCGCCAGGCAGACCGGATGCGACCAGACGAGACCGTTCGCGAGATGGTTGCGGTCGAGCGCGTAGGCGTAGCCGTTCTTGTTCATAGCGACGATCAGGTGCTGTCCGCTCGCCGTGTCGACCAGCGCTGGCGAGGCGCCGAAGTCGTAGTCCGTCGCCGCGTCGGTCGTGAGAACCTGGTACGAGTCGACCGCCTGCATCGTGTTCGGATCGATCGCCACCACCGCCTGCGAGTACGGCTCGTCGGTCGCCGCGATGTTCAGACCCGGATTTCCGGTGACGACGAAGAGCCGCCCGGTCGCCGCGTCGTACGCCGGCTGAGTCCAGATGGTCCCGCCACCGCGATGCTGCGCGTCCGACCACCAGGTCCCCGTGGTCTGCCCCGTCGATTCCGAAAGCTGCACCAGCCGCCCCGGCGCCGAGCCGCAGGTCTCTTCGCCGCCGAAGGTCGCGACGCCCTGGTAGAGGCTGCCGTTCAGCGGGAACGCGCTCGACCAGAGGAACTCGTTCGCCGAGTTGTCCGCGACCGGAGTGCTCCAGAGCTTGGTGCCGTCGCTCGCCCGAAACGCGTAGACCTGGCCGTCGCCGCCGGGCACGAAGACCGTGCCGTTGTCCACCGCCGCCGCGCCTTCCGCGCCGCCTTTGAAGTTCGGATCACACGGCGTCCCGGTCGGCGCGTTCATCGCCGCCGTCCACTTCAGGGTTCCGGTCGCCACGTCCACCGCGCGAAGGCGATTGTTGTAGTAGACCTGGTAGAGCACCCCGCCGACCACCACCCCGTTCGTGTCGTCGACGCTGCCCGTCTCGGCGAACGTCCAGGCAGGCGAAAAGCCTTGCGCTTGCGTCGAGGTCAACGGGACCTTCACGAAGCTGTCGCCCGGATAGTCGTAGCGATAGAACGGCCACTCGTTCGTCGCGCTCAGCGCCTGGCCGGCGAACCGCATCGGCGTGCGCCCGCTCGATGAGCACGCGCCAACGATAAGCGCCAACGCGACGACAAACAGATGCCTTGCGGACATGCCCTCCGCCTCCCCGTTGCCCAAGGTGGAGCCGACCTGCACGCCGCGGGAGGGGTAGGCATCTTGCCCGGCAGGCGACAGCGCGGGCAGAGGCGGGGCTGGTCACACCGCCGTCGGAGGGTATCGCCTTCGTTCGGGTTCGGGCCGGGGTCCCAGACGGTCGCCGAAGCCGTGACCCGCGACCTTGTGCACGATACAGACGGTCGCCGAAGCCGCGATCCGCGACCTTGTGCACGATACAGACGGTCGCCGAAGCCGCGATCCGCGACCATGTGTAAGATACAGACGGTCGTCGAAGCCGTGATCCGCGACCTTGTGTAAGATACAGACGGTCGCCGAAGCCGTGATCCGCGACCTTGTGTAAGATACAGACGGTCGCCGAAGCCGGGATCCGCGACCATGTGTAAGATACAGATGGTCGCCGAAGCCGTGATCCGCGACCTTGTGTAAGATACAGACGGTCGCCGAAGCCGGGATCCGCGACCATGTGTAAGATACAGACGGTCGCCGAAGCGGCAATTCGCGACACCACCGATGGCGTCGCGCACTTTTCAGGAGCCGGTCGCCGTCGATTCAGCCGGGCCGAGGCTCTCGATGGCACGTCTCTTGCCGCTCAGGTGTCCCACGGCTCGGGCGCGACGAGGGAGATGTCGGCGAAGACGCCGAAGTGGTCGGAGGCGTAGACGTCGTCGAGCCCCGGCAGGTCGAAGACCACGCGGGCATGCCGGATGGCGCCGGGGCCGTCATCGCGCATCGGTCCGACGAAGACATAGTCGAGGCGCCGGTTGCGCTCGACGCTGCGGCGAGCGAAGCGGTTGCGGGCGCTCCAGGTGTAGCCGTTGGAGTCCGGATGCCGGCGGTGGAACGCGTCGCGCCAGTAGGTGCCGTGTCCGGCGATGGAGCGCTTGCCGGTCAGGAACCGGACGACGTCCGAGTCGGGCGTGCAGTTCAAGTCGCCCGTCAGGATGGGTGGCAAGGGCCCCGCGTCACGGCGCGCGAACTCGTCGAGCAGGAGGATTTGCTCCTCGCGGTCGTGCGAACGCTCGAGCTCGAAGGTCAGGTGCGCGGTGGTCAGGGACAGGTTGCCATGCTCGGTCTCGAGCTCGCAGCGGACGGCCGCCCGCAGGTCGCCGAGCCGCGTCGAGAGCTTGAGCTCGCGCGAGCCGAGAATCGGGAGCGTCGTGACCACGGCGTTGCCGATGGCGCCGCCCGGCGAGTCCGGGTCGACGACCGAGAACCGCGCCTTGCCGCCGATCGCTTGCGCGATGGCGTCGACCTGTCGCAAGCGCTCGCACTGCACCGCTTCCTGAAGCGTGACGACGTGCGGCTCCAGCGCGGCGACCTGGCGGACGATTTCCTGCATCCGCCGCTCGACCGGGCCGTTCGAGCCCCAAACGTTCAGCGTGACGATTCGGACGGACCGCACCAACAAAAGCTAGGCAGGGAGTCGACATCGGCCATCATTTCGGCGACCATCCTGCGGGAGGATGGGTATCCAGGCATCTCAGGTTCCTACGTCCCCGCGGCCCCCCTTCCCCGGCCCAGAACGCGGGGGAGGGGGCGTCAGCCGAACCTGAGACGCCTGGATACCCAGTTGCGGGAGCGTATCCGTGCTTCTTGGGCTCTGCGCCGTTTCGCGTAGGTGGCGGGAAACGAGATGACGTTCATGATCATGCTCCTTCTCGGCCTAAATTGGAGCCGGACACGTCAGTGTCCGGGTGCAGGCACGGCAACGCGAATGAGGATTGTAGGGCGGGGGCTTGTCCCAGGGCTCGTCCCCCGCCGTTGGGGGCGGCTCGAAGGAAGCGATATTTCGGCAGCCTCGACCACGGCCGAGCAGTTGGGCTAAGATCCGCCGGCGATGACGGTGCTCGAAGTCCTGGCGGGCTGGATCGTGCTCCTGGCTCTGGCGACGGGCCTGGGCACGCTCGTCCATCGGCTCTTGCGCGCCGGGCCGGCGGAGGGTCTCGAGCGCGCGTGGGTCGGATGGGCGGCGCTCATCGCGACGTCGGAGGTCTGGCACCTCTTCCTGGCCATCGACATGCGCTTCGTCGCCGTGATGTCCGTGCCCGCCGGCGCCGGTCTCGTCCTCGCCGCGCGCAACCGGCAGCCAACCGATCGCATCGCACGGGTGGCGGCCATCTCGACCGGCGTCTTGGCCATCGGCCTGGCGCTCTTTGCCCTCAAGCCGGCGAGCAACCCCGACGATGGCGTCTACTACGTGCAGGCCGTCCGCTGGCTGGAACAGTTCCGTGCGGTCCCCGGTCTCGCCAACCTCAACGAACGCCTCGGGTTCAACGACGCGTACTTCAACTTCGTCGCGCTCTGCGATGCCGGCCCGATGCGTCTCCACGGACAGCATCTGGCGAACTCGTTCACCGTGCTCCTGCTCCTCGGTGCCAGCCTCGACGGGCTCATCCGGTTTCTCGGCTGGAGACGCCCGGTCGCCCGGCACGCCGTTCTGGCGGCGTTCCTGCTCCCGCCGCTGTTCGACCTCGCGCTGGCTCGAATCTCCAGCCCGTCGGCAGACGCCGTGGTCTTCACGTTCGGCGCGGCGCTGCTCTTGCGTGCGCTCGAGGCCAGCGGGCATCCCGGCGACGCGAAGTCGATTCCGGGCCTCATCGCCATCGACGCCCTGCTCTGCTCGGTCGCGCTCACCATCAAACCGGTGATGCTCTTCACCGCCGTTCCCGCGGCGACGCTGCTCGGTCTCGCCCGCGTGCGCGCGAGCGCCAAAGGCAAACGTCTGAAGCTCGCGAGCATCGCGCTGGCGATGGGCGCGATGGTGGGGCTGCCGTGGATCGCCCACGGTCTCATCACGAGCGGCTACCCGTTCTACCCGTTCACGCTCGGCGGCCTCGCAGTCGATTGGCGCCTTCCGGCGCCGGTCGCGCACCGCGAGGCGGCCTACGCTTGGGCCTTTGCCCGCCTGAACGCCTCGCGACTGACGTTCAAGCCGCGGCTTGCGGGCACCTGGGGCTGGGTGCCGTACTGGCTTCGCAACAAGCTCCTGGACAACCGCGCGTTCTTCGTGCCGATGGCCCTCGGCCTTGGCACGTTCGTCGTCGCTGGCGTCGTCGCCGTCTGGCGCCGCCTGTGGCCGCGGCGCAACGCGGGCTTCGCCGGCGCGGTGATCCTGGGGCTCGCGCTGTGGTTCTTCCTCGCGCCCGCCGAGCGCTTCGCCGGGCCATTGTTCTGGGCCTTCGCCGCCGCCGGGATGCTTCTCGCGGGCGAAGTGCTCGGCATCCGTTCTCGGCTCAGCGCGCGGCAGCTCGCGAGCGCGCTGCTCGTCGTGTCGATCGGCGGCGCCTTCGCCGGAACACCGCTCGGCATCCACGTCCCGGCAACGCTCCCGGCGTTTCCGACCAGCGTCCGCTATCGCTACCGCGGCCGGCGCGGCGAGCAGATCATCTCGGCGAAGGGCGCCTGCTTCGAAGCCATCTGTCCGTTCGACTTCGATGGCACCGTCGCCTGGCGCCATCCGGGCCGAGCGATCGATGGCTTCAGACCGACGGGCCATCCGGACGATCGGTAGCGGAATCGAGTGGCCGCGGCCTTGGTGGGTGTGGTAAAGAGATCGACACGCTACGAGATGACCCGCTCCTCCTCGACGTCGCTCGGGATGAGCGGTGGGGCACTCGATCTTGGAGCCGGACACGTGAGTGTCCGGGTACAGGCGACACGATCGCGCGAATGCAGCGCAGACGTGGAGCCCGTGCGCGTCACGGCGGCCATGCATGTACCCGGACACTGGCGTGTCCGGCTCCGATTCGAGGCCGTCGACCGACGCCGCTCTCCCTCGACTACGCTCGGGATGAGCGGGTATCAATCGTTGCGAAAGTAGTTGCAGTCGGGGTCTCGTGGCACAGGCGTCCTCGCCTGTGAGAACCACAAGGAAGGCTACACGGGCGGGGACGCCCGTGCCACGACTGATGATGGGAGGTGCAGATACTTTCGCAACGACTTGCTTATCGGGTTGACCCCACCTCCCTCGAATTCCCGGCCGCTCGTCCTGAGCGCAGTCGAAGGACGGGCGGTTTCGGCTTCACCGCGCTCGTCCCTCGACTGCGCTCGGGATGAGCGGCATTGCCCCCGTGGCCTGGTGTGGTGAACCCGATAAGCAGTTCGCAACGATTAATACACCCTCTTAGACCTTGAGCTTTCGCACCGCGGGATGTCGGACCACGTTGTCGGCGTGCTCGTCCTCCTCGCTGTCCTTGAGCGCGCGCCGGATGGCGAAGAACCTTTGCAGCGCGGTGATGTTCGACGTGACGGCGAGGAGCAGCACCGCGAACGCCATGAACGAGACGCTCCACTTGCGGGACGGGAAGAGCGCCTCGGCGAGCTTTCCGAAGATGCCGGCGATGGCGATGTAGAAGATGCGCTCGGCCCGCTGCATCCCGCCTTCGCGATAGGAGTAGCCCAGGCCCTCGCCGCGCGCGCGGGTGTAGCTGACCATCAGCGAGCCGGCGAGCGCCGCGAGCGCCGCCCAGAGGACCAGCGTGTCCTTGAAGAAGAAGGCGAGGCCGGCGAGGACGAAGATTTCGGTGTAGCGATCGAGCGTCGAGTCGACGAAGGCGCCGGTCTTGGAAGCGCTGTCGGTCGCGCGGGCGACGCGGCCGTCGAAGATGTCACAGGTACCCGCCAGGATGTAGAGCCAGCCGCCGAGGCCGAAGTAGCCGACCGCCAGCGCCGCGCCCGCGCCCGCCGCGATGAAGAAGCTGGTCCACGTGATGCCGTTCGGGTTGACGCGCAGTCGGATCAACACCCGCGTCACCGGGCTGATCACCCAGTCCCAGTAGTCGCGGAAGAAGAGCGGCAGGAACACGGTCTCGCCGCGCTCGGCCATCTCCTTGGACCGCGGCCGCTTCCCGGCGACGGCGAGGGCGACATAGGCGAGAAAGAAAGAGAAGAAGAGGCCGCACACCACCAGCAGGGTGAAGACGGACGCGCCCAAGCCGAAGATCGTCACCCGTTCCACGCGCCCTCCGGCGACTCGTAGGATGGGCTAAATGGAGCGGAGCCGATCATCTTGAGCTACTCCTGTCGAGAACAAGCCCCGCTCATTCCGAGCGCAGTCGAGGTACGAGCGGGTCCACGCGGGGTCCCTCATCCCTCGACTGCGCTCGGGATGAGCGGGCAGGCGGTCCGCGCGACTCGCTCCCAAGCCCGTGCCTTCCACTCACCTGGAACGAATGATTTGGTAGGATGGGTGGAGCGGAGCCCATCGTCCTCAGCGTTCGCGGTCTTCACGGGCTCACTCCTCCACGTGCGTCACGAGCTCTTCGCCGCGCAGCCAGCGCAGGGTGTTCTTCAGCTTGGTCTGCTGGATGAACAGGTCGTGCTCCGGCTTCGTCCCCGGCTCGTGCACCGGGCTCTTGAAATAGAACGACAGCCACTCCTGCTGGCCGCGCATGCCCGCCCGGCGGGCGAGGTCGACGAAGAGCGCCAGGTCGAGCACCAGCGGCGCCGCCAGAATCGAGTCGCGACAGAGGAAGTTGACCTTGATCTGCATCGGGTAGCCGAGCCAGCCGACGATGTCGATGTTGTCCCAGCCCTCCTTGTTGTCGCCGCGCGGCGGGTAGTAGTTGATGGTCACCTTGTGGCTGATGTTGCCATAGAGGGTCGGGTAGATCTCGGGCTGCAAGATGGTATCGAGCACCGACAGCTTCGACACTTCCTTGGTGCGGAAGCTCCCCGGGTCGTCCAGCACCTCGCCGTCGCGGTTGCCGAGGATGTTGGTCGAGAACCAGCCGTTCAGGCCCAGCATCCGGGCCTTCAGGCCTGGCGCGAGGATGGTCTTCATCAGGGTCTGACCGGTCTTGTAGTCCTTGCCGCACGTCGGCACCGCCAGCTCGCGGCTCATCTCGACCAGCGCCGGGATGTCCGCCGAGAGGTTCGGCGCGCCGTTGACGAAGGGCACCCGGCTCTTCAAAGCGGCGTAGGCATAGAGCATCGACGGCGCGAGGGTCCGGTCGTCTTGGTCGAGCGCACGCTCGAAAGCCTTGAGCGATTGGTGTGCCTCGCCCGGCTCGATGTAGGTCTCGGTCGACGCGCACCAGACCATGACCAGCCGGTCGCAGCCGTTCTTCGCTTTGAAGTCCGCGATGTCCTGGATGAGCTGCTCCGCGAGCTCGCGCCGGGTTCCGGTCTTGACGTTGGGCCCGCGCAGCCGGCGAACGTACTCCGGATCGAACGCGGCTTTCATCGGCCGGATGGCTTGGAGCACGTCCTGGAGCGGCTCGAGATGGTGACCGTCGAGGACCCGCGCCCGGGTCGCGGCCTGGAGGGCGTTGTCGTCGTAGATGTCCCAGCCGCCGAAGACCAGATCGTCGAGCTGCGCGAGCGGCACGAAGTCCTTGATCAGTGGCGAGCGGCCCTCGCGCTTCTTCCCGAGGCGGATGGTCGCCATCTGGGTGAGGCTGCCGATGGGCGGCGCGAGGCGCCGGCGGATGGCCTCGATGCCGGCGATGGCGGTGGTCGCGACGGCGCCGAGACCGGGCATGAGAACGCCGAGCTTCCCCTGGGCTGGCGCGATCGGGGCAGGCGTGCGCATCGGTTGCTCCCGGACGCCGACACCTCCGGGCGTCCGAGCACAAGCTGCGAACCGTTCCCCCACGCGACAAGGGGGCGGGTGAGCGGGTCGAGGCGAGCCCACCACATCGTCGGGCCGAACGGCTCGTCAGGGGCCGTTGATCACCCCCGGCCAGACCTCGGACCTCTCGCCGAGGGCCGTTGATCACCCCCGGCCAGACCTCGGACCTCTCGCCGAGGGCCGTTGATCACCCC
>JAJYLH010000141.1 GCA_021787845.1 Myxococcales bacterium | reverse complement strand
GGCCCGGCAACCTGGGTTATCCGGTGTTCGAGACCGCGGTCGGCAAGGTCGGCGTCTACATCTGCTACGACCGGCACTTCCCGGAGGGGGCACGGGCGCTGGGCCTGAACGGCGCCGAGATCGTCTTCATCCCGTCCGCCACGAGCCGGGGCCTCTCCGAGTACCTCTGGCGGATCGAACAGGTGAGCCACGCGGTGGCCAACGGCTACTTCGTGGGCACCATCAACCGCGTGGGGATCGAGCCGCTCGGCGAGGACGACTTCTACGGGCAGAGCTACTTCGTGGACCCGCGTGGCCAGTTCGTGGGCGAGATCGGCGACGCACACAAGCCGGAGCTGCTGGTGCGGGACCTGGACCTGGACCAGATCCTGGAGGTCCGGAACACCTGGCAGTGGTATCGCGACCGCCGGCCCGACGCCTACGCCGACCTGGTCCGGCCCTGACCGTCGCCCCCGGCATCTCCAGGACGAGGAACCGGTCATGGACTTCGGGTTCACGCTCAAGCCCGACCACCCCATCGACCGCGTCGTCAGCCTCACGCGGCAGGCGGAGGCCGCCGGCTTCGGGTACGGCTGGCTATTCGACTCGCACGTGCTGTGGCGCGACCCGTACCCGCTGCTGACGCTGATGGCCCAGGCGACGACGGCGATGCGGTTGGGGACGTGCGTGACGAACCCGGCAACCCGGGAGCCGTCTGTCACGGCATCCGCCCTGGCCGTCCTCGACGAGGTCAGCGGCGGACGGATGGACCTGGGCATCGGGCGCGGCGACTCGGCGCGGCGGGTGCTGGGCAAGTCGCCCACGACCATGGCCCAGCTCGAGGAGGCGGTGCACGTCATCCGGGCGCTGGTCGAGGGCCGCCCGATCGAGTACGAGGGCACGCTGCTGCAGCTCGGCTTCACGGCGGGCTACCGGCTCCCGGTGTGGGTCGCCGGCTACGGTCCCGTGGCGCTCCGCCTCACCGGGCGCATCGCCGACGGCGCGATGCTGCAGATCGGCGACCCCGACCTCATCCGCTGGTTCGTCTCGCAGGTGCGGGCGTCGGCGATCGAGGCGGGACGGGACCCGCGGTCCATCCGGGTCATGGCCGCGGCCCCGGCGCATGTGGGGGACCTGGCCATGTGTCGTGACCGCGTGCGCTGGTTCCCGGCACTGGTGGGGAACCACGTGGTGGACCTGGTCAACAAGTACCAGGGCGGCGACCTGCCGGAGGCGCTCACGACGTACATCCGGGGCCGCCGCGGGTACGACTACCTTCACCACGCCGAGGTGGGGTCGTCGAACGCCGAGTTCGTCACGGACGGCATCGTCGATCGGTTCTGCCTGGTGGGATCGGTGGAGGAGCACATCGAGAAGCTGAAGGCGCTGGCCGAGGCGGGCGTGGATCAGTTCAACCTCTACCTGATGAACGGCGATGAGGAGCGCATGCTGGAGATCTACGGCAAGGAGATCATCCCCGCGATGCATGACGTCGCGACGGCGCGGGGCTGACCGGCGCGCGTGCCGTTGCACCAAGCGAGAGGGACGGAGCAGTGAGAACGCTGATCACGAACGGAACGGTCGTCAACGCGGACGGGTCGGCGCAGGCAGACGTGCTGGTCGACGGCCCGACCATCGCGATGGTCGGGCACGACCTGCCGGGGCAGGGCGTGTCGGCCGATCGCACGATCGACGCTCGGGGAAGGTACGTGATCCCAGGCGCGATCGACGCGCACACGCACTTCGACATGCCCTTCGGCGGCACGATGTCGAAGGACACGTTCGAAACCGGGACCCGGGCGGCCGCGTTCGGCGGCACGACCACCATCCTCGACTTCGCGATCCAGCCCAAGGGGGGGTCGCTGCGCGAGGGCATCGATGAGTGGCACGCCAAGGCCGAGGGCAGCTGCGCGATCGACTACGGGTTCCACATGATCGTGTCGGACGTGACCGACGCGGTGCTGGCCGAGATGGACCGGGTCGTGGCGGAAGGCATCCCCGAGTTCAAGCTGTTCACGGCGTATCCGGGCGTGCTCTACAGCGACGACGGCGCCATCTTCCGGGCCATGCGGCGGACCGTGGACAACGGCGGGCTGATCATGATGCACGCCGAGAACGGCATCGCCATCGACGTGGTGGCCAATCAGAACGCCGGGGCCGGGCGCACCGACCCCTGGTACCACGGAGCGTCTCGCTACGCGGTCTTCGAGGGCGAGGCGGCGAACCGGGTGATCCGGCTCGCGGAGGCGGCGGGGTCGGCCGTCTACATCGTCCACCTGTCGTCACGCGACGCCCTGGATGCCGTCCGGGCCGGCCGGGATCGCGGGACGCCGGTGTACGCCGAGACGTGCCCGCAGTACCTGTTCCTCTCGCTCGACGACCTGGGCAACGGCTTCGAGGGGGCAAAGTTCGTCTGCTCGCCGCCGCTCCGCCCGAAGGAGCACTGGGCCGAGCTGTGGAAGGGCCTCCAGGCCGACGACCTGCAGATGGTCGCGACGGACCACTGCCCGTTCGACTTCCACGGCCAGAAGGAGATGGGGCGCGGCGACTTCCGCAAGATTCCGAACGGTCTGCCCGCGGTGGAAGACAGGCTCGACCTGATGCACGACGGCGGCGTCGTGGGCGGGCACATCTCGCGGGAGCGGTGGGTGGAGGTCTGCTCGGCGGCGCCCGCCCGCATGTTCGGGCTGGCGGGGTGCAAGGGCGTGGTCGCACCCGGCGCGGACGCGGACCTGGTGATCTACGACCCGAACCGCCGGCACACGATCTCGGCCAGCACGCACCACATGAACGTGGACTACTCGTGCTACGAGGGACGCACCGTGCAGGGCGGCTCGGACGTGGTCCTGAGCCGCGGCAAGGTGATCGTCGAAGACGGCCGGTACGCCGGCACGAAGGGCGACGGCCACTTCCTCAAGCGGGCACCGACGGGGGACGCGCTGCGCCGCGGGCTGGCCTGAGGCAGGGGCAGGCAGCGCCGGCGAGTCGCCGCCTACCTGGTGCGGGGGAAGCCGAGGTCCACCTTCGAGGTGCCCGGGTCCGGCCAGCGCGAGGTCACGACCTTGGCGCGCGTGTAGAACTGGACGCCCTCGGGGCCGTACATGTGCAGGTCGCCGAACAGCGACGACTTCCAGCCGCCGAACGAGTAGTACGCGACCGGCACCGGGATCGGCACGTTGATCCCGACCATGCCCACGGTGACGTCGAACTGGAACTGGCGGGCGGCGCCACCGTCCCGCGTGAAGATCGCCGTGCCGTTGCCCCAGGGGTTGTCGTTGAT
>JAJYLH010000026.1 GCA_021787845.1 Myxococcales bacterium | reverse complement strand
TCCGAGGTTCGAGAAGCCACCGAGCACCGCGAGGGATGCCCGGTTCCAACTATCGAGACGCTATCGAGCGCGGCGAAGAGGCCGACTCCGAGGTTCGAGAAGCCACCGAGCACCGCGAGGGATGCCCGGTTCCAACTATCGAGACGCTATCGAGCGCGGCGAAGAGGCCGACTCCGAGGTTCGAGAAGCCACCGAGCACCGCGAGGGATGCCCGGTTCCAACTATCGAGACGCTATCGAGCGCGGCGAAGAGGCCGACTCCGAGGTTCGAGAAGCCACCGAGCACCGCGAGGGATGCCCAGTTCCAACTATCGAGAAGCCATCGAGTGGCGTGAAGGAGCCCAGCTCGAACGATCGAGAAGCCATCGAGTGGCGTGAAGGAGCCCAGCTCGAACGATCGAGAGGCCATCGAGTGGCGTGAAGGAGCCCAGCTCGAACGATCGAGAAGCCATCGAGTGGCGTGAAGGAGCCCAGCTCGAACGATCGAGAGGCCATCGAGTGCCCCGAAGGATGCCAGCTCGAACGATCGAGCGGCCATCGGGTGGCGCGAAGGAGCCCATCTCGAACGATGGAGAGGCTGTCGAGTAGCGCGAAGGAGCCCAGCTCGAACGATCGAGAGGCTGTCGAGTAGCGCGAAGGATGCCAGCTCGAACGATCGAGAAGCCATCGAGTGCCGCGAAGGAGCCCATCTCGAACGATGGAGAGGCTATCGACTGCCGCGAAGGATGCCAGCTCGAACGATCGAGCGGCCATCGAGTGGCGCGAAGGAGCCCAGCTCGAACGTTCGAGAGGCCATCGAGTAGGACCAAGATGGCCGTTCGAATCCCCGGAGAGCGTGTCGAGTGCCTCGAAGAGGCCGACGCAGATGTTCGAGAGACCACCGGGTCCCGCCAAGGCGGCCGGGCCCGACGTCGGAGAACCACCGGGTACCGCCAAGGCGGCCGGTTCGGACTCCCGACGCCCCGAGATGAGCGCGTCAGCTCGCTTGCATCGAGTGCTCGCGTGGCCGTAGGCTGTCGCCATGAAGCTCATCCACCGCGATCTCACCATCGAGCTCACCGACGACGACCCGCGTGTCCCGGCCATCGAGCTGTTGCTGTTCGGGAAGACGCTGTCCCCGGCGCAGTCGAACCGATCAGAGCCGGCGAAACCACCCGATCCTCCGCCACCCGCTCCTGCGCCGCCGGCCGATCCGCCGCCACCCGATCCTCCGCCAGCGGACGCGCCAGCCTCGATGCCTGCGCCGGCCCCTGCCCCCGCGCCTGCCGCCGCCGAGCCTCCGCCGCGGCCGCGCGTCGAGGTGCCGAGCGCGTACCGAAGCTTCTGGTGGGCCCTCACCGAGCCGATGCGCCGCGAGCTCGCTCTGGTGGCAGAGGCCCCGCGCGCGGCGGGCGAAATCGAGAGCGCCCTGGGCATTCAAAACCTGCAGCCGCTCCACACCGCGCTGAACAAGGTCGCCGAGGAGCATCAGATGCCGCACCCGCTCGTGGCCCGGGGCCGGGAGGGCAACAATCGCAAGTTCCATCTGCGCGAGGAGCTGGCCCCGGTCGTCCTCGAGATGGCCGCTCGCGACAAGCTGTGGGATGATCCATGCCTATCCGGTTGACACACTTGGAGCCGGGCACGTCAGTGCCCGGGTCGGATGCGGCGTCCCGAGCCAACCCGGGCACTGACGTGCCCGGCTCCAACGTCCGGCAAGTGTGTCGACCGGATAGGCATGGGATGATCCGCACTGGTATTAATCGTCGCGCAAGTAGCTGCACCGCAGATGGGACTCGGCGCAAGCACTTTCGAAACGATTGGTAGCACGACCCGACGAGGCTCGAGTCGGAGGTCGCCTACCGCGCGAAGGAAACCGAGACGGTGAACATGGCCGGCGCGCCGCGGCGCGGGGCGGGGACCCGGCATCTGCTCACGACCGCCGCGCAAGGCGAAGCAGCTACTTCCACGCGGGCATCTGCTGCCTCATCGCGGCATCCTCCGCCGCGCCCTTCGCGATTACCGCTTCGAGGGCGGCGCGGTCGGGCGTCAGCATGATCTCCTCCGTCCGGTCCGGCGTGCCGGTGGCGTCGGGCAGCACGCCGAGCCGATCGATCACCGCGAGCACGCTCGTCAGGTCATCGTTCGCTCTGGGGGCGATCACCATGACGCGTGCTTCCGGATACGCACGTCGCAACTCGCTCATCATCCTCGCCCGCTCGGCCCGAGCCTCGGCCGAGATCCCGAGCGGCAGCTTGATCAGCGCACCCGTCACCGGCAGCATGATCAGCCGGCCGGTATCTCCGTCGACCAGAACTCCGAATGCTCGACCTTGGCCAAGAAGCTTCAAGCCCCTTCCCAAGGTCCCGATGGCGGGAGCCTGATGGTCGAGGACGCCGAGATACCTCTTGCCCTTCGCACCGCCCGCGCCCATGTGGCCTTCGTCTTCTGCCTTGCCCGGAGGCGGTTGCTGGTCGGGCGCCGAGAGGTCGAGTCGCTCTTTGAACTCGACAGGAAGCGTCGATAGCCCCGAGCCGGCCAGGAACGCCAAATCGCCCAAGGCGGAGCGGTCGATCGGATGCGCCGACGCGAGCACGAGACGGACTTCTGCGAGTCCCTGGTCCCAGACCGGTTGAAGCGCCTTCGCTAGCGCGCCGAACGTCACGGTGCGCCCCGCCGCGACCAGCAGGGCCTTCCGCTCGAAGCCAGGCTCGGCGCTCAATGCGTCCAACTGCTTGCCGTTGAAGGGCACCGGCGGCTCGGCGCCATCGCTGTCGTCGAAGAGGGTCCGCCCGTCTGGCAGCACGAACAGCGCATCGCCACCCCGGAGGTCGTCAACCGGCTGCGCAACCGTCGGGAGCTCCACGTCGACGACCCGTTCAAAGCGCGCAGTGGAATCCGCGGCATGTGCCATCATCTCGTGCGCCTTGGAGGAGAGGGCGCTCAGCGCCAGGAACACCGCCGCCGCTCCCGCAATCGAGAGCGCGAAGGACGCCCGCACGCCCTTGACGCCGCTAGCGGCCGCCTTTCTCGCCAGGAGCAGCGGAACGGCGAGCACGACCAGGCCGAGCGCGGCATTGATGGCAATGAACAGCGGTCGTGCGTGAAGGTTCGCAGCGGCCACGGCCGCGAGGTGAACACGCATCGTTGGGTCGAGGCGGGCGAAGGCGCTCATCAAATTCGAGCGCGTCAACTCGTAGCCTGCCCATCCGAACAGCGCGAGCGAGGCGGCCATCGCGAACGGCATCAGGGCAGCCCGGCGCCACAGCTCACCCCGCTGGCGCTCGTCGGCGAGGCGATCGACATCCCGCAGCGCCGGCACGACGAACGGCGCCAAGACGCCGCCGAGGAACAGGGCTAGCCAGACAACCCCGTCGAAGGGGAAGGTCGAGTGCGCGAAGTGCGCGACGTGCAACGCGACGCTGAGCCCGAGCGCGAAGACCACCACCGCCGCCGAGACGATTACAGGAACCGTCGCGCGTCGAGCGGGGCCGCCCGCTGGCCGGAGCGCGCGTCGATCGAGCGCGAGATGGCCGAAGAAGGCGAGCACCACGACTCCCAGCGCGAGGAAGCCCGAGGCGAGCGCGCCGACGGCCACGCTGGGTGTCGCCTCGGAAAGACTCTCGACGAGAAGCAACGGCCTTTGATCAGGCGACGCCACGGCGAGCGCCGCGAAGCCTTGGGCCAGGCCAGTGACCGTGCCGCCGAGCCCGACCAGGAGCGGGAGGGCCGCCGGCAGCAGCAACGCCGCACCCGGGACCCGCTTGCCGCCGATGAAGAAGTAGCCGAGGACGGCGTAGAGGAGGGCAACCAGCCCGTAGGCGGGCAGCACCAAGACCATGAACGGACCGCCCGCCGCGAAGAGGCGGGCGAGATGGCGGAGCTGGCCTTCCGCCGCGAGCAGCACGAGCCCGGGCAGCGAGATCGCGGCCAGACAAAGGACCGCGTGGACGACGGCCAGCGGCGTGACCCAGCGGCGTGGTACGGCGGCCGACGCGACATCGGTGGCGGTCATGGCTTCCCTCGCTCCTCGTCGCCGGCCTTCTAGACCTTCCCGCAGGGGAAGTCCAGAGGAATCTCGCCCGAGGTCGAGGCGGGTGTTATATGGGTGCGGAGGCCGCGTGAGCCGGCGCGGATGGCGCACGAGGGCCTGGACCCGAAGCGAGGTGATGCCGTGACGAAGAAACCCTCCCCCGAGCAGGAGCCGACCGCCTCCGAGCTCATCGACCGGCGCATCGAGGAGCTGGGCGACTGGCGCGGGAAGACGTTGGGCAGGATGCGCCGGCTCATCAAGGCGGCCGACCCGGACGTCGTCGAAGAGTGGAAGTGGCGCAAGCCCACCAATCCCGGAGTGCCGACGTGGTACCACGACGGCGGCATCTGCACCGGCGAGACCTACAAGAATCTGGTCAAGCTGACCTTCTTTCAGGGCGCTTCCCTGAAGGACCCCTCACGGCTGTTCAACTCCTGCCTCGAAGGGAACTTGCGACGCGCCATCGACATCCACGAGACCGACGAGATCGACGAGGCCGCCTTCAAGGATCTCATCCGGGCCGCGGTCGCGCTCAACGCCCAGAGCAAGAAGAAGCGGTGAAGACCGTATCCATGCCGCTTCGGATGGGAGATGGAAGCCGGACACGTGAGTGTCCGGGTGTTCTCGGGCGCTGGTGCTTGTCGGGTTGTCGCCACCGGAGGCTTCTTTCCCAGTGGTCGCGGGGCCGCTGGCCCGCGAGGCGAGAGCGCGATGCGTGTTCTGTCGGGCCAGAGGCCCGCCGCCACTGATTCCAGCCGGGAGGTGGTGTCGACCCGATAAGCAGTCTCGGCGCTTTCGAGATCACCCATGGCGGAAGTTGCATCTCCCGTCGGCGAAGGCGACGGGCGGAGTGCGGCGAACGCCGTGCCTGCACCCGGACACTCACGTGTCCGGCTTCCCCATCGAGGCGCTTCACGCACCGATTCTGTTGAGGCGCCCCTTTCAGGCTCTCCACCGATCGCTAGCGCGCCCGCGACCGCCGGCGGAGCACGAGGCCGGCGAGGAGCAGGAATCCGGCGATCGCCAAGAGTGGATTGCCGCCGGTCGCGCAGCCGCAGCCCTGGACCTGAACCTTGCCGAGCCCGCCTCCGCCGTCTGGATTCCCGGGGCCGCTCGGCGTGCCGGCGTCGCCGCTCGTCGGACCGGGATGGGTGCCCGCGTCGGGCGTCCCCACCGGATTGCTGCACGAGGCCGGGTGCAGGTCGAACTCGTCGATGACGCTGCCGCTCGTGTCCCTCGCGACCGCGCTCGCGCTGTTCCCATCGACGGAAACGACGACGTAGGAGGTCGCGGAGGTGCCGGTCACCACCGTCGGCGCGTTCAAGTCCGGCTCGATGGTCGCCGCGCCGCCCGCTCCGCAGACGACGTAGTCGATGCACCCCTCATGACCGCGCTCGTACATGTGATCGTGCCCGGCGAAGATCGCCAAGGCGCCGTACTTGAGCATCAGGGGGATCACCTTCTTCTGAATGTCCGGCGACCCGCCGTGGACCTTGGCCGAGGTGCTGTACGCGTAGGCTCCCTGATGCGCGACGAGGAAGATGAGCTGGCCCGCCCGGCGCGCCGCGGCGAGGTCGCCGTCCAGCCAGCTCGCCTGCTGGTCGGTCAACTCCGGGGCGTACTCGCCGTCCAGGAGCGGGTTCGCCTTTCCTTCGAACGAGTCGAGCAGCACGATGTGCGCGCGGCCCCAGTCGAACGAGTAGTAGTAGGGATGCGCGGCGCCCGCGAGCTCGGGGCCGCTGAGCATCGTGTCGTAGAACGTGGTGTCGAACGACTCGTGGTTGCCGAAGGTCGCGTAGAGCGGGCGGCTGTCGAGGAGCGGCCGCTCGACGTCGAAGAACTCGGTGTAGCCCCGGTCGTCGCCCGAGACGGCAGGCAGGTTGAGGGCGTAGTCGCCGACGTTGACGACGAACGCGGCGTCCGGATCGTGCGCGAGGATGCCCTGGATGAGCTCGTCGTGCTGCGGCTCGGTCGAGGCGTAGTCGAGCGGGTTGTCGCGGTCGTCGCCGAAGACGATGAAGTGGAACGGCTCGTCGGTGCCCGGCAGCGGCGGGGTCTTGAAGCTTCCCTCCGCCAGGGCGCCGCTCTGGAAAGTCTTGTCCAAGCTGAACGTGTACTCGGTGTCCGGCGCGAGGCCGGTCAGGCGGACCTGGTGGACCGTGTCGCAGTTCGGGTCGGTGAAGACCGCGCCGTCCGCCGACGAGGGCGACAGCGTCAGAGTCGGGATGGTGTCGTTCGGGGTCCCGGTGAGCGCGTCGGTGTAGCACTCGTTGACGCCCGAGACCTGACCCTGATGGTGCGCGGTGAACCAGGTCACCCACGCCTCGTGCGGCTTGACCCCGACGATCACCGGACCGTCCTGGACGTACGGATAGAAGTCCGCCAGCGCCGCCGCGGGAAAGGCGAGAACGGCGAGAAACAAGGCGATGCGCATCGAAGGCTCCTTCGGCTCGGGCGACGGTTCGCTGGCATGCCAGCGCGAGCGCGGGCGATTCTACGCCGAACACGAGCCGCGTCAAACGCTCAGACCCCGGTGCGCCGACCGGGCTGGGCGCACCCGGGTGTGGTTCCTGCTTTGACGGATAAGCGAGGTCGAGACAGTCAGTAGGATGGGCAGTCCCGGAGCCCGCAGGGCTTCGGGCTGCCCGTCGTTCCAGGGCGACAGATAGTCGTTCCAGAACCAATGGGTGTTGGACAGGCGAATGTCGGCCGATGCCGCTCGAGTCGTCTATGACGTCCGGAACGATCGCTCTCCGACGGACAGCCCGCCGAGCGCGAAGAGCCGCGCTCGACGGGACGGTCCATCCTATCAATCGTTGCGAGAGTATCTGCACCTCGCATCATCAGTCGTGGCGCGGGCGTCCCCGCCCGTGTAGCCTTCGTTATGGCTTTCACAGGCGAGGATGCCTGTGCCACGAGACTCCGACTGCGACCACTTTCGCAACGATTAATACTGGCTTGTGGCCCGACGCACCCGCGTCGCACGCGCTACTTGCTTCCGTTGGGCAGCCGGACGATGGTCAGCCAGAACTCCTCGATGGACTTCACCACCTTGAGGAACTGGCTCAGGTCGATGGGCTTGGTGATGAAGCAGTTGGCGTGGAGGTTGTACGTCTTGAGCACGTCCTCCTCGTCCTTGGATGTCGTGAGGATGACCACCGGAATCCGCTTCAGCTCGGCGTCGCTCTTGATCTCGGCCAGCACCTCGCGCCCGTCCTTCTTGGGCAGGTTCAGGTCGAGCAGGACGAGCCCCGGCCGCAGCGCCTCCTGGTACGGGCCGCGCCGGTAGAGGAAGTCCATCGCCTCCTCGCCGTCCTTGACCACGTGCAGGTTGTTGTGGACCTTGGTGCTCTCCAGCGCTTCTCGCGCCAGGTCCGCGTCACCCGGGCTGTCCTCCACCAAGAGGATTTCGATCGGTTCGACCATCGTCGCAGGGCGCATGTTCCTGTCCTCCGTCCGACACGCTAACGTCACGCCGCCTGCAAAGTAAAGAAAAACGCCGAACCCTTTCCCGGCTCGCTCTCCAGCCAGATCCGCCCGCCGTGGCGGTCGACGATGCGGCGGCACAACGCGAGCCCGATGCCGGTGCCCGGATACTCGTCGCGGCTATGCAGGCGCTGGAAGATGACGAAGATGCGCTCGAAGTGGCGCGGTTCGATGCCGATGCCGTTGTCGCGCACGCAGAACTGCCACGTCGCGCCCTCGCGCCGGGCGGTGACGTGGACCCGCGGCGAAAGGGCGCCACGGAACTTGATGGCGTTGCCGATGAGGTTCTGAAACACCTGGGCGAGCTGCACCCGGTCGGCGTGAACCAGCGGCAGGTCGCCGTTGGTCACGAGCGCGTGGCTCTCCGCGATCGCCGCGCCGAGGTTGCGGATGGCCTCCCCGAGGGCGGCGTGGGAATCGATTCGGAGGAGCGGGCGCGGATGGCTGCCGACCCGCGAATAGAGGAGCAGGTCCGAAATCAGTCCCTGCATCCGGGTCGCGCCGTCGACCGCGTAGAAGATGTACCTCTTCGCCTTCTCGTCGAGCTGGTCCTTGTAGCGGCTCTCCAGAAGCTGGGTGTAGCTGGAAATCATCCGCAGCGGCTCTTGCAGGTCGTGCGAGGCGACGTAGGCGAACTGTTCGAGCTCGGCATTCGAACGCCTCAGCTCGAGGTTCGCCGCTTCCATCTTGGCCTTCTCGTCATCGAGGTCCTCCAGGATGTTGAGAATGGCCTTCTGCGTTTCGCCCGCGCGCGCTCGCTCGCCGGTGAAGTCCTCGAGGATGTTCAACAGAGCCCGGCCGTATTCCTCGGCCCGCTCCAGCTCATGTCCCGGGCTCAATTCGGCCATGACTGACCCCCGTAGGATGGGTGAAGCGGAGCGGAGCCCATCAAACGGGCGATCGCTGGAGTCGATGGGCTCCTCTATCGCTCCACCCATCCTGCTCGACTCCAGGTCGGGTCCGCCGCTCAAGGCTCAGCTCCGCTCCCCGAGCTGCCGGTGGAGCTCCGCGATTTCCTTCTTGAGCTCGATCATCTTCAGCTCGCGCCCGACGGTCAGCCGCTGGAAGCGTTCCAGCTCGGCCAGGCGGTCCAGCTCCTTGGCGCGTTGCGCGGCGAGGTCCGCTTCCGCTTTCCTTTGCGCGGTCACGTCGCGCGCTGCGGCGAACACGCCCAGGACCTTCCCGGTCGGCCCGCGGTAGACCGAAGCGTTGTAGAGCACGTCCATCAGCCGCCCGGAATGGTGCCGGATGGTCAAGGCGTAGTCGGTGACGTACCCTCGCGAGAAGACCTGCTGGTAGCCCTCGCGCGCCTTGTCCGGGTCGGTGAAGTAGTCGGAGAAATCGGTGCCGATCAGCTTGTCGCGCGGAAGGCCGGTCGCGTTGACCGTCGCCTCGTTCACGTCGGTGATTTTCCCTTCCGCGCTGATGGTGACGAGCGGGTCCAAGCTCGCCTCGATGAGGCTGCGGGCGTATTGCGAAGCCCGCTTCTGCGCGGTGACGTCGCGCGCGGCCGCGAAGACGCCCCGGACCTTGCCTGCCGGGTCCTTGAACGCCGACAGGTTGTAGAGCACCTCGGTGAGCCGGCCGTTGCGATGGCGGATGGTCAAGGCGTAGTCGGTCACGAATCCTTGGGAGAAGACTTGCCGGTAGCCCTCCCGCGCCTTGTCCGGCTCGGTGAAGTAGTCCGAGAAATCCGTTCCGATCAAGCTCCCGCGCTCGACGCCGGTGACTTTCACCGTCGCCTCGTTGACGTCGGTGATCTTCCCTTCCGGGCTGATGGTGACGAGCGGGTCGAGGCTGGCTTCGATCAGGCTGCGGACGTACTCGCTCGCCGCGCGGAACGATTCGATCTCGGCCGGCAATGGCAGCGCGGCCGGACTGCTGGCGTCGTCTCGAGCCATCGAACGAGCGGTCTGGCGTTCGGTCATCGCATTGCTCCCGTGTCAGGTTTCTTGGGGCCTTCCCGCGGCAGCTCGACGACGAACTCGCTGCCTTCGCCGACCACGCTGCGCGCCCAAATCGTCCCGCCGTGCGCCTCGACGATGCCGCGGGCGATCCACAGGCCGAGCCCGAGGCCCTCCCGGCTCGAGCTGGTCGTCGGCCGCGCGAACTGTTCGAACAGCCGCTCGAGCTGCTCCGGCGCCATGCCGCAGCCGTGATCCTTGACGGAAAGCCGCGCCCTGCGCTCGTCCGCGCTCAGCCCGATTTCGATGGGCTTGCCCTCGCCGTAGCGGATGGCGTTCTGCAAGAGGTTCGCGACCACCTGGTGCAGCCGCGAGCGATCCCAGCGGCCGACGATTCCCGGGCCGCTTTCGAGCGCCACCGTCGAGCCGGCCCGGGCGAGCTGCGGCGCGTAGCGGTCGAGCGCGTCCGCCACCACCCCGCGAAAATCGACTTCGGCCAGCTCGACCACGAACCGCCCGGCGCGAATGCGCGAGACGTCCAGCAGGTCGCCGATGAGCCGCGCGAGCCGCTCGCTCGACCGGGTGATGCGCCCGCTCGCCCGCCGAAGCTTGTCCCTGTCGTCCGTCGACCCGAGGCTCAGCCGCTGCGCGTCCAGGAGCAGACTCGTCAGCGGGGTGCGCAGCTCGTGGCTCGCCATCGAGATGAAGTCGTCGCGCACCCGCACCGCTTCGAGCGCCTGCTCGTACAGCCGCGCGGTCTCGAACCCGGCGCACATCCGCCGCGCGATCACCTCGCCGAGCACCACGTCGGCCGAGGCGTAGGCTTGCGCCGAGCCGAGCGTCAACGTCCCGAGCGGCTCGCCGCGAATCTCCAGCGGCAGAACCACCATCGAGCAGATGCCGAGGCTTTCGCTCTCGCGCTTCCACGTCTCGCCCCAGCTCGGCAGCGGGTCGCCCAGAGCCGTGCCGAGCTGCGCGCCCCGCGAGGAGCGGGAGCGAAGCTGGGCGGCCTCGCGCTCGCTCGCCTCGAGGTCCAGGTCGTGCAATACGAGGTCGGCTCCGACGGTCGCGCCCACGCACCGCGCGCGGCCGTCCGCACGCAACCATTCGACGGCGCAGAACGAGCCGAGCCGGGGGACCAGCACCCGGGTGAGCCGCGCCGCGAGCTCGCGCTCGTCCAACGTCGAGGCGACGGCGATGCTGGCGTCGGCGAGCAGCGTCACCCGCCGCAGCGCCTCCGCCGACGCCGCCCGCGACGCCTTCTCTCGCGCCAGCGCCTGCCGCTCCACCGCGTAGCGCAGCACCCGGCGCAACGTGCGGCTCTCGAGCTCCTTCTTGAGCAGGTACTCCTGCGCGCCCTGCTGGACCGCTTTCGCCCCCACCTCCTCGTCGCTCATGCCGGTCAGCACGACCACCGGCACGTCCGGCCGCGCGCGCGCCAGCTCGATGACGCCCTCCAGGCCGGACGCGTCGGGCAGGCTCAAGTCGAGCAAGACCACGTTGGCGCCGTTCGCGTCCAGGGCCGCGAGGCAATCCGAGAGACGGCTGACGTGCTCGACCTGCCAGTCCGCCGAGGCGTCTTCGAGCGCGAGGCGCACCAGGTCGGCGTCGCCCGGATTGTCCTCGACCAACAGCACCCGTCGCGGGCCCGCGCGCACAGCCGAGGCGGTCTCGGTCACCATCGAGGCTGCCGCTTCGCGCGCGCTCGATGTTGGCTCCGGGGATGACACGCGCGGAGGCTCGCGCGTTCGATCTCGGGCGTCAAGCGACATGATGAAGCCGGACATTGGGCTGATGCCTCATCCGATCCGACCGATCCGACCGATCGGTCCGATCGGACGGCTGGGGCGCCAAGGAGGCGGCGCCACCGACCCGCGAGCCGCTATGCTGCGCTTTGCGATGCGCAGCGAAGACGAGATTCTGGTGGTGGGCGGCGCGGGCTACATCGGCTCGCACGCGGTGAAGGAGCTCGCACGGGTCGGGTTCCATCCGGTCACCTACGACAACCTCTCCCGGGGACATCGCGACGCGGTGACCGCCGGCGACTTCGAGCTGGGCGACCTGGGCGACCGCGCGCGCCTCGACGAAGTGTTCCGGCGCCATCGCCTCCGGGCGGTGATGCACTTCGGCGCCTACATCAACGTCGGGGAGAGCGTGAGCGAACCCGCCAAGTATTGGCACAACAACGTCGCCGCGCCGCTCGCGCTCCTCGACACGATGCGCGCGCACGAGGTCGACGCCTTCATCTTCTCCTCCACCTGCGCGACCTACGGCGAGCCGGTGGAGACGCCGATGACCGAGGCGCACCCGCAGAAGCCGGTGAACCCCTACGGGAAGACCAAGCTCGCGCTGGAACAGGCTCTCGCGGACTACGGCAGCGCTTACGGCTTGCGGTCGATTGTCTTTCGCTACTTCAACGCCGCCGGCGCCGACCCGGACGGCGACATCGGCGAACGGCACGACCCGGAGACGCATCTCATCCCGCTGGTCTTCGAGGCGGCGCGGACAGGGGAAGCGGTCTCGGTCCTCGGCGACGACTACCCGACCCCGGATGGCACCTGCGTGCGCGACTACATCCACGTGACCGACCTGGCCAAGGCGCACCTCGCGGGCTTGCGAAAGCTCCTCGCCGGCGACCGCGGCGGCGCCTACAACCTCGGCAACGGCAACGGCTATTCGGTGAAGGAGGTGCTCGCCTGCGTCGAGCGGGTGACCGGCCGGAAGGTGCCGAGGGTCGTCGCCCCGCGCCGTCCGGGCGACCCGGCGACGCTCGTCGGCAGCGCCGAGAAAGCCAAAGACGAGCTCGGATGGAAGCCGCGCTTCCCGAGCCTGGAGCAGATCGTCCAGACCGCGTGGAGCTTCCACCAGCGCCAGCGCCGCTAAAGGCGCAACCGCCCGAAACGCCCGAGGCCCTCGCGCTTTCGTGCTGGACGATCGGACCGATCGGTCGGATCCGACTGATCGGTCCGATCGTCGCTCGTCCAAACCTCGGGGCGTGGGCCTGGGCGCGCGCGCCGTCCGCCTTCGCTGGCTCGACGCGTCTACCCGCTGCGCTTGGCGGCCCGCGTCGACCTTTGGGCCTTCGCCGGCGCTCTCGCCCGGGGGCTGCGCTTTCGGGTGACGAGAGCCCAGGCGAGGACCTCGTCGAGGCTCGAGACCAGGCAGAGGTCGAGCTTCTGGAGCACGTGTGCCGGCAGCTCTTCCAGGTCCTTTTCGTTCTCGCGCGGCACGAGCACCCGCTTGATGCCCGCGCGGGCGGCGGCGAGCAGCTTCTCCTTGATGCCGCCGACCGGGAGCACCCGCCCGCGCAGGGTCAGCTCGCCCGTCATCGCCACGTCGCGCCGCACCGGCCGGCCCGAGGCGAGGCTCACCAGCGTCACCGCCATCGTCACCCCGGCGCTGGGGCCGTCCTTCGGAATCGCGCCCGCCGGCACGTGGATGTGGATTTCGTGGTGCGTGAAATAATCCTCGGGCAGCCCCAGCTCCACCGCGTGGGCCCGGGTCCAGGTCAGCGCCGCCTGCGCGCTCTCCTTCATCACGTCGCCGAGCTGCCCGGTGAGGATGAGACCGCTCCTGCCCCTCATGCCGCTCGCTTCGATGCGCAAGAGCTCCCCGCCGACCGGCGTCCAGGCGAGCCCGGTCGCCTCGCCCACCGCGTCGGTCTCCATCTCGCTCTCCGCCACGAACCGCGGAATCCCGAGGAGCTTGCGCACGAGGTCCTGGTCGACCACCGCCGGCGGCTCTTCGCCCTCCGCCACCTGCCGCGCGACCTTCCGGCAGACCGTCGCGATGTTGCGCTCGAGGTTTCGCAGCCCCGCCTCACGGGTGTAGTCGGCGATGATCCTCAGGAGCGCTGCATCGGTGAAGGAGAGCTGCCCTTTAGCGAGACCGTTCTCGCCAAGCTGCTTCGGTACCGTGTAGGCCTGCGCGATGTGGAGCTTGTCCTCCTCGGCGTAGCCGGCGAGGTGAATCACCTCCATCCGGTCGCGAAGCGGCGCCGGCACCGAATCGAGCACGTTGGCGGTGGCGATGAACAACACCCGCGAGAGGTCGAAGTCGAGGTTCAGGTAGGTGTCGCGAAAGGCGGAGTTCTGCTCCGGGTCCAGCACCTCGAGCAGCGCCGCATTGGGGTCGCCGCGAAAGTCGCCGCCCCCGCCGATCTTGTCGATCTCGTCGAGCATCAGGACCGGGTTGCGGCTTTGGGCCTGCTTGATGGCCTGGATGACGCGCCCCGGCAGCGCTCCCACATAGGTGCGGCGGTGCCCCCGTACTTCCGCCTCGTCGCGCACCCCGCCCAAGGAAACCCGCACGAACTGCCGCCCGAGCGCCCGCGCGATGGACCGGCCGAGGCTCGTCTTCCCGACCCCCGGCGGCCCGGCGAAGCAGAGGATGGGCCCCTTCATGTCCGCCTTGAGCTTGCGCACGCCCAGGTAGTCGAGGATGCGCTCCTTCACCTCGTCCAGGTCGTAGTGGTCCTCGTCCAGCACCCGCCGCGCGAGCTTCAGGTCGAGCACGTCCGGCGTCGTCACCGACCAGGGCAGGTCGGCGAGCCATTCGAGATACGTCCTGAGCACCGAGCTCTCGGCGGAGTCGCTCGGCATCTGCTCCAGCCGCTTGAGCTGCCGCTGGGCCTCGTCCTCCGCGACGGGGGGCAGGAGCGCTTTCGCGATCCGATCGGCCAGGTCGCGCAGCTCCTCGCCCTTGCCGTCGACGTCGCCCAGCTCCTGCTGAATCTGCCGGAGCTGCTGGCGAAGATAGTATTCGCGCTGGCTCTTGGAGATTTCCTCTTTTGCTTGCGATTCTATCTCCCGCTGCATCTCGGCGAGCTGCGCCTCGTGCGCGAGGTGCTCGTTGATGGCGGTGAGCCGCGCGACCGGGTCGAGGATGGAGAGGATGCGCTGCGCCAGGTCGACCTGGAGCCCGAGGTTCGCCGCGCACAGGTCCGCCAGCCGCCCGGGGTCGGAAATCTGCGCCAAGACCAGCATCACGTCGGGCGAAATCGACCGGCCGCTGTGGGCGAGCTTCTCCAGGTGCTCCCGGACGGAGCGCGCGAGCGCCTCCACCTCGAGGGGCGGCTGGTCGAGCACCGGCTCGTGGATTTTCTCGATGCGGCCGAAGAACGCGGACTCGCCGCGGGCGAGGCTCGTCAGCCGGCCCTTCACCAAGCCCTGCACCAGCGCTTTCGTCCTCCCGTCGGGGAGGCGGCGGATGCGCATCACCATCCCGATGGTGCCGATTTCGTGGAGCGCTTCGGTCGACGGCGCCTCCTCGGACGGGTCCTTCTGCGCGACGAGGAAGAGCAACTTGTCCTTCGCCATCGCCTCCTCGATGGCGGCGAGCGACACGTCGCGGCTGACGAAGAGCGGGACGATCATGTAGGGGAAGACGACCAGGTCGCGGATGGGCAGCACCGGCAGGTCGTCGGGAATCGTGATCTGCCCTTCGGCGGCTTGCGCGGCCATGGGCGCATCACAGCACAACCGGAGCGTCGGCGGCGCGACGCCCCTTCGGGTTCCCCGTTCGCGAGGAGAGACCGCTGCGAGCGGCGAAGAATGGACCATGCCTGTCCGGTCGACGCACTCGCTGGTCATTGGAGCCGGGCACGTCAGTGCCCGGGTTGACCCGGGACGCCGTATCCGACCCGGACACTCACGCGTCCAGCTCCAAGCGTGTCAACCGGATTGGCAGCGAACGAACCTACCCCTCGTCGCTCTCGTGCGCCCGGGTTTCGCGCCACCACGCCTTCAGGTCGGCGAAGGCGGTGAACGTGGGGCAGGAGGGCAGCGACTTCCTGAGAAAGCTGCCGTACCCCTTGGTCCACAGCCGCTTGTCGAGGATGGCGACCGCGCCGGTGTCCCGCCGCGAGCGGATGAGCCGGCCGAAGCCCTGCTTGAGGGAAATCGCCGCCGACGGCAGCGAGTAGTCGAGGAACGACGACCGTCCGCGGCTTTCGATGGACTCGAGCCGCGCGGCGACGAGGGGATCGGCAGGGCTCGCGAAGGGCAGCTTGTCGATGACGACCAGCGACAGCGCGTCGCCCGGCACATCGACGCCTTCCCAGAACGACTGGGTCGCGAACAAGACGCTCGGCTCGTCGCGAAAGGCCCGCACGAGCGCGCCTTTCGGCCGTTCGCCCTGGAGCAGCACCTGGTACGGCAGGCGGAACTTGAGGCGGCGGTGGACTTCGCGCATCGCCCGCAGCGAGGTGAAGAGCGCGAAGGTCCGCCCCTCGGCGAGGGCGATGAGCGCCGCGATCTCCTCCGTCGCCTGGTCGAGAAACGCCTCGTGCGCTGGCTCCGGCAGGTGGCGCGGAAAGTAGAGCGCGGCCTGACGGTCGTAGTCGAACGGCGACGGCAGCACGGTCTGTTCGCCCCGACCGCGCTCGTCGCCGTCCGGCCAGAGCCCGACCCGATGCTGGAAGAAAGCGGTGCTGCCCCCCGTCGCGAGCGTCGCGCTGGTCAGCACGATCGGCCGGCCGTCGGAGAAGAGCGCCGCCTGAAGGTCGGGGGCGACGTCGACCGGCGAGGCGCGCAGGAAGACGCCGCGCCCGCGCGTCTCCGCCCAGTAGACGAGGTCCGGCGCCTGCTGCTCGGAGACGGCCTCGAGCACGAGCCGCAGGTCGTCGGCGCGGCGCGCGAAGGCTTCGATTTCCGGCTCCGGCTTGTCGCCGCCGAGGTCGACCAGCGCCCGGCGCAGCTCGCCCACCGCGCCCGAGAGGTCGTCGCGAGCCGAGGCGAGGGGCGAGAGCGCTCCTCGGTCCAGCGACCAGCGCGCGTCGCGCCGTTCCGTCGAGAGAGCCAGCTCCGCCGGCTCCAGAATCGCCGCGCCGTCGACGGCACCCTCCGGGGTCCCCGCGCCTGCCGCGGCGCGGCCGCTCGCGAACGGGAGAGCGGACTGATCGGTCCGATCCGACCGATCGGTCCGATCGGTCTTCGGCGTCGCTACCGCACCCCTGGACCGGCCCCGGTGGCCGGTGCCGCTTCCCCCAGGCCGTTGCGCTGCCGGCCGGGGCCACCCCCACGGGCCCGCGTCGGCCGGAGCGAGCGCCGCCACCTCGCCGAAATACGCCTCCGCCGCCCGGCCGACCGCGCTCGTCAGGCGCCCGACCGGCTTCGACCGCCACGCCGGGCGCACCGCCGCCGTCCGGTCGATGTCGCGGCACAGGTCGAAGAAGCGGTAGTTCGAGACTTGGGCGCCGAAGAACTCGGTCGCGACCTCCTCGATGTTGTGCGCCTCGTCGAACACCACCGCTTCCGCTCGGGGCACGACCTCCGCGCCGACCTTCGCCGCCGGCGACTGCCTGAGCGCCAGGTCGGCGAAGAAGAGGTGGTGGTTGACGACGACGACCTGCGCCTCCTGCGCGCGCTGGCGCATGCGCGTGACGTGGCAGGCGGAGAAGTGCGGGCACTCCTGGCCGACGCAGGTCTCCGCGGTCGACGACACGTCGCGCCAGGCGACGTAGCCGTCCGGCAGGTCGAGCTCGGCGCGGTCGCCGGTCGAGGTCGCGTGCGCCCACGAGCGCAGCCGTTCGAAGTCCGCTTTCTCGTCGCGGCTGACGAAGACCGGGCTCTGCTCGAACTGCTCGAACTTGAGAAGGCAGAGGTAGTTCTGCCGGCCCTTCATCACCGCCGCGGAAAACTTCAGGCCGAGCCGCTCGAGCAGCGGCAGGTCCTGGTCGACGATTTGCTCCTGCAACGCCTTGGTCGCGGTGGCGACGACGACCTTCAGCCCCGAGAGGATCGCCGGCACGAGGTACGCGAGCGTCTTGCCGGTGCCGGTGCCCGCCTCGATGACCGCGACCTTCGCGCCGACCAAGGCGTCGATGACCGCGTCGGCCATCGCAAGCTGCTGCGACCGCGTCTCGTAGCCCGGCTCGACGCGCGAGAGCGCCCCGCCCGCGTCGAGCAACGCCCGCGCGCCCGCCTGGAGCTCGAGGCGCAGGTCGTCGCTTTCACCGGGAGCGCTCTCGGAGGGTTCGAAGTCTTCTGGCAGCGGCTCTCTCGCCACGGCGACGGTCTTAACAGACTTCGAGCGCCGCGGCCCATCCGCCTCGATCGGACGGATCCGACCGATCGGTCCGATCGGACGAGGGCTGGCCCTCCCCGCCGCGGCCGGCCGCGTGGGCCGAGCTCAAGCGCTCACGGTGAGCGGCAGCGGTTTCGTGGTGCTCGGCGCCGGGCGCACGAGTTGGAGGAAGTCGTCAGGGTACTTCTTGACGAACGAGCGCACGGGCATCGCGGTGCCGTCGAAGAGCGCGCAGATGGTTCGGGTCTCGCCCTGCTTGGCGATCTGGTCGAGCAGGTCGACGTCCCGCTCGGTGCCCTGCCCGTTCACGATTTTCGTGAGAATCCGGAACATCCAGCCGGTGCCTTCCCGGCAGGGCGTGCACTGGCCGCAGCTCTCGTGGGCGTAGAAGCGCACCACGTTGTGCAGGGCGAAGGCCATGTTGACGGTGTCGTCCATCACCATGATGGCGCCCGAGCCGGCCATCGTCCCCTTCGCCTTGAGGGTGTCGAAGTCGATCGCGCAGTCGATTTCGTCGGCGGTCATCACCGCGGCCGAGGAGCCGCCGGGAATCAGCCCCTTGAGCTTGCGCCCGTTGGGGATGCCCTCGCACAGGTCGTAGACGATCGACTCGAGCGTGATGCTCAACGGCACTTCGTAGACGCCGGGCTTGGTGACGTGGCCGGAGACGCAGACGAGCCGGGTGCCCCCGTTGCGCGGGGGGCCGAGCCGAGCGTACGCCTCGCCGCCCCTCTCGATGATGGGCGGGATCGAGGCGATGGTCTCGACGTTGTTGACCGCGGTCGGCTTCCCCCAGAGGCCGGCGTTCGCGGGAAACGGCGGCCTCAGCCGCGGCCAGCCCTTCTTGCCTTCCAAGCTCTCCAGGAGCGCTGACTCTTCCCCGCAGATGTACGCGCCGGCCCCGGGATGAACGAAGATGTCGACGTCGAAGCCGGGCTGGCCGAGGATGTTCTTGCCCAAGAGCCCCGCCTCGTAGCAGGAGTCGATCGCCTGCTGCAGCCGGGACATCTGAAAATAGAACTCCCCGCGGCAGTAGACGTAGACCGCCGGCGCCGACAGCGCCCGCGCCGCGATGAGGCACCCCTCGATGAACAGGTGCGGGTCTTCCGAGAGGCAGTAGCGGTCCTTGAAGGTGCCGGGCTCGCCCTCGTCCGCGTTGACCACCAGGTACTTCGGGGTCGCCTTCTCCTTCACGACGAAGGTCCACTTCATCCCCGTCGGGAAGCCGGCGCCGCCGCGGCCGCGCAGGTTCGACTTCGTCACCTGCTCGATGATCTCCTGCGGCGTCATCGAGAGCGCCTTCTTCAGCGCCTCGTAGGTGCCGTTCTCGCGCGCGGACTTCAGGGTCCAGCTCTCGGGCTTGCCCCAGTTCTTCGAGACGAGCTTCGGCAGGTCCATGGCTTCCTCTAGGGCTGCTTCTTGCCGAGCTCCTGTTCGAGCTCCTCGACCGAGAACCCCTCGTGGTACTTCGCGTTGATCATGACAGCAGGAGCGGTGCCGCAGCTCGCGAGGCACTCGACCTCGCACCAGCTCGCCTTCCCGTCCGCGGTCGGCTGCATCTGCTGTTCGCCGATGTGCTTCTTGCAGGCGTCGACGATCTTGTCCGAGCCGCGCAGCCAGCAGGCGAGGTTGACGCAGACCTGGACGTGCTTTTCGCCCACCGGCTTCAGGTGGAACATCGAGTAGAAGCTGACCACCTCCTGTACCCGGGTCCTCGGAACGCCCACCACCTCGGCGACGTAGTCGAGCGCCTTCGGCGCAAGCCACCCCTGGAGGTTCTGGGCGGCGTGGAGGACCGGAATCAGCGCCGCCGACCGGCGCTCGGGCGGGTACTTCGCGAAAATCTTCGCGGTATCGGCGTCGAAGGTCTGCTGCTGCTCGGGCGTGAAGGGAGAGGCGACGGACAAGAGGGCACCCCGATGTCGATGAAGCGACGCCGCTGCTGGCCGCCGCTTTGCGGCGCAAGCTATCGGACGGTGGGGGGCGTGTCAACGCGGGCGCCCGCTGATTTTCCCAGCTCCGCCCGGCGTTTTCCGAGGGACTTCCCGGTTGAAGGGCTTTCCGGCCTGCTCAGGTTCAGCGCGGGTCGGTCTCGTCGTTCTCGAGCTGCTTGAGCTTCTCGTCCAGCGCGTCGAGCCGCTCGTGCAGCCGCTGGACGTCGCGCTGGAGCTGGGTCAGGCCCGTCACCGCCTCGATCGCCGCGCGCACCCGCTCGTCGACCCGCCGCTGCCACTCCTCCAGCGCCCGCTGGCTCGTCTGGAACAGCTCCCGCACGTTCGGCGCCACCCGCTGCCCTTCCTCGCGGTGGAAGAGCCGGCCGACCCGGCTCTCGGCCTCCTCCTTGAGCTTGCCCACCTGCGGCGACACCCGCTCCGAAAAGAAGTCGGTCAGCGCCGACCCGCCGCCGCGGATGATCCGCTGCAACACCCCGAGCGGCATCTGCCCCTCGCGCTTCTCTTCCTCGAAGATGATCTGCGCGAGGGTGACGCTGGTCAGGTCCTCCTTGGTGCGGTTGTCCACGATCTTCACTTCCGCGCCGCCCTTGACCATCTCGGCGATCTCTTCCAGCGTCACGTAGCGGCTCTCGACCGTGTCGTAGAGCTTGCGATTCGTGTATCGCTTGATCACCTTGATGCGGGTCGTGTCCTCGGCCGCCGCGGGGGTCGCGGTCTTCTCTCCGTCGCTCCTGTCTGCCATCCTGCTTGTCTCCTAGAGCGACTTCTCGCCGCGACCAGGAACCTTCCGCCTGGCGCCTCCCCGCTCGCGCGTGAGGGGGCGCGCACGATTCCATCGGCCGCCAGGACCTGTCAAGCACCCTGAGGCCCCGGCCAACTCCCTTGATCTTCCTCGATTTCCGACCGGATAATCCCCGAGGGCTCACGCACTGCCCCACCTGGCTCTAGACGTCGAACGGTCGGGGGCCTCGAGGCCGCCACCGGCCGACCCGGGATTTGCATGATCGTCCAATGCCCCCAGTGCCGCGTCCGCTTCCGCGTCGCCGACGAGAAGGTGCCCGAGCGCGGCGTGAAGATCCGCTGCACCCAGTGCAAGACCGTCTTCAAGGCCTCCCGCGCTCCTGCCCCAGCCCCCGGCGACGCCTCCGGCCCCAAGCCCGCCCCCGAGGCGCCCCCGGCCGCCCCCGCGGCGCCACGAGCGGTCTCGCTGACCTACGGCGCTGCCACCAACCTGGAGCCCAACCGCCCAACGACACCACCGCCGGCCCCCGCCAGCCCCATCCCCGACCCGCTGGCCGACCGGGCAAGCCCTCCGGCCCCGCCGCCCGCGCCCTGGCGAGCCCCGACCCTGCACTTTGGCTTCCTGGGGCAGTCGCCCGCCGCGCCCACCGCCACGCCGGCCGCTCCCGAGGGCCTCGCCGAACCGCCCGCGCTGGCGCCGGCCGCGGATTCGCCGTCTTCGCCACCTCCCGATCCGTTCCAGGAGCTGGGCTTCCCCACCTCCGCCCCCGCGGCGGCATCCGGCTCCGCTCCCGCTGAGCCCAACCTCGACCTGGACCTGTTCGGCTCCGGTTTCCCCCCGGCGGCACCGGCGCCACCGGCGGCTCCCGCCGACCCGTTCGCCGTCGACCTGCCCCCGCTGGAGACCAACCCCTTCGACGGCGTCGAGCACAGCCTGGGACCGAGCGCGCCGCCCCTGCGCGCCGACTTTGGACCGCCGCCCCAGCCCGCGTTCCCTCCCCTCGAGGACGAGCCGGCGCCCGAACCGGCCGCGGCCGAGCCGCCGCTCGACCTCGCGCAGCCAGCCCTGCCGGAAGCTCCGAGTCTCGAGATCCCCGAGCAGCTCGGCCAGCCGGTCGAGCCGAAACCCAAACCGCAGCCTCGCCCCCCGGCTGCCACGCCGGTCCCGGACGAACACCCTGCCGGACGGCGTCTCGTGACCGCCGCCTTCGACGCGCTCTCGGCCCTCGTCATCGCCTCGACCGCGCTCGTCGCCATCGCGGCGGTGCGCGCTCCCAGGCCGCTGACCTGGAACGACGTCGGCCGGAACCTCGTGCAGCTCGCCCTCGGCAGGGGCGACGCCCAGTCGCTGGCGGCGCCGCACGCGGTGGAGGTGCGGACGGGCACCTACTGGACCCGCGACGGGCACGAGCTGTTCTACGTCACCGGCCAGGTGGAGAGCTCGTCCGGGCAGACCTGGCCAGCGGCGCAGGTGACCACGCGGGTCGAAAGAGGGGGCGCGGTCCTCGCGACGGCGCAGTCGGTCGCCGGCGCCAGCGCCACCCCGGAGGATTTGTACGCTCTCTCGTCCGGGGCGAACGACGCCTTGCAGCATCGGCTCGCGACCCGGCATCCGGAGCTGAAGCTCGCGCCCCAGGAGAGCTTGCCCTTCGTCGCGGTCTTCCCCCTCGACGCCCGGCAGGTCGCGGGGGCGTCGGTCTCGTTCTCGGTCGCGCCAGGCATACCGGTTGCGCTCGAGGAGGCCTTCGCGCCCGCGCCGCCACGCAGAGCGGCTCCGGTCCCGGTGAGAGCTCCGGTTCCCCCCGCGCCGGGCGCCCCGGCGGTGGTCCCGGCCGTCGCGGCGCCGGTCGTCGGTCCCTCGCGGCGATGACCAGACCCGCCCAGCCGGAAGACGAGGAGGCGGCGCGGCTCGCCTCGCAGCTCGTTCGCCGGCTGCGGGCGATTTCGACCGACGAGCTGCGCTCCCGGGCGGCGGGAGCGTTCCTGGAGTCCTTGGTGTCGGCGACAGCGGTGCTGGTCTGCGGCAGCCTCGCGCGCGAGGCCCGCGACTCGCCGGATGCGGCGAGCGCGGTGTCGGCCATCGCCCGGTCGCTCGCCCGCGGCCATCTGGATGCCGAACGGGTCGCCGGATGGCTCTCGCTCGCCCGTTCGCGGGCGGACCGGCTGGTGGAGGCGCTCTTCGCGTCGGGCCCGGCGACGCGCACCTACGACGTCGCCGACGAGCCCTTCGTCGACCGGCGGCTCGCCCGGCTCCCCGCCGGCGTGAAACGCACGCTCTCCCGCGGGCGCGACCCCGACCTGTTGATCCGCCTCGCGCGGGAGCAGGACGCGCGGGTGATCGGCGAGCTGCTGGCGAACCCCCGCTGCACCGAACGCGAGGCGCTCGTGGTCGCGGGCAAACGGCCGACCCACGCTTCGGTCTTGGAGACGGTGCTCGCCTCGCGGCACGGGAGCTCGCGCCGAATCCGCCGGGCGATCGCCCACAACCCGTACGCCTCGGTGGCGCTCGCGGTGCGCGCGATGCAAGGGCTGTCGACGGTCGAGCTCGGCGACATCGCTGCCGATGAGCGACTGAGCGGGGAGGTCCGACGCCATGCGGCATCGCTGCACCAAGGCAGGAAGGCAACCGCTCTCGAAAGAGACCTGGCGGCCGCGCCGGCGCCGAGCGACGCCGAGGTCCATCGGCTGATCGAAAAGCTCTTGCCCGCCGCGGGCGACGAGGAGGACGGCCTGGTCTTCGTCGGTCCCGACGGGCGGGAACACCGGTAGCGCATTCGCCCTTTAGCAGCGGAACCGTTCAGCGATCGGCCGGACGAGGTCGGGACGATTGGTGATGATCGCGTCGACCCCGGCGTCGAGACAGCGCGTCGCCTCGCCGGGTTCGTCGACGGTCCAGGTCGCGACCCGAAGGCCGAGCCGATGCCAGCCTGCGACCCGGCGCGGGTCGACGAGCGGGTGCTCCGGGTGGACGGCGGCCGGAGCCGACGACATCCCGAGCGCGAGCCGCAGCCGCCAATCGGCGCTCGCCTCGACGAGGGCGGCGCGGGCGACGGACCGATCCGCCGCCAAGGCATGCAGGAGCGCTGCCGGGTGGAAGGAGGAGACGATCGCGCGGCGGTCCCGGCCCACGCGGGCGAGCGCCTCGACGCAGGCGCGCCCGAGGGGGGCCTCGACGAGGTCGTCGATTTTCACCTCCAGGTTCAGGAACAGGTCGGCTGGCACAGCGGCGAGAAACTCCTCCAGGGTCGGGATGCGAGCGCCCGCGCGGCCGGAATCCACGCGATCGAGCGACAGCTCGCGCAGCGCTTCGAACGGCGTCTCGACGAGGGTCCCGAGCGCTCCCGTGCAGCGCGCGAGCGTGCGGTCGTGGAAGACGACGAGCTCGCCGGTCCGGCAGCGCTGAACGTCGAATTCGACCCCGTCGGCGCCCAGCTCTCGCGCAAGACGCAGGGCGGCGAGGCTGTTTTCCGGCGCCGCCGCCGAAGCGCCCCGATGCGCGATCACCGCCGGCCGGCCGAGCGAGCGCGTCAACGCGCGAAGGGGATTCATCTCGACGCTCCGGCGCGATCGAGCGCGTTTCAGTGGCCGATCGGGCCGCGACGTGATAGCATTTCGTCTCCGGCGTTCGCTCCCCTGTGCGGGCGAACCGCCTTGGAACAGGGGCCCTGATGGACATTTTCGACTGGCCGGTGCTGCTCGTCATCCTGGTGGTCGTGCTGCTGATCTTCGGCCCCGGAAAGCTCCCGCAGATCGGCGAGGCGCTGGGGAAGACCCTGCACAACTTCAAGAAGGCGACCGGTGACGTCCGCGACGCCGTCGACCTGACGCCGCAGGCGAAGCAGCTTCCGCCGAACCCGCCGGGGCCGGGCGCGCTCCCGCCAGAGCAGGTCACCCAGGCCCAGCCCGCGCCATCGGCCCCGACCGCGCAGCCGAGCAGCAGCGGTCCTGGGCAGAAGGCCTAGCGCTTTTCGCCAGCCTTCGGGGTGAACGCCGTACCGGCTCCCAGCCGCCGCGATCGGACCGATCGGCCGGAATGGAGAACGGTGCGGGCGCGACCGGAGGAAGCCAAGCGGAACGCGAATCAGCTCCAGGCCGAAACCGCCCTCCGCTAGCGCTTCTAGTTCCCCTCGACGAAGCTGCGTAGTCGCTTGGAACGGGAGGGGTGCCGCAGCTTTCGCAGCGCCTTCGCCTCGATCTGCCGGATGCGCTCCCGGGTGACCTCGAAGTCCTGCCCGACCTCTTCCAGCGTGTGGTCGCTCTTCTCGCCGATGCCGAACCGCATCCGGAGGACCTTTTCCTCGCGCGGCGTCAGGGTCGCGAGCACCCGGCGCGTCTGCTCGGAGAGGTTCATCGAAATCACCGCCTCCGACGGGGAGACGATGGCCTTGTCCTCGATGAAGTCGCCCAGGTGGCTGTCCTCCTCCTCGCCGATGGGCGTCTCCAGCGAAATCGGCTCCTTGGCGATTTTCAGGACCTTGCGCACCTTCTCCAGCGGCAGCTCCATCTTCTCCGCGATCTCCTCCGGCGTCGGCTCGCGGCCGATCTCCTGGACCAGGTAGCGGCTCGTGCGGATGAGCTTGTTGATGGTCTCGATCATGTGCACCGGGATGCGGATGGTGCGCGCCTGGTCCGCGATCGCCCGGGTGATGGCCTGCCGAATCCACCAGGTGGCGTAGGTCGAGAACTTGTAGCCACGCTTGTACTCGAACTTGTCCACCGCCTTCATCAGGCCGATGTTCCCCTCCTGAATCAGGTCGAGAAACTGCAGCCCCCGGTTCGTGTACTTCTTCGCGATCGAGACCACGAGGCGCAAGTTCGCCTCGATCAGCTCTCCCTTGGCGCTCTCCGCCCGACGCTCCCCAGAAGCGATGGCGTTGTACGTCCGCCGCAGCTCCTCGATGGGCAGGTCCGACTCCTCTTCGATCTTCCTCAGCTTCGCCTGCTCCTGCTTGATGTGCCGCTTCAGCTCTTCCAGGTCCTCCTGGGGGATGTGGAGCTTCTTCGCCACCCGCCGCGCCTGGGAAGGGTCGAGCTCGACCTTGCGCAGCTCCGCCTTGACGTCCTTCATCGCGTGGTGCGTGCGCCGCTCCACGTCGGTCAGCTCGCGCTCGCCCCGCCCGATGCGCTCGATGGTCCGCTTCAGGTTCTGGATGATCCGCTCGAACTGCGCCTTGGTCAGCTTCAGGCTCTCCAGCGCCTTGGCCATGTCCACGCGGTTCTTCTCCAGCTCGGCCTTGACTTCCTTGCGCCGGGCCTCGGGGCCCTTCTTCGCGGCTTCCGCGAGGAGCACGTTCGCCTGGTCCAGCTTCTCGATCCGGGCGATGACCTTGCAAATCGACTCGACCCGCTCCGCCTCGTTGTACCCGTCGTCGTCGTCCGGCAGGTCGCGCACCACCTCGCGCAGGCGCACCTTCTGCTTGCGCAGCTTGTCGCCCAGCTCGATGATCTCCTTGATCGCCACCGACGAGTTGATCACCGCGTCGAGCACCGCCTTCTCCCCCTGCTCGATACGCTTGGCGATTTCGACCTCGCCCTCCCGGGTCAAGAGGCTCACCGACCCCATCTTGCGCAGGTACATCCGGACCGGGTCGTTGGAGCGGCCCGCTTCCTCTTCCTCCGGGTCCTTTTCCTCTTCCTTGGCCTCTTCCTCGTCGGGGGCCTTCGCGATGGGCAGCACCGCTTCCGAGCCCTTGCTGTCCGTGGCCTTCACGTCGGCGGCCTCGACGATCTTGATGTCGTGCTCGCCGAACATGCTCATCACGTCGTCGATCTGATCCGGATTGACCGACTCCTGCGGCAGCGCATCGTTGATTTCGTCGAAGGTGACGAACCCCTTCTGACGCCCCTCCTCGAGGAGCCGATCCATCCCACCCTTGGGACGCTTGCCGGCCGAAAGCTCCCCGTCCTCGTCTTCCTCGGCGGTCTCCAGGTCCTCGTCGGCCTCGAGCTCCTCGTCCGCCAGCTCGTCTTCCTCGTCCATCAGCCGCGCGCGGCGAGGCGGCACCGGCCTCGCTCCCTTCGCCTGGACCTTCGACCGGCCCGCTCGGGCCGGCGTGCCCGCATGGGTCGCCTCCCCGGGACGCTCGGCCTTCGACCCCGCGCCCGCCTTCGTCGCCGGCTTGCCATCCGCCTTCTCGATCTTCGCGGCCGGCTTGGCCGGCGCCTTCTCCGCCCCCGCCGGAACCTTCCCCGCGAGCTTCACAGGAGCCTTCCCGCCACCCGGCTTCGCCGCCGCCTTCCAGGAAGGCTTGGCAAAAGCCCTCTCGGCCACCGGCACCGCCTTCGTCGGCCCCTTCGCGGGCCCGGCCGGCTGGGACGTCGCCTTCTCGATGCCCTTCGCGAACGGCTTTCCCGCCGGCTTCGGCGGGACCTTCGTCTTGGCCCCCGACTGGGAACCGGATTTCGGCACCGGCTTCGCCGCGGGCTTGGGCGACTTCCAGGTCGGTGTCCAGGCGACCTTCGACGGCTTCGCCGCGGGCTTGGGAGCCCATTTCGAAGGCGGCGTCGCCACGGGCTTGGCCGACTTCCAGCTCGGTTTCGGCGCGAGCTTCGCCGGCTTGCTCGACGACTTCCAGCTCGGCTTCGGAGCGGTCTTCGCCGACTTGCTCGACGACTTCCAGCTCGGTTTCGGAGCGGTCTTCGCCGACTTGCTCGACGACTTCCAGCTCGGTTTCGGAGCGGTCTTCGCCGGCTTGCTCGACGATTTCCAGCTCGGTTTCGGCGCGGTCTTCGCCGGCTTGCTCGACGACTTCCAGCTCGGCTTCGGCGCGGTCTTCGCCGGCTTGCTCGACGACTTCCAGCTCGGTTTCGGCGCCGTCTTCGCCGGCTTGCTCGACTTCCAGCTCGGCTTCGGCGGCGTCTTCGCCGGCTTGCTCGACGATTTCCAGCTCGGTTTCGGAGCGGTCTTCGCCGGCTTGCTCGACGACTTCCAGCTCGGTTTCGGCGCGGTCTTCGCCGGCTTGCTCGACGACTTCCAGCTCGGTTTCGGCGCGGGCTTCGCGAGCCTCTGGCCCGATTTCGACGCCGGTTTCGATGGCTTGGCCGGGAGGCTCTTGCTCGCCTTCGCTCCCGCCTTGGCGAACGACGCCTTCCCCGCCGGCTTCGCGTGCCCCTTCGCGGGGGGCTTCGGTCTCGCTGCCGCCTTCGCCAAAGGCTTCGGGGCCGGCTTGCGGGCCTGCGGCTTGCTCGCCTTCTTCGGCGCGACCTTCGGCTGGGGCGAATTCGCCTTCGCGGCCGTCTTCTTCGCTGCGGGTGCCTTCGGCGCCTTGCTCTCGGCCTTCCCGCCCTTGGCCGGCACGCCCCCGACCTTCGAGGGTTTCTCGTGCTTGTGCTTCGACTTCTTCTTCGCCATCCGGAAGGTCCTCTGTCGACAGGCCAAAGCGGCGGAGTGCCGAACCGCCCCGCGCTTAGTCGCGGCCGTGCGGCTTGTCAAGCTATCGACCGATCAGGCCCGTCATCACCCGCTTGCGCCCGCCAGCTCCCGGGGGAGGCGCCGGGCCGAAAAGATCCTCCCCACCCTTAGGGAGTCCCAAGCGGTCGTCATTCTGGCTGTACCGAGGCGTTCGTTCGGCTCGCCAGGCTCCCGACCATTGAATCGCTAGGTCCACCGCCCTGCTGTCTCGCCTTGGCGAAGCGGTCGAACCCGCGTCGGACGTGCGTTCTTCCGAGCCACCCCGAGGCATCCTCTAGCCTGGCCGGTTGCGCTCGCGGATGCGCTGATGGGTGGCCGCGTTCTCCTCGGTCTGCCGCTGCTGCTCTTCCAGGAAGTCGGCGCCGTCGGACGCGAGCTCGCCCAAGCCCGCCCGGCTCAACATCTCGGCCTTGCGCGCACGGTGGTTCTGCTGCAAGAGCTTGTCGGCGACGGATTCGAAGCTCGTCGTCGACTGCTCGAGAGAGTCGTCGTTCGCCCTCAGGTCCGAGTGGAGGCACGTGCGCAGCTTCTCGTCCTCGACCACGCCGAGCAGGTCCGCGGCCGAGACATCGGCTCCCTCCGCCTGGGCCTGGATGATCGCCTCGCCCAACCTTCTGAGCTCCGGATTCCTGAAATCGCCCAGCAGCCCCCGGGTGGCGGCGCGCGGGCTGAGCGCGCGGGGAAACTTGAGGAGCGCGAGGATCAGGTGCTTCTCCGACGGATACGTCTGTTCGGCGAGGCGCCGGTTCGCCGCCGTCCGCGGCACGCTCGCGGCTGGAGAGCTCGAGCGCTTCGGCCCCCCGGGAGCAACGGAGGCGAACGCCGCCTCGCCCTCGCTCGCCCGCTGAACCTGGCTGGAGCGCTTCTCCTCCTCGGGACGGTCGATGGCCTCCCGCACCGCTTCCGGGGGCACCTTGAGCCGCTCCGCGATCTGGGCGACGTACAATTCGCGCGACAGGCCCACCGGCGCCGCCCGCACCACCTTTCGCACGCTCTCGACCGCCCGCACCCGCTCCTCCACCGTCGCCTGCGGACCCAGCGCCGACAACGCCCGGTCGACGAGGAACTCGATCGCCGGACGCGCGCGCTCGACGAGGGCCACCAGCCCTTCCCTCCCCCGCTCGCGCGCGAGCTCGTCCGGGTCCTTCCCCGCCGGGAGCGTCGCCACCTTCGCCGGCACCTGCGCCTTGGCGCACAGCTCGCCCGCCCGCACCGCCGCGTGGACCCCCGCCTCGTCGCCGTCGAAGAGGAAGACCACCTCCTTCGCCCCCGTGCGCGTCAAGAGGTCGAGATGGCTCCCGGTCAGCGTCGTCCCGCAGGTCGCCACCGCGAGGGGAAAGCCCGCCTGGTGGAGGCCGATGACGTCGAAGTAGCCCTCCACCACCACCGCCCGGTCTTCCTTGCGGATGTGGTCGCGGGCGAGGTCGAGCCCGAAGAGCACGCTGCCCTTCTGGTAGAGCGGCGTCTCCGGGCTGTTGATATACTTCGCCGGCTTCTTGCCGTCGCGGCCGGGCGTCAGGCCCTCAAGAGCCCTCCCCCCGAGCGCGACCGCGCGACCGCGCGGGGGTCTCGGAATCCGAATCGGCACGATGAGACGGGTGGAGAAGCGGTCGAAGGTCCGCCGCGAGCCGGCGACGACGAGCCCCGCCTCCGCCGCCAGCTCCACCGACGCGCCCGCCTTCGACAACGCCCGCGTCAGCTCGTCCCGCCCGGCGCCGCCGAAGCCGAGCTGGAACCGCCGCGCCACCTCTTCCCCGATGCCCCGCGACGCAAGGTGCTCGCGCGCCACGAGCCCGCCCGGCCGCCACAACTTCTGTTCGTAGAACTTGACCGCCCGTTCCAGGAGCGCCGCCAGCTCGTCCTGGCGCGCCCGCCGCGCCGCCGCCTCCGGGTCCTGCCGTTCGTCGGCGAGGATGACGCCGCTTTCCCGCGCGACCAGCTCCAGCGATTGCCCGAACCCGAGGCCGTCGAGCTTCATGAAGAACTTGAAGACGTCTCCCGTCTCGCCGCAGCCGAAACAGTGCCAGAGCTGCTTGTGCGGCACGACGTAGAACGAAGGCGTCTTCTCCCCGTGGAACGGGCAGAGGCCGACATGGTCCTTGCCGGCCTTGCGCAGAGCCACCCGGCGGCCGACCAGCGTCACGATGTCCGCCCGCGCCCGCAGCTCCTCGATTTGCGCGTCCGAGTAGGCCATCTCTAGGAGCCCTGCCGCATCTTGGGGCTGCGGACCACCCGCGAGAACGGCCGATTCTACCGCGTCGGACGGACCACGCCTTCCAGCCGGAGGAGCCGATGCGCATCCACGAGCCCACGTTGGAGGCGAAGCTCGCGCATCCCGGCTCGATCGCTTCCGGCGGCTCCCCTCGCCGACGAAGAACGCCGGGCGACCTCGCGTCAAGGCACGCCCGGCGCTCACCTTTCCCTGGTCCGTTCGCGACCGGTCGAGAACTTACGACACGCCCTTGCGCGCCTTCTTGATCGCCCGCTTCTTCGCCGCCAGCGCCTTCTTCTTGCGCTTGACCGACGGCTTCTCGTAGTGCTCGCGCTTGCGGATCTCCGACAGGATTCCCGCCTTCTCCACCATCTTCTTGAACCGCTTCATCGCGTTCTCGAACGGCTCGCCGTCCTTCACCCGCACACCAGGCATTCGCTCTCACCCGCCTTTCGGGCCCATCTCGATCGAGGCCACGAGCGACATCCTCCTCGCTCGCAAAGACGACATCCGCGTCCCGGCGAAAGCGCCGGAAGGGGGTGCGCATTATCCGGATGCCCCGCGCCCTGTCAAGCCCCCCGCCCGCCTCGGGGACCTCTTTTCTTTCTCCAAATCATGCCATGCAGTATACCGCATTTCGTCTCGGGCAAGCCGGAAGACATGCACTAAGTTGCATCATCGCCATCGGCACACGAAAAAGGAACCCCCGACCGGTCAGCGGCGGGAGGCGCGACGAGGCGAGCGAGGGTTCCGGGTGGCGGGCGGCGGCGGCGCGTCGGGGAGCAGGTCGGGATCGACCCCCCGGGCGGTCAGGCCGGCCTCCCAGTTGCCGAGGCCGCCTCGGTGCTTCTGGACGAGCTTCTCGTAGTAGCGGGACACCTTGCCCAGGTCGAACCGGCTCATCGTCAGCGAGTGGACGATTTGGGCGCCCAGCCCCTCCTGGTCGGCGGCCCACGGCGGCAAGAGCCTGGGCGGCGCGACCAGCCCTTCGTGCATCAAGGCATCGATGAAGGGCGTGTCGTCGACGCTCATCTTGCCGGCGAAGAACGCCTCGAAGAGGCTCGTCTCGCCGTTCTCGACCGTGTGCCGCAGGAAGTTGAAGACCCGGCAGTAGCCGCGCTGGTAGATGGCGTCCTTGGTGAAGGGGGCGCCGCCGGTGAGGACGCCGCCGCGAAAGACCCGCTCGCAGAGCTGCGCCGCCTTCTCCGGCGAGAAGCGGTGGGAGAGGTAGCGGAAGAGCTCCAGGTAGTCGGCGCCCTGGGCGACGAGGTCGACGCTGAGCGCGCGCTCGCCCAGCTCCCGCAGCCGTTCGGCGGTCATGTTTCCGGAGAGCAGCTCGGCGACGACGCCGCCACCCTCCTGGCTCGTGGCGAAGCCGGCGAGGCCGACGCCCAAGACGGTCAGGACCGGCTGGTCGTACCCGTTCAAGCTGGTCAGGACGTGCCAGAGCCCCTCGTGGTGGGCGAGCGCCCGCGCCTGGCGGTGGGAGAAGCGGGCCTCCGCCCGGACGGCGACGCTGGTGGCGCCGGCGGCGGCGTCGGCGGTCAGGCGGCGGGAGATCTTGAGCCGGCAGCGTTCCCCCAGAATGGGAGCGGTGATGCTCTGCACCACCGCCAGCGCCTCCCGCGCCGACAGCGGGCGCGGCTCCATCGGCGAGCCGGGACGGTAGGGGCGCGTCGCCCAGAGGCGCGCGATTTCCAAGTTGTCGACTCCGGAGTCCTGGAAGACCCGCCGGGGCTCGCCGTAGAGGCGGACCGAGTGTGCGTAGAAGCGCTTCGTGCCGCGCGCCTGAAGCATCCGGACGACTTCGACGAACTCGTCGCACTTGCGCCGCAGCGCCTGCTCGATGGGATTGCGACCCCGGATTTTCCGGCGCAGCGACTCGAGCTGGGCGACCTTGTCCCGGGGGTCGTAGTCGAGCGGCCGGACCTCCGGGCGAGGCAGCTCCCGCGCCTTCTGCCGGAAGAAGCGCCGATGGACCTCGTCCGGCCAGTTGAGCGCCTTGAGGATCCGGATCGGCCGTTGAGCGTGGACCAGGGCGTCGGAGAGGCGCCGGAGGTAGGTGCGACCGTCCATCGGGCGTCTTGGGACGTCGCAGCTCTAGGCCGCATGCTCGGCGTCGCCCGGCGGGGCCCCCGCCCGGCTGGCGGCCGGCTCGTCGCTGTGCGAGGGCGGCGCCGCCCGGTTGATGCGGTCCCGCAGCTCCTTACCGGCGCGGAAGCGCACACCCCGCTTGGGAGGAACCGCGATGGCCTCGCTGGTCTTCGGGTTGTGGCCGAGGTAGCCCCGATATCTGCGGACGTGGAACACTCCCAAGCCCCTGAGCTCGACGTGCTCGCCGCGAACGAGCGCTTGCTCTATCGCGGCGAAGATGCGGTCGATCGCCATCTCGGCCTCCTTGGGCTTCAAGCCGCGCTTCTGGACGAGAAGGGTGACGAGGTCGCTCTTGACCATGGCGTTTCCGTGTCGGGACCGAGAAGAAGCGGCGAACTTCGACGACGGTAGCACGTCGGCCGAAAGGCGGGCGCCCGCCGCTCGATCAGGCGCTGGTCGAACGTCCGAGCGCGCCCACGGCCGTGGCGGCCTCGTCAGGCGCCAGCTCGCCCACCAATTCGTCCAACGTGACGCCGAGCTGCTCCCCGGCGGCGGCGTCGGCTCGGGACCAACGCCGAGCGAGAGCGGCGAGGTCTGCCGGAAGCGGTGCCGCCAGGGAGGCGGCCTGCCTGAGTCCGCCCCGTGCGGCCGCCCGCACGTCGGACAGCCGGATGCTCGACGGCGGCCGCCCCGGGACGAAGCCGCCCGCGGCCAGCTCCCGCACCAGCCCCGCGGCGGTCAAATCCGCCACCGCCGCGCGGACCAGAGGCTCCTCGCGCGCGAGATGGTCCGCCAGGCTCGCCACCGTGGGACCAGGGCTGCCCTGCCGGAAAGCGAGAGCGATGCCGCACATCACGCGGGCGACGAAGAGCTCCCGCGCGAGCGGGGCGGGCATCCCCTGGTCCAAAGGCAGCGCCGTCGCCTGCGCCGCGTAGGCGATGCGCGCGCCGAAAAGGACGATCACCCACGACACGTAGGTCCACAGGAGGAACGTCGGCACCGCCGAGATCGACCCGTAGAGCGCGTCGCGCCGGACCGAGTGGGCGCTGATGGTGGCGTAGACGATCTTCGCGAGCTCCCAGAGCACCCCCGCGACGATGGCTCCGAGGAGCGCTGCCCGCCGCTTGACCTGAGCGGTCGGCAGGATGACGTAAAGGAGGGTGAAACCGGTGATGGTCGCCAGGAGCGGTAGCAGGTAGCCCGCGAGGTGCTTGAGCGGCCCGCCGGCGCGGGCACCGAGGAGCGCGGTCAGCGCGAGCGAGACCGAGAGCAGAATCGGCCCCAGGGTCAACAGGCTCCAGTACACCCCGATCCGAAGGCCCAACGGCCGCCGCTTGGCGGAGCGGAAGATGCGGTTGAAAGCCGACTCGATGTTGACCAGGAGCGAAACCGAAGAGCCGAGAAGGAGGACGAAACCGATGCCGCCCAGCGCCGCGCCGGTCGCCCGCCGGATGTCTTGCTCGATGTAGCGCTGGAAGCTCGCCTGGGTGCCGACCGCGAGGTTGTCGAGGACGAACCGCTCCAAGTCCTTCTGCAGGGCATGGGTCCCGACGATCGCCTGGAAGAGGCTGAAGACCACCGCGAGGAGCGGGACGATGGCGAGGATGGTGAGAAAGGTGAGCGCGGCGGCCCGGACGGTGATGGGCTCGCTCTTCAGGCCGGTCGCCTCGACCAGCACCGCCTGGACGCTGCGGGCGATCGCCGGCAGCCGTTCGCGAAGGGAGCGCTTGGGCTCCAGCGCCTCCTCGAGCATCGTCGCCGGGGCGACCGGCGCGTCGCGCGTGTTCGGCTCAGACATCGAAGAACGCACGATAGCCGAAGCGACCGGCGGGCGCTGCGCCGATCCGATCGGACCGACCGGGCTCGAAGGCACGCCCTACCGGTCAGCGCCCGCCGGGCTTGGCCGGCGCGGCCGAGCCTTCCGCGGCGGGCGCCTGGTCGGCCGACCCGCGGCCGCGGCGGCGATGCCGGCGGCGGCGTCCCTGGGGAGCGGCAGCGGTGGCGCCGGGCGCGGTTTCGGTGGGAGCGGCGGCGTTGGCGCCCGGCGGCTGCGCTTGCGGCTCGCCTGGGCTCGTCGCGCCGGCGGGGACGGCCGGTCCGGGCGTCGGGCCCGCCGCTTTCGGAGTCTCGGCCGCGCGCTTGGGCGGCGGCTGCTCGCGCCGGCTCCAGCGGGCCTGAAGCTCGAAGTGCTCGAGGTGGAAGGCCGGCGCCGGCTTCACCACCACCGTCCGGTTCCAGCGCATCATCAGGTTGCGCAGCGACTCGCGCTCCTCGGTCTGCAAGAGCTTCGCCACCTCCGGATGGCAGTTGACGACCAGGGTGTCCTCCCGCCGGCTCGTCGCCTCGCGCTGGATTTCCCGGAAGATTTCGTAGGCGACGGTGGTCTTGCTCTTCACGAAGCCCTTGCCCTCGCAGACCTGGCAGGGCTCGTGGAGGAGCCGCCCGACGCTCTCGCGCACGCGCTTGCGGGTCATCTCGACCAGGCCGAGCTCGGAGATCTTCACGACGTTGGTCTTCGCCCGGTCCTTGAGCAGGGCCTCCTGGAGCGCTTTCAGGACCTTGTCCCGGTTCTGCTGCTTCTCCATGTCGATGAAGTCGATGATGATGATCCCGCCGATGTTGCGCAGCCGGAGCTGGTAGACGATTTCCTTCGCCGCCTCGATGTTGATGGCGGTGATCGTCTCCTCGAGGTTCTTCTTGCCGACGAAGCGGCCGCTGTTGACGTCGACCGCGACCAGCGCCTCGGCCTGGTCGAGCACCAGGTAGCCGCCGCTCTTGAGCCAGACCTTGCGCTGGAGCGCGCGCTGCAGCTCCTGCTCGATGCCGTAGGCGTCGAAGATGGGCTCGCTGCCGTCGTAGAGCTCGATGGCGCGCTCGAGCTGGGGGACGTTCTCCCGGACGAACTCGGTGATGCGTTCGAACTCCGCCCGGTCGTCGATGACGAGCTTCTCCACCTCGGCCGAGAACAGGTCGCGGATCGACCGGAGGATCAGGTCCAGGTCGGGGTGCAGGAGCGCCGGTGCTCTGAGCTGGTCCTTCCGGCGGGCCATCTCGTTCCAGAGGCCGAGGAGGAACTTGATGTCGGCGACGAGCTTGTCTTTCTCGACCCCGTCGGCGACGGTGCGGACGATGAACCCGGTGCCCGGCGGCCGCAGCCCCTCGACCAGCTCGCGCAGCCGGCGGCGTTCCTTCTCGTTGTCGACGCGGCGGCTGATGCCGACGTGGTCGACGGTCGGCATGAAGACGAGGTGCCGGCCGGGCAGCGAGATGTGACAGGTGACGCGGGCGCCCTTGGTGCCGATCGGATCCTTGACGACCTGGACGATGACCTCCTGCCCTTCCTGGAGCAGGTCCTGAATCTGCGCGCCCTTCTCGACCCGGACGGTCTTGGCGCGGGGCGCGTCGAGCCGGCGGCGGCGGCGGGCGAGAGGCTCGAGCGACTTGGCGCGCAGGCGACCGGTCTGGGCAGGCGGGCGCGGCGCGGCGGGCTCGCGGGGAGAATCGACCGGCGCGGTCTCGTCAACGGGCGAGCCCGGCGATCGATCGGATGGATCGGATGGATCCGACGGATCGGACGGCGCCGCTCCGCTCGCTCCGGCGGAGGGCTCGGACGCGGGCGGCTCGTCGGACGCCGGTGGGTCCGCTGGTTCCGGAGACAACGCCGCGGTCTCGCCTGCCGCGGCTGGCTCTCCGGCACCGGTCTCGGAGGACCGCTCCTGCCCACCGGCAACGGTCCCGGCGAACGCGTCGACCTCGCCGGTCGCGTCCGGGACGGGCGCGGTCTCGATCGGCCGATCGTCAGCGCTCTCGCTCGGCGTCACCGCCGCGTCGGCCGCAGGCGAGATGGGCTGGTCGGCGGTGTCCTCGGCCGGCACCTCGCCCGCGGGCGCTTCCCCGTGCTCGCCTTCCGGCGTCTCCGCGAGCTCGAACTCTTCGGAGAAATCCGGCCCGCCCGCGACGTCGCCGACGTAGAGGAACGCGGCCTTCTCGAGGCCGATGTCGACGAACGCCGCCTGCATCCCCGGCAGCACGCGCACGACCTTGCCCTTGTAGATGTTCCCGACGATGCCCTTGTCTCTTTTTCGCTCCAGATAGAATTCGGAAATAGTTCCGTTCTCGACGAGCGCCACCCGGGTCTCCGGCCCGGCAGCGTTGACGACCAAGATGCTGGACATGGTGCCGTCCTTTGGGGTCCTGGGGGCTTGGTTCCGTTCACAGACTCTCGTCCGCGCCCGAAGCCCGCGCCCGAAAGAGAAGAGGGCGATGAGGGCCTCGCGCGGACTCGGGTCGGTTCGAGCCTCGAGAGGCGCCGGAACGGCTCCTAGGACCCATCTGTCAAAGAGCGACGGAAAGCTTCTGGCACGATCGTTCACAGCCCTTCCGCGACGCGCCCGAGGGAGGCCGTCTCAGGAGGGTCCTGCTCGTGCCGACCCGAAAAGACGTGCGAAAAGCTTCCGAGCCTGGACGCCCCGACCCACGAAACGCGCCGCCTGGCGACGAGCCCCGAGGCCGCGACCGGCCCGTACGGTCCTCACTCTAACCGCCCGCGCCGCCGAGCGTCCACCCGAATTCCCGACGCACCGCGTCATCCGAAGGCTCGCCCGGCCGCTCGTCACTGGCCGCCGGAGAGCTGTCCCGAGCCCCCGGCAGCGCGGGAGGAAAGCTTCATCCATGCCTATCCGGTTGACGCACTTGCGGGCATCGGATGGCTTCACCGACGCCGCCCCCCCCCTGCGCGAGGTCGAGAAGAGCCAGCGCGCGGGCGCTCGGCGAGAAGCGCGGCCGGACGCTGCCCCTGCGGGAGGCGGGGCGGAGAAGCCGCTTGCCGTGCGGACGGTCGCCGCTTGGGCGGTGAAGTGGTCCGGCTCGGGGGACGAACGGTCGGAACGCTTTTCGATCGGCTGCGGCTCGTGCGAGACTCGCCGGCCATGGAGCTCCTGGCGAAGACACACATCCCCTTTGCGCGCGACCTGGTCTTCCGGACGTTGCGCGACAACCTGCCCCTGCTCGTGCCGCACATGCCGAACGTGCGCGTCATCGAGGTGAAGAAGCGCGCGGACGAGGGAACGCGGGCCGACTTGCTCAACGAGTGGACCGCGGCGACCGAGATTCCGGCGGTGGCGCGCAAGTTCGTCGCGGCGGAGCAGCTCAAGTGGCTGGACTACGCGACCTGGGACGAAGGGGACTTCACCTGCGACTGGCACATCGAGACCCATGCGATGCCGGGAGTGGTCGAGTGCCGGGGGCACAACGTCTACCACGCGGCGGGCGCCGAGACGGAGCTGGAAATCAAGGGCGAGCTCGTGCTCCACCTGGAAAAGACGAAGGTGCCGCGGCTCCTCGCGGGGACAGTGCGACCGATCATCGAGCGGATCGTGATCACCGCGCTCAAGCCGAACCTGCTCGCGGTCGGCGACGGGGTCTCCGGCTACCTGCGCGCGAAGCAGAGCGGCAGCGCCTCCACTTAGCGATAGCGGCGCAGGCCTCATCGCACCCGTGGCCTTTGCCCTGGCACCGTGGCGATGTGCGTTCGCTTGCTACTTGCTCGCCTCGGCGGTCTCGGGAGGCGGCTCGACGGCGGGCGCCGGTTTCGGCTTCGGCTTGGTCTTGGGCTTGTACCGGTCGAACTGGCTGCGGCGGGGGTCGTTGCGGAGGGCGGCGTAGCCGAGCTCGCGGATGCACTTGGTCATCTCGCGCAGCTCGGCCACGGCGTCGTCGTGCTCCTGGGTCTTCTCGTTGAGCTTCTTCTGGTCTTCGGGCTTGGTCTTGTATGCCTGATGGAAGTCGTTCGCGGCGGTCCCGAGCTGTTCCTGCTGTGCTTCGAGAAGTCGCGCCGGGCCAGAGGGCCGGCACTACCGAGTCCCATCTGCGGTGCAGCTGTTTGCGCAACGATTAATACCTGCCTGTGACACGGGTGATTGCCAAGAACCGCGGGCTCACGCCCGCGGCTCGAATCGTCCGCGGCCCGCGGATGCCTCGAATGGAGGCAAGGCGCAACCGCTGGACCTTTTTCGGCGAGCCTCTTGGTACCCTGCGCCCCGCGATGAGCTCCCGTCCGCCAGCGGTGACGATTCGGCGCTCCGACGCGACGCAGGTGCGCCGGCTGCTCTTGCGCTTCATCTTCCTCGTCATTCTCCCGGTCGTCGGCCTCGTCAGCTTCGGCGTGATGGCCATCGCCAACGAGCGCGCGGCGGTGGAGAAGCGCTTCAGCCAGGAATACGCCGGCCGCCTGCGGGCATTGGCGGAATCGCTCGCGGTGACGATCGAGGCCCAGGCGAGCCGGCTCTCGAAACCGCTCCCGCTCCCCGCGAGCGCGGACGTCGAGTTCGACTTCGCGGTCGACTCCGGCGGCACCCACACCTCGCGCCCGCTCGGGCGACGGCTGGCGCCCGGGCTCGTCGCGGATCTACGGGCGAGCGCGCCAGCCGACGGCTCCATCGCCCTCGTGCCCGTCGCGAGCGGCCCGTCGCGCGGGCTCTACGCGGTCCGCCGTCAGGGCTCGGTCCTGCGCGGGCTCGCGTTCAGCGAGAGCGGTCTCGCCCAGGAGGTCGCCCGCGAGGGGAAGAAGCGCTTTCCCACCGACGCCGCGCGGTTCGAGCTCTCCGGCCCGCCCGTCGACGAGGGCTCGTCCAATCCGGTCGCGCGGCTTGTCGCGCAAATCACGAGCGACAAGAGCGACCAGAGCGCGCTGTCGTTTCCCCTGCCGGCGCCGCTCGCCGAGTGGCGAATACAAGCGGTGCTGCCCCCCGGCGACCCGATCCGCAGCGCGCTCTGGCGAAACCGCACCATCTACATCGTCGTCCTGAGCCTCTTCTACCTGCTCATCATCACCGGCATCGTCATCACCCTGCGTGGCATCTTTCGCGAGGTCCGCCTGTCCCGGATGAAGACTGACTTCGTCTCGAACATCTCGCACGAGCTGAAGACGCCGCTGACCAGCATCCGGATGTTCGCGGAGACCCTGAAGCTCGGCCGCGCGGGCTCCGCCGAGGAGCGCGAGGCGTGCGTCGATTTCATCCTCACCGAGAGCGAGCGCCTCTCGCTGATCACCGAACGCACGCTCGACTGGGCGCGCATCGAGGCCGGCCGCCGCCCCTACGATCGCCAGCCGGTGGAGCCGCAGGCGCTGGTCCACGAGGCGGTCGAGAGCTTCCTCGCGCATGCGCGCATCGCGCGGGAGAGCGTCACAGTCGCCGTCGAACCGGGGCTGCCGCGCATCGACGTGGACCCGAACGCGCTGGGGCAGGTGCTGCGAAACCTCTTGGAGAACGCGGTGAAATACTCGGGCGACGACAAGCGCATCGAGATCAGCGCCCGCCGGCACGGACACCGCGTCGTCATCGGCGTCTCGGACAACGGCATCGGCCTCGCGCGGCGCGAGCTCAAGCACATCTTCGACCGCTTCTATCGGGCTGACGACCTGCTCGCGCGGCGGACCGAGGGCACCGGGCTCGGGCTCTCCATCGCCAAGCGGATTGTCGAAGCCCACGGCGGCAGAATCGCGGTACACAGCCGCGCCGGCCAGGGCTCGACCTTCATCTTCGAGCTGCCAGCCGCACGGGAGAGCGGATGAGCCTCATCGCCATCGTCGAGGACGACCGGGCCATCGCCGCCGGGCTGGCGATGAACCTGCGACACGAAGGGCACCATGTCCGGCTCGCCCACGACGGCCCCAGCGGGCTCGCGCTGGCGCTGGAGCCGGACGTCGACCTCGTGGTGCTCGACCTGATGCTCCCCGGAATGAACGGCTACGAGGTCCTCCAGCAACTGCGCTCCCGCCTGGCCGCGCGCCCGGTGCTGATCCTCTCGGCGAAGGGAGCGGAAGCGGACAAGGTCGTCGGGCTCGACCTGGGCGCCGACGACTACCTGGCGAAGCCGTTCGGGCTGCCGGAGCTGCTCGCGCGGGTGAAGGCGCTGCTCCGCCGGGCACAGCCGGTGAAGACGATTTCCTTCGGGAGCTGCACCCTCGACCTCGACGCGCAGCTCGTACGCAAGAACGGCACGCCCGTCGAGCTGACCGCGCAGGAGCTGCGCCTGTTGCGCGCGTTCGTCGAGCACGAGGGCCGGGCCCTGAGCCGCGAGCAGCTCGTCGACTTCGCCTGGGGCTTGTCGTACGAGGGCACTTTGCGCACCGTGGACACGTTCGTCCGGCAACTGCGGGTGAAGGTCGAGGACGACCCGGACGAGCCGCGGCACCTCGTGACCGTGCGCGGCCACGGATACCGCTTCGAACGCTGAGGACGGCCGCGCCGGGCAGAGGCGCTGGCCCCGGCAGAATCGCGCTCCTTCGCGTGCCGGGCGCGACGGCCGGCACTACTGATTCCGAGGAGACCTCTCCGCTGGATCAGACCGATCGGTCGGATCCGACTGATCGGTCTGATCGACGACGGGCGCGGCCGCCGTCCTCGCGCGGGCGTTAGGATGCGCCCGGAACTCGCCGGAAGGAGAGCCCACGTGAACGCCACCGAAAAGCGAAACCGCGTCGCCCAATGGGCATTCGACACCCGCCCGGTGCTCTTGCGCTTCCACCTCTGGCTCGAGGACGTCGAGGTCGAGCGCGCCCAGACCGAGCCGGTCTCCAACTACACCTTCGCTCCGCGCGGCATCGCCCGCTGCCTCGCGATGACGAGCGCCGCGACCGCGCTGGGCACCCGGCTCTTCGGCGAGTTCGGCGCGGGCCAGGGCGCGGACAAGAACACCTACAACCAGGTGAAGAAAGCGGCCGACGCGATCAGCGCCTACGTGATGAGCGAGGGCCTCTGGCACCTGACCAGGACGCTCCCCGAGAACCACGCGATCATGGTGAGCCTCGGCGAAGGACTGATGCCCAAAGCGGGCGAGACGCCGGAGATGGGGGCGAATCCGCTCCTGGGGTTCGGCAGGGTCTACGCTCGGCCCGAGGTCGCGCGTACGGTCGACCGCGCGGTGCGCCGGCTCTTGAACGAGCCCGACTACCGCTTCGACAACTTCTTCGAGGGCTTGCGCGCGCGCGGCATCACCGTGTGGGGCGCCGCGGTCGACACCCTGGAGAACACCTCGCGCTTCGCCGAGGGCCGCGAGACCGGCCCGATGTCGGTCTTGCACCTCTTCGACTCGCCCTTGACCGTGCCGCGACCGTACGAGTCGTATATGGGCTGCTTGACCGTGCCCGAGCGCGTCGCGCGCCTCGCCGAGGAGCGGTCGCTGCTCCTCGACTACGCGACGCCGCGCGCGCAGGTGCTGGACGCCATCCGCCTCGCCTACCCCGGCATCCGCTCGGAGCACGTCCACGTCTGGACCCTCGGCGGCAGAAGCCGCGTCAAGCGCCTCTCCCGCCTGTGGGCGGAATGGCAGAGCTTGGGCGCTCATCTGGTGGAGGACGGCTGGCGCTCGCCGAAAGGGGTGCCGGTCTTCACGGACTCCGGCTCGTACGCGCCGACCTTTCTCGTCGGCGATTGGCAGGACGAGCACGGGGCCACCCACGTCTTCCTGGTCGACGGCTACGCGGCAACCGCCGAGGCGTTGCAGGCGGCGAGCCTCTCCGAGGTACTCGATGTCGACGCGACGATGGCCGTCTTCTCGCCCCGGTTCGAGCTGACGCACGACGCGGAGTATCGGCTGATGAAGCTGTCGCCCGAGGCGCCGGATTTTCGGGCGCGCCTCGCGGAGCTCTTCGGCGGCGCGGCGATCGACGACGAGCGGGTCGCGTACTACGCCGCGGTGATCCACGACGCCACCGCCGCCAACATGCCGCTCGACAAGCGCGTCGTTCGCGCCGACGACTTCCTCCCGCAGAAGCACTGGCGCACGCTCGCCGCCACCGGCTACATGTGCGAGGACCCGTACACCGGCACCCCTGGCGTGGAGCGTCTCGCCGACGACCGCTGGCGCGTCACCACCCAGCTCGCGACCCGCCACGCGCAAAGCCGCATCACCTTCACCTTTCGGCTGATGGAGAGCTTGGAGCAGGCTCGGCTCGTCTTCAGCCCGCTGCTCGTGCGCGCGATGAACGGCGCCGACTGGACCCGCCGCGCGGTCAAGGTCTCCGACTCCGGCCGCATCCGCAACGAGCTGCAGACGATGATCACGCAAGGCTTGGAGCACGACGGCGAACGCATCCGCGTCCACTTCGACCAGGTCGACGAGCGCGTGATCCCCCGCGAGAAGCAGGCCGTCATCCGCCGGGTGCTCGAATGGTACAAGGCGAACCATCCGGTCTGGTTCGAATGGCTCGACATCGCCTGACCGAGACGCGGGAGCTCGCGTGCTCGCGCACGTGAAGGAGCGCGTGGGCACGACCTTCGAGAACCGTGCCCCGTCGTTCGTTCCCTGATGGCTCGACGCTGGCGGGATACCGACACCGTTGATCGGACGGATCGGTCCGATCGGTCCGATCGGTCGGATCGGTCGGATCGGTCCGATCCGGATCGCGGGCGGCGAGCTGGGCGAACGCCTCGGGGCACGGCCGTTAAAGCGCGGCCAGCACCTCGCCCGGATTCGGGAAGCGGCCGAGGGCCTTCTTCGAGAAGACCAGCCGCTCGTCGGCCCAGACCTCGAACACTCCGCCCGAGCTCTTCACGAGCTCGGCGTCGAACCCCTTCGCGGCCTTGATTTCAGCAGCCAGACCAGCCGCCCGACGGTCGTACCCGCATGGAGCGCAGTACTCGATCCGGATCTTCATCGCCGCCGCCGGGGCTCCTTTTTTTCGCCGCCGATCACCACTCGCAGCTTACTGCATGGCCGTCCCGATTTCTGAGCCGGCCTGCGCTTTACTGCAGCTTCACGCCCAGGTACTCGATGAGGTCGATCTTGGTCACGACCGCGAGGGCGCGCTCGTTCTCGACGACCACGGCGACGTTGTCCTGGCTGAAGATCTCGCGCAGCTTGGAGACGGCGGTGTCGGGCGTCACCCGCCCCTGCAGCGGCGCGACGAGCGGCATGATCGCCTGCGCGTATTGAATCCTGTTCGTCAAGAGCGCGTCGAGCAGGTCGTATTCGTGGATCATCCCGACCGCCGCGCGGGACCCCCGGTCGAGCACCGGCATCTGCGAAATCCCGTAGTGCTTCATCCGCGCCACCACGTCCTTCGCGCTGTCTTCGCGAAACGCGGTGATCAGCTCCTGCGGCCGGCGCTGGAGCAGGTCGCGGACGGTCCCCAGCCGGTCCTCGGGGTCGACGAAGCCGTTGTCCTTCATCCATTCATCGGAATAGAACTTCGAAATATAGCGGCTTCCCGAATCCGGCAGGAGCACGATGACGTTCTTGCCCGGCCCGAGCTCCTGGGCGACCTGGAGCGCGACGTGGACCGCCGCGCCCGACGACCCGCCGCAGAACATCCCTTCCTCGCGCGCGAGCCGGCGGGCCATCACGAACGACTGCTTGTCGTCGACCTGCCGCACGTCGTCGAGCACCGAGAAATCGAGGGCCTTGCAGAGCATGTCCTCGCCGATGCCCTCGACCTTGTAGACGTGCGGCTCGGAGAGCTTGCCCGTCTTGAAATAGGAGTAATAGACCGAGCCCACCGGATCGACCCCGACGACGCGCACGCTCGGCTTCTTCTCCTTCAAGAACCGCGCGGTGCCGCTGACGGTCCCGCCGGTGCCCAGCCCGCCGACGAACGCGTCGATCTCGCCTTCGGCCTGCTCCCAGATCTCCGGCCCGGTCGAGCGGTAGTGCGCCTCGATGTTGTCCGGGTTGTGGTACTGGTTCAGGTAGAAAGCGCCGGGAATCTCGCGGGCCAGGCGTTTCGCGACCTCGTAGTAGCTCTTGGGGTCGTCCGCCGGCACGTTGGTCGGGGTGACCACCACCTCGGCGCCCATCCCCTTGAGCGCGTTGACCTTCTCCGTGCTCATCTTGTCTGGCATCGTGAAGATGCAGCGGTAGCCCCGGACGGCAGCGGTCATGGCCACCGCGAAGCCGGTGTTGCCGCTCGTGTTCTCGACGATGGTCCCGCCCGGCTTCAAGAGCCCGGCCTGCTCGGCCTTGTCGATGATGTGGACCGCCATCCGGTCCTTGACGGCGCTCCCGGGATTCATGAACTCGAGCTTGGCGTAGACGTTCGCGCTCTTCGGCGGCACCAGGCGGCCGAGCTTGACGAGCGGCGTGTCACCGATCGTCTCGAGGATGTTCGCGTACGCCTTCATTCTTCGTCGTCTCCTTGAGGGCCGGCCCGGAATGGCCGGCGGCGGGCGTGTAGCCAATCCGGCCATCGCTGTCAAACGCGCCCGCTTGCCCATGCTCCGGCGCAATGCCTCGGTTTGCCGAACGCGCCGCGCATCGCCAAGGTCAAAGCGGATGGTCCCGGTGCTCTCTACCCGCGTCTTCGGGCGCGTGCCGACGGGCGGCGATCTGGCGATCGCGCGGCGGCTCAGGCTCTTCGATTTCGAGCTGTGGCTGGACGGTTTCGCGCCCGCCGAAGTCCGGGGGCTCGTGCCCAGGCTCGAGGCGCTCGGCCTGCGCGTCCCCAGCGTCCACCTGCCGGTTCGGGGGCCGGCAGGGCTCCTGGACGTCGACGACCCGGACCGGCTCTTCCGCCAGGACGCGCTGGACCTCCTGCGGCGGGCGCTCGACCTGACGGAGCTCTTCCACCCGGTCGCCGTGGTGACGCACGCGCGCGGCGTCGCCGGCGACGGGTTGGGCCGGCTGCTCGGTGAGGCAGACGAACGGGGCCTCAGGCTCGCCCTCGAGAACGACACGCTCCCCGGCAGCTCTCCCGACCGGCTCGCGCGGGTGCTCGGGCGGATGGGTAGCGTCGCCGAGGGGCACGGCCTCTGCGTCGACCTGTCGCGCGCGCACGTCGACCCGGCGGGCTTCGCGGCGCTCGACCCGCACCTCCTGTGGGTGGAAGTTTCGAGCCGCGCGGGCGACCACGCGCATGGACCGCCGGACGGCGCCGACCGCGCGCTGCGGGAGAGCGTCGAGGCGTGCCGGCTGCCGTACGTCGCCTACGAGGTCGTCCCCTCGGGGCCCCCCGAATTTCCGGCGGGAGAAGCCCAGGTGATGGTCCTGCTGCGGCGGGTGGTCGCCTGGCACCTCGGCGCCGGCCAGCCGATGTACCAGGGCGCGAGCCCGTTCCTGCCGCTCGGTTGAGGGTCGACGCGGGCAGAGCGACCGATCGAGACCGGTAAGACCGATCGGTCGGATCGGTCGGATCGGTCCGATCGGACCTCTCACTGCATCACGTCGGCGAGCGCGGTGTCGACGCCCTCGGCGGCGTGGAAGTCGCCCCGCAGCGCCTTCAGCGCGTAGCGCTCCTGGTTGATCTCGTCGCGGGTACGAACCCCGAGGCGCCGCAGCAGGAAGACAGGAGGGGACCAGCCGAGCACCGCGTGCGCCGCGAGGAACCCGGTGATCACCGCCGGCACGACGAGCCAGCGCCGGTGGACGAAGGCGCCGAGGGCGAGGCCGACGGAAATCGGAATCGGCGCCCAGCTCACGAGGGCGCGCTCGATGTCCCACTCGTCGGCCAGCTCGGCCAGGCGCTGGTCGATGGCAGCCTGCCCACCGGCAGCGGTATGGGACACCTTCTCCCGCATCTGCTCCTCGACGCGGCGGCTCGTCTCCCCGCCCATCGCGACCCGCTCGGTCCACGGCGTCATCGGTGGCCCCTCCTCCAGCGCAAGCTGTGGCCGGCCTGGCGCCATCCGCCACCCGCGTTCGCCTGGCCGCCCATCCGCCCGCTCTGGCGACCGCCACCGGCGGCGTGACGCCTGGCGTCACCCGAGGCTCGATGCGGCCGGTGCTAAGATGTTTCGCGGAGGAGCGATGAGCCGGCTGTTCGTGTTGTTGCGGGCGACCAGCCGCCTGGCGGCGCGGATGGCGCGTGAGCGATCGATCCGGCCGTTGCGCGTGCTCGTCGCCCGCGCGCGCGCCCGCGAACAGGCCGGCACCGGTCTCGACCCCCATGCGGTGCCCAACCCCGACGGGAAGCTCCTCGAGACCGAGATTTCCACCCTGGCCGGGCTGCTCGTGGAAATCGACGAGCTCGCCGCGAACCTGCCCGACGACGCCCGGCCCATCGGAACGGTCGCCCGCGGCCTCGTCGAACGCTCCCTCGAGGAGTGCAAGAAGCCCGTCGTCGACACCGCGCGGATCACCCACGACATGCAGCAGGTCGGCGACCTCGCGACGGCGATGCGAGAGCGGCTCTTGCTTTCGCCGCAGGCGCGCAGGACCCTGCCAAGCTGAAGCGCCGCCGGACTCTTCACCAACCGGCCGGCTCAGCAGAGCCTCGCGCGCCCGTCACCCCGCCGACTCGCCCAGCGGATCCTCGACCGGTTCGTCGGCGCCTTCGCGCTTGCGCGAGTAGTACTGGCGCACGTAATCGGTCAGCCGTTCGATGTAGCTCGTGAGCTGCGGGCACCGGATGCCGGTGCCGTCGAGGAGCTCGAGGGTGTTGCAAGAGCTGTAGATCGCGAGGTGATTGACGCTGGTGACCGCGGCGCGCTCCTCCCGCACCAGCCGCTCGAGCACCGGAATCTGCAGGAGCTTGTCGGCAAGCTTGTACGACAGGCGGATGGGCGGCAGCTTCTTGCCCGCGTGCTCGGCGATGGTCTGGTAGACGCGGCGGGCGGCCATCGGGTTCGGGTCGACCAGGTGGAAGGTCTTCCCGACGCCGCGCGGGTCGTGGGCGAGGTGGATCATCGCGTCGACCACGTAGTCGACCGGCACCACGTTCAAGGGTGCGACGGCGCTTCCGGGTAGCGGCAGCGGAACCGCCACCGGGCTCATCACCAGGAGAATCGCCAGGTAGTAGGGGCCGTCGAAGCGGTCGATCTCGCCGGTCTTGGAGTCCCCGACCACGATCCCCGGCCGGTAGATGCTGACCGGCAGCGTCGCCTTCGCCTTCTCGACCAGGACCTCCGCCTGGAACTTCGACTCCTCGTAAGGCGAGCGGAACTTCTGCCCCTCGTCCAGCTCGTCCTCGGCGATCACCCCCAGCCGGGAGCCGCTGACGATCGAAGTCGACATGTGGTTGAAACGCCGGAGCGTCTGGCAGTCGGCCGCGAGCTCGAGCACGTTCGCGGTGCCGTCCACGTTGACCTGCCGCATCGAGCGCTTGTCGACGCCGAGGTAGTAGATGGCCGCGAGGTGGAAGATGTCGGTGACGGTCTCGGTCAGGGTCCGGTATTCCGCGCTGGAGAGGCCGAGGTGCATGTCGACCACGTCGCCGGTGAGGATGGTGATGCGCCCGGAGTCGCCCGACACGAAGCGGGCGATCTCCTCGCGCGCCTGCGACTCGAACTTCTGCTGCACGAGCATGTACAGCTTCGAGCCCGCTCGCCGCTCGTAGAGCGCGCGCACCAGGCGCTTGCCGATGAAACCCGGATAGCCGGTGACGAAGTAGGTGCTCTCGGCCATGGCTCGCCTCTGCCCTTTGTCTCAGCGCGCCCTAGGCGACGAGCCTCCGGTAGAGCGCTTCGATGGCGGCGCGAGTCTCGCGCTCGGAGCCCGAGTTGTCGATGATGTCCGTCGCGCGGGCCGTTTTCGCCGAGAGCGGGAGCTGCGCCGCGATGCGGGCGCGGGCGGCGGATTCGGTCGATCGATCGCGCGCCATCAACCGCGCGAGCTGTGTCTCTTCGGAAACGGTCACCACGACGAGCCCGTCGAAGGCGCCGGCGAGGCCGTTCTCGACCAGGAGCGCCGCCTCGTAGAACGCGAGCGGTTCGCCCCGGCGGCTGGCCTCCTCTACCAGGGCAGCGCTTCTCTCCCCGATGCGCGGGTGGGTGATGGCGTTGAGCTGGGCGCGCGCGGCGGGGTCGGAAAAGACGATGGCGCCGAGCTTCGCCCGGTCGAGCGCGCCGTCGTCGCCGATGACCTCCGGCCACCGGGCGCGGATCTCCTGGTACGCCGGCTCCCCCGGCTCGACCACCTCCCGCGCGAGTTGGTCAGCGTCGATCACCGTCGCGCCCAGCTCGCGGAGGAACCGAGCGACAGTGCTCTTGCCCGACGCTATCCCTCCCGTGAGGCCGTAGAGCTTCAAGTCGGCTCCGCCGAACCGGTGCGCTCACACGCAGCCACGGCAAGCGTCCGGAACAGAATAACCTTGACAAGTCGGGACCTGGACCGCTCACCCTGAGCGCAGTCGAAGGGCGAGCGGCCTAGGACGTTCCCGCCCGTCCTTCGACCGTGCTCAGGATGAGCGGGAACGAGAAAGCGCCCGAACATGCTCAAATCAACTGTTTCCAGCAGCTAAGCTGCGCGGGGCACTGTCACGCCCGCTCGAAGAGCGCCGCCGCGCCCATGCCGCCGCCGACGCACATCGAGGCGACGCCGTAACGCGCCTTTCGCCGTCCGAGCTCGAGCAGAATCTGCAGCGCCTGCCGGGCGCCGGTCGCGCCGAGCGGGTGTCCGATGGCGATGGCGCCGCCGTTGACGTTGAGCTTCTCGGTCGGGATCTCCAGCACCCGCTGGCAGTAGGCGGCCTGCGCGCCGAACGCCTCGTTGACCTCGAAGAGGTCGATGTCGCGGACGCTCTTGCCGGTCTTCTGGAAGAGCTTGCGGATGGCCGGAATCGGGCCGATGCCCATGACGTCCGGGGGCACGCCGGCGACGGTGAAGAAGCGCAGGTAGCCGAGCGGCTTCAGGCCCTTCTTCTCCGCCACCTCGCGCGCCATCACGAGCACCACCGCAGCGCCGTCGGTCAGCGGCGAGGAGTTGCCGGCGGTGACCGACCCCGTCGGGTCGAAGGACGGCTTCAACGCCGCGAGCTTCTCCACCGTGGTGTCCGCGCGGACGCACTCGTCCTCGCTCACCGTCACCTCGCGCTCGACGCCGTCCTCGATCACCGTGGTGGTGATCGGCGCGACCTCGTCGACGAACTTGTTCGCCTTCCAGGCGGCGGCCGCGGTCTGGTGGCTGCGGAACGCGAGCTCGTCCTGCTCGGCGCGCGAGACCTCGAAGCGCTTCGCCACCTTCTCCGCGGTGACGCCCATCGGCGAGAACGCCTCCGGGAACTCCGCCGCGAGCTTCGGATGGATGCTGATCTTGCCGCCGGTCATCGGCACCTGCGACATGCTCTCGACGCCGCCGGCGAGGGCGATGTCGATTTCGCCGAGGGCGATGCGCCCGGCCGCGATGTCGATGGCCTGCAGGGCGCTGGAGCAGAAGCGGTTGACGGTCATCGCCGGCATCTCGACCGGCAGGCCGGAGAGGAACCCGACGAGGCGGCCGATGTTCAGCCCCTGCGGCCCTTCCGGAATCGCGCAGCCGAGGATCAGGTCTTCCAGCTCCTCGGGCTTGACGCCCGGCACCTTCTCCAGCGTCTTCCGCACCGCGTGCACGGCGAGCGTGTCCGGCCGCGTGTCCTTGAGCGATCCCTTGACCGCGCGTCCAAAAGGTGTCCGAGCTCCGGCGACGATGGCGATCTCACGCATGGCTTCGCTCTCCTATCTCGGGGCCAGGAAAAAGCGGCCCGAGGCGGGCGGAGCATAGTCGCACCGCGACAAATTTTGGAGCCGCGCCGCCAGGCGCTGAAACGGGCGTCCACGGGCCCCTCGCGGAGCCGTCGCGCCCACCCGGACAGGCGTGATACACGCGGACGATGAGGCGCCTCACCCTCCCCTTCGCGCTCTCCCTCGCGCTCGCCGCCGGTTGCGGCTCCCCGCAGCACTCGACGCCGCTGTGGCAGACCATCCCCGTCGCCCGCTGCGGGATGAAGCCGTACCACCTCCTCGACCCGGCGACCCTGGGCCAGGTCGTGCACTCCGACGAGATCCCGGAGCTCCAGCTCACCGCCGACGCGGTGCGCAGCCTCATCGCGCAGGACACGAGCTACCCCGGCGCCTCGGAGCTGATCGAGTACGGCACGCGCGTCTTCCGCTTCCGCTACACGACCCAGGACCGCGGGCAGAAGGTGGAAGCGACAGCGCTCCTGGGGGTCCCTTACGGTCCCGAGGTGCCGACGACGCCGCTGCCGGTCACCGTGTTCCTCCACGGCACCACCGGCTTCTCCGATCCCTGTGCGCCCAGCCGCGACCTCGGCCAGTCGGCGGGAGCGGCGCTGCTCGCCTCGCTGGGGTTCGTCGCGGTGCTGCCCGACTACATCGGCATGAACGGCGAGGGCGCGCCCTCGACCGTCAAGCACGGCTACCTCGTCGGGGAGCAGGTCGCGCTCGGCTCCTGGGACGCGGTGCGCGCGGGGCTCGAGCTCTTGAAGCAGCTCGAGCTCGGGACCACCGCCAGCGACCAGGTGGTCATCTGGGGCGGCTCCCAGGGCGGCCACGCGGCGATGTTCACCGAGCTCTACGGCCCCTACTACGCGCCGGAGTTCCAGGTGCCGGGGGTGGTCGCGCTGGTGGCGCCGACCGTGCTCAAGCCGCTGGCGCAGGCCGCGGTCTCCCAGTGGGGCCCGCCGACCGAGTCGTTCGCGGCGGTGATGGACACCTGGCACGACTGGTACGGCGCGCCGGCGAACCTCGACGACGTGCTCACCGACGACGCGCCCTACCACTTCGCGTCCACCATCGAGGCGCAGATCTATCCCGAGGATACTTGCGACACCGCCCAGGCCTACTCCGCGATCGGCGACCACCCGGACGAGCAGAAGCCGTCGACCGTGTACCTCCAGTCGTTCATCGACAAGGTGCAGGCCGGCGACGACCTGGCGCCGTGGAGCTGCTACCTCGACGAGAACTCGCTCCGGTTCTCCTCCGTCAAGCCCAAGCGCTTCACCCCCACGTACATGGTCTATTCGCAGAAGGACGACCTGGTGATCACCGCGCCGATGCGGTCGGAGTTCACGAACCTCTGCTCGATGGGCTACAAGCTGCACTACCTGGAATGCGAGGGCGCCGGGCACTCGGAAGGCGCGTCGTGGTCGCTGCCGGAACAGCTCCAATGGGTGCGCGACCGCCTCGCGGGCAAGCCGCTGACCGGCATGTGCCAGGTGACCGCGCCGGTGTGCTGCTCGATGTCTCCCCAGAGCGTCTGCACGCCCTGAGCCGCTCTCGACCGCCGGTCCCGACGCGAGCGTTCGCCCCATCGGTGAGCGGCAGGGCTCCCGAATCGCTGCGTTCGGATTCGCGCCCGCGTCATCGGCGGGGGCGTTATCTTGCGCGCGAGACGAGATGAGCCCATCGGTTCCGCGGTACGACTTTCTCGCCGACCTCCTGGCCGAGTGGCTGGAGGGCGTTCCCGATCGCGTGCGGCGCGCGACGCGGACCCGGCGCCTCTTTCTTCCCGAGCCTGTCTTCGCCACCGAGCCGCTCCCGAACTTCGCCTGCGAGTTCGTCGAGCCGCTGCGCTGCCGGGCGACGCTTGCGCTGCAGCACGACGCGCGGTGGCGCATCGCCGGCACCTGCACCTGTCCCATCTCGCGGTGCGGCCCCTGCGAGCACCAGGTGCTGCTCGCCAACTTCCTCGAGAGCGACCTGCGCAAGAACGGGCCTCAGGCCAAGGCATGGCGCGCGGCGGTCGACGTGCCGGACGCCTGGGTGTTCGCGGAGCTCGACCGGCTGCTCGAGCGGGAGCACCGGGAGCTCCCGCGCGACGTGTCGCTGGTCTGGATCGTCGAAGACCACTGGGGGCGGCTTTCGTTCTCGCTCAAGCATCGCGCGCCGCTTCGCAGCGGGAAGCTCAGCAGCGCGCGGCCGACCTCCGCCCGCGACTTCGTGGACCTGCTCGCTCAGAGCGCCTGCGAGCACGACCGGCGGCTCGCGCAGTCGCTGTCGCACCGGTTTCCGTCGGAGGGTTGGCATCACGTCGCGCGGACCGCCGGGCCCCAGTCGACGGCGTGGTCGGACCACTTCCGTGACGGCATCGAGCTCGCCGATCTGCTCGCGCTCGCCGGCCATCCGAACGTCTACTTCGGCGGCCTCGATCGCCCGCTGGCAATCCGCGAAGCGAGCCTGGCGCTCACGGTGACCGAGAGCGGTGACGAGGTGCATGTGGCCCTGACGGCGGACGGCATTCCGCTGCCGAAGGGCACGCACATCTTCGAAGACGAGGGCGGCTGCTTCGTGCGGGAGAGCCCGGACGCGACCCTCCACGTCTTCCGCTGGCCGCCCGACGGAGAACGGCTCGCCTCGCGCCTGGCGCTGGGTCCGTTGTCCGTGCCGCGGGCGCACGGCGCGGCGCTGGTCGATCGGCTGGCGCGGGTCGAGCACTTGCTGCCGCTCGACCTGCCGGATTCGCTCCGCGGAACGGAGCGGGCGGCGGACGAGCGGGTGCGGGTGGTGCTGGAGCCCGTGGCGACCGGCGGCGCTGCCGTGAAGCTGCGCCTGCGTCCCATCGCCGGCGGGCCGCTCTGCGTTCCCGGGAGCGGCGCGAGGTTGACCGCGCTGGTCGAGGAGCATCGGACGACCTGCCGCCGCCGGCCCGAGGCGGAGCGCACCGCTGCCGCTCTTCTCTCGCGCGCGCTCGGCCTGTCGCTCTCCGGCGAGGACTTTGAAGCGCTCCTGCAGAGCGACGAGGAGCTGCTCGACCTGATGGCGCGGCTGGAGACGCCGGAGCTCGACCAGGTCGAGGTCGAATGGCCGGCCGCGAAGCTGCAGCTCGTCTCGAACGTGCGCTCCCGCCGGGTCGAGGTCCGCGCGCAAGCCGATTGGTTCGGCCTCGACGGCGAAATCGACGTCGACGGCGACGAGCTCGTGCTCGCCGATCTGCTCCTCGCGCGGCGGGAGGGTCGCAAGTACGTGCCGCTCGGCCGTGGGCGGTTCGCGCACGTCGCGAAGCTCATCGACGAGCGCCTGGCGCGGCTCGCCGACCTGACCCACGTCGCCGGCAAGGAGCTGACGCTGTCGAGGGGGGCGCTCGCCGAGGCGGATTCGCTCTTCGCCGACTTCGAGGCGGTGGTTCCGCTCTCCTGGACCGATCTCGCCCGCCGCGCACGCGAGGCGCGGGCGCTCGACGCCGCGGTGCCCGCCGGCCTGCGCGCGGAGCTACGCGAATACCAGCTCGAAGGCTACGCCTGGATGCGTCGGCTCGCGGCGCTCGATTGCGGCGGCTGCCTCGCGGACGACATGGGGCTCGGGAAGACCGTGCAGGCGATCGCGATGCTTCTTGCGCGCGCCGGCGAAGGACCGCAGTTCGTCCTCGCGCCGACCAGCGTCGGCTTCAACTGGCTGCGCGAGCTCGAGCGTTTCGCCCCCGGTCTGCACGCGCTCTCCTTGCGGGTGGCGAATCGGTCGGCGCTCTTGTCGCGCGTCGGTCCGGGCGACGTCGTGGTCGGGAGCTACGGGCTCCTGCGGGTCGAGCGGGAAGCGCTGGCGGCGACGAAATGGACGACGCTGGTTCTCGATGAAGCGCAGGCGATCAAGAACTGGAACACGGACACCGCGCGAGCGGTCCGGTCACTCCAGGCGGACTGGAAGATTGCGCTGACCGGCACCCCGGTCGAGAACCATCTGGGCGAGCTCTACAGCCTGATGCAGACGGTGCTGCCGGGTCTGTTCCCGTCATGGGAGCAGTTCGCGCGCAGCTACGCCGCGCCGATCGAGAAGCGCGGCGACGCGGCCCGGCGGCACGCGCTCGCGCAGCTCGTCAGGCCGTTCATCCTCCGGCGGACGAAAGCGCAAGTGCTGACCGAGCTGCCGCCGCGGACGGAGGTGCGGCGGGACGTGGTGCTGCCGAAGGCGGAGCGGGCGCTGTACGAGGCGGCGCGGCGGGAGGCGGTGGCGAGCCTCTCCGGCGAAATCGACGACCAGCGCGGGCGGTTCGAGGTGCTGGCGCAGCTCACGCGCCTGCGGCAGATCGCGAGCTGCCCGCACCTTTGCGTGCCGTCGCATCCGGTGGTGAGCGAGAAGCTCACCGTGCTCTTCGACGAGCTGGAGGAGCTGCTCGACGAAGGCCGCGCGGCGCTCGTCTTCAGCCAGTTCGCGACGCTGGTGCGGCTCATCTCCGCGGAGCTCGACAAGAGGGGCGTCGCCCACCTGGTCTTGACGGGCGAAACGCCGGCGAAGGAGCGCGAGCGCCTCGTGACCGCGTTCCAGAACGGCGAGGCGAAGGTGTTCCTGGTGTCGCTCAAGGCGGGCGGCACCGGCTTGAACCTGACCGCGGCGGACACGGTGTTCCTGCTCGACCCGTGGTGGAACCCGGCGGTGGAGGACCAGGCGGCGGACCGCGCGCACCGCATCGGCCAGACGCGGGCGGTGACGGTGGTGCGGCTCGTCGCGCAGGGCACCATCGAGGAGAAGGTGCTGGGGCTGCACGAGAAGAAGCGGGCGCTCGTCGCGGGAATCCTGGAAGAGGCGGACGTCGCGGGAAAGCTCTCGGTGCGCGAGCTGATCGACCTCTTGCGCGACGGCCAGCGCGCGAGCGAGGAAGACGAGGACGAGGCGACGCCGCGCGCCTGAAGAAACACCTCGCGGGAGCGCGGCGCGACGAGCCGGGACTTTTCCGCTGAACCCGCCGCGGGCATGGCTTGGAAGGTTTGGAGAAACTTCATCATCCTGTCGCGGAGGAGAAGGTCCTGGAAACGGGTGTACTTGTGCCGTGGGCATATTTCGTCTTCGTTGGTGCTCGGACTGCTCGCGGCGATCGAGACGGTCGAGGTGACGGCTCCCGTTCCTCATCGTGGCCGAGCGCCGCCAGGCAACCGTCCGCGTCCGCCTGCGATCGAGTGCCGACGCTCGGCCCTGACGGTCGAGTCTCGACGCCAGCGCTCGCTCGCGCTGCCCGGCGCGCTCGGCGGCAGCGATGGCGTGGCGCCGGGCGCGCCTCCGCCCGGCCGATGCGCTAGGATGCGCGCCCCGAAAGGGGCGCTCCCTTTGGAGACGGACATGGAAACCACGCGACGAACACCGCTCTACGAGGCGCATCGCAAGCTCAACGCGAAGCTCGTACCCTTCGCGGGCTTTTCGATGCCGGTGCAGTACGAGAGCGCCCTCGCCGAACACCACGCGACCCGGACGGCGGCGGGGCTCTTCGACGTCTCGCACATGGGCGAGGTGTTCTTCGAGGGACCGGGCGCGCTCGGCGCGTTGCAGCGGCTGGTGACGAACGACCTCGCCGCCTGCGCGGACGGGCAAGCGCAGTACTCCTGCATGCTCCGGCCGACCGGCGGGATGATCGACGACCTCGTCATCTACCGCTTCAGCCCGACGAAGCTCCTGGTCTGCGTCAACGCCTCGAACCGCGCCAAGGACTTCGAGTGGATGAAGACCGAGGGGACGACGTCCGGCTGCGCAGTCACCGACCGCGGCGACGAGTACGCGCAAATCGCGGTGCAGGGACCGAAGGCGGCGGGCATCCTCCAGCGGCTGACGAAGGTCGCGCTCTCCGGCATCCGCACCTACTGGTTCGGCGAGGGCGAGGTCGCGGGCGTTTCGTGCATCGTCGCGCGGACCGGCTACACGGGCGAGGACGGGTTCGAGCTCTTCTGCGCGCCGAGCGGAGCGGAGAAGGTGTGGAACGCGCTCCTCGATTCCGGCCGCGGCGAGGGTCTGACGCCGACCGGCCTCGGCGCTCGCGATTCGTTGCGGCTCGAGTCGGCGTACCGGCTCTACGGCAACGACATGGACGAGACGACGACGCCGCTCGAAGCGGGGCTCGGCTGGATCGTCAAGCTGGAGAAGGGCGACTTCATCGGCCGCGCGGTGCTGGTCGAGCAGAAGGCGCGCGGGCTGCCGCGGCGGCTCGTCGGATTGAAGCTGACGGAGAAGGGCATCCCGCGGCACGAGTACGCAGTGCTCCAGGATGGCAAGAAGGTCGGCCATGTCACGAGCGGAACGCTCTCGCCGACGACGCACGAAGCGATTGCGCTGGCGTACGTGCCGCCCCAGCTCGCGAAGATCGACGCTCCGCTGGCGGTGGAGATCCGCGGCAAGCCCGTCCAGGCGGTCGTCGTCAAGACGCCGTTCTATTCGAGGAAGAGCTGAGCCAGGCGCCAGGCGGGTTGCCGATCCGGCATCACCCTTCGCTGCGGCGTGCCCGAAAACGACGATCGGACCGATCCGACCGATCCGACCGATCGGTCCGATCCGCGATGGGCGACCAGGCAACGGCTACGTTTTCGGAGCTCCCATGAAGCCGCCGACCCCGCCCGCGCGCCCAGGCCGCCGCGAGAAGCTCGAGCGTTCTCTCCTCGCGCACGCGGGCAAAGCGATTCACGACTGGACCCTCATCGAGGACGGCGACCGCATTCTCGTCGGGATGAGCGGCGGCAAGGACTCCTTCGTCCTGATGTGGCTCCTCGGGCTCTTGCAGAAGCGCGCTCCGGTGAAGTTCGAGCTCCTCGGCGTCAACCTCGACCAGGGGCACCCGGGTTTTCGGCAAGGGCTCATCGCGGACTGGCTCTGCGCCAACGGATTTCGCGGCCACATGCTCCGGGAGGACACCCGCTCCATCGTCCTGTCGAAAATCCCCGCAGGGAAGACGACCTGTCCGCTCTGCTCGCGCCTCCGCCGCGGAATCCTCTACGACGCGGCAGCGCAGCTCGGCTGCACGAAGATCGCGCTCGGGCACCATCGCGACGACGTCATCGAGACCTTGCTCTTGAACCTCTTCTTCGCGGGGCAGCTCAAGGCGATGCCGGCGAAGCTGACGAGCGACGACGGGCGCAACACGGTCATCCGCCCGCTCGCGTATGCGCCCGAGGAGGAGGTCGCCGAATTCTCCGAGCTGATGCGCTTCCCGGTGCAGCCTTGTGATCTCTGCGGCTCGCAGGAGGACCTGCAGCGAAAGAAGCTCAAGGCGCTGCTGGTGGAGCTGCAGCGCGAAAACCCGCATCTGAAGTCGAGCCTCCTCAACGCGCTTTCGAACGTACGGCCGACCCACCTGCTCGACCCCAGGCTGCGCAAGGACGGACCGCGCTCGGAAGGCGGCACCGAGCCCGAACCGGCGCGGCCGCTGCTTCCCATCGTGTCCGGCATGCCTATCCCGTTCGCGGACTTGGAGCCGGTGGATCGGCGGGACAAGCCCCCGCCCTACGAATGCGAACGATGACCGATCAGACCGATCGGTCCGATCCGACCGATCGGTCTGGTCGGCGTTGATAGGCCGAACGGCGCGGCGCCAACCCCTCGGCCGCCCGGCTTCCAAGCCCGCAAACGGCGATTTCACAGATGGAAGCGCCGCTCGTCCGTCCGTTTCTGAGAGAGCGCAGATCCTCGGCGATCTGTGCGCCGTCCGTCCGCGCCGGCGGTTGGCACGCGACCTGCTTCCTTGCCGACGCGAGCGCGGGGCGCGCATGAGCACTGGTCCCCCCCCGCCAGTTCTGCGTACTCCGCGCTCGTTCTTCATGGCTGCCGAGGCCCCGCCGTCAACGGGGCCTCGGCTTTTTTTGGACGTGCTATCCCTCGTCGCCCGGTCGAATGGATCGACCGCGCTCGGGCGTTCGAGTCTCGATGGCCAGCTCCGCTGCTTCCCTCGCCGAAAAGCTCTCGCTGAACGACCCGGTCCTTCCCGCGCTCGCGCCCGGCGATCGTCCCGGCCGCATCCGGCTCATCGCCATCGGCGCCGTCTCCGGCGTCCTCTACGCGCTCGCGTTTCCGGGCCGCGGAATCTGGCCGCTGGCGCTGGTCGCGTTCGTGCCGGCGCTTCTCGTCGCGCGCCGAGCGACCGCGCGCCAAGCGCTTCTCGCCGGCGTCGCCGCAGGAGTCGCGAGCCACCTCCTCGCCTATTCCTGGATCGTGCACCTCCTGCGCGTCTTCGCCGGCGCGCCGATTCCGCTGGCGCTGCTCGGTTACGTGGCGCTCGTCTTCGCCCAGGGCGCGAGCTACGGGGTGGGCCTGGGCCTCGCGCAGTGGCTCCGACAGCGCACCCGCTGGCCGTATGCGCTCTGCCTCGCCGTCGGCCTGACGGCGATGGACTTCGTCTACCCGCTCCTCTTCCCCAGCTACATCGCGGACTCCCTCTTCGGCGCGACCTGGCTCGTCCAGAGCGCCGACCTCTGGGGCGTGCTCGGCCTGACCGCCTTCGTCGGCGCCGTCAACGGCGGCATCGTCGATCTCCTCGCCGCCCGACTCGATCGCCGGCCGTTCCCGATCCGCACCGCGATTTCGGTCGGCGCGCTCCTCGTCCTCCTCACCGGCTACGGCGCTCTACGAACGCAGCAGATCGATCGCGAGGTCCGATCCGCGCCGAAGCTGAAGGTGGGGCTCGTCCAGGTGAACGTCGGCGGGTTCGAGAACACGGAGGGCACGCAGGCGACGCTCGACCGCTACCTGCGCGCGACGAAAAAGCTCCACGACGCCGGCGCCCAGCTCGTCGTCTGGCCGGAGGGCGCGCTGCGGCGCATCGTCTACCTCGGCGACGACGTCCGCGACGGAGTGCTCGAGGGCCTGGCGCAACCGCTGCTGTTCGGCGCGGAGCGAATCGACCGGGGGCCGCACGGCGTGCGCTACTACAACTCGGCCTTCCTCGAAGACCAGTCCGGCACCGTGACGAGCAGCTACGACAAGCACGACCTCTTGGCGTTCGGCGAGTACATCCCCGGGGGCGGCTGGTTCCCCCAGCTCTACCGCTGGTTCCCCACGGGCCACTTCAGTCGCGGTCGCTCGACGAAGCCGCTGGTCCTCGGCGACTGGCGGATGGGCACTTTCATCTGCTACGAGGACATCCTCCCCCGGTTCGTCCAGGGCATCCTGGGAGCGACGAACGGCAAGCGCCCGAACCTGATGGTCAACGTGACGAACGACTCCTGGTACGGCCACACGGTCGAACCGATGGAGCACCTGGCGCTCGCGACGTTCCGCTCCATCGAGCACCGGCGGGAGCTGGTGCGGTCGACCAACACCGGCATCAGCGCGTTCGTCGACCCGGCCGGGCGCATCACCGCGCGCACTCACCGCGACGAGGCCGAAACCCTGATGCGCGAGGTGCCGCGGATGGAGGGCAGCACCGTTTACGAGCACCTGGGCGACTTCCTCGGCTGGATTTCGCTCCTCGTCCTCGCCGGCGTCTTCCTGCGCACGACGGTCTGCCCCCGGCTGCGACCCCGGAAGGCGTGAACGGAGCGGCGGAGCCCCCATGCGGCCCGCGCGTTTCCCGCTCGCTGCGCGCAGAGCCTCCCGCGGCTCGTGCGTTTCCCGCTCGCCCTGAGGCGGCCGGGCCCCCGGACCTCGTTCTTCGGCTCCACCTTCGTGCCCGGCCCTCGAAGGGCCGTTGGAATTGGTGCAGGGCCGCGGATGGTCTGCCGGAATCGAGGGCGCCCTTCGAGGCCCGCGCAGAAAGGCCGAGGACGAATCGCGGCCAGAGGGCGCGGGCACCTCAGGGCGAGCGGGTATGGACCGCGGCGCCGACGAGAGCGGAGAGCCCCCCGCGGCTCGCGCGCCTACTGCTCCGCCAGCGCCGCCTCCCCCGTTGAGCCCGACGCGATTTCCTGTCAGCGTGCGCCGGTGAGCACGGGGCTGCCCGCACCTTCCGCTCGTGGAGCACCCGTCCGGCGCGCGCCCGTCCTTCGACTGCGCTCAGGACGAGCGGCCGGGGGCCCATGCGCATGACCTCGACGCCCGTGCCGGAGCGGCGGTTCGTGGTGGCGACGACGGTCTTCCTGCGCCTCGTCGGGGTGACGTTCTTCTTCGCGTTCCTCTCGCTCGCGACGCAGGTCCGGGGGCTCATCGGCGCCCACGGCATCGAGCCAGCGCAGAGCCTGGTCGACGCGCTCACGCGAATGGGCGGGGCGCGCGCGTACGTCCTGCTCCCGACGGTCTTCCGCCTCGACGCGAGCAACGCCGCTCTCCTCGCCGCCTGCGTCGTCGGCGTCATCGCCTCCGTCTTCATCGTCTTCGGCGTTCTGCAAGCGCCGATGCTGATCGTCTCGTGGGCTCTCTACCTCTCGCTCGCGAACGTCGGCGGCGACTTCCTCTCCTACCCGTTCGACTCGCTGCTCCTCGAGACGGCGCTCCTCGCGATCTTCCTCGCGCCGTGGACGCCGTGGCCGGGCCTGTGGCGCACCCGCTCTCCGCCAGCGCTGCCGTTCTGGATGCTCCGGGTGCTCTTCGCCGTCGTGCTCATCGGCTCCGGTCTCGCCCAGCTCACGAGTCCGCTGGCGTCGTGGCGGCACCTGACCGCCGTCCCGCTCTTTCTCGAGGCGCAGCCGCTGCCGACGTGGCTCGGGTACTTCGTTTTCCATCTGCCCGGCTGGTTCCAGCACTTCCTGGCGGCGGCGGCGCTGGCGCTGGAGCTACTCGCGCCGCTCCTCCTCTTCCTCCCGCGACGCATCCGGCGCGCGGGCGCTCTCGGCCTCCTCGGCTTCCTGATTCTGACCGCGGCGATCAGCAACCAGGCGTTCCTCGCGCTGATACTCCTCGCGCTGGTGGTCCTCTTCCTCGACGACGCGATGTTTCCGCGCAGGTGGCGTGAGCGCGTGACCACTCTCGCGGCGCGACCGCGATGGCTCGTCGCGCTGGGCGCGCCGGTCGCGGCGGCGTGGCTCCTCCTCACGGGCATCTCCTTGGTCGGCTGCTTCGAGCGGCACCTCGACCTGCCCGAATCGCTCTCGCGATCGATCCGCTGGGCGCACGGATGGCGCGCGGTGAACTTCTACGCCGTGAACGCCGCGGTGCGCTCCGACCGGCGCGAGGTCCTCCTCGAAGGGAGCGACGACAAGGTCACCTGGAAGCCGTACGTCTTCAAGTACCAGCCGCAGGACCTCCAGAGCCGGCCGGCGTTCGTGGAGCCGTTCCAGCCGCGGCTCGACTACCAGATGTGGACGGCGCCGTTCGGGGCCTGCGACCGGACGATGTGGTTTCTCCCGCTGCTGGCGCGCCTCACGCAGAACCGGCCCGAGGTGACGGCGCTGCTGGCGAAGAACCCGTTCCCCAAGCACGGCCCCCGCTACGTGCGCTCGACGATCTACCGGTACCGGTTCACCGACCTGGAAACGTGGTGGCACACGGGCCGCTGGTGGGACCGCACCGAGGTCGCACCGTTCTGCCCGATGCTCTCCGCGAAGAGCGTCCGGATGCAGCGCGAAGCGGTCTGGAACCAGCTCTGACGGCGCGGGCGCAGAGGCGTCGCCTCGGCGGCGACGATCCTCTGCCGACTGAGACACCGAGATCGTGGCACGGGCGTCCTCGCCCGTGAGCGCTTCGGAAGCTTCCATGCCTGTGGGTTCGGCTGGACTTCCACGGGCGAGGACGCCCGTGCCACAAGTATCCGCCACTCCGCACCGTCGGGCGGGGGCTCGTCCCCCGCCGATCCGCGGCGCCCAAGGAACGACGGCTGGGGACGAGCCCCCGCCCTGCTCTGCGTTTGCTAAGGTCGCCTCATGAGCAGCTTCGTGTGGATGAAGGTTCTGGAATCGGCGCCGGAGCGATACGACCGCGGCGTCCGGATGCTTTCGCGCGGGCGCATCGACGGAGTCCGCGCCGCCGTCGCCGGGCTGGCGGTGCGGCGGGGCCGCCGGGTGCTCGACATCGGCTGCGGGACCGGCGCCCTGACCCTCGCCTGCCTCGAGCGCGACGCCGACGTGATCGCGATCGACCGCTCCCCCGGGATGCTCGACGTCGCCCGCCAGCGGCCGCTCCCGAAGGGTGCTCGCGTCCGCTGGATCGAAGCCAGCGCCGCCGAGATCGAGGATCACGTCCCGCCCGCGAGCCTCGACGCGGTCGTCTCCTGCCTCGCGTTCTCGGAGATGGATCCGCCGGAGCAGGACTACGCGCTGCGCGCCGCGTTCTCGCGCCTCGTGCCCAAAGGCGTCCTCTTCGTCTGCGACGAGGTCGTTCCGCGCTCCCGGACCCGCCGGGCGCTGTCGCGCGCCCTGCGCGCGCCCCTCGTGGCCCTGACCTACGCCCTCACCCAGACGACCACCCGACCGGTCGAGCACCTCCCCGAGCGCATCGCCGCCGCGGGGTTCAAGCACGTCGCCGAAGAACGGATTTGGGGCGACACCTTCGCCGTCGTCCAGGGCCTCAAGCCGGAAGACGCTTTCCACGTTCCGCCCTTGGAGCCGGACACGTGAGTGTCCGGGTACAGCCAGTGCCCTCGAGGCGGGTACGGTACTCCACCGCTCATCCCGAGCGGCCTCGAGGCGGGTACGATACTCCGCCGAGGTGCGGACTTCTTCCGGACCGCTGCGAGGGTTTTCCGCCGAGGTGCGGACTTCTTCCGGACCGCTGCGAGGGTTTTCCGCCGAGGTGCGGACTTCTTCCGGACCGCTGCGAGGGTTTTCCGCCGGGGTGCGGACTTCTTCCGGACCGCTGCGAGGGTCTTCCGCCGAGGTGCGGACTTCTTCCGGACCGCTGCGAGGGTCTTCCGCCGGGGTGCGGACTCCCGCCGACCGGCTCGCGCGACCCCGTTGCTTCGGCGGCCCACCCGAGCTATCACCGCGCGCCATGTCGCGCCCACCCGTCGCCTGGCTGCTTGTCGTCGCGCTCGTTGGAGGCTGCGCGCACACGCCCGGCGCGTGCCGGCGCGCGCATCGACTCGCGAAGGAGCCCGCGTTGCCCACGATTTCCACCCGTCGCGACGACGTCGTCGACGTGCTGCACGGCGTCCGGATTCCCGACCCCTACCGCTGGCTCGAGAACGCGAAGAGCCCGGAGGTGCAGGCCTGGATGCGCGAGCAGGACCACGTCGCGCGGACCTGGCTCCACGCGCTGCCCGGCCGCGAGGCGCTCGCCAAGCGCTTCGGCGAGCTCTACTACGTCGACTCGATTTCCCCGCCCGTCCACCGCGGCGACCGCTTCTTCTATCAACGCCGGCTCGCGACCAAGGAGAAGGGCATCATCTACTGGCGCGAGGGCGAGAATGGCGAAGAGCACGTCCTGCTCGATCCGAACACCTGGTCGAAGGACTACTCCAGCTCGCTCGGGGTCTGGGTGCCCTCCTGGGACGGCACGAAAGTCGTCTACGCCCGGCACGAGAACAACTCCGACGAGGCGACTCTCTACGTCATCGACGTCGCGAGCGGAAAAGTCTCGACGACCGATGTCATCCCCGGCGGCAAGTACGCGCAACCGAGCTGGACGCCCGACTCGACCGGCTTCTACTACGAATTCCTGCCGTCGGGCCCGAGCATCCCCGTCGACGAGCGGCCGGGCTACTGCGAAATCCGCTTCCATCGCCTGGGGACCGACCCGAAGACCGATCCGCTCGTCCATCCGGCGACGCACGACCCGACGACGTTCCTCGCGCAGCAGCTCTCTCGCGACGGGCGCTGGCTCTTCGTCTACGTCCAGCGCGGCTGGAACGAAAACGACATCTGGTACGAGGACCTCCACGCCCAGAAGCCCGAGTTCAAGCTCCTCGTCGTCGGTCACGACTCTACCTACGTCGGGCAAGCCTGGAAGGATCGCTTCTACATCCTGACCAACGACGGCGCGCCGATGAGCCGCGTGCTCCGGGTCGACCCGGCGAAGCCCGCGCGCGCGGACTGGCAGGAGGTCGTGCCGGAGAACCCGCACGCCGCGCTGCAGGACGTGGAAATCGTCGGGAACCATCTCGCGCTGTCTTATCTGAAGGACGCCGCGAGCGAGGTCGAGCTGACGAACCTCGATGGCACCGATCTGAAGCCGGTGAAGCTCCCCGGCATCGGCAGCGTCTACGCGGTGGTCGGCAATCCCGACGAGGACGCGTTCTACTTGGGCTACAGCTCGTTCACGACGCCGGGCGAGGTGTGGAAAGCGTCCGCCTCGAAAGACGAGGAGAGCCTGTGGGCGCGGGTGAAGCTGCCGGTCGACACCAGCCGCTTCACGACCGAGCAGATTTTCTATCATTCGAAGGACGGCACCCGGGTGCCGATGTTCCTCATCCGCGCGAAGACGACCAGGCCCGACGGCCGCGTGCCGACGATCCTTTACGGCTACGGCGGGTTCGACGTCAGCCTGACCCCGGATTTCCGGTCCAGCATCATCCCGTGGATCGAGCGCGGCGGGCTCTACGCGATTGCGAACATCCGCGGCGGCGGCGAGTACGGCCGAGCCTGGCACGACGACGGGCGCGGGGCGCACAAGCAGAACGTCTTCGATGACTTCGAGTGGGCGGCGAAGTGGCTGGAATCGAGCGGCTGGACGGACGCCGGGCATCTGGGGATCGCCGGCGGCTCCAACGGCGGACTCCTGATGGGCGCGGCGATGACGCAGACGCCGCAGCTCTTCCACGCGGTGGTGTGCGCGGTGCCGCTCCTCGACATGCTGCGCTACCAGCTCTTCGGCAGCGGCCGGACCTGGATTCCCGAATACGGCGACCCGGCGAAGGAGGCGGACTTCAAGGTGCTCGACGCCTACTCGCCGTACCAGCACGTCGCGAAGGGCACGAAGTACCCGGCGCTGCTCCTGCTCTCCGCCGACGCCGACGACCGGGTGGACCCGATGCACGCCCGCAAGTTCGCCGCCCGGATGCAGTGGGCGAGCCCGACGACCCCGGTGCTCTTGCGCATCCAGAAGCACTCCGGCCACACCGGCGCCGACCAGGTCCGCGAGGCCATCGACATGAGCGCCGACGAGTACGCCTTCTTCTTCCGCGAGCTGGGGCTGAAGGTGCCATGACGCCTGGTGGTCAGAGCTCCTGGGCCGACCGCTCGGGATGAAGGCGCGCCACTCGGCGCGACGAGAACGACATGGGTCGCTGGCTGATCGTTTTCGCGGTCGCTCTCACCGCCGCCTGCGCGACGGTATCAATCGTTGCGAAAGTAGTCGCAGTCGGAGTCTCGTGGCACAGGCATCCTCGCCCGTGAAAGCCACAACGAAGGCTACACGGGCGGGGACGCCCGTGCCACGACTGATGATGCGAGGTGCAGATACTCTCGCAACGATTAATACAGGGCTCGAGGTCGCTCGGTACCGAACCGGCGCAATGGGTCTTCATCCGTTCGAGCGACCCCCACAACAACGGCGTCTACCGCTGCAAGGATCTCCCCGACAAGGGTCCGACGTGCGTGGAAGCGACGATGGTCACGCGCTAGACCCTCGCCGAAAAGGCCGATCGCCTATTTCGCGAGGGCTTGAGCCGCGGGCGTCAGCCCGCGGTCCCTGTCTGCGACGCGGGTGGTTGCTAGGAACCGCGGGCTCACGCCCACGGCTCAAGCCGTCCACGGTCCCTGCCTCGCCCAAGTCGAGCAGCGTCGCCTCCGGCTCCTTCTCCGGATTGGCCGCCGTGAAGAGCACGTTCGCGTCTAACCTGAACGTCACCACCGCGCGCTCTCTCCCCCGCTGGGCTGACGCGCACGGGCTATCGCGAGTCCAACGCGTCCGATCTTCGCGAGCGGGGCCGTCAGCCTCAGTGCGCGTCGGCCCAACTCGTGCCATGCCCGATGTCGACGAGCAGCGGCACCGAGAGCTCGAAGGCGCGTTCCATCAGCGGGCGAACGAGACTTTCCAGCATCTCGACTTTCTCCCGGGGGACCTCGAAGAGGAGCTCGTCGTGGACCTGGAGGAGCATCTTCGCTTCTGGCATCTCGCGCACGAGCGCGGCGTCGACGGCCAGCATGGCGCGCTTGACGATGTCCGCCGCGGTGCCTTGAATCGGCGCGTTGACCGCGGCGCGCTCGGCGGCCTGGCGCGCGGCTGGGTTCTTGGACCGCAAATCCGCGAGCTGCCGCTTGCGACCAAAGAGCGTCGAGACGAAACCCGTCGTTCGCGCCTTGGCGACAGTCTCATCGAGCCAGCTCTTCACGCCCGAGTAGCGCGCGAAATAGGCATCGATGACCCGCCTCGCCTCGTCTTGCGCAATCCCTAGCCGCGTCGAGAGTCCGTATGGGCTCAAGCCATACGCGATGGCGTAGTTGATCATCTTCGCTACGCGCCGCATCTCCGGCGTCACCATTAGCGGCAGCACGCCGTAGGTCTCCGCCGCCGTCCGCGTGTGTACGTCCTCGCCGCGACGGAAGGAATCGACGAGCGCGCGGTCGCCAGAGACATGCGCGAGGATGCGCAGCTCGATTTGTGAGTAGTCCGCGCTGACCAGGAGCGACCCGGGGTCGGCCACGAACGCCGCGCGGATGCGCCGGCCGAGCTGGGTGCGGATGGGGATGTTCTGAAGGTTCGGCTCGTTCGAGCTCAGCCGCCCCGTGGCCGCGCCGATGGGATTGAAAGTCGTGTGGACGCGTCCGTCGGCCGCCATCAGCTCCGGCAACGTGTCGAGGTACGTGTTCTTCAGCTTGGAGATGCTCCGATACTCGAGCACCTTCGCCGGCAGCGGGTGCTCCTCGGAGAGCTTCTCCAGCACCTCGGCGTCGGTCGACGGCCCGGTCTTGCCGCGACGGACCACCGGCAGCTTGAGAACATCGAAGAGCACCTCCGCGAGCTGCGCCGGCGCGTTGACGTTGAACGCCTTGCCCGCGAGCTTTTCGATCTCCGCGAGCTGCCCCGCGATTTCCTTTTCGAATTCCGCCGACTGCTCGTGCATCGCCTCGACATCGACCCGGATGCCGGTCACCTCCATCCGCGCGAGCACCGGAATCAGCGGGCGCTCGAGGTCGGTCCACAGCCGCGCCATGCCATTCCGCCCAAGCTCCTCCTCGAGCTGCGTCGCGAGCTTCAACACCGCGTCGGCACCCGCGCCCGCGTGAACCGCGACCTCCTCCGGCAACGCCGAGGCATAAGCCAGACGCTTTCGACTGTCCATCGGCGGCGGCGGAAGCTCGGTCGACAGCCGCTCGCGCGCGAGATCCGCCAGCGCATGTTCCTTGCGCGCCGAGTTCAGAAGAAACGAACATAGTTCCACGTCGATGCCGATGCCGCCGAGCGATACGCCGCGCTTGAGAAGTGCCGTCGCGGTCGCCTTGAGCGAATGGCCGTCCTTGAAGGGGCTCCCGCCTTCGAGTAGCGGCTTGAGCTTCGTGAGCAGCAGGGCTTCCGCGAGCACCGGCGCGCCAAGACCGCCGTGACCCACGGGCACGTAGAAGACCTTCGCGCCCCCTCCCCGATCCACGTCGTCCGATCCGACCGATCCGTCCGATCGGACCGATGCAACGTGCGAATGCGAAGGGGCGCCCAGCTCCGGCACGGCGAACGCGAAGCCGACGATGGCATCGACGAGCGGTCGATCGTTGGTCGTGACGAGGCGCATCCCGATGCGCGGCGCGGCGGTCAGCGTCGCGATCATCGCATCGAGCGCCGCGAGGTCCCGGACGATGGTCGTCTCGACCTTCGACGCATGGACCGGGGCTTGCTCCGGCGCCGGAAGCTGGTTCATCAGCGAGTACATCTCCAGCTCGGTGAACAGCGCCTTCGTCCGCGCGTCGTCGATGGGCTTTCGCGCGAGGTCATCGAGCGTGACGCCCAGCTCCAAGTGGTCTTCGAGCGCCACGAGCCGTCGCGCGAGCTTCACCTGCTCGCGATGCGCGAGAAGATTCTCCCGGAGCTTCGGCTTCTTGATTTCCTCCGCGCGCGCGAGCACCTGGTCGAGCGAGCCGAACTCGCCGAGCAGGAGCGCCGCCGTCTTCTCGCCGACGCCCGGGATGCCCGGCACGTTGTCGACCTTGTCGCCGACGAGCGCCAACAGGTCGCCCACTTGTTTGGCAGCGACTCCCCACTTCGCCTTCACCTCGGCTTCCTCGAACCACTTGTCCTTGAGGCCGTCGTAGAAGCGCACGTACCCGTCCTGCACGAGCTGCATCAGGTCCTTGTCGCCCGAGTGGACGACCACTTGGAATCCGCGCTCGTTCGCAACCCTGGCGAGCGTCGCGATGATGTCGTCCGCCTCGTAGCCTTGGACCTCGATCATCGGCAGATTGAGCGCGCGCACGACCTCGCGGACGAGCGCGAACTGCGGCACCAGGTCGTCCGGCGGCGGCGGGCGCGTCGCTTTGTACTCCGGATAGATTTCCGCCCGCTTCACCCGCGCATCCTTGTCGAAACAGACCGCGAGGTGGGTCGGCTTCTGCTCGCGCAGGTCGCGCAAGAGCATCGAGGCGACCCCCCGCACAGCGCCCGTCGGCACGCCCTTCGAGGTCGACAGCGGCGGCAGTGCGTGGTAGGCCCGGAAGAGGTAGCCCGAACCGTCGATGAGGTGCAGCACCGGCATGGAGGGCAGGTCTAGGACGCCCGGCGTGGAAAATCAAGCGGGCGAGAGCCCCCCGCCCTACGATCCCGGTCCGGCCCGACGCGACGACAGGTTGACGCTCATGGGGCTCGTCCCCCGCCGCGATGCCGATGCCGCGGAAACGGCGGGGAGACAAGCCCCCGCCCTACGTAACCGCAACCGGATGAAACTCGCGCCCAGAACCCAGGTCGGCCGGCCAGCCGCACGAACAGGCTCACGATGCGGGTTCGAGCGTCACGTTCGAAGGACCCACGCCGTAAAACGGGCAGGTGCAGAGCCCGAGAGCGTCATCGATCGATGAGGGCGGTCGATAGGTCAACGTCAAAGTGACGGTCTTGGGCTGGTAACCGGGAGCCGTGAACTGCACCGAGTATTTCCCGGGCTTGCGTTCGCCGAAGACGCACTCGGTGGCGGAACCGTTGACCTGGCAGGGCATGGTCTCCTTGATCGGACTGATGATGGTCGCTTCCACACCGTCGATGGCGCCGCTCTTGCTGGCCGACGTTACCGTCACCGTCACATTGCGTGAGTCGGAGACGCATTCGCAGCCCCCGCCGCAGGAGGGCAAGAACATCAGAACCGCCGCCAGCGCCAAGGCAGCGCAGCCCCACGTGTCAGAACGAGGCATAGCTGCCGCTCGTCGCGACGATCGGTTGGCGATGCTCTTCGTGATGCTTGTCGGCCGACTGGATCGCGACCTTCCCCGGCCCGCGCAGTTGGAGCCAGAGGTAGCTCAGAAATCCAGTGAAAACGCCGAGCTGTTGCGACTGGATGACCAGATGCATCGACACCAACGACGACTTGTAGACGAGCGCCCGCGGGCGGACGTAGAGGGTTTCACCCGGCTGGAGGGTGCGGGTGAAGAGGTTCCCCGCGCCGTGCAGGAGGAGCAGCCCGGGCCGCGCCGGCGCCGAGAAGCGGTCCATGAACATGCCCATCGGATAGTGCATCTCGGTCTCGTCGCCGTTCTGGGTCCGATACCAGACGCCCGTCGGAAACCAGTCGTACGCGACCGACCCGCTCGCCACCATGAACACGTGCTCGCGCACGTCGATCTCCTGCCCGACGTCGAGCGGCACCGCGACCAGCTCCCCCGGCACGTCGCGGGAAAACGCGATATGTCCTGGCCCCTTGGCCTCGACCATCACGAGCGGCATCCCCGCGAAGAGCCGTTTCCACCCACCCTTGAGGCTGCGCGTGATCACTTGCACCCGCGGATCCTTCCACAGGAGCTGGTGATGCGCGAAGTAGACGTCATCGCCCTCGGCCAGATTGAAATCCGCGACGGGCACGACCTTCCCCGCAATCTGCAGATTCGACCGACCGAACTGGAGCTCCGCCAGATCCTTGGCGCCCGGCATCTCGATCCAGCCGGACTCGTCCGCCACCGGTGCCGCCGTGATCGCAGCACCACAACCGCGACAAGCACGCGCCGCCAGGTCGTTCACATGCCCGCACCAGGGACACGCACCGCCGACCACGTTCGAGGGGTTCGCCATGGCGCCTCCTAATCCGTGACGTGGTGGACGTACATCGACTGGATGCCCAGGCGGCCGGGGCCGGTCATCTTGGCGAGGCTCATCCCGACCCCGCCGAAGAAACCGGTCGAGAGCTTCTGGGTTTCCACTTCCATCGTCACCGAGGCGTCCTTGTAGAGAAACGCGCCCGGCTCGACGTGCACGCTCTCGCCGTGCGCCAGGTGCCGCTCGAAGACGTTGCCATAACCATGGAGCATCAGGAGCCCGGGTTGGTCGCCGGTGACGAACCGGTCCATGAAGAGCCCCTGGCCGCCGAAAAGGATGTTCTTCAGCCCCTTGATGCGCACGTAGGAATACTGGATGTGGTGGCTCGCGAGGAGGAACGCGTGCTCGCGCACGTCCATCTCCATCCCCGGATGGAGCGGGAGCACCACCACCTCGCCGGCCTGGTCGCGGGAGAAGGCGATGCGGCCCGGACCGTGGGCGACGCTGACCACGAATGGCATCCCCGCGAGCGCGCGCTTCATCCCGCCCTTGAGCGGTAAGACGCCGAGGCGAACCTGGTCCGACTTCCACAGAAGGACGTGGTGCTCGAAGAACACCTCGTCGCCGCCGTCGAGATGGATTTCCGCGACGGGCACCAGCTCCCCCTCGACCTGGCACGTCGAGGCGCCGAAGTGGAACTCCGTCATGTCCCGAAGGCGCGGCGCCTCCCGCCAGCCGGACGCGGTGACGAGCTTCGTCACGTTGAGCGGCGCACCGCACGAGAAACAAGAAACGCGGTCGGTCGTGTTCAGCCCGCCGCACCACTCGCACTGGATTCGCTGGAGCGCTTCCATTCGGCACCTCCTGCCGGAGTGGACGCACTAGCACATCCGGCGCGCGCGCGCCAGAGGCGATTCCGGGGCGCGGGCGCGAGGCACGCGCGAACGGGCCGGTGAGCCGGGACGAAGCGCTCGCGTCAGCGAGGGGACGCCGGCAATCCCGACGACTGGCACGAAGGCCCGCGCCTCTCGGTCGACGAGAAGTCCGCGCTCCGATGTCGGGGACGGGGTCGGCTCGGTGGGTGGAGAAAAGCAGACGGTCCGCGGCTCGAAGGGGAGTCGCGGACCGTCTGGTGGAAAAGGCTCCGGCAGCGTCCTACTCTCCCACACGGAAACCGTGCAGTACCATCGGCTCTGGAGGGCTTAAC